>JAFYAQ010000013.1 GCA_017540645.1 Oscillospiraceae bacterium
ATCTCCCAGATGGAAGAGAAGTTCCCCCAGGCTTACGCCGACTTTGTGAAGGTCTGCGGCATCCTGGAGGAGCACTACCGCGACATGCAGGACATGGAGTTCACCGTGGAGAACGGCAAGCTCTACATGCTCCAGTGCCGCAACGGCAAGCGCACCGCGCCCGCCGCTCTGAAGATCGCCTGCGACCTGGTGGACGAGGGCATGATCGACGAGAAGCAGGCCGTCCTGATGATCGACCCCCGGAACCTGGACACCCTGCTGCATCCCCAGTTCAACACCGCCGCGCTGAAGGCTGCCAAGCCCATCGGCAAGGGCCTGGGCGCCTCCCCCGGCGCCGCCTGCGGCCAGATCGTCTTCTCCGCTGAGGACGCCGTGGCCTGGAAGGAGCAGGGCAAAAAGGTTGTCCTGGTCCGTCTGGAGACCTCTCCCGAGGATATCACCGGCATGAAGTCCGCCCAGGGCATCCTGACTGTCCGCGGCGGCATGACCTCCCACGCGGCCGTGGTGGCTCGCGGCATGGGCACCTGCTGCGTGTCCGGCTGCGGCGACATCACCATGGACGAGGAGAACAAGAAGTTCACCCTGGGCGGCAAGACCTTCCACGAGGGCGACTGCATCTCCCTGGACGGCTCCACCGGCAACATCTACGATGGCCTGATCCCCACCGAGGACGCTTCCATCTCCGGCTACTTCGGCCGCATCATGGGCTGGGCCGACAAGTACCGTCAGCTGCGGGTCCGCACCAACGCCGACACCCCCCGGGACGCCAAGAAGGCCAAGGAGCTGGGCGCCGAGGGCATCGGCCTGTGCCGTACCGAGCATATGTTCTTCGAGGCCGACCGTATCGCGGCCATCCGCGAGATGATCTGCTCCGACACCGTGGAAGAGCGCAAGGTTGCGCTGGCCAAGCTCCTGCCCTATCAGCAGGGCGACTTTGAGCAGCTCTACGAGGCTCTGGAGGGCCGGCCCGTGGTCATCCGTTACCTGGATCCCCCGCTGCACGAGTTCGTCCCCAACACCGAGGAAGAGATCGAGCTGCTGGCCAACACCCAGGGCAAGACCGTGGAGCAGATCAAGGCCATCATCGCCGGTCTGCACGAGTTCAACCCCATGATGGGTCACCGCGGCTGCCGTCTGGCCGTCACCTTCCCGGAGATCGCCGAGATGCAGACCCGTGCCGTCATCCGCGCCGCCATCAACGTGCAGAAGAAGCACCCCGAGTGGAAGATCCAGCCCGAGATCATGATCCCCCTGGTGGGCGAGGTCAAGGAGCTCAAGTACGTGAAGAACGTGGTAGTCGCCACCGCCGATGAAGAGCTGAAGAACGCCGGCGTGACTGACATGACCTACGAGATCGGCACCATGATCGAGATCCCCCGCGCCGCTCTGACCGCCGACGAGATCGCCACCGAGGCTCAGTTCTTCTCCTTCGGCACCAACGACCTGACCCAGATGACCTTCGGCTTCTCCCGCGACGACGCCGGCAAGTTCCTGGGCGCCTACTATGACCGCAAGATCTACGAGAGCGATCCCTTCGCCCGCCTGGACCAGGTCGGCGTAGGAAAGCTGGTGAAGATGGCCGCGGAGCTGGGCCGCAAGACCCGTCCCGACCTGCACCTGGGCATCTGCGGCGAGCACGGCGGCGATCCCTCCAGCGTGGAGTTCTGCCACAAGATCGGCCTGGACTACGTGTCCTGCAGCCCCTTCCGTGTGCCCATCGCCCGTCTGGCCGCTGCGCAGGCCGCCATCAAGTACCCCCGGTAAGCAATAAAAAACAAGAAAAAAGTGAGGCGAATTTTCGCCTCACTTTTTTTAATCGCCGAAAAAGTCTGGGGCCTTGTCAACAAGAACGCTGCGGCCCGCTTACAGCACTGCCACCAGAACGGCGATGATCAGAGAGCTGATGATAAAGGAGCAGGAGGTAATGAAGCTGCACAGGCCCACGTCTCCCTTGAAGCGCTCCGTGAAAATGGCGGACAGGCTGGGGATGGGGGCAAAGGCGCACAGCACCAGGACCTTCCGGACCGACAGATCAAAGGGGGTAAGGGTATAGAAGACGACGGCCGCGGCCAGGGCGAAGAGGTACTTTCTCACCAGCACGAAGCTTGCCTCCTTCAGGTAAGTCCGGTTGAAACGGATCTCAAACATCATCCCCATCATGAACATGGACACAAAGGCGTTGGCGCTGCCGGTGAGCTGACAGATCTGCGTCACCGGGGCGGGGATGGGGATGCGCAGAAGGACACACAGGATCATCAGGATATAGACCACCAGCGGCACGGAGGTGAAAAGCCGGCGCAGCACATCCCGGACCGTCAGCTTCTCTCCGTCCGTGCGGCAGACGCTGCTGGCCACGATGTAGTGGCCGCCGGTGCACATGGGGGAGTTGCCCGCGTCAAAGAGCGCCGCCACCGCCACGCCGGTGTTCCCCATGAACTGCTGGGCGAAGGGGATCAGGAAATTCCCCATGTTGAAGCCGGTGACGCACATGATATCCAGGCAGCGAAGCTTTTTGTCCCGGAGGGGACGGGACGTGAGCACCGCGTACAGGCTGTTGAGAATGTTGAGGATAAAGGCCGCCACCGCCACGCCCAACAGGCTCATGTCCAGCCGCTGGGAGCCGAAGGAGGCGATCACCGCGCAGGGCAGGGTGACATTGATGGTGATCTTTGCCAGGATCCGGTAGTCTGTGGGACCGAAAAAGCCGATGGCCTTGAGCACATAGCCCAGAGTCAGGGGAAAGAACATGGACAGGAGCTTGATGATGACCGTCTGCATGGAGAGCCTCCTTTACTTGTTGATGCGGCGGGGGCGGGGATGGTCCCCGGCCCCGGTTTCAGCTCTCCGGGCGCTCGATCTTCCGGATCTGCTTTTCAAACTTCTGCCGGGGGCCCAGGACCTCCCGGCCGCAGCCCAGACAGCGGAGGCGGAAGTCCGCCCCGATGCGCAGCACCAACCAGCGGTCAGAGCCGCAGGGGTGCTGCTTTTTCATTGTCAGCGTGTCGCCCAGACGCACATCCATTCCCGTCGCCTCATTTCTTGATCGCGTCCCAGTAGGCCCGGGCGGCCTGCTCGGTCTTGTTGTCGCCGTACTCGTAGTAGCGGGCGTCCTTCAGATTGTCCGGCAGGTACTGCTGGCGGACCCAGTGGTGAGGGAAGCTGTGGGGGTAGAGATAGCCCTGCTCCCGTTCGAAGCCGGTCCCGTCCGCGTGGACGTTCTGCAGTTCCCGGGGCACGGGCCCCGCCTTGCCCGAGCGGACGTCGGCCATGGCCGCGTCGATGGACATGACCACGGAATTGGACTTGGGCGCGGTGGCCAGCAGCAGCACCGCCTCCGCCAGGGGCAGCCGCGCCTCCGGCAGGCCCAGCTGCAGCGCCGTGTCTACGCAGGCCTTCACGATGGGGACGGCCTGGGGGTAGGCAAGGCCGATGTCCTCGCTGGCGGAGCAGAGGATCCTCCGGCAGGCCCCCGGCAGGTCCCCGGCCTCCAGCAGACGGGCCAGATAGTGGAGCGCCGCGTCCGGGTCCGAGCCCCGGAGGGATTTCATCAGGGCGGAGACGGCGTCAAAATGCTCATCCCCCTCCCGGTCGTAGTGCATGGCGCTGCGCTGGGTCACGGCCCGGGCGTCCTCGGCCGTCAGCAGCACGGCTCCGTCCCGCCGCGGCGCCGCGGCAAACAGCAGCTCCACCGCGTTCAGAGCCTTGCGCACGTCGCCGCCGCAGCCCTGGGCCACCAGACGCACCACCTCCGGCTCGCAGCGGGCCTCCAGCCCCTCCCGTTCCGACAGCAGCCGAAGCGCCCGCTGCACCGCCCCCTCCACCTCCCGGGGAGAGATGGATTTGAACTCGAACACCGTGCTGCGGGACAGCACCGCGTTGTATACGTAGAAATACGGGTTCTCCGTGGTGGAGGCGATCAGGGTGATGGATCCGTTCTCTATGAATTCCAGCAGACTCTGCTGCTGCTTTTTGTTGAAATACTGGATCTCGTCCAGATAGAGCAGGATGCCGTTGGGGGCCAGCATGGTGTCCAGCTCGTCGATGATGGAGCGGATGTCCGAAAGGCCCGCCGTGGTGGCGTTCAGCTTCCGCAGCGAGCGGTTGGTCTTTTCGGCGATGATCCGGGCCACCGTGGTTTTGCCGGTGCCGGAGGGCCCGTAAAAGATCATGTTGGGGATCTGGCCGCTCTCGATGATCCGGCGCAGCAGCCCGCCCTCTCCCAATATGTGGTTCTGGCCCACCACGTCGTCCAGCTCCGTGGGGCGCAGCTCGTCCGCCAGGGGACGGTAGGTGTTCCGGGGCACAGGCGATCCCCCCTTGCAAAAGTCTTATCATATATTATACTACCCTTTTTTTCCCGGGGCAAGTCCCGGACAACAGGGCTTGACTTTCTCTTATTAGCGTGTTAAATTGATAAAACTACAATGACAGGAGAAAAGCCCATGCTGACAGACAACATCACCCGCGACGAGAGCGGCGCGCTGCTGTTCGCCGGACAGTCCGTGAACGCGCTGGCCGACCGCTACGGAACGCCGCTGTACTTAATGGACGAGGATCGCATCCGTCAAAACTGCCGGATGTATCTGGAGGCCTTCCGGGACTATTTCGGAGAGGGCTCCCGGCCCCTCTACGCCGGCAAGGCGGCCTCCTTCCGGCAGATGTACCGTATCATGGCCGAGGAGGGCATGGGCATCGACGCGGTATCTCCCGGGGAGATCGCCACCGCTCTCTCCGCGGGCTTCCCCGCCGAAAACATTTACTACCACGGGGACGGCAAGACCGACGCGGACATCGCCTTCGCCCTGGATAAGGGAGTGGGCTGTTTCATCGTGGACAACGGAGATGAGCTGATCTCCCTCAACGAGGCCGCCGAGGCCCGGGGCATCCGGCAGAAGGTGCTGCTGCGCATCACCCCCGGCATCGACCCCCACACCTATGCGGCCATCAACACCGGCGCGGTGGACGTGAAGTTCGGCGTCCCCATCGAGACGGGGCAGGCCATGGAGTTCGTGCGCGCCGCCATGACCATGGAAAACCTGGATGTGGCGGGCCTGCACTGCCATGTGGGTTCCATGGTGTTCTTTGAAAACGTCTACCTGCGCACGGTGGATCTCATGGTCGGCTTCATGGCCGAGGTGCGGGACGAGCTGGACATCACCTTCCGCGAGCTGAACCTGGGCGGCGGCTACGGTGTGCGCTACACGGATGACGATCCCCACTCGGACATCCCCGCCCGTCTGCGGGAGGTGGCCGCCCGGCTGAAGGAGAAGCTCAGCGCCGCCGATCTGCCTCTGCCCAACTTTTTGATGGAGCCGGGCCGCAGCATCGTGGCCGATGCGGGCATGACGGTCTACACCGTCTGCAGCGTCAAGCGCATCCCCGGCTACAAGAGCTATGTGATCACCGACGGCGGCATGACCGACAATCCCCGCTACTGTCTCTACGGAGCGGAGTACACCGTGCTGCACACCGAAAAGCGCCGGGGTCTGCGGGCCATTTACGATCTGGCCGGGCGCTGCTGCGAGAGCGGCGATATCATCCAGCCCGCCATCAGCCTGCCGGTGGGTACCCATCGGGGCGACCGGGTGGCCGTATGCACCACGGGGGCTTATAACTACTCCATGGCCTCCAACTACAACCGCTTCCCCCGTCCGCCGGTGGTGATGCTCCGCCGCGGCGAGAGCTTTCTCGCCGTGCGCCGGGAGACGGTGGAGGACGTCTGCGCCCTGGATATTTGAAAGCCGAATAGAGAGCGAAAGGGGCCTGTTTTGCCGCAGGCCCCTTTTTCTCTGCGGCTTTTCGGTTGTCATTTGCCGCCGCATGTGCTATACTTAAACTCCCATAAAAAGGGGCTGCCTTTTTATGGGAAAACAGGATTATCATAGAAAAATCCCAAATGACAGGAGGGTCTTTATATGCCGCCCAGAGGACACAGTTCCAGCTCTCACTCTTCTTCCTTCCACTCTTCCGGAAGCTCCTTCCGTTCCTCTTCCTTCCGCTCGTCCGGCAGCTCCTCCCGGGGGCCCAGCTCCCATTCCTCCAGCTCCTACAGCTCCCGGCCCTCTTTCAGCGGCCGGTCCACGTCTTTCAGCAAGCCCGCCTCCGGCAAGGGTCCCAGCCAGCATTCATCCAGCAGCTGGACCAGCGCCCCCGCGGCCAGCGCCCCGGCGCCCCGCCCGCACCCGGCGACCTGGCGTCCCCGGGTGAACCAGCCCACCGGCTTCGTGACGGCCACCCACCAGCGGCCCATCTACTATTACGGCCGCCGCCACAGCTACGCCTACTACCCCCTGGCCTGGGTGGACGTGAAGACCGGCACCAGCTACCAGCAGGGCTATTACGACGAAAACGGCCAGCGCTATGACAGTGTGACCTTTGAGGAGAACGGCAACTACAAAAACGTGGTCTGCCACTGCCCCTACTGCGACAGCGAAACCGTCATGGACCTGAGCGCCGGAGAGGTGGAGGACCACTCCCTGAAGTGCCCCAACTGCGGCGGGACCATGGAGATCCGCTCCGAGCTGGACAGCATCCTCAGCGAGGACGCCGCCCGGGAGGAGAGCGCCGCCGCATCCCAGGCCTCCTACGACCCGGAGATCAAAAGGAAAAAGAGCCGGGGCTATTTCTGGATCATTGTGGCGATGGTCATTATGATCCTGGGCATCAGCCGCAGTATGCGCCGGCACCAGGCCCAGACCGTCTCCCCGGATATCCCCGGTATCCAGATCATCGAGAACAGCGGTGCCTCCGGCCAGGAGGCCGCCCTGGACGCCCCCGTCTACCTGGAAAAGCAGGCCGACGGCAGCTACCATGTGGTCACGGACGTGGTCCGGGCGGATAAAATCCTCTATTATGACGCCAACGCGGACAGCTATTACGACGAGGACACGGACTGCTGGCTCTGGAAAAACACGGACATGGACCCCGCCGTGTGGCAGTACTGGTACGAGGACATCTCCTCCGACTACGAATCCGGCTGGATGGAGCACGACGACGACGGCTGGCATATCGAGACGACGGACGGGAAGTGGGTCTCCCTGCCTGCCAAGTACAACAGCGACCGGCTGTGGTATATTGAGTAATAAATAAAACGCACAGGAGAAAAAGACATGCGCACACCCGAACAGGTGGACGGCATCATCGCCGCCCTGGAGGCAGAGTACCCGGACGCGGACTGCAGTCTGGACGAGCGCCAGGCATGGAAACTGCTGGTGCAGGTGCGCCTGGCGGCCCAGTGTACGGACGCGCGGGTCAACCAGGTGACGCCCGCCCTGTTTGCCCGCTTCCCGGACCCGGCGGCCATGGCCGCCGCGGAGATCGGGGAGGTGGAGGAGCTGATCCGCTCCTGCGGCTTTTACCACGGCAAGGCCCGGGACCTGATCCTCCAGGCCAACCAGCTCATGGACCGCTTCGGCGGCCGGGTGCCCGACAACATGGACGATCTGCTGACCCTGGCCGGGGTGGGGCGCAAGAGCGCCAACCTGATATTGGGGGACGTGTTCGGCGTCCCGGGCAGCGTGGTGGTGGACACCCACTGCATCCGGCTCAGCAACCGCATGGGCCTGGTGGACAACGAGAAGGACCCGGTGAAGATCGAGCGGCAGCTCCGCGCCATCCTGCCGGCGGAAAAGAGCAACGACTTCTGCCACCGGCTGGTGCTCCACGGCCGGGCCGTCTGCACCGCGAGAAAGCCGGAGTGCGAGCGCTGCTGCTGCGCGGTATTCTGCAAAACCATGGATCACTGAAAACTCCAATAGCAAATGAGTTTCCCCCTGTGACCGGCGGATCTGTACCGCCGATCACAGGGGGAATATCATTATGCTTTCCGTTGAAGGGTGCAGGCTTTCTCAGTCCTTGGCAAAATGCTCCCGGACCAGCTTGATGATCACCGGGCTCAGGGCCAGGATGGCGATCAGGTTGGGGATGGCCATGAAGCCGTTGAGGGCGTCGGCCAGGTTCCAGGCGTCGGAGAGGGACATGGTGGCGCCGATGATGGCGAAGACAACGAACACCAGCTTATAGGCGACGCTGAACTTGGTCCCGAAGAGATACTCGAAGCAGCGGGTGCCGTAGAGGCTCCAGCTCAGGATGGTGGACAGGGCGAACAGCGCCAGGCACAGGGCCAGGATAATGCTGCCGAGGCCCCCGCCCAGGACGGAGCTCAGGGAGGCGGAGACGATGGAGGCGCCGCCGCTGGTGCCCCAGGCGATCTCGTTGCCGCCGGAGCAGTAGCAGCTCAGGACGGTCAGCGCGGTCAGGGTGCAGATCACGATGGTGTCCATGAAGACTTCGAAGATACCGAACATGCCCTGCTTGACGGGATCGGTCTCGCTGGTGGCGGCGTGGGCCATGGGCGCGGAGCCGAGACCGGCCTCGTTGGAGAAGCAGCCCCGGGCGATGCCCTTGGTGATGGAGGAGGCGATGGTGATGCCGAAGGCGCCGCCCAGCGCGGCCTCGGCATTGAAAGCGCCCTTGAAGATCATGGCGAAGACCTGGCCGATGTGACCGATGTTGGCGAAGATGACCACCAGGGAGGCGACGATGTAGACCACGGCCATGACGGGGACGATCTTCTCGGTGACGGAGCCGATGCGCTTGATGCCGCCGAAGAGGACCAGCGCCACGATGACCGCTACGATGATGCCCACGATCAGGTTGCACAGGGTGAACTCATTGCCCGCGAAGGAGATCATGGTGCCGCGGACGTTGCCGCCCAGGGCGTCGATGGCAGAGCCGATGCACTCGCCGATGGACTGGACCTGGGTGGCGTTGCCGATGCCGAAGGCAGCCAGCGCGCCGAAGAGGCAGAACAGGACGCCCAGCCAGCCGAAGCCTTCGCCCAGGCCGTTCTTAATGTAGTACATGGGACCGCCTACCCAGTCGCCCTTGTCGTTGCGCTCCCGGTACTTGACGGCCAGGGTGACCTCGGCAAACTTGGTGCACATGCCCACCAGCGCGGAGAGCCACATCCAGAAGACGGCGCCGGGGCCGCCGATCACGATGGCGCCGGTGACGCCGGCGATGTTGCCGGTGCCCACGGTGGCGGCCAGCGCGGTGGTCAGCGCCTGGAGAGGCGTGACCTCGCCATGGCCGGCCGTCTGCTTCTTGAAGACCTTGCCCAGGGTGTTCCGCATGGCATAGCCAAACTTGCGGAACTGCAGGAATCGGGTGCTGATGGTGAGAATCACGCCGACGCCGACCAGCAGACAGAGTACGACGGAGCCCCACGCGATGTCGTCCAGCTTGGTGATAAATTCGCTGAGAGTCATGGATACTTCCTCCTCTATGGTTTTCTTTCCTTTTTGTTTCCTTCCAATATAGTGTTTTATGAAGCGCAAAAGAAACGAAAACGGACTTCTCCGATTGGGAGAAGCCCGGCAATAACAAAAGCGCCCCCACAGCCGCCCGTGGGTTTTTGCCCTGTCCTTTTGCCTGAGAGATTCATCCTTGCAGCGCAAGGTCTTGCACCTTCGGCCCTCACGAAATCGTGAGCTTCTCCAGAGCGCGATCCTCCCTCAGTTGATCCGCCGCGGGATCTTCTGCGGGGTTCAGCTCGCACAATATTCATGTATGCAGATAATTTAGCATATATCCATCCCCGGTGCAACTGTGTAATTTTCCAGTTTTTTCGGTCGATCCCGCCATCCTCCTTGTGTTTATTTACAGAAAGTTCACAATATTGCCGCCTTCGCCCCGGCGGTCCCGGGGGGCGCCCCGAAATGGCGGGCGGCGTCTGTGCGTTTATCGGCCGCTGCCGCCGAAAAGCTGTTGAATTTTACGGAAGGGGGAAGTATAATATTAAATTGATTATTTGCATCATAAGTTGCAACGGAGGCTGGGACCTTGGCTAAAAAACCGTTCAAAGCGGAATCGGCGCGGCTGCTGGATCTGATGATCAACTCCATTTACACCCACCAGGAGGTCTTTCTCCGGGAGCTGATCTCCAACGCCTCGGACGCCATCGACAAGCTGTGCTTTCTCTCCCTGACCGATGAGAAGGTGGGCCTGGAGCGCTCCGACTTCTTCATCCGCCTGCAGGCGGACAAGGAGGCGCGGACGCTGACCGTCAGCGACAACGGCATCGGCATGTCCCAGTACGAGCTGGAAAACAACCTGGGCGTCATCGCCCGGTCCGGCACCGCCGTCTTCCGGGAGAGCCTGGACGCCCCCGGAAAGGACCGGGAGGCCCTGGATGTGATCGGCCGCTTCGGCGTGGGCTTTTACGCCGCCTTCATGGTGGCCTCCCGGGTACGGGTAGTCACCCGGCGCTACGGGGAAGAGACGGCCCACTGCTGGGAGAGCGACGGGGCGGACGGCTACACCGTGGAGGAGTGCCGGCGCGAGAGCGTGGGCACGGACGTGATCCTCTATCTCAAGCCGGACACGGCGGAGGAGGACTACAGTCAGTATCTCCGCTCCCAGCGCCTCCGGGAGCTGGTGAAAAAGACCTCGGACTATGTGCGCTGGCCCATCCGCATGCTGGTGGAGGTCACGGAAAAGTACGACACCGGCGAGCTGGATGAAAACGCGGTCCACAAGTACGCCTTCCGCACGGTGGAGCGGGAGGAGACGGTGAACTCCATGGTCCCCATCTGGCAGCGGAGCCGCGATGAGGCCACGGACGCCGACTGCGCCGAGTATTATAAGGAGAGCTTCCACGACAGCGAGGATCCGGTGGCGGTGATCCGCATGAACGCCGAGGGGGAGGTCAGCTGCCGCTGTCTGCTGTTCATCCCCGCCCAGGCACCCTATGACTTTTACACCCGGGACTACGCCCCCGGCCTGCGGCTGTACGCCAACGGGGTGCTGATCATGGAAAAGTGCCCGGATCTGCTGCCCGACTGCTTCCGCTTTGTCCGGGGCATCGTGGACTCCCCGGATCTGAGCCTGAATATCTCCCGGGAGCTGCTGCAGCACGACCGGCAGCTCAAGCGCATCGGCGCCGGCCTGGAAAAGAAGGTCCGCACCGAGCTGAAAAAACTCCTGGACACGGACCGGGAGCGCTATGAGCGCTTTTACGCCGCCTTCGGCCTGCAGCTGCGCTACGGCATCCTGGCCGACTACAGCAAAAAGGACATGCTCACGGAGCTGCTGCTGTACTGGTCCGCGGAACAGGGGAAGCTCGTCTCTCTGAAGGAATACGTGGAGCGCATGCCGGAGAGCCAGAGCCGCATCTACTACGCCGTGGCCGAATCCGTACAGCGGGCGGCCCTGCTCCCCCAGACCGAGCCGGTCCGCGCCCGGGGCTACGACGTCCTCTGCTTCGACACCGAGGCGGACGAGTTCGTGGCCGAGCTTTTGGGAAAATTTGAGGACAAGCGCTTTTGCTCCGTCTCCTCTCAGGACCTGGGCCTGGAGAGCGAGGAGGACCGGGCCCGGGCGGAGAAAGCCCGGGAGGAGTACCGGGAGCTGCTGGCTTTTGTGGCCGGGGAGCTGGGGGACCGAGTGGCGAGAGTGCGAATCTCTCCCACGCTCCGGCGCTATGCGGCCTGTCTCACCGTGGAGGGGGAGATCACCCTGGAGATGGAGCGCTACTTCCACGCCCTGCCCGGGGCCAACCCCAAGGCCATGCTGGCCAAGCGGGTGCTGGAGCTGAACGCCGAGCACGCCGCGGTGCGCGCCCTGGACCGGGCCCGGACAGAGGACCCGGAGCGGGCCCGGCGCATGGTGCAGGTCCTGTATGCCACGGCCCTGCTGGCCGCCGGGAACGTCCCGGAGGACCCGGCTGCCTACGGTGAGCTGGTGTATACCTTGTTTTAGGAGAGAGTATGAACGAAGAAAAACGCCTGGGCGTCTACATCCATATCCCCTTCTGTGCCTCCAAGTGCGCCTACTGTGATTTCTGCAGCCTGCCGGACCGGGAGAAGCTGATGCCCTATTATCAGGACGCCATCCTGCTCCAGCTCCAGGAGACCCTGCCGCGGATGAAGGATTATTTCATCGACAGCGTGTTTTTCGGCGGCGGCACTCCCAGCTACTACGGCGCCAAGCGCCTGGTGGAGATCCTGCAGGAGCTGAAAATGGGCGGGCGCCTTTTGAAGGACAGCGAGATCACCGTGGAGTGCAACCCGGACAGCGTCCGGCAGCGGGACATCTCGGAGCTCCGGCGGGAGGGCGTGAACCGCATCTCCATCGGTGCCCAGAGCGCCAACGACGAGCTGCTGCGCCTGATCGGGCGGCGGCACACCTGGCACCAGGTGGAGCTGGCGGTGGCCCGGGTCCGGCGGGCGGGGATCAAAAATATCTCCCTGGACCTGATCTACGGCCTGCCCAGCCAGAGCCGGAAGGACTGGGCGGACACCCTGCGCCAGGCTTTGAAGCTGAAGCCCGCCCATATCTCCTGCTACGGCCTCCGGCTGGAGGAGGGGACGCCCCTGTATGAACAGTACAAGGATTCCCCCCTGCTCCCCTCGGAGGACGACCAGGCGGACATGTACCTGTATGCCGTGGACCTTCTGGAGCGCCAGGGCTATCACCAATACGAGATCTCCAACTTCTCCCGGCAGGGCTACGAGAGCCGCCACAACCTGAAATACTGGCGTCTGGGCGACTATATCGGCTTCGGCGCCGCGGCCCACTCCAATGTGGGGATGCTGCGCTATTCCTACACCCGGAACGTGACCCGCTACATCAAGGGCGTGTTTGAGGACGGGGACATCATCGACGAGCAGGAAGAACTGACCGCCTTTGACCGGGCCAGCGAGTATCTGATGCTGGGCATGCGCACCACCTGGGGCATCTCCAAGGAAGAGTATATGGAGGTGTACCGCAGCGCCTTTGACCGGCTGGAGGAGACGCTGGAGGTATTTCGGCAAAACGGCTGGGCCGAGAACGCGGACGGCCGCTGGCACTTCACCCCCGGTGGCTTTTTGCTGAGCAACGTGCTGATCGGCATCCTGCTGGAGAGCCAGACCCAGGAGCGCTTCAACGCCAACCCCTGGATCAAGGAGGCCTTTGAGGCCCTGGGGCAGAAGGTGCCCCTGCCGGTGGCCGACGAGCCGTATTTGAACTGAAGAAAAAAGAGGACCCGGGATCGGATAGAAAGAGAGCGTGGACACCATCAAAGACAACGAGAATATAACGACCATCCTTCCGGAAGAGGACGTAGCGGCGGAGCCTTACGAGGACGAGTACGAGGCGCCTGCGCCCCGGGAGAAAAAGCCCGCCGGGAAAAGACCGGCTTCGAAGAAAAAAACGCCGCTCCCCCAGAAGCGGCGCCGGAAGAAGAAAAAGAAAAAGAAGAAGAGCCCCGTGGCCCTTGCCGTTTTCCTTACGCTGCTCTTCCTCTGCCTGGCGGCAGCCGGGGCGGCGGGCTATTTTGTCTACCGGACCTCCCAGCTGGACACGGTCTACCCGGGCGTCCAGGCCCTGGGGACGGATTTTTCCGGCATGACAAAAGAGCAGGTGAACGACGCCCTGATGGCCCGGGGCGCGGAGCGCTTTGAGGAGCTTTCGGTCACGGCCGAGCTGCCGTTGGAAAACAGCCTGACCATCACCGCCCAAGAGGCGGGACTGCGCTGGAACGCCGACGCCCTGACCGAGGAGATCTGGTCCTACGGCCGCGGCGCCTCCGCCCTGGAAAACACCCTGACCTATGTGAAGGCCGCCTACCTGGGCGAGAACAGCTTCACCGCCGCCGAGGACCTTGCGGTCAGCCTGGATGAGGACGCGGTCCGCGCCATCATCGACCGGACGGCCGAGGACATCGACGAGCAGCTGCTGGAGAGCGGCGTGGAGATCACCGACAGCGAGATCCGCCTGACCAAGGGGGCCAGCGGCCTGACATTGGACAAGGAGCTGCTCTTTGAGAACTTCACCCGGGCCCTCCTTGCCGGGGACGACAGCGGCTTTACCTATGAGAGCGTGCCTCAGCCGGACGAGGACTACGATTTCCAGTCCCTGCACGACGACCTGTACTCCCCCATGGTGAACGCCCGGATCGTCTACGCCCCGGAGTACGCCGCTCAATATGAGAGCCTTGCCGAGGCGCCCGAAAATCCGGAGTTCATCAACTACGCCTGGGGCAGCGACCAGGTGGACAGAAAGACCCTGCCGACCATCTACCGTCCGGCTCTGACCGATCCCCAGCCCGGGGACGAGAATCTGGACTTCGGCGGGCAGCCCTTCCTGGTCACCGAGTCCAGCATCGGCGTGGACTTTGACGTGGCGGCGGCGGAGGCCGCCTGGGCCGCGGCGGGCTACGGGGACACGGTGACGGTGCCCCTGACGGTGACACAGCCGGAGCTCTCCACCGAGGAGATCAACTCCCGGCTCTTTGCCGATCCCCTTTCCAAGAACTGGACCATGGTCCGACTGCTGAGGCGGGACTATTGCGACGAGGTGCGCACCTCCCTGGCCGGCAGCAGCAAGAACCGGATCTCCAACGTGAAAAAAGCCTGTGAGCTCCTGGACGGCATCATGCTCATGCCCGGAGAGACCTTCTCCTACAACGACACCCTGGGCGAGCGCATCCCGGAGAACGGCTGGCTCCCCGCCCCGGCCTACGCCGACGGGGAGGTCCGGCAGGAGAACGGCGGCGGCATCTGCCAGGTCAGCTCCACCCTGTACAACGCTGTGGCCTACTCCAACCTCCGGGTCCTGGAGCGGGAGTGTCACCAGTTCCAGGTGGGCTATCTCCCCGCCGGCATGGATGCCACGGTCAGCTGGGGCTGGCCCGACTTCCGCTTCATGAACACCAAGCTCTACCCCATCAAGATCCACGCCTGGGTGGACGACAAAACCAACGAGTGCTGCGTCCAGATCCTGGGCACCGATTATGAGCATGTCTATGTCATCATGAAGTTCAGCCAGGGGAAGGTCTACGACACCACCGGCGAGCATGTGGACGAGAACGGCAATTCCAAGGCCGTGGGCACGGATGCCGCCACCTGGCGCGTGATCTACCGGGACGGGGACGACTGGTCCGCCGGCGGCAAGCCCCTCAGCGAGGCCTACGAGTATTACAGCAAATACAAATACCATTCCGAAGACATTTGATCCTTTTCCATGGAGACCCGCATTGCCGGGCCCCGGACGAATACAGACCCCATAAAATAAATGCAAGGAGAATATACGCCCATGGACAAGCCCACCTTTTATATCACCACCCCCATCTACTACCCCTCCGACAAGCTGCACATCGGCCACGCCTACTGCACTGTGGCCACCGACGCCATCGCCCGCTATAAGCGGCTCCAGGGCTACGACGTGATGTTCCTCACCGGTACCGATGAGCATGGCCAGAAGATCGAGGGCAAGGCCAAGGACGCGGGCGTCACACCCCAGGAATTCGTGGATCGGATCGTGGAGGGCGAGCGGGGCGTCAAGGACCTGTGGAAGCTGATGAACATCTCCAACGACCGCTTCATCCGCACCACCGACGACTACCATGTGAAAAGCATCCAGCGGATCTTCCGCAAGATGTACGATAACGGGGATATCTACAAGGGCAAGTATTCCGGCCTGTACTGCACCCCCTGCGAGAGCTTCTGGACCGAGAGCCAGCTCATCGACGGCAAGTGCCCGGACTGCGGCCGGGAGGTCAAGTACGCCGAGGAGGAGGCCTACTTCTTCCGGGCCTCCAAGTACGCCGACCGGGTGCGCAAGCTCCTGACCGAGACGGACTTCCTGGAGCCCCGGAGCCGGGTCAACGAGATGGTCCACAACTTCATCGACTGCGAGGGCGGTCTCCAGGATCTGTGCGTCAGCCGCACCAGCTTCACCTGGGGCGTGCCGGTGGACTTTGACCCGGGCCATGTGGTGTATGTGTGGCTGGACGCCCTGTTCAACTACGTCACCGCCCTGGGCTACTGCAACGACAAGTACGACGATGTGGACCGCTATTGGCCCGGCGTGAACATCGTGGGCAAGGAGATCGTCCGCTTCCACTCCATTTACTGGCCCGCCTTCCTGATGAGCGTGGGCCTGCCCCTGCCGAAGAAGGTCTACGGCCACGGCTGGCTGGTGATCGACGGGGGAAAGATCTCCAAGTCCAAGGAGAACAAGGTCCCCACGGTCATCGATCCCTACCTGCTCTCCGAGCGTTACGGGGTGGACGCCCTGCGCTTCTTCCTGCTGCGGACCTTCCCCTTCGGCTCCGACGGAAACTTCTCCAACGAGCTGCTCATCAACTGCATCAACGTGGACCTGGCCAACGATCTGGGCAACCTTCTCTCCCGCACCACCGCCATGGTGGGCAAGTACTTCGGCGGCAAGCTGCCCCCGGAGCAGGAGTCCGGCCCGGAGGATGCGGAGCTGCTGCTGATGCTGGACGGCCTGCGGGACCGCTACCAGGCGGAGATGGATAAGTTCCAGCTCCAGAACGGACTGGGAGAGGTGTTCAAGGTCATCGCCCGGGCCAACAAGTATATCGACGAGACCGCGCCCTGGATTTTGGCCAAGGACGAGGCGAAAAAGCCCCGGCTGGCCCGGGTGCTGTACAACCTGCTGGAGAGCCTGCGCATCTGCGGCACCCTCCTGCGGCCCTTCATGCCCGAGAGCATGGAGAAGCTGGCCGCTCAGATCGGCGCCGATGAGGCCGCCATGAGCTGGACCGCCGCAAGCGCGCTGGGCGTGCTGCCCTATGACGCCCGGGTGGAGAAGGGGGAGAACCTCTTCCCCCGGATCGACGCGGCGAAGGAGCTGGCTGCGCTGGCAGAGCTGGCGGCCCCGGCCAAGGACCCCATCGAGCCCTTCAAGGAGGAGGTCTCCTTCGATGATTTCTGCAAGTCCGACTTCCGCGTGGTCAAGGTTTTGAAATGCGAGGCGGTGAAAAAGTCCCAGAAGCTCCTGCGCTTTGAGCTGGACGACGGCAGCGGCACCACCCGGCAGATCCTCTCCGGCATCGCTATGTACTATAAGCCGGAGGAGCTGGTGGGCAAGACCCTGGTGGCCATCGTGAACCTGCCCCCCCGGAAGATGATGGGCCTCAGCTCCAACGGCATGCTCCTCTCCGCCGTCCACAAGGAGAAGGGGGAGGAAAAGCTTCAGCTGGTCATGCTCTCGGAGGATATCCCCGCGGGCGCCGCCCTGTGCTGAGGAAAACCTCAGCGCCCTGAGAGAAAAAAGATACAGGTGCCGACGTTCCCGCCGGCACCTGTATTTTATATCAGCGTCTCCCGGACATGGTCGATGAAGGCCCGGACCCGCCGCCTGGGGCGGCGGCTTTGAGCTCTTTTGCATGGAAAACCGGCTCCGATCACGGGCGTGTGCCCGCGGTCGGAGCCGGTTTTGTGTTTTGTCGGGATCAGGTGACCCTGACCTTGACCGTGAACTTCTTGCCGCTGCCGTCGCCGGCGGTGACGGTGATGGTGGCGCTGCCCTTCTTCGTGTCGGGGAGGATCTCCACCATGGCATCACCGTCGGTGTCATAGACAATCATGGCGCCCGCCACATCCGGGTTGCTGGATTTGACGGAGAACACATAGTCGGGATGAATTGCGGAGCTGTAATACCCGTTAGTTCCGATCCAGGGGATCAGATAGTAGTCAATATACTCATCGAGCATCAGCTGGCACGACGCGGAAGCCCTGCCATAGTCATCCGTAAGCTTTTTGATGGGCTGCACGATGTCATACCAGATCCAGCCATACAGGTAGGTTCCGTCCGTCGACATGGCGCTTACATCCACGCTGATGCTGTACCCGGCATTCAGATAGGGGACCAGCTTGGTGCTGGTGCTCAGTGTGCCGGAGGCATTGATCTTGACCCATTTATTGGCGTAGATGAGATTTTCCACGTAGGAGGACTCGTTGCCGTTGGAGTCGTATGCGAGCACATAAAAGTCCCAAGCGACCTTGGAGATGCTGGGCTTGCCAAAGGCGTCGCCCAGACGGGCGGTGTTCTTCACGGACTTGCCGGCGGAGAGGACATGGTATTCCTCGTGATATTCATAGTCGTAATCGTAGTATGGAAGCGCAGAAGTGACCTTTACATCGGAGGCGGGATTGATGACCTGAATACTGACGGTGGCCTTTTTCCCGCTGGCGTCCTGAGCCTTGGCGGTGATGACGGTGGTGCCGGGGGCATGCGCTTCCACAAAGCCGTATTCATCCACTGTAGCTACCTCCGGCTTGCTGGAGCTCCAATTTACCCACGCCGCTCCGTTTGTAGAGGTGTTGAGCGAAAGAGAGGCGCGGTATTCGGAGCTGTCGGGCCAGGGCTCGGTAGCATACATCAGGATCTTCTTGACGTTCCTGCTCTTGTCATAGGTGGAGAGGTACTGAAGATCGTAACTGAATTCGTGATCCGAACCGTCCGCCCGCTGAGAGTCGATATAAATGGGATCGACCCTGGTGGTCAGGGGCGCGATTGTCACGGGGAAGGGCGCAGCGGCCACACCGCTTCCGTCCGTGGCGACTGCCTGGACGTACACAGTGACGCCGGTGGGAGCGCTTGCGGGAACGGTCAGCTTGCCGGTGGCATTGATGGTGATACCATAGGCATTGTTGTTGACGCTCCAGGACACTTTCTTATTGTTGGCGTCGCTGGGGTAGACCGCGGCCGTATAGCTGGCGGATTTGCCCGGTGCCACATAGGGAGTGCCGCTGATCTCGATGCCGGTTACCGGCTGGGTGACCGTTACCGTGCACTTGGCGCTGACCTTGGAGCCGTCCTGGGCTGTGACGGTGATGGTGGCCGTGCCCTTGCCCACGGATTGAATGTTGCCGGAGGAATCCACAGTGGCCACCTTCGGGTTGCTGCTGGTAAAGGCAAAGGTCACAAAGCTGAGGTTCTGGTTATCGATGTCTCTGGCTGTGGGGGACAGCGGAGGCGCGAATTCACCCACAAGCAGGTTTAAGGAGTTCGCGGCCAATACGATCGTCTTGGTGGGGGTCGCCGCGCCCACATATATGCTCCAGGAATTGGACCGGGAGGGGTCGTCCTTGGCGGATGCCCGGACGGTGACATAGCCGGAGGAGGTGGCCTGGCTGGACAGCACGCCCTTGGTGTTGATGCTCACCCCGGTCACCGGGCTGCTGATCTCCCAGATGACCGCCTGATTGGCCGCCGCCGGCAACACCGAGGCGGAAAGGGTCACGGATTTGCCGGCGATGAGATGGTCCGGCACGCTGCACGTAACATCGGTGGGCGCCGCATAGCCCAGGGTGAAGGTCTTGGTGACCACCTTGCTCACCACGCCTGCGCCGTTGACCCGGAGCGCCTTGACCGTCACCTTCTTGCCGGGGGTGAAGCCGTTTTCTATGGTCAGGGGGATCCAGGTACAGCTGGTTCCGCCGTCGGCGAGCTGCACATACTGGCCCACCGTCACCACACCGTTGCGCACGGCGGGAGTCGTGCCGTCCAGGGTGTAAACAATGTCGTCGTCATCCAGAAGGCCGTAAATCTCCAGATCGGAGCCGTAGGGCACCATGCCGTTGACAGGATCGGGATATACGATCGTGGGGACACCCTTGTCCACCGTGAAGAGCTTGGCGGCGTCCACGATGCCGTTGGTGGTGGCGGCCTTGATGGCCTTTTCCACCTGGGCGGGACTGCCCCCGTACTGGGAGATGTACAGGGCGCACAAGCCGCTGACCACAGGGGTAGCCATGGAGGTGCCGTCCATGAATTCATAGCCGCCGCCGGGGACCGTGGACATGATGGCGGTACCGGGGGCTGCCACGTCCTGCCACTTGCCGTAGTTGGAGAAGTCGGAGCGGGCGCCGGCCCCATTCACAGAGCCGACGGCGATCAGACCGGGGATGTTGTAGGCGGCGGGGTAGTTCCTGATGTTGCTGCCATCGTTGCTCATGGCGACCACCACGGTGACGCCGCTGCCGATGACCTCCCGCAGGACCTGCTCCTCGGAATTGACGTAGCCCACGCCGCCGAGACTCAGGTTGATCACGTCCGCGCCGGCGGCCGCGGCGGCCCTGTACGCCATCTCCAGGTTCGCCTGCTCAAAGTCTGTATGCAGGGATATCACGGTCGCCTCGGGGGCGATGCCCGCGCCGCCGATGCCGTTGCCCTCTGTGGCGCCAATAATGCCGGCCACATGGGTGCCGTGGTCTTCGCCAAAGCCCTCCCAGCCGGACAGGGCGGAGACATGGAGATCCGGGTGGCTGACGTCCACGCCGCTGTCGATGACTGCCACGACGGCGCCCGCGCCCTTGGTGACGCCCCAGGCCTCGTAGGTGTTTACCATATCGTGCATGTACTGGTACTGAGAGTCGGTGGGCTCGCTCATGTAGGTGTCGGGATTTGTGGAGCTGTTGTCGTCATAGACAAGACCGTTGTACCAGGACTCCCAGCTTTCCAGCGCGTTCACGCTCTCCCCGGACTTGGTGCTGCGGAATGTTCCTACCTGGGAGGGATAGCCGTAGCTGGGCTCCCGGCGGACGATCTGGTTGAGTTCCACGACGGGCAGGGGCAGCTCCGGATCCGCTGCCGCGGTCACCGCCTCCACGGGGGTGGCAGTGGTCAAACGCAGCACCGCCACGCCGTAATCATACTTCACCAGCTCGGCACTGTAGGCGGCGGCCACGGTCTCCGCATACTCCCGGGTGTCGGCCAGGAAAAAGACCTGGTCAGCCACGTAGTCCACGCCCGGCGTCAGCTTTTCCGCAGTGTTCACCACGTCGTGGTCGATCAGCGCCTGCTTGGCGGAAAGGTCGGCCTCAGAGAGCTCAAAGCCCTCGGGCATGCCCGCGAAGCCGTAAGGCAGCTCGAGCTCTGCCTCCAGCAGCAGCGAAATCTCAATGACCGGCGCGCTCTCTTCCGTGATCTCCAAAACATCGCTCAGGCTCCGGAAGCTCTCCGCCTCGGCGGTATAACGGTAGCTGCCGGGAGCGAGCAGGTATATCTCTGTGAAAGCGATCGTCTCGCCCTCCTGGGCTGTGGGCTCGTCCAGGACGATCTCCATGGCTTCCAGTGCCGCGGCGATTTCTTCTTCCGTCGCGGGGGTCAGCTCACCCTCCTCATCGGAGACGGTCAGCGTGAGCTCCTGGGCGGAGACAAAGCGGACGAGAACGAAGGCGGCCTCCTCGGGCTCCTCTTCGGGCTCCTCTTCGGGCTCCTCCCCGGGCTCTTCACCGGGCTCCTGGCCGGGCTCCTCACCGGGCTCCTGGCCGGGCTCCTGACCGGGCTCCTGGCCGGGTTCCTGACCGGGTTCCTGACCGGGTTCCTGACCGGGTTCCTGTCCGGGCTCCTGGCCGGGTTCCTGTCCGGGCTCCTGGCCGGGTTCCTGTCCGGGCTCCTGGCCGGGTTCCTGACCGGGCTCCTGGCCGGGTTCCTCACCGGGTTCCTGGCCGGGTTCCTGGCCGGGCTCCTCTCCGGGTTCTTCCCCGGGCTCCTCGTCCATGGCGTCCTCGAAGCCTATCGGGTCCGGATTCGCCTCACTCTCAGCGGCAAAGGCCGCCGGGGCCACGCTGAGCAGCATGGACATAACCAGCAGCAGGCTGAGCAATTTGGATCGCAGCGCCTTATTCATAGCTTTCCTCTCCGTCTATAAAAAATATGCATAGGGTTTTACGACTTTTTCAGCCCGCGGGCTTTTTGAAGGTGTTCACCTCCAGGGGTGTCCAGCCGTTCTCCGCGCCTCGCCGGACTACGGCATAAGGATCCTCCTGCGTGTGGAAGACGGCGATACCGTAACGGTACTCCACCAGCTCGATCCCGTATTCCTCCGCGATGGCCCGGGCCGCTTCCTCCGTTTCCGCCAGGGCGAACAGCTCCCGGCCCTCCGGGTATTCCCCGGCAGACGGGGAGGACGTTGGCTTTGCAGAAACGTCGTGCGCGGGCTTCGGAGTGCGTGCCGGTTCGGGAGTGGCCACGCCCGCCGCCGGCTTCTCCGGCAGCTGGGGAGGAACGACCTTTCCGCAGCCGACCAGGGCAAACAGCAGCACAAGAGCTGCGGCAAGCAGCGTTTTCATGGGAGACCTCCTTTATCCGGTTCGAAGGGACGCCGGCCCCTCCTCCATATTATACCTATAATACAGTTTTATGTACTTTTTTGCAATAAGAATTTTGGATAGCTGGCGAATACAGAGGGAGATGTACCCGGCGCTTGACCGTCCTCGCTTCCGGGACGGAAGAGGCCGCCCCGCGACAACGAAAACCGGCTCAGACTACGGGAATGACCCGAGACCGGAGCCGCGGTTTATATCAGCGTCTCCCGGACATGGTCGATGAAGGCCCGGACGGCGTGGGGCGTGTAGCTCCGCTTGGGTAAAAGCATGTAGAAGGCCCGCTCCGTCTGCCGGGAGTCCAGCTTGAAATAGACCAGCCGGCTGTCCGGCGCTACGATCCGGTCGCTGATAAAGCTTGCCCCCAACCCATGCTCCGCCAGACGGCAGGCGGTGACCAGCTGGGATAACTCCATCAGGACCTTCGGCTGGAAGCCGGCCTCCCGGAACAGCTGCTCCGCCCGGTCGTGAAGGTTGTTGCCGGGGCTCAGCAGGAGAAAGCCCAGCTCCTGAAAGCAGCGCAGGGGGGCCGTGGGGCAATCCGGGCGCAGATGCGCGCCCTCCGCCACCTGCGCCGCCGTCAGGCCCAGGCCCTCCGCCTGGGGCGGCAGCCCCTGCCGGGGCACGCCCAACAGGACGTGGTCCGAAAAGGCGGGATACCGGGGGAAGTCCGACAGAAACGCTTCGTTGCAGCTGAAGGTCAGATCCAGCTCCCGGCGGGCGAGCATTTTGGCCAGCTCCGCCGAACTGCTCTCCACCAGCTCCAGCTTGACGTCGGGATAGCGTCGGTGAAAGCCGCAGAGGATGTCCGGCAGGATATAGGCATTGAGATAGTGGGAACCGCCGATGCAGAGCCTTCCCGCGTGGAGCCGGCGAATATCGGAGATCCGCCGCTCCATATCCTCCTCCAGCTGCATGGCCTGCCGGGCCGTATCCAGGTAGACCTGGCCCGCGGGGGTCAGCAGCGGCGGACGGTGGCTCCGATCAAAAATCGGCGCGCCCAGCTGCCGTTCCGCCCGGCTCACCGCCATGCTCAGGGCGCTCTGGGACAGATAGAGCTTCTCCGCCGCCCGGGAAAAGCTGCCCTCGCGCCAGATCTCGTAGATATACCGCATTTCCTGTTCCATGGACGATCCCTCCTCCCGGCAAGCCGGGCTTTTCCCCACCTTTATTATCAAAAAAATTGAAGAAAGTATAAATATCATCATATTGATTATAAACTGTCCCTTTGCTATTGTAAAGATACAAGAAAAAACGCGGAAAGGAAGACAAAGCCATGGAGATCAACGCCCTGCTGATGGACAACAGCGATAATGTAGTCACCTGTGTGGCTGACGTAAAGTGCGGAGAGACCGTCTGCTACCGGAAGGGGGAGCAGCTTCTGCGCCTCGACGCCCGGGAGGACATCCCCTACTGCCACAAGATCGCCCTTGTGGATCTCCGGGAGGGGGACGAGATCATCAAATACGGCGAGCTGATCGGCAAGACCGACCGGGCCATCGCCGCCGGACACCTGGTCAACCACGAGAACATCCACTCGGTCCCCCGGGACTATGACAGCGAGCTGGTGGAAGACAGCGGCGAGGAGGCCGGAGACTTCCGGGCGGTCCAGACCGACGAGGGTCTGAAGTTCTGGGGCTACCGCCGCGCCGAGGGACGCCCCGGCATCCGCAACCATGTGCTGATCCTTCCCACCTGCGCCTGCGGCAGCGAGAGCAGCCGCATCGTGGCCTCCCAGGTCCGGGGCGCGGTGAACATCGTGTTCAACACCGGCTGCTCCGATGTGGCCGCCAACACCGCCATGAGCCAGAAGGTGCTGACCGGCTTTGCCTGCAACCCCAATGTCTACGGCGTGGTCATCATCGGCCTGGGCTGCGAGACGGTGGGCCATGACAAGCTGAAAGCCAAGATCCAGAGCATGACCTCCAAGCCGGTGGTGTCCTTTGGCATCCAGGACGAGGGCGGCACGCTCAAGACCATCGAAAAGGCGGTGCGCGCCGCCCGGGAGATGGCCGCCGAGGCCGGTATGCAGCAGAAAGAGCTGTTCCCCATCACCGAACTGTTCATGGGCATCGAGTGCGGCGGCTCCGACGCCACCTCCGGCATCGCCTCCAACCTCGCCGTGGGCGAGCTGAGCGACCGGCTGGTGGATCTGGGCGCCACCACCATGATGAGCGAGTCCATCGAGTGGATCGGCGGCGAGCATGTGTTGGCCAAGCGGGCCGCCACGCCCAAGGTGCACAACGAGATCATTGAGGTCTGCCGGGCCTACGAGGAGCATCTGAAGGCCGCCGGCCAGGACTGCCGGGCCGGTCAGCCCACGCCGGGCAACAAGGCGGGCGGCCTCTCCACCCTGGACGAGAAGAGCCTGGGCTGCATCCGCAAGGGCGGCACCCGTCCCATCGTGGAGGTGCTGGAGCAGGCGCAGCGGCCCACAAAGCGGGGCGCCGTGGTGATGGACACCGCGGGCTATGACATCTCCTCCGTCACCTCCATGGTGGCGGGCGGCTGCCAGGTGGTGGTCTTCACCACCGGCCGGGGCACTCCCACCGGCAACGCCATCGTCCCCGTCCTGAAGGTCACGGCCAACGGCCGCACCTATCAGCGCATGGAGGACAACATGGATGTGGATCTCTCCGCCATCATCCGGGGCGAAAAGACCTTCCAGGAGATGGGCGGGGAGCTGCTGAAAACCATCCACCAGGTGGCCAACGGCAAGCTGACCAAGGCCGAGGCCTACGGCTTTTCGGATATCGCGGTGGACCACGTCTGCCGTTTTGTGTAAAAGGAGGGACCAGAGCATGGAAATCAAACGTTTCCCGCAGGATATGAGCACGCTTCCCGTGGATCGGCAGGACGCCAACCGCTGCCTGCTCTCCGGCCTCTTTGAAGAGCGCCTGAAGCCGGAAAACGGCTCCCGCGTCTTCTACACCTACCTGATCCCCGGCCTCCACTACGACCGGCCGGTGCTGATGCTCGTCGCCCCCTCCGGGGCGGAGATGCCCGCCTGGCTGGAGCAGAGCTTCTGGCCCGACTTCGCCAAAGAGCAGGAGATCTTCCTCCATGTTCTCGTACCGGAGAAGGAGCAGTGGGATCTGAGCGGCGCGGACGCCGAGTACATGAACAAGACCTACCTCCAGATCCAGTCCCGCCGGAGCTATGTGGTCATCCAGGACAACGTCTACGCTCTGGGTCTCGGTGACGGCGCGGTCGTGGCCCAGCAGGCCGTCATGAGTATGAGCAGCGAGTACTCCGGCTTTGCCAGCTTCGGCGAGCTGGACGAGAGCGCTATGCGCAATGCCGAGAGCGTCCACGGCGCGGAGAACACCGGCAAGACCGAGCTGAACGTGGCCGCCGCCAAGCTGCCCACCCCCGTGTGGATGGGCTGGCAGGAGAACAGCGGCGCCAACGCCGCCGTCTGCCGCTACTGGAAAGCCCAGAACGACGCGGCGGAGGAGCGCTACTCCAACGCCTGGGCCGACGAGATCTACTTCCCCTCCACCATCTGCCGGAACAGCCAGATCAACGAAGAGCAGATCTCCCAGGTGCGGGTGACCAACGGCTATACCGGCCCCATGAGCCGGGAGCTGGCCGAGGCGGTATGGGACTTCCTGAACGGGGCCTGCCGCCACCGGGGCTTTGGAAAGAAGTTCCTGCGCCGGCGTATCGATCCGACGGCCTACGGCTTCACCCTCCACACCCTGGAGCACCAGGGCTTCACCCGCCTCTGGTACGAATACGTGCCCGAATCCCTCCGGGGCAGCGAGAAAAACGTGCCCCTGGTGCTGTGCATGCACGGCAGGGGCAGCAGCGCGGAGGCCTTCATCAGCATCTGCGACATGAGCCGCGTGGCGGAAGAGCGAAACTTCATCCTGCTGATCCCGGAGGCGGGCGTGTCCCAGCAGCGTCCCACAAGTCTCAAAAACCTGCTGCTCTGGGAAGGCGCGTACGAGGGCATGGACATCGACGACGTGGGCTTCCTGCTGCGGGCTGTCGAGGACACGGAGAGCCGCCTGCCGGTGGACAAGACGAGAGTGTACGCCTGCGGTCAGTCCAGCGGCGGCATGATAACCACCTCTCTGGGCGTGAAGGCCCCCGGCGTCTTCGCCGCGGTGTCTCCCTGGTCGGCCCTTGTGAACCCGGACAAGGAGCTGGTGCTGCCGGAGAAGATCGACCCCGCCGTGCCCTTCATGTTCCTCTTCGGCGATCGGGACTGGCTCTGCGCCGACCGGGAGCACGGGGAGATGGAATTCGGCGTCACATCGACCCTGGCCGCCTTCCTGCGGAATCTGATCAAACTCTACGGCCTGGAGGAAAAGCCCCTCCAGTACAGCTGCGGAGAGATCCGCTGGTATGTCTACCGCAACGAGAAGAAGGTCCCCATGCTCACGGTGGGCCGGGTGGCCAACATGACCCACGCCAACTACCCCCGGGAGAGCTGGATCGCCTACGACGAGTTCCTGTGCCGCTTCTCCAAGACGGCGGACGGAAAGCTCCTGTACATGGGCGAAGAGGTGTAATCAGTCATAAAAAGGCTCTGCGGACGGATAAGTCCGCAGAGCCTTTTTGTTTTTCTAAAGCTTAATAAGGGTTACGACAGCTCTCCCAGGGCTTCCCAGAAGCTCCCGGCCTCCGCACGGCGGAGCAGCCCGTCCCCGTTTTCCCGGAACAGGACGCTGTCGCCCTCCTCCCAGAGCTGCCAGAGAAGGGCCCCGGCGGTATCCCGAAGGATGTAGTCCGGCTTTCTCTCCGGGACGGGCGCATCCGTGGGCTCTCCCAGGGACCACAGGGCGCTGCCGTCCGCGCCGGCGCGTTCGCTGCCGTCGGCGTCGATCAGGAGGAAGGGGAGGGGCGCGGCGTCCATGGCTGCCTCCGGCGCCGCGGCGTCGAAGACCATCATCGGCCTGTTGTCCGCGCTCTCCTCCTCGGCCGGCTCCATCCCGGCGGCGGGGGCGGCGGCAGGGGCGGCGGCTATGCGCATGGTCTGCGGGGAGATCCCCGCAGCGGCGCTTTCGCTGGCACCCTTGGGGCTCAGCAGCCGGGTCCCGGCCCAGCCAGCCAGGATCACCAGCGCGGCCATGGCCGCCAGGGCCTGCGCCCGGCGGGGGAAGGCGAGGATCAGGGCTTTTTTCCGGGGGGCCGGAGCCTTGCGGACGGCGGCCATGATGTTTTCCGTCAGATCCCGGGGGGGCGGGGGAAGGGCGTCGCGCTCCGCCTCCGTGATCGCCAGCAGGGCGTGGCGATAGGCGCGGCAGTGTTCGCAGCTCTGAAGGTGCGCAGAGAGGGCGCGCTCCTCTGTCTCGGTCAGCTCCCCGTCCAGCGAGGTGCTGATCAATTCTTCAAAAAACCGGCAGTCGTCCACTCTTCACACCTCCTTCCCTTTTTTTGACGGCCCGGAGGCGGAGAAGTTCCCGCTTTTCGTGAGAAGTTGGCACAACTTTTTTCGCGCCCGGTTCAGCCGGGATTTGACGGTGCCCTGTTCCAGACGGAGGGCGGCGGCGATCTCGTCATAGCTGAGACCACCGATCTCCCGGAGGCTCAGGATCTCCCGGCAGTCGGCGGGCAGGGCGGCCATGGCGGCGCGCACGGCCTCCCGGTCCGCGGCGCGCTCCAGCAGCTCCTGGGGATCCGGGCCGGTGTCCGCCAGAGGCAGCTCCCAGCTCTCCCCCTCCTCGTCCTCCTGCTCCAGGGGCAGCGTCTCCCAGCGCTTTTTCCGGCGCAGGGCGTCGATGCAGACGTTGTTCACCAGCCGGTAGAGCCACACGGAAAAGCGGCTGTCTCCCCGGAAGTCCCCCAGGGAGGTATAGGCTTTCAAAAAGGCATCCTGGACCGCATCGGCGGCGTCCGCCTCGTTGCCCAGCATCCGCCAGGCCAGGTGGTAGGCGCGCTGCTGGTTTTCCGTTACCAGGGCGGCAAAGGCGTCCGTGTCCCCCCGGAGGACCCGGGCGATCACCGCCATCTCCTCTTCTTTTGTCATGGGACGGACACCTCCTCTCCCGGCTTTTGGCAGATTACTCTCCGATCAGGGAGGTCTGCAGGGTGTACCAGCGATAGGGCTCCGGGTTGAAGCCCCGGGCCACGCTGCCGCTGTCCTTCAAAATCCCGTTGACCTTCTCAAAAAAAACGTTCAGATCCTCGTCCTTGGCCCGGGCGTTGTTGTGGTGCAGGGGCAGGCAGAGCTGGGCGCCCATGGAGCGGATCATGTCGGCATACTTCTCCGGGCTGTAGCTGCGGATCCGGTGGCAGAGCATCAGGTTGGGGCACTCGTCTTTTACGTGGCGCACGTGCTCCTCAAAATCCCGGCCCGCCTGGAAGTCGATCTTGAAGTTGTCCGGAGTCTGGATCAGATAGTTGAAATCAAAGAGATTGCCCAGACCGTTGCTGCGGTTGGGGCAGGGCAGGCCGAAGCCCTCCGAGCCCGCATAGCCGGAACGGGGATCGCTGGGCCGCATGAACCGGCCCTCCCGGAAGGCCCGGTTGTCGTGGGCGCCGGGGTAGACCTTCAGGGTGAAATCGTCAAAATAATAGGTGTTGCCGGGATAGAGGGGGTAGATGGCGCCGTAGGGGATATCGAAGAGATGGGCCAGCTCCTCCGCGCAGTCGGCAGGGCAGAGGATGCGCCCGTAAAAGCGATTCCACAGCGCCCCCACCAGATTGCAGTGGTCCCCGTGGATGTGGTTGAGCAGGATGTAGTCCGCGCCGGTGAAGTCCTCCGCGGAGAAACCCCGCTGGGCGTAGACCTGCTTTTCCATTTTCTGGTCTTTCGTCAGCTCCTCCTCGGGGATGCCGTCAAAAATGCCGGCGTCCAGATAGAAGGGGTCCGTGACGATCACCTTGCCGTTGGGAAGAACCATCTCGTAGCACTGCACGCTGATCCAGCGCAGCCGCAGCGCCGGGGAAGAAATGCTGTTCAGATAAGGTCTCATTCTCGTACGCTCCTTTTTACGAATGCCCTCATGTCAGATTCAGCTGCACCTGGCGCACCAGGCGCTCCGTGTCGGCCAGGGTGCTCAGGCTCACGATCTTCTCCTTGTAATACCCGGCGTTTCGCACGCCCCGGAGATACCAGCACAGGCTTTTGCGGGCCTCCAGCACGGCGATCTTCTCGCCTTTGAGCGCCGCCGCCGTGTTCACCTGCCAGAGGGCCTCCTCCATCCGCTCCCGGAGAGGCGGCAGGGAGGGTATCTCCTCCCCGGCAATGGCGGCGTTGCCCTGGGCAAAGATCCAGGGGTTGCCGAAGACGCCCCGCCCAACCAGAGCGGCGTCGCATCCGGTGTAGCGGAGGATATGGGCCGCGTCCTCCCCGGTCCACACGTCCCCGTTGGCAAACACCGGAATGGAGACGGCCTTTTTCACCTCCCGGATGATGTCCCAGTCCGCCCGGCCCTGGTACATCTGCACCCGGGTACGGCCGTGAACGGCCACCGCCGCGGCCCCGGCGCTCTCGCACATCCGGGCAAATTCCACCGCGTTCACATTCCCGCCGTCAAAACCCTTGCGGAACTTCACCGTCACGGGGACAGAGGAGGCGGCCACCACCGAGCGGATGATGGCCTCCGCCAGCTCCGGGTTTTTCATCAGGGCGGAGCCGTCCCCGCTCTTGACCACCTTGCCCACGGGACAGCCCATATTGATGTCGATCAGAGCCGGCCGGCAGAGACGCTGCACCTTCTCGGCGGCCCCGGCCATGATGTCCGGATCGCTGCCGAAGATCTGCACCCCCAGGGGCTCGTCCCCCTCCGGCTGCAGAAGCAGCGTCCTGGTCTTGGCGTCCTGGTACATCAGCGCCCGGGAGGAGATCATCTCCGTGGTGCACAGGGCCGCCCCGTGTTTTCGGCACAGCAGCCGGAAAGCTGCGTCTGTCACCCCCGCCATGGGGGCCAGAAACAGCCGGCCGGAGAGGGAAAGACTTCCAATTTTTACCATTCTATGTCCAATCCCACCGGGCAGTGGTCCGAGCCCTGGATCTCCGGGCGGATGAAGGCTGCCCGCACCCGGTCCGCGATCCGGTCGGAGCAGAGGAAGTAGTCGATGCGCCAGCCCACGTTCCGCTCCCGGGCGTTGGCCCGGTAGCTCCACCAGGAATAGGCGTCCCGCTCCTCGGGGTGGAGAAGGCGGAAGCTGTCGGTGAAGCCGGCGGAGAGGAGGGCGGTCATCTTCTCCCGCTCCTGATCGGAGAAGCCGGGGTTCTGGTGATTGGTGTCCGGGTTCTTCAGGTCGATCTCTTCATGGGCCACGTTCATATCCCCGCAGACCACCACCGGCTTTTGCCCGTCCAGAGCGCAGAGGTAGCCCCGGAAGGCGTCCTCCCAGGCCATGCGGTAGGCAAGGCGCTTCAGCTCCGGCTGGGCGTTGGGGGTGTACACGTCCACCAGGAAAAACTCCGGGAATTCCAGCGTCAGCACCCGGCCCTCGCTGTCATGCTCGGGGATGCCCATGCCGCAGCGGACGGAGAGAGGCTCCTGCCGGGTATAGACCGCGGTGCCGGAGTAACCCTTCTTCTCCGCGTAGTTCCAGTAGGAAGTGTAGCCCGGGAGAGGCAGGTCAATCTGGCCGGCCTGAAGCTTGGTCTCCTGGAGGCAGAAGACGTCCGCGTCCAGGGAGAGGATGCTCTCCTCAAAGCCCTTCTTTACAGCGGCCCGGAGGCCGTTCACATTCCAAGATATCAGTCTCATGGGCGTACTCCTATGATCCGGTGGATGGGCAGGCCCATGGCGGTGAAGCGGGCCTCGTAGTCGGTCATGGGGGTCCCCTCCGGCATGGGCCGAAGGGTCCAGCCGCAGCTCTTCAGGGTCTCCAGGGACCAGTCGAAGAGATCGGCGTTGTCGGTCTTGAACCACAGCTCGCCACCCTCCGGCAGCAGGGCCTTGTAGCGCTCCAGAAAGGCCGGGGCGGTCAGACGGCGCTTGTACTGCTTTTTCTTGGGCCAGGGGTCGGGGAAGTTGACGAAAAGCCGAGCGATCTCCCCGGGGGCAAAGATCTCCGGCAGCAGTTCCGCGTCCCGGTCCAGGAAGCGGACGTTGGGGATGTTCTGCTCTGTCACCCGTTCCATGGCCACCACCATGGCGTCCGGCACCTTCTCCAGGGCCAGCAGCAGCACCTCCGGATTCCGCTGGGCCAGCTCACAGGTAAAGCGGCCCTTGCCGCAGCCCAGCTCCAGCCAGATCTCCCTGTAGGAGGAAAACTCTTCCCCCCAGCGGCCCAGCAGCGCCTCCGGTTCCATGATCTGCACCGCCGCGCAGCGCTCCATCCGGGGGATCAGATTGGGCTTTTTTCGCATCCGCATTTATAAATCACGCTCCCAGGTCGTCATTTGTCATTGCCCCTATGATACCATACCGCCGGGAAAACATCAATCGGAAAAAGCCTTGCGCGGCGGTGGCAGGGGTGCTATAATACATAAGCTTTCCGTGACATGCAAAACAGCCACGAAAACGGGAAGCGAGTTTCTTCTGACGACGACCGGGTGTAGCGCAGCTGGTAGCGCGCCAGCTTTGGGAGCTGGATGCCGTGGGTTCGAATCCCGCCACTCGGACCAAAGCATGAGGACGGGCGTCTGCCCGTCCTCATGCTTTGCAAAGCGGGATTCGAACCCGAGCGGGAGTGAATGGGCTGCCGGGGGCAGCCCAGAGCCGCGAGGCGGCCGGCCCCACAGGGCCGGTCGAATCCCGCCACTCGGACCAAAGCACGAGGACGGGCGTCTGCCCGTCCTCGTGCTTTGCAAAGTGGGATTCGAACCCGAGCGGGAGTGAATGGGCTGCCGGGGGCAGCCCAGAGCCGCGAGGCGGCCGGGGCCGCAGGGCCGGTCGAATCCCGCCACTCGGACCAAAAAGGGACTCTGATCATGATACGATCAGAGTCCCCTTTTCTTCTTCCAATATCGTGCGTTGCCTGTTATAATGATCTCGACAAATCGGGATTTGGGAGGTAAAGGCAGGAACGTGATTATTTTGTTAACAGGAGCATCTCACACAGGAAAGACTCTTTTGGCGCAGCGAATGCTCGAAAAGTACAAATATCCATATCTCTCCATTGACCATCTGAAGATGGGGCTGATCCGCAGCGGCAACACAGAGCTTGGGCCAGAAGACGACGATGCTCTCACGGAGTATCTATGGCCCATTGTCCGCGAGATGATCAAGACCGTAGTCGAAAACAGACAGAACTTAGTCGTTGAGGGCTGTTATATTCCCGCAGATTGGAGAAATGACTTTGATGCGCATTATCTGCCGTCTATTCGATTCATTTGCCTTGCCATGACCGAAGATTATATTGACAGTCATTATCATGAGATCATCGGACATGAGTCGGATATAGAATCCAGGCTGATCGAAGCCGATTGTACACCCGATGACCTGAAGGAATGTAACAGATGGTACATCGAAACGTTCGGAAGTGTCGGTGAGAAGGTCATTCTGATAGAGGATGATTACAACAAGGCGTTGACAGAACTAATAGAATAATAACTTCTAGTTTGTCGAGCTGCACCCCACCTCTGAAAAATGCACCCCGGGGCTGACCAAATGCACCCCACGCGACACGTGGGATGCATTTGGTATCATTATCAGCGTGATATTTCAAACCATGAGGACGGGCGTCTGCCCGTCCTCGTGCTTTGCAAAGTGGGATTCGAACCCGAGCGGGAGTGAATGGGCTGCCGGGGGCAGCCCGGAGCCGCGAGGCGGCCGGGGCCGGACTTGCACTGCCCGGGGCGGCATGGTATAAAAGAAGCGGAGTGGGACCGGACAATGCGCCTGTCGGCAGAGGAAGGGGGATCACAGCCTGTGGAGAGAATCAAAAAAGCGCAGATCCTGGACGGGACAGCGCTGAAGCTCCTTGCCATCATCAGCATGGTCTTTGATCATGTGGGGGATATTTTCTTCCCGAGGGTCCTTTGGCCGAGGATGATCGGCAGGCTTGCCATGCCTATTTTTTCCTTTTGCGTCGCCGAGGGCTACACGCACACGAGAGATAAAAGGAAGTATCTGCTTCGCATGGGCGTCTTTGCCCTGATCAGCGAGATCCCCTTTGACCTGGCTTTTGACGGCTCCGTCGGCCTTTCGCACCAGAACATCATGCTGACCTTCTTTCTCGCCATTCTGGCGCTGATGCTGTTCGCCCGGATCCGCGGCGGGAAGGAGCCGGATGCGGGGAAGGCGACCTTCGGCAGGACCGTCCTCGGGGTCCTGGCCGTGATCGCCGTGGCTGTTCTGGCGCTCCTTCTGCGGGCGGACTACACCGTTTTCGCCGTTATTGCGGTTTTCCTGTTCTATGTGCTCCGGCATAAGCATCCCCTGCTCCGGAGCGGCGCGGGCGTGGCTTTTCTGGCCCTTACGAGAACCATGGGGTACTATTGCGCGACGGGGCTCAGCTTTATCCCGCTTGCGCTGTATAACGGCAAAAAGGGCAGAGGACTCAAATGGCTGTTCTATGTGTTTTATCCCGGGCATCTGCTGCTTCTCTATCTTCTTCATATGGTCCTTGCAGCATGATCCGCCGCCCGGATCGAAGATCGTAAGGAGGTCGAAGTATGGCATCGACGAGAGAGTATCTGGATTATGTGCTGGAGCAGTTGTCAGCACCGGAGGAAATCACATACCGCCCGATGATGGGGGAGTATATCCTCTACTGTCAGGGGAAAGTGGTCGGCGGCGTATATGACGACCGCCTGCTGCTGAAACCAACGCCGACAGCCCTGCGCCTGCTGCAGGAGGCGGGGATCGAGCCGCAGATGGAGCTTCCTTACGACGGCGCGAAGGAGATGATCCTTGCGGATGTGGATCGGCGGGAGCTGCTGCGCCGGATGGTGAGGGGCGTCGCGGAGGATCTTCCGGAGCCGAAAAAGAAAAAAGCGCGATAAAAAAGCGGGAGGAACCACCCTCCCGCTTTTCAAATTTTACAGGGTCCCCTTTTCTGGCAAGGCTATGTAATATCAGCAGGACAACGGCGTATAAGTGGATAGGGCTTGTAGAGACGAAACCAAGTGAAGAATAAACACATTGGCTAGACAATGATTACGAGCACTTCAAAATACTCTTGTGAAGTCGATTTTTCATTATCACCCAAAGTAAAAACTATTACATCAATGCCTGGTTTTACACCTGTAATTATGACTTGTGTTGTATTGTTCGACCAGCGTTTCATCCACTCAGCGTTACAGTTTCCCTGTGTTGTTTTCATCCATAGGCTTTGATTTCCTTTATATGTTATATCGAGATAAGCAATTTCACCAGTCTGTACAGCAATAATATTGGTTGCTGCATAATAATTTGAATTGTCCTTATAGTCCGAACCATGATTTTGTATCCACTGCTTTATTTGGGTATATTCTCCACTCATAAAACTATAATTATTGCGTTGAGTTTTCGCATTTGAAAGGTCAGTTTGTAATAATCTAATATTCCTATTTAATTCATCATTTTCCGCTTGTATTTGAGATAATCTAGACTGCATTTTTTCGCCTTCACTTAACTGGCATATATTTCCTATTAGTAGCAAACATATTAAAAGCGATAATTGTAGCCGTTTTATGGTCTTTTTCGTAAAAAACTTTTTCCCACATCGAGGACATATCTCAGTATCACTATTGATGGGAGCCCCACATCTACTACAAAACCGGCCTCCATTAATAGGTGCATCACTTTCAGTTATGCTTTCCTCTTTTCCTTTTGTGATAATGGGTTCTTCTTTTATATTATTAGGGATTGACCCTTTTATGCCGCTTTCTACTGAAAGACTGTCATTTCTGGATTCTACGGGATTATTAATTTGATAATCATTCTTAGAAGCGTTGACCTTTTCATCTTCACAAAAACCAACACCAACAATGCTATTCTGCTTTGTTTCAGGGGATGCTACCACTACATTTGCCGTCGCATACTGCTTTCGCCGTCTCATAATAAGAATAAAAAATACAATCGCAATAGCAAATGCTATGTAGTGTGCTATCATAAAATATGTTTCCATTTCTTTCCCTGTAGAAAAGATTTCTCGATATTCCGCAACAAATTGCAAAGTATTCCAAGCCACACCTAAGCTAAATAATGCCCACGCCCAATTTGACTTTCTTGCGACAATTAGCCCAGCCCAACAAAAACCTAAAAAGATTAGGTTATACGTCAGAGCGCCAAAGACTTCTATAGCTATTGTCAAGCCTACAGACATTATGAATCACACTCCCAAAATTGAGAATATTACATAATAATCATATCATATTTTTGCTTCCAGTACAACAGCTTCTATAGTTCACAAGAAAGATGATGGCTGAACGATTCAAGTACTGCCATCTTCTTCGTTTTTATTCGCTTATCTATGCAGAGTCGCGGGGACGGTTCTCTTTGACTCACATAGAATCCCATACGTACTTCCTCATGAGCGCTTTCATAAAAAACTCCCCTGTTAGCCGGTCTTTGGACAGGCGGCAAACAGGGGGGATTTTATTGCTTTTTCACATCATCCCCTGCTTTTGCCGCAGGCGGAGATGGTCAGCGATCATGGCGATGAACTCGCTGTTGGTGGGCTTGCCCTTGATGCCGCTGACGGTGTAGCCGAAATACTTCTGCAGGGTTTCCACGTCGCCCCGGTCCCAGGCCACCTCGATGGCGTGGCGGATGGCTCGCTCCACCCGGGAAGGGGTGGTGTTGAACTTCCGGGCCACCTCGGGGTACAGCACCTTGGTGACGGCGTTGATGGCCTCCATGTCCCGGATGGTCAGCAGGATGGCCTCCCGCAGATACTGATAGCCCTTGATATGGGCCGGGACGCCGATCTCGTGGATGATATCGGTGACCACAGCCTCCAGCGTGCTTTCCGCGCGGGAGGGAGGAGCGGGCGCCCGGGGCGGCGTCAGGGGATGGGGCAGCGTCCGGGGGGCGCCGAACTGGCGGATGCGCTCCAAAAGCTCTGCGCTGTCGCAGGGCTTGGACATGAAGTAGGACGCCCCCAGCTCCGCGGCCTCCGCCACCACATGGGCGTTCACGAATCCGGTCAGCACCACCACGGCGCTGTCGCACTCCGTCTCCGGCAGCTTGCGCAGCACGCCCAGCCCGTCCAGCCGGGGCATCACAAGCTCCAGCACCACCACGTCCGGCGCCTGCTCCGAGATCTTTTCCAGCGTCTCCGCCCCGTCGGCGGCGCAGCCGCACACGGCCATGTCCTCCTCCCGGGAGATCGTATCCTTCAACAGCGTCCGCATATCCTCATTGGGATCGGCTATCAGCACGCGGATTTTGGTTTCCATAATTTTCCCTCCATGATTATGATTCCAATGGCCGCTGCTCTCTCTCCTCTGGCGCCACCGTTTGATCTACGGGTAATTTACCATATTATCCAAGTTTGTGCAACAAAAATTGAAGGAAAAATCAAAACTTTTGTTCTGCCTATTTTGACACCGGTTGACATAGATTGACATAATTCGACGGTGTTCGGCGATCGGTGTCGAAGAAAAGAAGCTCTGTGTTGGCTCTTTACGCCGCATTTTTCTCTTCCCTGTGGGGCCGGAGCATATTCTCCATGGAGATGCCATAGCCTTGGGATGGGTTGCTCACCAGGACATGGGTCACCGCCCCCACCAGCTTGCCGTTCTGCAGAATGGGGGAGCCGCTCATGCCCTGGACGATGCCGCCGGTACAGCTCAGCAGCGCCGGGTCCGTGACCTCCAGACTGAGCTGCCGGGTTTCGCCCTCGCCGCGGCTGATGCGGGTGATCTGGGCGGAGTAGGCACGGGGGCCGGACTCGTCCACCGTGGAGAGGATGGTGGCTTCCCCCAGACAGATCTCGCTGTCGGCGGCCACCGGGACCGCCGCGCCGGCACACAGGGGCTCTTTTGCCGTGCCGAAGACGCCCTGCAGCGTGTTCTCCTCCAGCACGCCCAGCACCGCGTCCGGATCGGAGACGGCGCACAGCTCTCCCGGGGTCCCGCTGCGGCCCGGCTCCACGGAGGAGACCTTCGCCGCGGTGATCACGCCGCTGCTGAGAGCGAACAGCTCGCCGCTCTCCGGCAAGGTGATGGCGTGGCCAAGAGCGCCGAATTCCCCGTTGGCCGGGTCCCAGAAGGTGACGGTCCCGATGCCCCGGACCCCGGGCCGGAGCCAGAGCCCCAACTGCCAGCGGCCCTCCGGGCCCTGCCGGGGCGTTACCAGAGCAGAGACGGTCTTCCCACCCCGGACCGCCTGCAGCTCCACGCTCTCGCCGCTGAGGCCGGAGACCTTTTCCATGAATTCCTCCCCGCTATGGACCCGCTCCCCGCCGATCGCCACGATCCGGTCCCCGGGCCGGAGACCCGCCTCCTCCGCCGGGGAGACCGACCCGGAGGGCGTTTCCACTCCCGCCAGCCCGGAGACCATCACCCCGTCACAGTCGGCCTGGATGCCCACGGCCAGGCCCACCGGCACGACCCAGTCCCCCGGGGAGGCCGCCAGAGCCGAGGGGGCCGTTCCGGCTGTCAGCAGGCAGAGGATCGAAAGAAGGATATATCGATAGCATTTTTTCATTTTTCGCGCTTCCTCCCGATCAGTTTTCCGTTGGGCAACACCGCACAATACAATCTGACGGTGGGATCCGCGCACCGGAATTATGCGGTGTTGCCCTTGCCGCGATTGGCGGCATTCACAGTATGACCGGACGAAAGAGAATCAACCGCGAAAAAAATGCCCTGCTTTTCCATCCGCTGCACACGACGGCGTCGTTTTTTCCTATGTGCCGGGAAAAAGCATATTTCATATCGTATAGGAGGCAGTTTTTTGATGATTTTAAGAAATGGGGACACCGGGGCTGCGGTGGCCCTGCTGCAGACCGGGCTGAACCGGGCGGGCTACGGTCCGCTTCCGACCGACGGCGTGTTCGGCCCCCGGACGGCCGCCGCGGTGGAGCGCTTCCAGCGCGGCCACGGTCTCCGGGCGGACGGCGTGGCGGGACCGCTGACCGAGAGTGCCCTGGGCCCCTGGCTCCGGGGCAGCGTCAGACATAAGATCGTCCGGGGGGACAGCCTCTGGAAGCTGGCCGAACAGTACGGGACCACGCTGAGCGCCATCGAGACCGCCAATCCCGGGCTGGACCCCTTTGATCTGCGCATCGGCTCCACGGTGACGGTGCCCTTGGGCTTCCCTCTGGTGCCCACGGATATCCCCTGGTCCAGTATTCTGAACGCCTATGTCATCAACGGCCTGCTGCGGCGCTACCCGGCGCTGCTGCGCAAAAGGAGCTTCGGCCGGAGCGCCTGGGGCCTGCCGCTGACGGCGCTGACCATGGGCAGCGGCCGCCGCCGGGTGCTGTACACCGCCGCCCACCACGCCAACGAGTGGATCACCGCCCCGCTGCTGATGAAATTCTGCGAGGATCTGCTGGCCGCGGCGGCGGCCGGGGAGCCCTATTATGACATGGACGCGGCGGACATACTGGACCGGGCCGAGATCACCCTGGTCCCGGTGGTGAACCCGGACGGGGTGGATCTGGTGACCCTGGCCCGGCAGGGGGGAGAGATGTGGGAACGGGCCATGACCATCGCCTCCGCCTGGCCGGAGATCCCCTTCCCGGAAGGCTGGAAGGCCAATCTCCAGGGGGTGGATCTGAACCTGCAGTACCCCGCCATGTGGGAAGCGGCCCGGGCCGTCAAGGCCGCCCAGGGCTACACCTTCCCGGCGCCCCGGGATTACGTGGGCCCCGCGCCCCTGTCCGCTCCGGAGAGTCTGGCGCTCTCCCGGCTGACCCGGGAACTGCGGCCGGAGCTGGTGCTGGCCTACCATACCCAGGGAGAGGTGATCTATACCGGCTTTCAGGGCGTCTATCCCCCGGGGAGCCGGGAGCTGGCGGCGCGCTTTGCCGCGTCCAGCGGCTACGCGGTGGAGGAGGTGCCGCCCGACAGCGCCTACGCCGGGTACAAGGACTGGTTCATCCAGGACTTCGGCCGCCCCGGCTTCACCATCGAGGCGGGAAAGGGAGATAACCCGCTGCCCATCGCGGACTTCCCGGAGATCTACGAGAACAACCGGGGCATCCTGGTCCAGGCGGCCCTGGGCTGAGAATCTGCCGCGCCCGCCCGAAGCGGCGGTTATATATCCGCTCCTTTATGGGGCGGATAATGTGTTCAAACGCCCAACTCAGCTATTGATAAATCAATCTGAAAATGATAAAATTCTAGTAATACAATGGAGCAAGATAACAGATTCGGATCACAATTGCAGGCGTGAGACCTGCGGCGCTGCCGCTTTTACGTGCCGCCGGCCCGGGGGTCGGGAAGGCACGGCGGTTACCGCCGCCGGGAGGAAAGCGGAGACGCCCGACCGGCTCATGACCGTAAAGAAGGCCGCGGAAACGGCTCTGCAGTACAAGGAGTAAATCTATGATTACCTATCTGGTCACAGGCTGCGCGGGGTTTATCGGAACCACCTTTGTCCATTTTATGCTGTCCCGGTATACGGATATCAAGATCGTCAATCTGGACGCCCTGACCTATGCGGGCAACCTTGAAAATCTGAAAGATATTGAGGATGATGAAAGGCATATTTTCGTCCATGGGAACATCTGTGACAAAGAATTGGTTGCGGGGCTGATGGCCCGGTACGATCCCGACTTCATCATCAACTTCGCGGCGGAGTCACACGTGGACAGATCGATCTCCGGTCCGGAGATTTTTGTGACGACGAACGTGATGGGAACGGTGAATCTCCTGCAGCAGGCCAAAAACGCCTGGTATGACGCCGGACAGAAGACGTGGAAGCCGGGGAAGAAGTATGTCCAGGTCAGTACGGACGAGGTATACGGCGCATTGGGACCGGAAGGCTTCTTTACGGAGACCACACCGCTGGACCCCCATTCCCCGTATTCTGCGTCCAAAGCCTCCGCAGATCATTTTGTGAAAGCATTTCACGACACCTACGGGATGCCGGTCAATATTACCCGCTGCAGCAACAACTACGGCATGTACCAGTTCCCGGAAAAGCTGATCCCGCTGATGATCAACAACACGAAAAATCATAAGCCGCTCCCGGTATATGGAGACGGCATGCAGATTCGGGATTGGCTGTTTGTGGAGGACCACTGCCGGGCCATCGATCTGGTCACATCGGCCGGACGTCCGGGCGAGGTATACAATATCGGCGGACACAATGAGCGTACGAACATCTTCATCGTGAAGACGATCATCCAGCAGATGAGCGAGAAACTGCACGATCCGGAGATCAACGAGTCGCTGATCCGGCATGTGGAGGACAGGCTCGGCCACGATCGCCGTTATGGAATCGATCCTTCCAAGATCCGTGCCGATTTGGGATGGTATCCGGAAACCGCTTTTGAAGACGGTATAGTGAAGACCATTGACTGGTATCTTGCCAACGAAACATGGATGGAGCGGGTGACCAGCGGAGAATACCAGCAGTATTATGAGAGGATGTACAAAAACAGATGAAGGTGCTGGTGACGGGAATAACCGGACAGCTTGGCTATGACGCCGCCAAAGAGCTCGCCAGGCGAGGACATTCGGTTATCGGCACTGCCCGGCGCATCCCTGCCGACCTACCCCGGGCCGAGAAAGCCGCGGGGCTTGAGACCCGCGATCCCGCATTTGCAGAGATGGATCTGCGGGACCGGAAGGCCGTGACGGAGACGATCCATCGACTGTGCCCGGATGCCGTTATCCACTGTGCGGCGTGGACCGCAGTCGATGCCGCGGAGGAACCGGATAACTACCGTGAGGTATATGCCTCCAATGTCCTGGCTACCCGGTATTTGGCCGAAGGATGCGCCGCCGTCAACGCCAAAATGCTGTACATCTCCACAGACTATGTGTTCGACGGACACGGCACGGAGCCCTGGAGTCCGGACGATGCCGCCTTTTCCCCCCTGAATGTGTACGGAAAAAGCAAGCTGGAAGGGGAGTATGAGGTCGCAAATCATACCGACAAATACTTCATTGTTCGGACAGCCTGGGTATTCGGGAAAAACGGAAAGAATTTCGTTAAGACGATGTTGAATGCCGGCAGGAAATATGATTCTGTCCGCGTGGTCACCGATCAGATCGGAACACCCACCTATACGGCCGATTTGGCGAGGCTGCTGGCAGATATGATCGTGACGGAGAAGTACGGCTGTTATCATGCCACCAATGAGGGCGGTTTCATCTCCTGGTATGACTTCACGAAAGAGATATACCGCCTGGCGGGAGTTGCGGCCGGGATCGTCCCCGTTACCACCGCAGAGTATGGCCTGTCGAAAGCGGCGCGCCCGTTCAACAGCCGCATGGACAAGTCAAAGCTGGCCCGAATGGGCTTTGCGCCGCTTCCCGATTGGAAGGACGCCCTGGCGAGATATTTGAACGAGACAGGGGAGCTGTGAAAATGGGACATATAAAGGTTACATACGATCTGAGCGGTATTACCGGATTATGCCTTATTGAGCCGGCTGTCCACGGCGATTCCCGGGGCTTTTTTATGGAGACCTACAATGCGAAGGACATGCATGAGGCGGGGCTGGAGTATACTTTTGTTCAGGACAACCAGTCCATGTCTGTCCGGGGCGTCCTTCGCGGGCTCCATTATCAGAAGCAGTTTCCCCAGGCAAAGCTGGTCCGGGTGATCCGGGGTTCGGTATTTGATGTGGCGGTGGACCTGCGGGCGGGCTCTCCCACTTGGGGGAAATGGCACGGCGAGATGCTCACGGAGGAGAACAAGCGGCAGATCCTTATCCCCCGCGGCTTTGCGCATGGATTTCTGGTTCTTTCCGACACAGCGGAACTCTGCTATAAATGCGACGATTTCTATCACCCCAATGATGAGGGCGGACTGGCGTGGAATGACCCGGATATAGGGATCGACTGGCCGGATGTGGTGGCTTCCGCGTCCGGATATGCATTGGCTGACGGGACAGCGCTTGTCCTGTCAGAAAAGGATCAAAGGCAGCCGGGGATTCAAGCTGCATTCTGCTTTAAGGGGTGACATGATTTGAAAGGGATCGTTCTCGCCGGCGGGTCCGGCACGCGGCTTTATCCGCTTACCAAAGTGACGTCCAAACAGCTGCTGCCCATATATGACAAACCGATGGTCTACTATCCCCTGTCAACACTGATGCTGGCCGGGATACGGGATATTTTGATCATCAGCACTCCGGAGGATACGCCCCGTTTTGAGGCATTGCTCGGCGACGGGAGCCAATTCGGTATCCGGCTCTCCTACTGCGTCCAGCCAAGCCCGGATGGGCTTGCGCAGGCTTTTATTCTGGGCGAGGAATTCCTCGGCGGCGATGCCGGGGCCATGGTGCTGGGCGATAATATTTTCTATGGAAACGGCTTCCGGTCGATCCTTCGCGGCGCCGTCGCGAACGCGGAGGAAAACGGAAGGGCAACGATATTCGGGTATTACGTGCCGGATCCCGAGCGCTTCGGCGTCGTGGAGTTCGACGAAGCGGGAAGGGTAACGAGCATCGAAGAAAAACCAAAGATCCCGAAGTCGAATTACGCCGTCACGGGCCTGTACTTTTATCCGGCGGGAGTCTCGGCCAAGGCGAATCAAGTGCGCCCTTCCGCCCGGGGAGAGCTTGAGATAACGACACTGAACGATATGTACCTGTCGAAGGGCCTTCTGGATGTCAGACTCCTCGGCCGGGGCTTCGCCTGGCTGGATACGGGGACGATGAGCAGCCTTCTGCAGGCGGCCAATTTTGTGGAGACGATCCAGTCCCGGCAGGGTATCGTGATCAGCGCGCCGGAGGAGATCGCCTATATCAACGGCTTTATCGACAGGGACAAGCTTATGAACGCGGCATCGTTCTATGGGAAATCTCCCTACGGGGCGCATTTGAAGGCCGTTGCCGAAGGAAGGGTCCGGTACTGAGCATCAGATCCACAGCGGGTATCATTCCGTAAATGCAAAGAAGGTCAGCGCTAAGCTGACCTTCTATTTTTTGCCGAATCACAGGGCTTCCGCCGGCTTTTGGCCCAAAAGGGCGGATCAGGTTTTTTCCTTCCGCAAAACAGATATTAACCGTTCGGTAATGGAATGGAGCAGACGAGCTCCGTACAGAGACAGAACGAAGAACAGAAGGGCTAACGGTAAAGCAGCGATCCCTTTATCAAGGCCGAAATGCTGGGCTGCCAGCACTCCGTAATGGATGATCAGATAATGGACCAGATAGAATTCCAGGCTGATCGTACCCCATTCAAGGACCTTTTCTTTGCTCAGCAGACCGGAGACGATCCCGTCCCTGGAAAAAGCAAAAATCAAAACGACGAGCATGGAGATAAGCATGTCTGCACATTCTGTCAGAAGAGTGGGAAGACCGGATTGATCGGCAAAAACCCACCACAACAGGAACAGGGCTATGCCCGATATTTCGACCGCAGAGGCGTTCTTTATCCGAAAACGGCCCGAAAGGCAGTAGATATCATAAGCGATGATTCCCAGCAGGAACGGGAAAAGCCGGATCAGCGGGCTCCGGTAGATAATGCTCAGGCCGCGGTCGGCAAAGCGCACGAACTCGATCTGCCCGATCACCATGTAAACACAGCAGTAGAATGCCACGACGGCAGCTGTCAAATACACCAGTTTTCGCAGAGTGCAGCGTTTCGCGGCTTTATTGTTCAGCCGCAAGATACCGGGAGTCAACAGGTAGAGGATAAAGATCGTTGAAAGAAACCAGGAAACATCATTGATCGAAGTGGAATATTTTAAAAACGGAATGACCGATTGGACCATGCCGATATTGAAAAGCAGGTGAATGACCATCAATCCCGCATTTAATGAGCCCTCGCCCAGCGCAGCATTATGGATATACAAGGGTACAGCCAGGACCATAGTTATAAGGTAAGGGATATAGATTTTTGACACCCGTTTTTTTACAAAACGGACATCCCGGGCGAAATCGAACGCATTCAGTTTTTTGCTGTATCCCAGCGCCAATACAAATCCGGAGAGCAGGAAGAAGAAATTCACGCCCAATCTCCCGTTGTCGATCAACGAATATAACCCGTGAAAAGGTGTTTCGGCAAGGTACAGTAAGTGGCTGCAGAAAATAGTCAGCGCAGCAACGGCTCTCAGCCCCGTTAAAGAGTGAATTCTGTCAGGTTTCATCGCTTTCCCATTCATGACGTGTGTCGATTAGCTCGCAGTTTACATCAGCTCAAACGATGATGGGCATGATATATTTTTCAATATCATCACAGTACCGATGCTGTAATTCATAGGACTCAAATTCCAAATCAACAAATGCCAGAACGTCTGTTCCGTTGCTGCATGCTTGGACTTCTTCCCCGCAGGGTATGCGTTCCTCTATTTTTTTCACATATTTTTGAATTATCGGCGAACAGTGGATCCCTTTATAAACACCGGCCGAGTGTGAAAAAACGGAATGTCGGGATATATAATGACACTCTCTGTTGAATTGCTTTAAGGAATTAAAGTATCGGTCGTCATTTACTGCGGTCGTTACCAGCAATTTATGCATATCAATACCGCAATGCCGGAAGATAAACGCCGGAATGCCTGCACCGCCCTGTCTTGGATTGAGCTCGATCACAAATAAACGGTTATCCTGCGTAAAATACATCTCGACATTCAGTTCACCGAAAGTAAAACCTGCCGCGTCAAGGATCTTGACCAAAGTGCTTTGAATCTCGCTTAATTGAATCGGATCTGTCCTGAGGGGAAGCGAATATGTCATCGGAAGCATAGGCGTAATGCGGCTTCTCGTGGTAAAAAACAATCCGTCCCACAGGATCTCCTTGTTTAAAACGAACAGATCGCCTTCGATCATAGTTAAGGAAGGCATATCTACAAATTCCTCTATCATACACTGATCATTCCATGAATAATCGGTGTTGATCCTGTAAAGCGCTTTTAATCCTTCCGGATCATAGGACGATACTACCGTTGTTCCCCGGCTTGCCGAGCTTGCGGCGGGCTTTACAACAAAAGGACAAGGCATTTTCTCTGCCGCGTTCAAAAAATCCGTTTCATTTTCCGCTAAATAATGCTTCGGAGCATATACGCCGGCGGCTTCCTGTAAAGAACGGAATCTATCTTTGGATAAAAGCGTTTCCATGCATGCAATTGAATTGCCCCGAAGATGCAGCTCCTTTGCAATACGAGAAACATTAAGCATAGCGGGCTCAGAATTTGAAATCACGCCGTCTATGTTCTCTTCAACGGCAACTCTGATCACGGCATCTGTGTCCAGTGTATTTACCTGATAATGCTTATCCGCATATTTTATCCCCGGATTTGTTGTTGTCCAATCGCATAAAACGACGTAATACCCCTCTTTTTTGGCTGCTTGAATAACAGGAACCTGTGCTTCAGCGCCGCCGAGAATCAATAACTTTTTCATTTTTTATAAGGCCTCCCTCAACAAGCACGGCTGTTTCAAAGCGCACATCGATCCCATTCCTGCCATCTTTGCTGAAGAAACGGCCAACCGGGCAACAATCGCGAACGCCAAACAACGATCTCTGACTCAGTTCTTTCCGTATAAATTCTTAAACGGCGTCTGCCCCCGTTCCCTTCCTCTTTTTTTATATGAGCTCCCTGACTGCATCTGCCACCCTTTGCATGTCCGCTTCGGAATACCGCTGATCACAGGGCAGGGGCAGTATATTCTCCGTGAAATCTGTTTCAATGTCCAGGCCGCTGCCGAGAACATTCGGCCAAAGGGTCGCCACATAGATTTTTCTTTTGGCAAGCTGTTTTTTGACCGCCATCCCGTTCTGCACATAAAAAGGATAGGCATACGGCCCGGCCGGACAGTGTATCTCTAATGGATTTCTTTCGCCCAGCGCTTTGGAGAGAAACAGGAAATTCTCCTCCCGGCGCCGCTTTGCCGCCGGATAGTCGATAGCTCCGAGAATATTATGCGTCAGCTTCGACATTTGACGAAGCTCTATTTCCTTGAACGACTCATCATTATTATTAAAATAGTCATAATATTTCGACGCGCTGGTCCCTTCAAAACGCCCTAAGATATGCTTCATTCTATCCATAGACACATCTACAGGAAGATCCTCCCGAAATGCGGCATCTGTATAGACATATCCCCCGTCCGGGACCCCAAAAAACTTCCGGCAGGAATACAGGGTATCGATCCCCTTTACAGGCCGGGCAAAAAAAGCCTGGGCATTATCCACGACGATATGGTTATACCGGTTTTTCAGACGGGTCAGTTGCTCCTCATCCAGCAGGCCGTAATAATTTACAACATAGACGACCTCTCCGGGCCTGGGTTCGATATCCAGCAGAGGAAGAAAAGACCTGTCGATCCGGTACTCCTCATAAGGGATCTTTTCCCGCTCCAGCACAAGCTTCACCGAGTCACACAGAAAATAGGGCAGATAGACTTTATGATAATGCTTTGCTTTGATTATATAGAGCAGCGCGCATCTCGCGTTATTCACTGCGGCCAGATCCGGATAGTATTCATGGGAGATCAGCTCTTCCAGACCGAAATATCCGCCGATTTCTTTTGTTTCAGCCATACAAAACACCCTGTTCCACAGTTACTTTTTGATCAGGACTCGATCAAGGTATATCGGTTCAGCATGTCCTGGATCTCCGGGACAGAGTTGAACATCATAATGTCGATGATGGACAAGTGGGGAACAAACTCTCCGCCGAACTGAGGATACACGATATCATCCGCTTTCAGGAAGGCCAGTTTGAGGCCGTTGGCCCGGAACTCTTCAAAATCATACAGCTCCGTGCCCCCGATCGCGTTGATGTATTCATCGCCGCCGAGGACTTTGCATACGTCGTAGATCCGGTACTGCATTTTCAGTTCCTTGTCACAATCCAGCTCCGAGAAGAGAAGGATTTCCGTTTTGATGCCCAGATAATCGCAGACCAGCCGGTTGGACGCTACATTACATTCGGCCAGATTATCATAATCTGCCAGCAGGAACCGCTCCAGCAAGGGCATTACATCGGAGAAATAGGGCGCCTTTCCGTAAGCACACTCCAGGGTGTGGATATTGTTTTTCTTTGCCTCCGGGTCTCCGGATACTTGGATTTCATTAAAGGGCTTGTTTTGACTGACCTTCAAAGTTTTTACCCGGAAAAAAGCCGGAGCACCGTTTATCAGGATTTGATTCCGGATGCCCCATTTAATGTTGGAAAAGGACGCGGTATCAAAGACGACATACTTGTCAACCATGTTTAAGAGCTGAAAATACCCGATATAAGGGAAAAAATAGGGCTGCATAATCCCGATCTTCATTTCTGTTTTCCTCTTCATTTATTTTTTAAATTTGATAACACAACTATGCCTTCCGGCTGTTCGGAGAAAGAATATTTTCAATTCGTTTTATGTAAAAATCTCAGGAGACTCAGTTTTCTTTTGCCGATAATACGAGTAGCCGTCAGCTTGAGATAAGATTTGATCACCATGCCGGTTCCCGGCTTTACAAATCGATCGATGGTCTGAAAAGCGGTATCGCGGCTCTTTCCTCCGTCGTAACACAGGGTAAAGTGCTTTTCCGGGTCGAGAGGCTGACGGCTGTAATCGTAGGTATCGGACGTGACCTTTCCGGATTTGTTCGGTTTTATGGACTGGCAGAAAAGGCCCGTCCCGTCAAAGCCGTTATTTCTCACCTTGGAAGTGACCGGCATGGCCTGGTATTTCCCCCGGACCTGCATATATACGCCCATGGCGATGTCGGTCATGCTGGTGAACATATAACACAGCTGACGTACATCCCGGTCATCCGGATTGACGCCCGCAACACAGTTGATGTAGTCGGTCCTTCGGTACCGGCTGAAACGGAAGTGCTTGAGGTTATGGGAAAAATCGCGGACCAGGCACAGATCTTCCACGATCTCTTTATGGAATACTTTGTACTTGCTGTTCCAGAATCCAGCTCCCCACATATTGAAAATGGCATTCTGCGTGATGATATTGCAGCCGTTTTCCGTCTCAAACTTCACGGGATAGGAATAGCCGCTCACCGCGATCACGTCCGGGTCATCCCGAAAGTAATCCAATGCTTTCAGCATGTACTCCAGATAATTCTCACTGAATTCGGTATCATCCTCCATAAAAATAAACTGTTCATGATCCCGGATCGCTTCCCGATAAAGCTCCTCCAAATTTCTGTCCGCGCCGTAATTTGTAGGCCTCTTATACAGGTTGAAGCTTCGGAACATGCTGTAGTCCCGTTCTACCAGCTTCAGGATCTCCCGGTATCCGGGCCAATGTGCTTCTTTCGTCGGATAGTCCACGCCGATATATACATCCACATATTCAGCCCATGGATTCTTTTTCAGACTTTCAAGACATTTTTCCAGATGTTTATTCCGGCATAGCGTGGGAATCAACACGGCCGTTTTTACATTTTTGTAACCGTCGTTTTCGATCATGATCACTCTTTCTCTTTCCCCTTCGTATTAGCAGCCTTCAAAATACAGTTTCGTATATTTTTGGAGCGCCTTGCATTTATAGGTTTTCCAGATGAGGCAAACCGCCTTCTCTTCTCTCCCATCCGCATATCCGGTCAAACGTATCTGCTTCGGATCTCTTCGTATTTGGGGATTTGCTCCCGCTTCATGGAGCACCGCTCCGGAAGACCCGGATACGGTCATATGGCCGGTCCAGCTTTCCGAAGTAAAACGATAAATCCTGTTGTTGATCAACTGTATGCCGTATCCTCTGCCGGACGCACCGCCTGTGATCTGGATCTGACTTCCATCCCGGAAAGTGAGGTCTCCGTCTTCCAGCCGGCAGCCGATGCTGGCGGCAGAAGATGTTTCGGAGAGGATACTTACGGAACAATCCTTTTCAAAAAGAATGTTTCCCAGAGCATAAAGGGCAACGCTCGTGCCTTCCTCTGACCGGGCGTCCCCGGCGGATAGCTTTAAGGTACCGGGACCGCTTACGGTCAGGGACCTGCCGGAATCCAGATAGACGCCAATATTGGTATATACATCCGGGCAGGCGGCGGCCCGGATCTCCAAAAGAGAACCCTGGGCAAGAGCAATGTAGAGATTGCCCCAGGCGCCCATCACCATGAGAGAATCCCCGCCCCGGTCCTGGCTTTCCAGACGGCAGGACCCTTCGACGGCAATGGTCAAAGCGGTATCGTCCTGAGAATGGTAGTTGATCGCCGTCCCGGCATCCTCGGAAGGGACAATGTCCACATCTTTCAGATAAAGGGTCCGGCTGCTGTCGTCATACCGGATATGCCCTCCGTCCCGCAGGACGACGCCGGGCAGACCCGGAAGCAGATCCACGTTCTGAAGACTGATGCTTGTGCCGGATATATTCAGATCATAGGAGTCGAACGTCGCCGTATAGCTCGGCTGTGTTTCGGGAATTTCCGATTCGGAAGCCTCTTCCCATACGGCATAGAGGAACATGTTGGAGGAAACCCTAATAAACCCGCCGGCGAAGTATTCGGCCTCCGCCGCGTTTTTTTCGGTCGCCCAGCCCAGGAAGCGGAAGCCTTTGCGCGTCGGGATGATATCGGGGATCCAGGAATCGCCTATATTGCACCACTGGTTCGGAGGTCCGTTTGTCCCGCCGTTCAGATCATACTGCAGATAATGATACCGGCCGACGTATTCCCATTCCTGAACCGGGATCTGCTCGTATTCGGAGAAATCCTTCTCAATAGAGGTCCACTCGTTGATCATCTGCACCTCGTGAGATATCAGATCACGGTGGAACTCCTCCCTCGCGTTTCTATTCTCTTCCAGCGTTCCGGCAAATTCCCGTAAGCCCAATACCGCCTTCACATATCGCCAGGACAGTTTACTGCGCTCGATGGCCGCAAGGGCGTCCGGATCATCGCCGGAAGCGGTTTCAGCCGCGTCCCAGAGGCGATCGATCTTCTCCGCTTCTTCCTCGTCTATGGAGAAAGAATCCCCCATGGAGCTGTAAATGGTCACATGTCCGTTGATGTTGGCGGTGAGCTCATCGATGACCGCCTTGACGGAATCTCCGCCCTCACCGTAGAAGTAACGGCAGAAATCCAGCATGTTCGCTTCGAAATCACAGTAGGGATCCTCCAGCAGCTTCGCGATGAGATAGGTCCTGAGGTCCCCGAATTCGGTGTCACAGAGATAAACGTAATAGTTTCCCTCTTCATATACGCCCCGGATCCCATGCTCATAAAAACACTGCATATTTTTCTGCAGAATATGGAAATCCGGAAAAACGCCGAGAGTGAAGGCAAAATTGGTGGTGTAATCCCAAATATACAGATTTTTGCAGATGTCGGACCAATCCTCCAGGTCCTTCATCAGCTCCTGGTTGCTCGGGCAGTCGGGGTCATCCAGGGGATGAGAGAAGCAGCATTCGAACGTGCAGAGCCTGACGATGACATTGTCCTCCGGCACCACGGCAGACGGCGCTTTGCGGGTGTGCATGTAAGCGAGAGTGTCGATTTCCACATTGTCATAGCCCGATGCTTTGACAGCCTTCGCGATCCGGTTGACAAATGTGAGCAAAGAGCCGGCGTGGGATCCGTTTGCATCGTCAAGTGCTTTGCATGCGTCACATTCACAGTAGACCGGGTTATCGGCCTGGGACAGAGAAATGATCTGCAGGTCTGCGTCCGGATCATGGCGGTCCTTCAGAAGACGCAGGACCTCTTCGAGGACGATCTTATAAACATCCTCATTGGTCAGACACAGCTGACTGGGTACCCGCTCCCCCTCGTGCAGCGCAAAGTAATCCGGATGGCTTTCAAAATACTTGTCGGAAGAGCAGAAAACCGTGGAAAGGGTGTGACTGGAACCGCTGAGATAGGGGATGTTTCCGCCCTGCTCGTGGGTCACGGCCCCGTGCAAATTGCTGTTCAGCTTGTTCGCGACGCAATACAAAGGGGTCCAGCCGCTGCGCCAGTCCGTGCTTCTGAATGCAAAATACGTATTATATTCTATTTTTTCCTCGGGAAGTTCCATCTTGCCGGAAGTCGATACAAAACCGGATTCCGGAGTATAGCATCGGTAGCCGCAGAAATCTTCGAGGAAGGAAAAGACGCCGTAGACCGTCCCGCGGCTGCCCGCTCCGTATATGGCCAGACCGTTTTGAAACGGAGCGATCACATAGGAATCCGCCGCCTTGCCCGTCATATCGGACGTGTCATAAGCGGAGGTCTCTCCGATGCAGAATTTGAATCCCGCAAACGGCCGATCGTCGGGGATGATGGGGTAATCGTTCCCGTCAAGCGCAGACAGGTATCCGGACAGTTCCTGCGCGGCATATCTCTCCGTATCGGAAGCGTCGGCGGAAATAACGATCGCACTGTTCTTTGCCGTGTTCGAAGCCTCCGCCGAAGAAAAAAACACAGGACAGAGTGCGCATATCAGGAACACCAGGAATCGTTTGGACAATTTCATAATGATCACCGAATAAAAACCTGCAAGTCAATTCCGCCCGTTTTCGTCAAGGAAGGAAAAAACCTGATCCCAGTAACCGGCCGGATCACGGAAGGCAGCTTCCCCGTGAGGCGCGTCTTCGCAGATATATAATGCCTTTGCACACCCGGCCGCATCATACAGCCTGTATGCGCTTTCCACCGGAACGGTCCGGTCGTTCTCCCCATGAATGAACAGGATCGGGACCCGGCTTTGTCCTACATGTTCAAGAGGCGCGGCGTCCTTCAGAGAATAACCGTACAGTTTGTCCGCGAACCGGGACATCTGTTCGGGAAGGATCCTTACTCTGACGCCGGTTTTCTCCTCCAGCTTCCAGCGCACGTAATCCAGCGCGGAAGTATAGCCGCTGTCGGCCACGATCCCCTTGACATTCTCCGGAAGCAGGGGACTGTCTGACAGGATCATCAGGGCCGCTGCGCCCATGGAGATCCCGTGCAGAGTGATTTCCGCGTCCGGATCAAGCCCGGCGATATAGCCGATCCATTCCAGGATATCCGACGCGTCACGGTATCCCATGCCGATGCCGTTTCCGCCGCTGCTCCCATGGGCTCGGTTGTCGGGCTGCAGAGTGTTATAACCATGTTCCCTGTAAATGCGGGCATATTCGTTCATCATGGAATGGTCGGACCGATAAGCGTGAACGAGGATGACCCACTTGTGGGAATCCTGATCGGCATTCTGAAGGGCTTTCAGCTTGAATCCTTCGTTCAGGAGGATCTCCGGCCCTTCCGGGATGGGATATGCTTCCTTTTCCGGCCGCAGCAGGATCCAGGTGAGCAGAGCGGCCCCCACAGGGATTGCGGCGAGTATCAGCAGAGCAGCGGGAAGAAGCCGGCATAAAACCTTTTTCATATACGAGTGAGATTACCGCTCTATCGGATCCTTGGCGCCCGGATCCTTCCAGAAATAATCCATAATGACCGCCAGATCGTCTCTGTCCAGAGGCATATCCCGGAGCTTTTTCCGCTTGGCGAGCAGATCCTCCGTCTTTCCGATGACTCTGGCCGGGTTGCCTCCCACGATCGCGCCCTCCGGCACATCCTTCGTTACGACGCTTCCTGCCGCTACGATGGCATTGGGACCGATCCTGGTGTTATACAGAATGGTTGAATCCGAGCCTATAACAACATTATCGAAGATCTCAATAGTGCCCATATAGTACTCGGAAAGCTGTTCTCCCGGATTCGCGCCGATCTTTCTCGCCAGCATGTCATTGATGACATCGTGAGTGATGAAGTTTACTTTGGCTGAGATCACCACATTGTCATGAAGCTTAAGCATATACGGCTCTTCGGGAATCGATCGGCAAAACCATTCGCAGTTCTTTCCGAAGCCTGCAAACAGACCGCTTTCCGAAAGGAACCGGGTCCGTTTCCTTTCGCTCATCAACAGGATCCGGACTTTTGTGAGAAACATAAACTTCCGGCTGTATTTTTTCGGTTTTTTATTTCTCATATCTGCCGACTTCCTTCCCTGGGCCTTTTGCCGCTTCCGTTCTGCCCCTTCGGGCTATCCTCCGCGCATCATTTTGCTTCTGCCTTCTGCAGGTCGACCCATTTCTTGTGCCGTTCGAACATGTTGACGACGCCCTTGGGCTTCCCGAGCCACCATGCCATACGCTGCCCGGGGGTCAGATACTTCCGGAGATAGGAATAATATTCCCTTGCAAAAACCATCAGATAATCGTTGTTCCAGGGCTTGTCCCCGGTGATGAAATGCGCAATGGCGATTTTTCTCAAAAGAGCCGGGTGCTTCAGGCAGTATGCTTTGTGGATCAACAGCTGGAAATTATAGAGGATCGGCACCTCTTCGATATGGCCTTTGAACAGGAGATTGATGATATCCTGGTCACCGAGAACAATATTCAAGGGCTGATCCATGATGATCGAGATCTCTTTGAGCATACTGTCAACGGAATACATATGCCGGATCCCGGGCAGGTTCATGGTCAGGACGCCCGTATTTACATACTTGTCGACGCCTACCCGGTTTGCATGATCTTCCTCGTTGATATCCGGCGCACCGACGATCAGCGTATCCGGGGCCCTTTCTGCAAAAAGCTCCTCTACCGATCCGCGGATCAGGATGTCGCAGTCCAGATACAGAATGGTACGAATCGAATCGTCGATCACATAAGGAAGAAAGAGCCGGTAGTATGTGGCGATCGAAATATGGGCCAGGGTCGGGGCTTTGGAAATCAGATCCCTGGAGTTCTCCGGAAGATCGTGCAGAACAAGCTCACAGCCGCCGCTGCGAAGAAGACGGTCAAAGGCTGCAATGGATTTCTCCGACAGATCATCGGCAAACGTGTGGGCAATGAAGCGGACCCCTTTGTTGTTCCGCATCAGGGATTCCAGCATAATACATGCGGGGATCAGATAATTGTCATCACAGCAAAAAGAGATGTGTCTTTCCATTTTTTCTCCTCCTGTTCCAAGATAACCCCGTTTGCCTTCAATAAGACGTTCTGTCCGGCTCTCCGAACAGAAGGACCCGGCAGCGTTTCAAAAAGTTGTATATTCCGGAACACCCTTTCTGCCCGATGAGCTTGTACACACGGTACATGGCCTGGATCTTTCTGGTCCTGCCGGGTGATTCATATAAGAAATCACCTACCCGCTTTTTATTCTCGCCGTAAGCATTTTCCGTATCCGGGATAATATCTATGGATTCGCTCATGTCCATTTCCTGCCGGGTATAGTCATAATCCATGGAATGCCGGCCGGCAGGGTGTTCGATCTTGCCGCAGTAGAGCCCCGTTCCGTCAAATCCGTGATTCCTGGTTTTGGAAAGCGTGGGGGAAATAACGCACATCCCGTTCAGGTTGATATATATGCCCATGGAGATATCCGTCATATGGGTATACAGAGGGTCATTGTTTCTGGAAAGCGCATAATTGATATAATCGCAGCGGCGGCTGTGGACCATCCGGTCAAGGAGACCGGATTTGTCGGCATAGGTAAAACAGCTGCGCAGATAGTCCTCTTGGATTTTATCCCTGACGGGAAGGTATTTTTTCTTCCAGTATCCGATCCCCCACTCCGAAACGGTTGCAAACTGTTTGACCACATTGCTCCCCTCCGAGACCTTATACGACACCGGATAGGTGTAGCCGTTGACGGCAAAAACATCCGGATCATTCTCGAACAGGTCCAGGCACTTGTTCATATATTCGAGAAAAACAGGAGCAAACTCAATATCGTCCTCGGCCATGATCCACCGGTCGTACTTCTCCATCAATTCATCGCGCATGGAGTCAATATTTTCAAGGGAACCGATGTTTTTTTCTCTCTTTTTTACAAAGAAGCCCCCGAAGACAGAAAAATCCCCGTTTTCCAGATAGTCGCAGATTTTCCGATATCCCTCCCAATGGGATTCTTTCGCCGGATAATCAAGCGCAATATAGACATCGGTGTATTTTGCCCACCCGTTTTTCTTCAGGCTTTCCAGTGCTCTGATAAAATGTTCGTCTCTGCACAGGGTGGGAATATAAATCGGCGCATACTTCGTTGCCATAGACGTATCGACTCCTCATAATCTCCGCTTGTTTGTCTTTTTCAACAAACCCTTCACCCGGTCGTATCGTTCATATCCGAGTATTTTCTGCAGCCCCTTGATGGCGGCAATATGGAGGGCTCCCTTTTTATCTACCCAGCTGGCATCCATGTGATGGATCGTGCAGGTGACAGGGCTTGGGCTTTCGTGCCAGTTTTGGATATCAAAGGCCGAAAAGTACGCAGCAGGGTAAACGGCTGTCTCATGCGCTGCTTCCTGATACGCATCTTTCGCCAGATCGATCCCCCATTCCCCGGCCTGCCGGCTGAAGCCGGCATTGATCACCGTAAGATCCATGCTTCCGTCTTCCCGGAGGAAATGCCGTGTGTGGTAGGTCTTCTCAAACTCCTCCATAAAAGGATGGCCTTCGCAGCAGGCAATAAAGGCGGTGGTCAGCGTCTGCTCTCCTTCAAATCCCATGACCATGGAGTGCCCCTCCAGGTACTGTTCAAAAGGACGGACGACTTCCACATCCGTATCGAAATAGACGCCGCCGTACTGCAGCAGCTTCTGCACTCTTACGTAGTCGGAGACAAAGGCATATTTTTTCGCTTCATATGCCTCCCGCACATAATCCGGGGCGGACCGGATATCGAAGTTTGTTTCGTTCCATTCCATGATCCGGTAGTCGGGGAGAAACTGCTTCCAGGTCCGGATATATTTTTCCGTGCTTTCCGGGAGCGGTTTCCCGCCGAACCAGCAATAATGGATCGTTTTAGGTATCATGACGGTTTCTCCTGTTCCTGTGAGCCGTTCGATCGGATCCGGTTTTCGGATCATGTTATGGTCACCAGCACGATTTCGGGGCGATTGTTGAATCTCGGCAGCGGCTCGGCATCGCTTCCCACGCCGGAAGTGACGATCAGCGTCGTCCCGCCGAAACCGAAGACCCCGTGGGTATATTTCGGGAAAAGCCCTCGTTCCCGGCTGTAGAGACCGCCGAGACCCGGAAGGACGACCTGGCCCCCGTGTTCATGTCCGCACAGGACGACATCGATATCCCAGGAGGAAGGGCCGCTTTTCCCAAGGAAACTGTAGGGCCTGTGGGTCATATACAGCTTCAGAGAATCGGTGTCCTGAAAGCCGGACAGAAAAGCGTACATACCCGGCAGCATCGTGTCCTTCGGATTGTCCGGGTCCAGACTGCGCATTTCTTCGTAAGCCCCGCCGATCCTCAGCTTGGTACCGTTTATCTCTATGTCGACCCAACTTTTCTGAAGGACGGTGGCCCCGGCTCTTTCGATCTTCCGGATAAACCCGTTTTCATCCGTATTCACCAAAGTCAGGGAGGAATTGTTCCGGTTCAATCCGTTGAATTCGATTTCTCTCCGGAGACGCAGATACTCGATTTCATGATTCCCGATACTGAAATAAACATCCGCAAACCCGGCCAGTTCCGTTATTACCTCAACGGCGTACGCATCCTTCTCGGAAGTCCAGTTGATAATGTCCCCGCCGATCAGGATGAAGTCGGGATCCAGCGCCTTGAGCTGATCATAAAACGGCCGATTGTTTTCCCCGAATACATTTTCATGGAGATCCGCAATGAACACGAAGCGGACAGGATCGCTTATTTTATCGCTCTCCATGCTTACTTCCCTTACGACCGGATCGGTGTAGGAGCGGCTTGTAAACCAGACAAGGACGAAGGCGGCCAGCAGTATGAACGCAGCAAGGCACAGCTTTTTCGGGCTGAAAAATGAGATCATAAATTTCATGTACGGGGAGAATCCTCCTTGTGCCGGTCTGCGATTCATGACCGGAAAAAGGTCCGGCCCTCAGGGGATCAGTTTCTTATATATTCCGACAATGTGCTCCGCATACAGGTCCGCGGAATATGCCCGGGCCGCTTTGCCGGAGATATAAGCGGAGTCCATTTGAGAACGGGACATTTTCCGGATCTTTTCCGCCAGATCCGAAACGTCTCCGGCCTTTGCGATATAACCGGTCCGGCCGTCTTCCACCAGTTCCGGCAGTCCGCCGTAATCGGAGACGATCGCCGGCCTGCCCAGAGCCTGTGCCTCCAGGATGCTGTAGGGGCCGTTTTCATACCATTCGCTGGGGAGACAAACGCAAAGGGCATTTGCTACGATCTCCTTCAGCTCGGAGCCCGTCTTAAAGCCAAGGAAAAGGATCCTGTCCTCCATCCCGAGACGTTTTACCAGCTCCCGAAGAGCGCTTTCTTCCGGGCCCGATCCGACGATATACAGTTTTTCCTCTACCTGCGCCCTGCCGAATGCCTCTATCAGTGTCCGGATCCCCTTTTCTCCGCTCAGCCGGCCGAAATAAAGGAAATAGCTTCCGCGCCCGCCCGCCTCATAGGCGGTTCCCGCCGGGAGAAAATTCCGGACATGTTCGATCGGACAGCCGAAGACGCCGGAGGCTTCCAGTTCCTTTTTATAGAAGAGGGAGGGCGTGATGACGTAATCTATCTTCCGGTAGGTTTTTCTGTGTTTATATACATAGGATTCCATGGACGCCAGCAAGCTTTTGGCCCGGGAGGACTTCATGCAGCCGTTGGCGAAACAGTGCCAGTAGTGTCCGTCCAGACATTTTTCACAGGTCTTCCCGTGATGCATCATCAGATAATTGGGGCAGACGGACTTCAGATCATGAGCGGTGTAAACCATGGGAATGTGACGTTTGTATGCCTCTTCAACGATCGACCCCGTCAGCTGGCTCTGAAAAATATTCAGGTGTACGATGTCCGGCTTCTCATCGTCGAGAAGACGGGCGAATTTTCTGCCCGCTTCCCGGGAATAGAGAAGGTGCAGCGCCGCTTCTGCGGTTTTCATCGGATGGCCGGAGGCATTGAAATCCACATGATCCACAAAGTATTCGCTCTGGGCGCAGGGAAGATTCCGCTCGTCCTGCATGGAAAACCAGAGGACCGTATGCCCTCTTTTTTCCAGCAGATCTCCCAGAGAGAAATAATAGGTCTCCGATCCGCCTTTTATATAATGAAACTTGTTGACCAAAAGAACTTTCAACGCTTATCCCCCCTTGCGGATTTACGCGCCAGTCATTGGCTCCGCTTTGACAGCCTGGAGAGTATTTTTGCGAAATTCGTCTTCAAAAGCCAGAGAACATACGCGTAGAGATCTGTTTTGAAGAAGACAGCGGTGACAGCGATCACCGTGATCAGAACGGACAAAAGGCCCATGACCAGGAAAGCGGGCAGAGCAGACAGGACGAGCCGGCTGCTGATGATATGGACGAGCCCCAATTCCGCCAGGAAGACCAGCGTCATTCGGATCCATAAAAGGACATACGGCCGCGGGCCCCGTTTCAGATACAGCTTGAAGAGATAATAGGTCTTTGTGACGATCTCAATCACATAAGTGCACATCGTTCCGATAAAAATACCGATCAAGCCGATCTGTCTTCCCAGAATGACGGAAACGATCAGGTTCGTCATCGCGCTTGCGAAGGAGATGTTCCGGCCGATGGCAAAATACCCGGTGAGGTACATGGCATTTTTCAAAGGCTCGTAAATGATGGCGACAAAGTAGAGGAAACACAGCACAAAAACAACAGGCATTTCCAGCAGGTAGTCCCCGCCGAGCCAAATATGTATGAACGGCTGGATGCAGGAATAGGTCCCGACGCAGGCGATGCTGGCAAAGATATAAAATATGAAGGTGAGACGGTACAGGTTCCGCTCCTTGCCGTCCGTGTCGTCGGTGACGAACAGGTTTCCCATGCTGGCCGAAGCCGCCACCATAAGTTTGTCGGACAGCTGCTTGAAAACGCCGATGACCACCATGTAGTTGGAATAAAGCCCCACCAGGATCGTGCTGATCATGGAGGAGATCAGTATATTATCCGTCGAATCTACCACACGGCCTGCGAACTGCATGATGAACAGGTTGCGGATATTGCTGAAAATCTGACGTTTTTCCTCTTTCGGCAGCTTTGCCCGTTTATCAATATAAGGATACTTTTTCTGGGCGACATGGGATGCGTAGGCGTTTGTCACGACGGTCAGGAGGATATTTGCGCCGAGAAAAACAAGGAAGTTTTTGCTGAAAAGCAGGGCGATCAGAACCAGAACCGTACCGACCAGCTTGAAAACCGTATAGATCCGGGTATAAATGTATCCGTTCTGGTCGGCCTGCATCAGGGAGATCTTGTAGGAAAACAGGTAAGAGACAGCGCTTTGGAAGACGAACATCAAATATACGATGCGGATATAAGAGATGTCGTTGGGCAGGTCGGTGATCAGGTAAGGCAGCCACGGGATCAGTATGATCCCGATGACCATGGTCGCCGCCCCAATGATCCAGTAAGCCGTTCGGAAAAGATTCATCAGCTGGGAGACTTTTTCATGGTCTCCCTCCGCAAGCGGCTTGTAAAGATTATAGACGATCGCTGTCCCCGTTCCCATCTCGGCAAGAGAGATAGCGGCAATGACCTGCGTAAACAGGCCGTTAAGCGCCACAGCCTCAATGCCGAGGATGCGGACAAGGCACGTCCTCGTCACAAAAGACAGCGCGATCGTGACTACCTGCGCCGCCAGGGCAAATTTAAGATTTCGAATGCTTTTTTCCGTTCTTCCCATAAGCGTTTACATCATCATATTCAAACAGAGCGCGAAACGCGCAGGTATCTTATACCGCCGTATGGCTGCAAATATTCAGAACATAGCCAAGGGGTCTTGCGTTGGCGTACTGCAGGGACTGGAACAGTTCCCTCAGTTCCTCCGGCTGGGACTGGCCCTCCCGGATCACCAGGATCATCGCATCCGCACAGTCTGCCAGGACAAGAGAATCCGCCGATCGATCGCAGGGCGGTCCGTCAACCAGAACGAGATCTGCCTCCCGCAGGCTTTGATCCAGGGAACGGCGGACCTGTTCTTCCGTCAGACCGCCTTCCTTAAGAGCCGGATCGGCCAGGATGACCTTTTTCCCCATCTTGTTCCAGGCTTTTTCCAATTCGGCGGCAATGGTCGACTGCCCTTTCCGCTGGCCGTTGCCGGTCAGGAGGATCACCCGGCTCTTCTGCTGCTGGATCTCTTCCGCGGCCGCTCTCCGGAACCGGTCGAAAGCGCGCCGGTATGCCTCTGTCACCACGAGAGAATCGTTCAATTCTCCCGTGCTGACTTGTTTGCGGAGGTGCAGCCTTTTCCGCAGGGCCGGAAGCCTTCCGAGACAGGGGAGATCGGTGAGCTTGCGAATATCCTTGGGGGTTTCCACATCCCTGCGTCTCAGTGTGTACAGGAATACAAGGCCCAGATATCCGATCAGACCCAAAACGGCGCCTCCGGCCGCCCATACCTTTTGCGAGTTCAGAAACGCTCTCGACGGGGCCTGCTCCCGGGTATACAGCTCTTCTATATCCACCTCTATGAATCCCACGGCCGGAAAAACCGCGTCCGGCAGACAGGAAAAAACGGCGTCACGAATCGATTCCGCGTCCTCCGGCGATTCCGAAACGACATAGATGTCGACCAGATTCGTCATATAGGCGGCATTCATGTAGATCTGCCCGTTCAGCTCGTCATTTCTGTCTATCCCCATGGAGTTCCGGACGAACTGATCGATATACCCGCTTTCCATCAAAACACTCAGAACGTGACCCATCTGAGCCAATGTGGCCTGCCGGTCCCAGCTGAGTCCCGAAAGGGTATAGTCAAAGGAAACGGAATTGGAGAGCCGGACGCCGATCATGGCCGTTCCGCCGGCAACATAAGAAGTAACATCATTCTTTTTTGCATACGGCTTGGAGAGCAGGGCCAGACATACGGACATGCAAAGGATCAGCGGCAGCGCGAAAAGAATAAACTTGCGTGTATAGCGCAGAAAACTTCTGATAAATGCGGGTATGTCGATATAATCTATCTCATCCATCAGCAGTTTCTGTTCGTTTTTCGTCTTTATCTGTTCCATCTTTTCATCGTTCCTCAGAATCCGTATAGAACACAGCCCAAAAATTCGGAGTCGTTTTCCCGGAGATCCGTCATCATCCGGTCTATGGCATAGAAATCCGCTTTATCCTGCCGACATACCGCAAGAGACGTGTCGGCCGCCTCACTCCAGATCCGCTCGTCTCCGGACCCGGTCCAGATACATCCGTCGACAAGGATGATATCAACGAGCTTTTCTGCCTGTTCCAGTATTTTCCCGGCGTCATAGGGAACAAAATCGTCGTGCGTGCTGTTGTTTGCAAACAGGACCTTGATCCCCCGCGCAGAGATGGCATCAGCGACACCGTCAAGGGCGGCCCCGCCCTGCATAAGCATGGGCAATATATGCCCCGGCAGAATGTCAGACATGCTCAGGTGTTCGGAAAAATCGGTTTTCTCAGAATCCGTTTCCAACAACAGAACGGATTTGCCGGAATCGGCCAATTCCCTGGCCAGAGAGATCGCGACCTCCGTCTTGCCTTCGTTGTGAGCCGCAGAGGTGACAAAGACGGAACGGGCTTTCTTCGCCCGCAGTGTCTGCATCACTTCCAGAGCGGTTTTTCTCATGGTTTCCCGATCCGTTGCGCTTGCGGATCTTCCGTTTTTCCGGAGGATGTGCCTGCCGGAAGCGGGAGCCGTGACCCGGAAAAACCGCACGTTTTTATAGCTTCTCTGAATCGCGGAGGATGATTTATACGTTTTCCTCATGGCATACATCAGAACCAGAAAGGCTTCCGCCGCAAATCCCATAAAAAGAGTCAACAGCGGGCGGAGTCTCAGGATCCTGGATGTATTGGATGCAGACAAAGGAAAATCGGGCCCTGTCAGGATTTCCAGACGGCTGTCTCCCACAAGATTGGAGGAGATCTCCCCAAAATACTCCAGGGCGCCCCGAAGCACCTTAAAGGCGTTTTCGGGAGAAGAACTGGAAACGGACAGCATCAGCATAAAGGTCCGGTCGAGCTGATAGCTGTACAGGTAATAATCGGCCGGCTCGGCCAGACGGTTTCGGAGACCCGTGCTGAACATCTCGCTGTTCAGCACCTCATTTACGGCGCTGACGGTTTCCAGCGCGCTGGAGGAGGCCTCCAGCGTATACATCTGATTTAAAGGATATACGGCAACCACCGCTTCGGAAGTATAGGAAGGCGTATACCTCATATTGCCCAAGATGCCAAGACCGATGTAGGTGATGACCATGACGGCGAAAACCATCCATATATCCGTAACAAGGGCCTTGAAGAGGCTTTTCCCGTTGATTCCTCCCCAATGCATTTCGTTTGACATGTCAGCCTCCAATATTACCGACGGCAACTGTCATCCAGGTCTCACCGCGCTGCACCTGGTCAGGGGAGACGGCGGTGAATTGGATTTCATAGATCCCATCCTTTGTTGTGTCGACAAAAGACTGTATTGTGAGTTCATATCCTGTATCGGGGATGATTTCGCCCGTATATTCATTCTTGACCGCGACGACGTATTGTTCGGGAAGGATCTCCGCTCCTTTCTTCACGTAGACGAGCGGCGCCTTCAACTCAATGGTAAGACCGCTCTGTCCCGGATCGAGAATGTGGATCGGCAGATCCATGTTCACTTCATCGCCGAAGCTGTTTTTCAGACGCACCGACGCCGTATACTTCCCGGGCTTTCCGTAATCCAGATCGTCACAGGTGATCAATATATGCTTGGAGACATCACCGTCAAGCATATCCGATCCTACCAGGCTCAAGGTGGGATAATTATAATAATTATCCGTTGCTCTGAAAGCCCAGGGGACGGACATGGTAACTTTGGGAGGGACATAGTCTCTGAAAACGACTTTCCGGTTAAAAACGGCAATATTGCCGTCAGAATCATAAACGGCGTATTCCAGAGAGGAAACACCCCGCTCCGTGAAGTCCGAAAAACTGCCGACCAGAATTTTATCCGTTATATAGCCATCTTCTATATCATAGGCGGTAAGCCCCTGCAGCAGATCTTCCTCTTTGTATTTGCAGCGAATCTTTATCTCATCCACATCACTGCTGATGACGGGCGCGTTTCCGCTGTTTTTCGGCGTGCGCTTATCTGTTATCGCCTGATAGGCAGCCAGCAGAACAAGCAGGCCGAGCAGACCGATTTTGATTAGTTTCATTCGCCACACTCCTTATTGGCGCCGTAGAAAAGAATGACATAGGGGATCATCATCGCCCAGAACCGATAGGTGAACAGGATCGTTTCCATGCAGGCATAGAAAAGGATGACAATATACAGCAGGATATAATAATAGCCGTATTTTTCCTTCCGGTTTTTGTAAAGGCCGATCCCCAGGATGAGCAGGATCGCGGCCATGACAGCGCAGCCGAGTATCCCCGTCGTACAATACAGATACAGATAATTCATATCCAGCGAAGAGGTGGCCACTCCGAAAGCGCTGATCCAGTTGTTGCTGGCGTCGGTGATAAAGGCTTCGTTTTCCACAAAGCCCATGCCCGTCCAGATGTTTCCGATGATCGGGACCCACTGGACATTGGCGCTGACATTCAGAGCCCGGTTGGACCTGATCCAGATATAGTCCCAAAGCCCGGTCGCCCAAAACAGGACAGGCAGTATGAGTATGGCGAGGGCTGCGGATCTCTTTGCGAGCTTTACGGAGGCTTGCGACAGGTGGACATGCTCCAGCAATCGAATCACCGCCGCACCTCCCGCAAAGGCAAGCAGGCAAATCATCGGTGTCCTTGACGAGGTGTTCAGCATGATATAAAAAACGACAAGCCCCGCCAGGACCAGCAGGATCCTTATTCGGGAGTGAAACCGGGGATTGTCCGAACGGAACAGGTACACCAAAAAAAGAATGCACAATATCAGGAAACAGGAATTGCCGACAAAATTCGTGTCAAGAAAACCAAAGGAGGATCTGACCAAATCATGTGCCAGGAAGGAACGTATGGCAAACACCGGGTTGAAGATCAGTTCATTTCTATGGCTTGCGACCTGGACAACAAGGACCAGACACAGCGCCGCCCCGGATGTCAGCGCGTATTCTTCCACGCATTTATAATGGATCACTTCCAGAGCGCACAGGATCAGCATGGCCTGATAGATCAGCATGGTCTTCCTGTGGGCGGCGATCTGGGCGACGACGACAGGATTTTTAAAGACGAATCCCCAGGCCAGGACATAAAAAAGGAGCAGGGAAAACAAAAGCGCCACGTTCCGGCTGCACGGTCTTTTTTTGTGCGAAAGGACATCCACCAGGCAATACAGGATAAATACGTACTTGAACTTGGTCCCGAAATCCGCCAGGGAGGAATCCGTCACGCTGAACATGATTCCCGTCATCATCGCGAAATTGACCAGCAGGAATACATACTTTTTGCTGATTACCATATCTCACTATCTCATAAACTTAGGGATTAAATACGGTATGGATCCGTACAGCTTCCTTTTCAATGCCCACAGAAACGGCCCGTGCCGCAGGCGGTTTCTCTTTCCCGCGATCAAATATCGATAGTCGGCCTTTTCGATCGCCCGGGCCATAAAAGGCTCGGAGGCATTCTCGCGGACGTACCGGATGGTGAAGTCTTTATCCGTGTCGGAATAAACCAGATACAGACATTCATCGATCAGTTTTCTCACCAGGAAACAAGAAAGCTCATCTTCCAGTTCTTCGTACAGGCCCTTTGACCGGACATAATTATACGTCCATTCCCGCAGGTATTGGTTGTTTTCCAGCAGCTTCGGATGATGGACCCGGGAAGCCGAGTGGAGTGTCCTTCTGTAAAAGAAGGAGTTTTGTTTCAGGTAGCAGACTTTTTCGGCGCTGCAGTACAGCTGCAGGGAGAAGACGGTGTCTTCGCTCAGGCACAGGCTCTCGGGGAAGCGGATCTGGTTCCTGAGCAGAAACTCCCGCCGGATCAGCTTCGCGCAGCAGCTCCAGATGGTCACATTATCCATGTTTGCCGCCTGACGGATCTGGGTCATGTATTTTGCATATTGAAGCACGGCCCGCCTGAGCAGCTCCGGACTTACCTCCCGTATGCCGGAGCGGGGCTCATGAGCCTCCGCCGGCCCGTCATCCAGAAAGCGATAATCACAGAGGATGATGTCCGCGTCGATATCCAGTTCATGCGCCGCCGGAACCAGGCCGGGGTCCAGGATGTCGTCAGCGTCAAGGAAAAGGACCCAGTCTCCCTTTGCCGCCGATATCCCGCAGTTTCTGGCATTGGATACGCCTGCCGTGTCCAGGCACAGCGCCCGGACCCGGGGATTTGCCTCCTGGTAGCTGCGGCAGATCTCCCGGGAGCTGTCCGAAGAACCGTTCTCCACCAGGATGACCTCGTCATCCCCGCTCAGCCCCCGGAGAGCGGATTCCACACACTCTTTCAGATAGTCCTCACTGTTATGTACCGGAATTATGATTGAAAGACTCATTTTTACCCTTTCCGAGGTCGGCGCTTTCTTTATGGAAAAGATCCTCATACTGGCTTGCGATGGACTCCCATCGGTAGGCGTCAGCGATCCTTTTTTTCGCCAGTTGGCCGTAAGCCTCGATTTTTTCTTCGCTCATCCGGTCCGCGGTCTCGATCAGCGCGGAAAGGGATCCCGGTTCACAGGTCCAGTAAAGAGCCGCGTCCTCCCCGACCTCCCGGTTGAAACCGACGTCCAGGAGAAGATTGAGCTTCGTGCTCCCCAGCGCCTCCAGGAGACTGGGGTTGGTCCCGCCCACAGAATGGCCGTGCAGGTAGGCGAAGGCTTTTTCACGGATTTTCTTGAGCAGCTCCTGATCATATACGGACCCGGTAAAGCAGATCCTTTTATCCCGGGAGAAGCCGAGCTTTTTTTCCAGTTCCCCGTAAAGCTTCTCATTCTCCGTGGTGATGAGCGCCAGCTTTTTGGAGGTGCGGGACTGCATGAATTCGCGGATGATCGTTTCCACATTGTTTTCGGGGACAAAGCGGCCGACCACCAGATAATACTCTCCGGCGCAAAGGCCCTTTTCTTTCAGCCAGCCGGTAAACGGCTCCGCATCATCGGCAAGACACGACGGCGCGCTGTCGCAGCCGTAGGCGAGAAAGGTGGTTCGGGGGCGGTACTGCCGGTACTTCTCCCGGATATACTCCTCGATCTTTTTGCTGTCGCAGACCAGAAGATCTGCCGATCTGACCATGAGCTTCTCCGAGATTTTCCAGTATTCTCTGACCGGCATCGACCATTTGGACCGCAGCCACTCGTGCCCGTCGGGGTTGACCAGAAGGACGCCCCCCAATTCCTGTATCATTTTTTTATATTTCCCGATGAACGGACCGATCCGGCACGCAAGGATGTAGAAAACCGGCGGCTTTTTCAGCTGCATGCGGCGGCAGTATTCCATGCACTTGTCCAGAGCCGCGACATCGTAATAGATCGCCTTTGCCGGGCCGATGTTCGGCACTTTGACATCAAAGCCGATCGCGCCGTTGTATTCGTAGCGATCCTCGTCATCCGCCATTCTCGCAACATGCAGGAGAATGTTCCGGTCTGTCTGATATTCGACCAGCTTATCCACAAAGGTTTCAAATCCGCCGTACTGGGCGGGAATTCCCTTCGATCCGATAATGAATACATGCTGTTTGTCAAGCAGGCTTTCCGAGGCCTCGTCCGTCGGGCCAAGGACTTTCAGCTTTTTCCCGCAGATTGTTTTAAATTCACCGCTCATTGTTTTTCCCTCTTGTCCGGTCACTCTGTAGATGCATTTTTATACTATTTCTGCCTGGAAGACAGCAAGGTCTGTTATGCCAGCCTATTTTATAAATTATATCATGTAATTACCGGAACGGCAAACTATATGTTGGTTTTTTTTAGAAAAAAATGAAGATAAATACTCATCCGTCGGAAACGGACAAATATTTATCTTCATGTCATGCTCAGCCGGTATTAAATCGACTTGCACTCCAGGATCAGATCACAGATCCGATCCACATCTTTAATGGAAAGCTCCGGATAAATGGGAAGCGCGAGAACTCTCTTGCTGATATGGAGCGCCACCGGCGTTTTATGAACGTCGTATTTCCTGTGAAACGCCTTGTAGCTGCTGGTGAGAGGATAAAAGTACTTCCGGACCATCACATTGTGGTTTTCCAGATGCTGCATCACATCTTCCCGACTGGAGCCAAACACTTTTTCATCGACCACGATCGGGAAATAGGCGTAATTGGATTCCACATCCTTCTGAACGATGCTCAGCTGCAGTCCCTTCACATCGGACAGCCGCTCCCGATAGCGCTCTACGATGGCCTTTCGCTGAAGAACGATCTCGTTCATATGGCGGAGATTGCAAAGGCCCATGGCTGCGCAGAACTCATTCATCTTGGCGTTCGCGCCGACGGCAGCGACTTCCTCCGGCCCGTGGATGCCGAAATTCTTCAGCTCGTACAGGGTGGTCTGCAGGGACGGGTCTTTGAATGTGACAGCCCCTCCCTCGATCGTATTGAAAACTTTTGTCGCATGGAAACTGAAGCAGGAGGCGTCGCCGTAATTCCCGACCCCCCGGCCCTTGTATTTTACACCGAAGGCATGAGCGTCGTCGTAGATCACTTTCAGTTCATATTTTTGGGCGATCCGATCGATCGCTTCCACATCACAAACGTTGCCGTAAACATCCACCGGCATAATGGCGGAGGTCCGGTCGGTAATCAGATTTTCTATCTTCTCCGGATCGATCGTGAAATCATCCGATTTTATGTCACAGAAGACCGGCTCCAGGCCGTTGCGGACGATCGCATGCGTAGTGGAAGCAAAGGTAAACGGGGTCGTGATCACCTCTCCCTGGAGATTCATTGCCTGGAGCGTCAATTCCAGCGACATATGTCCGTTCGTCAGAAGCTCGACGTTGTCGACATCCAGATACTTGATCAGCTCCTCTTGGAGTTTCAGGTGCTTGGCTCCCATATTGGTCAGCCAGTGTGTTTCCCATAACGAAGAGATTTCCGCGATATATTCCTCCATGGGCGGCAGAAATGCCTTCGTTACAAAGATTTTGTTTTCCATTCGATTATTCTTGACTCCTCTTTGCCAATATTGACGGACTCGTCCGGCGATGGCTATTATACAGCACCATCGCTCCTCAGCACAACCCCAACCGTCTTCAAAATGATCTTAATATCCAGCAGGAGGTTCCAATCGCGGATATAGGAAGCATCCAGCTTGACCACCTCATTGAAGTCGGTGATCTTGCTTCTGCCGCTGACCTGCCAGACGCCGGTGATGCCCGGTTTTACGCACATTCTGACTCTGTGGCTTGCGTCGTACTGCTCCCACTCGTCCAGCGTGGGAGGCCGGGTCCCGACCAGACTCATGTCACCGATCAGGACATTCCAGAACTGAGGGAATTCATCCAGAGAAGTTTTGCGGATAAAGTTCCCGATTCCCCGCGGTTTGCCGTTCTTGTCCTTTCTTTCACTTCCGATGATCCTGGGATCATCGTCGATTTTGAACATCAAGCCGTTCATTTTGTTCTGGGCCATCATCTCTTTTTTCCGCTTTTCCGCATCCATATACATGCTGCGGAACTTATAGATCTTGAACTTGCGGCCGTTTTTTCCCACCCGCCACTGACTGAAAAAGATCGGGCCGGGGGACTGGATATAAATGATCGGAGCGATAAAGATAAAGATGATTGCCGTCAGCAGACAGCCGATCAGACCGCCGACAATATCGAAGGCCCGTTTCAGCGCCAGGCTGGAGGCATCGACGATCTTCAGGCTGTTCGTAAGTACATAATAGGAGCCGACCTTGTCGGTCCTCTGCATGACGCCCTCTTCCGCGAAGAAGGATGCATAGCTGAAGTGGATGGTGATGCCCATCTTAAGCAGATTGTCGATATAGCATTTGGGCAGCAGATAGTCCGGACTCAGGAAGAAGAAGGCTTCGTCCACCCATTTATGACCGATCGCCTCAAAAAGAGGCACAGAGGTATCGATCAGAGGGATCCCCTGAATACTGCTCCGGTTGGTCTTTTTCTTGTCCAGAAGATAAATGCCCTTGATTACAAAATCGTTATAGGAGCGTTTCAGCAATTCGGTTACGACTTCATCGGCCCGATGGCTGTCCGTGAATATGATAAGGGCTCTGTCGCCCGCGTTCACGCCCTTCTTTGTGCGCAGATACTTTTTATAACCGGCCCGCGTTATCCAAATGATCAAAAATGCCAGAAGCGTCAGCGCGAAAAAGAATACTCTGGAGATTATATAACTCTCTTTGACCATGAAGAGGTAAATGATATCCAATACCATGATCGCAGCCGTTGTCTTGACGGCGCTCAGCATTTCAACTTTGTCGCTGCGGCGGAGAATATGGCTGTACGGCTGCATGATCAGGCTTACAGCTACCTGAATAAAAAAGAGAACACACGCCTGCTTTGAATAAAACGACGCATCCGGAGAACCGACATACCAGAGCAAAATCAAATAACTCAATCGGTATGCCACCTGGAATCCCAGAAGATCCAGGATGATAAAGTCCAGGTGCTTAGCCCAGCTATTTTCAAATTTTTTGTACATTTTGATCCTCTCTTCGCTCTCTCACCAACACAAAGCCATTCATTCTTCCAAGCACAAATAAACCCGTTCAGATTCGTGTCAGCCCTCTGTGTTATCCGCCATCATTCTGGGGAAACAACCGATGTTTTCATACGAGACATACCGCAGGTTTTCCAGTTCCGTCCGGAGCTCTTCCGGCGTATAGGGCTTGTTCAGATACCCGCTGTACCGGATCTTCAGGATGCGGGAAGTATACTTTTCCTCCGAGGCGGCCGTAGCAAAGATGATGTTTACTCTCGGGCAGATCTTTTTGATTTCTTCGGCAAGGAGGATGCCTTCGCCTTTGTCTCTGCCAAAGTCGAGCTCTGTGATCAGTACATCGCAGCTGGATCTCTCGGCGAGCCGCTTGGCAGCATCCGCGTTTGTGCAGATATGGACGTCTGCATAGGGGAGGATCCGCTTTACATCTCTTTTCAAAACCAACAATGCGATGGGACTGGGGTCCGCACAGATAATCATCATAACAAATCTCCAAACCTTTTCACTTAACACAATCGATCCGAAAGACCACGAACAGCAAAATAGCCCATTTATCGAGCTTGCGCTTACATTGTAACGTTTCATGCGTACGCCAACGTATGTTACGCTTTTTATTTTTTATATTTTTTTTGTATCTTTTTTCGGCCGAGATCTGCCCGTTCCCCGGAAAAAGGAGCTGCCCGCAGGTCGCCCTGCCAGGCAGCTCCTTTTGATGAACGATGATTTCGTTCGGCTACTTCCATTTCTCGAACGTCAACTGGCCGGCTGTGATCTCCGCCCAGCTGTACTGCGTCATATACTCGCCTTTAAAGGAGTTCAATGCATTCACATCCCCTTTCAGCATGCGGTAGTAATCGCAGTCCAGCTTGTCTGTGTTGATGGCCACCTGTCCCCGCTGACGGATCACAACATCCTCCTGCCCGATGTTCGCGAGCGTTTTCCTCAGATCGCTGATAAGTACGCGGATGTGGGTTTTGGTATTCCTTATATCCCCGTCATCCTCCCAGACCGCCGTTGCGATCTCCTCGGAAGAACACAGAGCTCCTTTCCGGTCTACCAGATAGGCGAACAATTCTCTTGTCTTTTTCCGGCTGAACAGCAGCGGCTTTCCCTGCCAGAAGACTTCAAAGCTCCCGAAACACTGTACCTTCAACAACTCTGTGTCGGCTTCCCGGGGACTCGCCGCAGACTCACCGATCTCTTCCTGCACCCGGACGACATTGATCGGTTTCAGAATATATCCGTTTGCGTGGATACGGAAGGCTTCCAGGGCATACTCCGAATAGGCCGTAACAAAAATGATCTTTGTCTCGGGGGAGATCTTTTTAAGGCGGAGCGCGAACTCCAGTCCGTTGATTCCCGGCATCTCGATATCGCAAAAACAGACATCGGGAAGCGCGGAAGGATTATTCAACGTATCCAGAGCCTCCGCCGCACTATGGAAAGAGGTCACCTCCGCATCGGGCAAAGCCCTGCGGATCACCTGCTCCGACGCCTTGAGCACGGTTGGCTCATCATCGATCACATAAATTCGCATTGCCCATCCCTCCCGGGTTTATTTTTTCTTCGGCAATATCATCGTGACGATCGTCCCTTTTCCCAGTTCCGACCATATCTCCAGCTTCCCGTCGCAGATCCTCTGCAGCCGCTCTCGGACATTATTCAATCCCGTATGGGATATCCCGTCCTCTTTGCGCGCATTCGGGTCAAATCCCGGACCGTTGTCTATCACCTTCACTTCATAGTGGTCCGGATGCGCACTCGTTTGGATGATCACGGTCCCTTCTCCCGTGCTGGTCTTTCTCACGCCGTATCTCACCGCATTTTCCACGATCGGCTGCAGCGTCAGCGTCGGCATATAGAACTCTGTGCACGCCAGTTCATACTTGACGACCAGGGCCTCACCGAAACGGAGCTGCTGCAGGGATATATAGTGCATCGTATGCTCCAGTTCATCGGAAAAAGGAATGGGGCTGTTGATCGACAGGGAATCCATGTTGTGCCTCAGGTACTTGGAAAATTCGCTGATTGCCTCCGACGCCTTCTCCGGATCGATGTGGCAAATCTCCTGGATCACATACAGCACGTTGAACAGAAAATGCGGCTGGATCTGGCCCAGCAAGATGTCGATCTTAAGCTGCTCGTTTTTTAATTCCTGCTGCCTGTATTCCGCCGCCTGCTCTATCACCGAGAAGATCATAAAGAGAGATACCGACAGGCTGCTGGAGAGCGCCACAATGAAGATACCGTTGACGAAGGGCCTCAGCACGATCGCCAGGATCGGCAGGCCGATGTACAAATACAGTATGCACCTCTGGCGCAGAGAGACATTCCCTCGGAATCGAATGAGCATCACCAGATTGAACAGCAGAAAGAACCCCACCATCACGTGGCCGGTGAAGGAATAGGGGCCTTCCGAATACGTTCCCGCTTCGTCTATCTGCACCAGATTCCCCGTGCGCTGCATAATCAGAAGGATTACCAGAAATAGAACAAGCATGGTAAACAGAGCTCTGTGTGTCCCCTTCCGGGCGCGTTCCGGCAGCTTCACCAGATAAGCTACGTAACTTGACACGACAAAAGCCGTTATAATGGCATAAAGGTATGTCCCGAACCCCATCAGGATCAGGGTCAGGTACCAGACCTTGTAATTCACGACGACTTCAATACTCTGCAGCAGCACAAAAAAGCAAAGACAAATGTTATATGACAGCAGGGCGATAAACGCAAAGACCATATATGTCAAAGTAACCTTGTCTTTTCTTCTCGCTACCAGCTGGATCAGGAGCATGTTGGCACAGCTCAGGATCCCGATCAGAGCGATGGTAAGGTTTATAATATCTGTCCCTCTGAGATACATCAGCAGCCTCCCGTTATAAACGGCCTGGGAACGGCGTACGGAGAAACCCTGTTCCAAATGGTCCGTATCCGCCAAAAAATGGTACCGGTGATAAGGAAAGTATATCACGGTTTATATGTTCGTGTATACCATGATTTACTAAAAAAATCATCCTCATTTTTACCGATTTCTTCCGCAGAGCCGGAAGTAATAAAAAAGCCCGGCAGCCGGGCTGTGTATGGAGGCATTGCTTCCGGGACGCCAACGGCCGCCCGCTGCGCAAGTCCTCCATGCCCTCCACATCCCGGGGCGGCGGAGCGCGGGTTCATCCCCGGTTTTCCGGTATGATCCGGGCCCCTTTCTCAGCCCCTTCGCTCGGGAGTAAGGGGTTCGTCCCATAACACGGACGCCCCCTGCTCTCCGGCGAGCGGATCTATCGTCTCCCGAAGCGTTTCCAGATAGACAGATTCCTTTTTCTTTGATCTTCTGCCTTTTCCGCTGTAAAGTTCTTTTTCAAAATAGGCATCATAGGAAACGGCAAAGTCATCCTCTTCTGTATGGGGGAAAAAGGTCACAGCCGCTTTGTAGGTAATGGATCCGGCCTCGGAATCGCTGATCAGCATGACAAGGGCGCCGTTTCGCCGAACACCGGAGAATACCGCATCTGCCCTGTAGCAGCGATCGTACACATTAATGACCATGATGGTCCCTCCGATCCGTGATCAACGGTTTTGTCATGTTATACAGTATCGGTTTCTCCGTCGGGATCTTCTCTTCCGGACAAAGAGAATAACCGCGTTTTCTGAAGAAGTCCGTCTGCCATTCATAGAGTGCGATAAACATCAGATAAGCGCCGTTTTCCTTTGCTTCACGCTCGACCTCGCTGAGCAGGCGCGTACCGATGCCGCGGCGGCGGTACGGCTCATCGACCCACAGATTGATGCTGCCGTAATTCCATTCGCCGACACAGGCCCAGCAGCCGGCAATCATATTGCCGTTCTCATCGAGGACTTTCTTATTGAGCGAAACGATCTCGCGTTTGCCGGGCACCCGTGAATCGTTGTAGGAGACAAGATCCTTTACGATCAGCTCCCCGTCTTCTTTGCTGCCCGTCTCAGCGGCGAACCTGTCTGCCGCTGCGTTGTTTGACGGAACGTATTCGCTGCGCGGTTCATCCAGCCGTTTCATCAGAGAATAGTTGCAGTGCCCCTGCGGATAATTCTCTATGACGCCGTAAACCCTGTAGCCGTGCTTTTCGTAGAGCGGCCTTGCCTGAAAGTCAAAGGTGCCGAGCAGCATGATGCGGCAGCCGTCTTCTCTGGCGGTCTGCTCTGCCCTGCGAATCAGCATAGAGCCCAGACCCTGCCGGCGGTAACGCTCGTCCACCCAAAGGATGTCGAGATCCGCAAGCTTCCATTCGTCGATATCAAGCAGGGCTCCGCCGATGATCGTCCCTTCCTCGTCAGTGATCTTGAAGACGTATTCTTTTTTCGGAGCGTCCGGAATCGGCGGCATGCGTGAACTGTCAAACGCATCGGCCTTTTCGTTTATCCGGTCGGCTTCTTCATCGCTGCAAGGCAGTATATCATAGCTAAATTCACTCATGGTCTTTTCCTTTCCCCGGTCTCGCTGACGGATGGAACGGCATTTGTACGGATAGTCATTGACCATACCTTAAGGAGAATGTTTACCGGTTCCGGCGGATCACGGTCTTGTAGAAATCCACGGCTCCGGGCAGGCTGAAGGTGTCGATGTTCTCGTTGAGTCCGTGCATGCCCTTCATTTGCTCCGGCCCGTAGACCACGGGGGAGAAGCGGAGGCAGGCATCGCAGATCTCCTGGTAGAAGCGGGCGTCGGTGCCGCCCGTCATCACATAGGGACAGGCGGGGAGACCGGGGAACACCTCGCCCACCACGGACTCCACCAGCCGGTAGGCGTCGCTGTCGATGGCCACAGGGGGCATGGCGTCGTAGGCGTTGAGGACCTCCGTCTCCAGATTGTACTTTTTGGCGACGGCCCGCAGGGCCTCATTGCTCGCCTCCATTCCCTGATGGGGGATGTAGCGCAGGTTCACCGTCACCGTGGCCTTCTGGGGCATGACGTTGGCGGCGTCAGAACCGGACTGCATGGTGAAGGCCGTGGTGGTCTTCAGCAGGGCGGCGGCCTGGGGGGAAATGGCCGGCAGCAGGACCTTCAGCAGGGGCTTGAAGAGCCACAGGTTGCCGAAGAGGAGCCGGTAGGCGAAGGGACCGTAGGGAGCCAGGGTGCGGAACATGGCTTCCACTTCCGGCTCAAAGGCGGCTTTCATGGGACTGTGTTTTTCCACCTGGCTGACGAAGGCCGCCAGACGGGCGATGGGGGAATTCCTGGGCGGATAGCTGGAGTGGCCGCCCCCCGAGCGGGCGGAGACGACCAGGTTTCCCTGCCCCTTTTCCAGCACGCCGATCATGGCAAAGTGGCCCTTGACGCCCCCGATGGGTTCCTGGACGATGGCGCCGCCCTCGTCGCAGACCAGATAGGGCTTAACGCCCCGTCTCTTCAGTTCGGCCACCAGCTTGGGGCAGCCATCGCCGCCGAACTCCTCCGTGCAGGAGGAGCTGAGATAGACGTCGTTGTCGGGAACGAAGCCTTCGGCGAGCAGTTCTTCCGCAGCCTGGAAAAAGGCCATCACCGAGCACTTGGTGTCAGCGCTGCCGCGGCCCCAGACCTTGCCGTCCGCGATGTCCCCGGAGAAGGGCCCGTGGAGCCACTCCCCCTCGGCGGAGACCACATCCTGATGGCTCATAAGGACCACGGGCCGGTCGCTGCTCTTTCCCTTCCAGAAATAGAGCAGGTTTCCGTCGATCTCCGTCTTCTCCAGATTCCGATGGACCAGGGGGAAGAGCTCTTCCAGCAGCTTGTGGAAGGTCAGGAACTTCTCCCGCTGATCCTCATCCCGGCGGGAGACGGTCTCGCACCGGACCATGCGGGACAGCTTTCCGGCGTAGAGATCCTCCCGCTCCGGCTGGATCTTCGCCTTCCACTCCGAATGCTTTGCGCCGGACAGGAGAGTGCGGACCAGGGCGGCCAGGACCAGGACGGCCAGCAAGCCCAGAAGGGCCGGGAGGATCCAGAGCAGTGTCTTCATGACCGCACCTCCGTTTCGGACGGACGGGCGCTCCTGCGGTAGAAGAGGTAGGCCAGGCCGATGGCGATGGCGCCGCTGGGGATGATCATGAAGCTGGTGGAACCCGTCAGAGAGGGCACCAGGATGAACAGGAGCGACATGACGATGAGGGGCACGGCCGCGATCTTCCGGTTGCCCCGGTAGTATTTGCAGGCCATGGCGCCGAACAAGGCCGGCACCACGTTGTCAAAGGCGGGCTGGAGGGCGGGAGACTGGAGCAGGGGCTGCAGGGGGATGAGGAGCATCACGCCCAGGGCCAGCACCACGATGGTCACCAGGGAGGAGGTGGCGATGGAGAGGGTGGAGATGATCTCATTCTCCGCCGTGCCGGACTTGGCCCCCACGATGTCCCGGGCGTTGACCGCGCAGGGGATCTTCATGTTGATGAGGTTTCCGGTGATGAAGGCCAGGTAACTGCCTCCCGCGCCCAGCATAGGCACATAGATCAGGTACTCGGCGATGCAGCTGACCAGGTACACGATGCCGATGCTCATGAAGCCCTTGGCAAAGGCTCCGATATCCGGCATGGCCTTCAGGTAGGCGCCGAAGACGAAGGGCGCCCCGATGAGCATGACCAGGGTCAGGAGGATGGCGATCCGTCCCAGCCGGTGGGTGGAGCGGAGGTACTTCTCGTACTGTTCGCGCTTGATCTCTTCGTTCATCTCATACACCTCCTTACGCCAGTCTGCCCAGGAAAATGGCAGCGGTCATGGCGATGAGCATGCTCCCCGCGATGGAGAAACTGTCCACCCATAAGGCGTTCCATCTGTTGCGGATCCAGATGAAGACGCCCATGGCGGCCGCGCCCACCAGGGCCACGGCCAGGGGCAGGAAGCTGCCGCTGAACTGAAACAGGCCGTTGCCGGATACCAGGGTGCCGATATAGCTGCCCAGATACGCCGAGACGAGGCCGATGAACATGGCGGTCATGGCCTGGTCGCCGAAACCGGCCAGGGATACGCCCTTGCCTTCCTTTTTCTTCTTGGGCGAAGGGCTGTTCAGACGGCTGGTGTAGCGCTTGCAGGTGAAGAGGGAGAAAACCATGCCCCACATGATGCAGACGCTCATGAGCAGGGCGATGGTGGTGAAGGCCTTTGCCGTCATCTGGGAGGCGGACAGACCGCCCAGCCCGATGGCTTCGGCGGCGGCTTCAGCCACCTGGGTCTCATAGTGCAGTGCGCCGATGACCGACAGGCGCAGCCAGGGCCAGGGAGTCCCCAGACTGCCGGAGAGGGCAATGACGCCCAGCAGGATGCCGACGCTGGGCAGCACGGCGAAGGTGGCGCTGGCCACGATGGTCCGTTTCATCTTCGTCACGTCCATGCCGATGGCCTTTCCGGCGCGGTATGCCCGCACGGCAAAGACCACGCACAGCAGCGCGACAAACAGGACGATGACGCCGCAGACGAGATAGATGAAGGGACTGTTGAGCTGGGAAAGAATATTCATTCCACCGCCTCCTTCCAATAGATAGGAAAATTATAAGGGTTCACGGCGGATTTTTCAATGGAAAGATACCGGGCTTGCCATCGGACCGGATAAATAGTTTACATAAAACTGTCGATTCAGAGGGGCGGGACGGCGTGTCCGGACGCGTTCCGATGTCTCTTGTTTCCCGGGTATTGTCCGCGGTCTTCTTTGAAACGCCATGAAAAACCTCAGAGATCTTCGGGCATGAAAAAACCCTGAAACCGTTGAGATTCCAGGGTTTTTTGATGATTCCGACTCGAGATCAGCGCTTGCTGAACTGCGGAGCACGACGGGCGGCTTTGAGGCCGTACTCGAGCAAAATCAAACTCTGTATCCCTTGATTTTACTGGGTTTTCAAGCCTTGGGCTTTCCCGTTAGCCCCTTCGTTAACTAAGCGCCTGCCTCACAAAAACAGGCCCCCTGTATTCACTTTTCGAGAGCCTCATTGACGACAGCAGATAACTGTTCGGGCTTATTATACTTGACCTTTGCGTAAATGTCCATTGTAACCTTGCTGTTCTTATGCCCTGCTAGGTGCTGGACCGTTTTGGGATCCACTCCGGCGTGGATCAGGTTCGTGATATACGTGTGGCGCAGCAGGTGAGGTGTTACCGGGAAATCGATGGTATAAACAATACTCGGCTTGTTCCTGCACTTCTGACCGAGCTCCAGAGTGACCTTCTTCTTAATGGACTGTCCGTTCACGTATTTGTAGAGCGTCCTTTCTCCCGTGCTGCGGACCTTGATATAGTTCCAGATCCGGACGAACTGAGAATAGGAAAGGGGCTGGCCTTCGCTGTCTGCAATCACGTAATCTGATGTCGTCTTTGCTTTCTCTTCGCGGAGGCAATCCACGAGGACCTTCGGGATGGGAACATCCCTTCTTGCAGACTTCGTTTTCAGTTCGGTATTGATCACCGGCCTGTTGCTCTCCTCATGCCATGTCCTTCTCACGGAAATGTAGGGCGTTGGAGCATCGAGAAACACGCAGTCCCACTGAAGAGCGAGGATCTCCTCGCGGCGCAGCCCGGAATACAGGCCTATCATAACGAACACATAAGGCGGAAGGCCTCGGATCGTATCCAGAAGCGTTTTGGCTTGAGCATCAGTCAGAGGCTCCTTTTCCTTCTTGGGCGTCCCACCTTTTGCATTCAGCTTTTTCGTGGGATTATGAAGCTATATACAATTATTAATTGTAGGTTTGTTAGCGGCTGTGTCGTGCGAAAGAGGATAGGTGCTGTTTCGTGATAGACCAAACGCCTACACAGTTTGTGCAGGGATTATATAGCTCCATGCTCTAAATACAAACGATCTGCGGGGGAGAGTTGAACGTTTAATGATTCCATACAGTCGGTGATTTGTGTAACTGTTGAACAGCCGATCACAGCGGCTGTCGGTATCGGCGCAGATGTAAGATATGAAAGCGCTATCGAGGAAGGAGAACAATGATATCTATTGCAAAGCTGAATTAAACGATTCAGTCGCTGACGATTTTCGGTGCTGTCAAACCGCAATGCCCGGGGTGCGCTGTCCAAAGTGTTGGAAAAGCCTTTTGAAAAGTAACCACGCGCCTGGGAAGAGAAGGAAAAAACAGGAATTTTGACATCAAGATAACCTTGATACTCGGTTTCATTCATGGTAATAAGTGTTGGATCTCCCCACATTTCCGGAGTGGTCTGAGCTAATGACCAGTTAATTTCGGAGACGGTAAAGGGAGTCCTATTATTATTGATTGCGTATTGATTTGCTTCCTGAATTCTGGAGATACTCCAATTTGAAGCGCCCAGTGCACGGATTCGGCCTGACTGGATATGCGGATCCAAAATGTCCATTATTTCAGCTACCGGGACGAACGGATCATCTCGATGAAGAAAAAAGATATCAACGTAGTCTGTGCGCAGGTTATCAAGACTGGTATACAAATCCTGATCAATGCAGGTTTTTGAGATTCTGCGCTTGGACATATCCCCAAGTTGGGGATGTCCTCCCTTTGTAATTAAGGTGATTTCATTTCGATTATTCTGCAGCTGCATCCATCGCCCTATTACAGCCTCAGAGCGAGGAGCAAGGTCGAGTCTGTCTTTCCAATGACCGTATATCCGAGCGGTATCTATGGTGGTACCTCCGCATTCCCAATACTGATTTAAAAGTACGTTTGCGTGTTTTTCGGGAATAGACGCACCAAAGTAGTCGGTACCCAATATGAGGACTGAAGCCTTCATAGGACCGTTTGAGCCCATAACGTCAAGGAATTTCATTGACTTACCTCATAGAATACGACGGGACAAAGTGCTAGTCAGGACAATGTTTTTTATTGGATGTGTAGGGTGCTCAAGCCGTTCCAAAATCTGTTTTCCGGCCAACTGACCCAACTCGATGGACGGCTGGATCATCAAGTCCATTTGGTGGAGATTATAGTCCGACTGACCTTCGATCCCTTGCCCAAGTATCATAACATCGTAGCCATTTTTTAGCCCACGGTTGGTCAAATACTGCAAGATGTCTCCGGTCATCACGTTGTTGGAGACAACGATTGCACTGCAGCCTTGATCCAGGAGATTACGGACTAAAGGGACTGCGCTTTTTGCCATTGAGTTTCCGTATTGGATATAGGATGGTTCGACGGTCAACCCATAGTCCGCCATTGCTTTTTGATATGCCGAAAGGCGCTCTCGGGACGTGGAAAGGCGCATTAATCCGGTTATAAAGCCAATTTTTTTGTTTCCCTGTTCAATCATTCGACAGACTCCGTCATAAATGGCGGAAAAGTCCTGAAGCATGACGCTGTCACAATTGGCGTTTTCCAATGTGCGGTCAATCAATACAATCGGAAAATCGCTGGGAATGACAGCTTGAATTTCTCGAAAATCGACAAGAGTAGATGCCACGATTACACCGTCGACAATGCCGGAAGAGAGAAGATGGATGTTCTCCAATTCACGGCTGCTATCTTCTTTTGTATTGATGATGATTAGTTTGAAGCCATATTCCGCTAATACGTCCTCGACGACTTCAATTATAAGCGCCCATACAGGGTTGGCTATATCGGGGACAATAAAGCCAACCAATTTTTTTTTCCCGGTTTTAAAAATTCTACCAATAGCATCCGGAGAATAACCCAGTTGTTTTATGCTCTCATGAACCCGAGCAGTTGTTTCTGGAGATACAAACCGTGTTTTATTGATTACGTGTGATACTGTGGCGACCGATACACCCGCATGATTGGCGACATCTCTCATGCTCACCTTCATTGATTTTTTCCATAACCTTTCATGGTAGTTAATCGTTTTCTTTATTTTAAGGGATGAAGAAACAACTGTCAAGTTAATCAAGATGATAAAATGATATTTGGCAACAACGTACAGAATGACGCCGTGCAAAGTCGCCAGAAATGTGATGTCATGTTGCCATGGATAAAATGAGCCCTACGATTTGGAATTGATGCCCCGTATCTATATGCTGCAGACCCTGTACAACCTCTCGGACATGGCAACCGTGGCAGTGGTCATAGACAGTTGAGCCTTTTCGGATATCTGTAAACGAAAAAAATCGTTTTCTACAGACAAATGACGATAATTTGACATCTTTTTGAGATCTTTGGCTTCAGGGAACTGCAAAATCTGCTATTGTACGGCGTTGCCCTATAAATAATACACAAAAACAAGAAAAAACTTTATTGAAAGATCACAATTGACAATATGAATTTCTCAGGTGTATCATAAACACAACAGGTAAACGATTACGCAAACGTTTAAATATACTATGTTATGTAAAGAGAGGTACTTGTAATTTATGGACATGCATAAGACGGAAATTGTGAATTTAAGCGGCGAGCAACTAAAACAGTGGGGGCGTCAGGCGCTCTCTATATGCAAAATGCCAGACGAAGAAAAAGAAATCATTTTGGATGTGCTGGTAACTACGAACCTTCGCGGGGTGGACACACACGGAATAAATTTGCTACCCCTTTACATTGAACGGTACAATGCGTTTCCCCCCAGGCCGATCAAGGTGGAGAAGGACTTTGCGGCGGTATGCATGGTAGACGGAGGGGATAACCTTGGTACGGTCGTTTCACATCGCTGCATGGAGATGGCAATGGAGAAGGCATCCCAGTTTGGTGTTGGTGTCGTAATGGTATATAATTCCGGTCATTTTGGGGCAGCGGGACACTATACCTATCAGGCTGCGGAGAAAGGATATATTGGTTACTGCTCGACAACAGCACTGGTGAATATGCCGGCATGGGGAGGCATGGACGAGATTGCCGGGAAAAATCCCTTCTCGATTTCTTTCCCCGGCGACAAGTTCCCTGTCGTGCTGGACATTGCCTGCTCGGTAGCTGCTCGGCAGAAAGTGTTGACCGCAAGACGGGAAGGATGGAAGATTCCCGAAGGATGGGCTCTGGACAAAAACGGAAATCCCACGACTGATCCTAATGAAGCACTTGAGGGTGTTTTTCTGCCTATGGCTGAGCACAAGGGTATTGGCCTTGCCATGATGATCGAGCTGCTTTGCGGCTGTTTGTGCCAGAGAGGATTTTCCATTGATGTGACGAATACGGATATCCTGACGGGACCTCAAAACATCTCTCACATGTTTGCAGCAATTGATCCCAAACGATTCCTGACAAAGGAAGAAATGGATAAACAGTGCGCATATATTTCTGAAAAGTTTCATAATGGTCGGCGCAGACCAGGAGTAGACAAGCTTTATCTGCCGGGCGAGTTTGAGTGGGATGAGTATCAGAAGAGAACTGTTAACGGGATTCCTCTGGCCATGTCCCGTGTAAAAGAGCTGGATGCTTTCTCTGAAAAGATCGGTGTTGCAAAAGTAAGAGATATTCCCCGCTGAAAGAACAATTAGTTTATAGCAAACCTAAAACAAAAGGAGGAAATATTATGAAAAAGAAGCTTTGCGTATTTCTCGTGCTCGCGATGATGCTCGGCCTGCTTGCTGGTTGTGGGCAGAGCGGGAATGTAAGTCAGGATCAAGGTGCAGCTCAGCAGGAAAGTGCGGAGAGTGTAAGTCAGGATCAAGGTGTAGCTCCGGAAGAGAGTGCGGAGGATGTAAGTGCAACTCAGGAAAAGAGTGTGGAATGGCCTACCGCCACTGTTGCGCTGTATCAGCCTACCGCTGGTGGCGGTACCATTGATGCTTCTATCCGTGTAATGGGCACCTATATTCAGGATAAGACTGGGAAGCCTTTTTCCTATGTCTGCACGACGGCAGGAAATGGTGCTGTGGCCTTTGAAAGCGTTCGAAATGCCGCACCCGATGGCAACACCATCTTAGTGTCTCACCTGGTGTTTTATGTAAAGTACCTGTTTGGCATGTATGACAAGAATCCTGTGGAGGACTTCAATGTCGTGTGCGCCATGCCTGCTGCCAATCCCTATGCAATCCTAGTTCGCTCCGATTCTCCCTATCAGACTGCAGATGATCTGGCCAAGGCAATCCGTGAAAATCCCAACACGGTGACTTGCGGTCTGGAGCTGGGCGGCACCTCTCACATGATGGCCGGCATGTTCGCAATGGACGCGGGCGGTGCGTTTAAGTTTGTGGAGGCCGGCGGCACTAACACTAAGCTGCCTGCTCTTCAGGCCGGCAACATTGACGTTACGTTCTGCTCCATTACTGACTCCAGACAGTATGTGGAAAGCGGCGAGCTCCGGTCACTGGGTGCACTGACCGAGGATGGTAAACCCGATCCCATGTATCCCGACTGGCCTACTCTGGTGGAGATGGGATATCCCAACTGCAAGTGGGGCGTTCCTCTGATTGTGTATGCCCCCAAGGACACTCCTGAAGAGATCTGCCAGGCTATCTTTGACCAGTTCAAAGAGGCTTGCAATAATCCCGAAAGCAGTGCTATGTTTGATGAGATGAATCAGCCCACCTACTGCTTGGAGAGCATAGAGGCCTCTCGCGCCTATGCTCAGGAGAAGCTGGATACCCTTACTCAGGTGGCCGATGCCATTGGCATGCTTAATATTATCAAATAATCTGTTATAAAGTGGAATGTGCGGATGGCAGAGGGATTATTATGAACTCTGTCCATCCGCACCTTTGATTTCATCCTAAAAAGGAGGATATGGCTTGAAGAAGCGGTTTAAGCGAGACCAGCTGTTTGGGCTGTGTATCATCCTGCTGGGCGTTTTTTGCTTGGCAGTTCTCCCCACGATTAAGCCTGTAATTGCCGTAGACCCGAATGACGCGGGCCCCAAGTTTTTTCCAAAGTTAATTGCCATTGGTTTGATTATTTGCGGCGCATGTATGATCATAATGCCAGACGAGGATGGCGTGCCTTACTTGAATAAAGAACAGTGGATCAACATTGCAAAATACTTTGGCCTTTTAATCCTGTATATTGGCGGCCTGTATTTTGTTGGTTTTTTGATCTCTACGCCGATTTGTTTGTTCTTAATGATCAATATGCTTGCGGAGGTGCCGGTTAAGAAAGTGATAGCGGGTCTGTACTCCATCGTATTGACACTGTTTATTTACCTGGCATTCACTAAGATATTGGTCATTATCCTGCCGAGAGGGCTTCTGTTTACCTAAGGAGGGAATGCTCAGTGGAATACATCATTCAATCATTTCAAACGTTGATTACACCTACCTGTATCGGGCTGATGTTGTTCGGTACAGCAATGGGCGTTATTTTTGGTGCAATTCCTGGTCTGAATGCCACAATCGGAATGACCCTGATGCTCCCGTTTACGTTTAAGATGGAACCGGAGATGGGAATTGCAGTGCTGATGGGGATTTATATCGGTGGTGTCTCCGGCGGCTTTATTTCTGCGACATTGGTAGGTATCCCCGGTACCAATGCCTCAATCGCTACATGCTACGATGCATATCCCATGAGTCAACGTGGCGACACGGTCAGAGCTTTGGGCACTGGCGCTGTAGCCTCCTTTATAGGTACCTTCATAAGCGCATTTTTTGCCATGTTCCTTGTGCGGTATTTGTCCAAAGTGGCCGTTATGCTAGGCCCGTGGGAGTATTTTTCACTCTGTTTTTGCGCAATTGGGTTGATTATCGCCCTGTCCGAAGAAAACATATTCAAAGGAATGGCGTCTGCATTGATTGGTATGTTCGTGGCTACGATTGGGGCTTCGCCCATTGATGCATCATTTCGTTTCACATTTGGCTCTATCAACCTGATCAGTGGTGTGGATTTGATTGCCATGATGCTGGGTATCTTTGCAATTAAACTGATTGCGGTTAATTTTGCGAGAGGAACCCAGAAAATGCCCGAAATCAAAAAAGTTCGGATGAAAGGATTTGGGATCACAAAGGAAGATCTTAAGGGGAATTGGTTCAATATTCTGCGCTCATTCTTCTTAGGGATGTGGATCGGCTTTTTGCCTGGACTGGGGGGAGGTATATCCAATATGGTCGCATATGGCCAGGCGAAGCGTGCCTCCAAGCACCCTGAAGAATTTGGAAAGGGCTGTGTTGACGGTGTGTGGGCATCTGAGGTGTCAAACAATTCCACGATTGGTGGCGCATTGATTCCTATGCTCTCTCTCGGCGTTCCTGGAGACAACCTATCTGCACTGCTGATGAGCGGGCTGATGGTGCATGGAATTGCCTGCGGTCCTCTGTTGATCTATGACCGGCCTGCACTGGTATACACTGTATTCCTGGGTGCAATTTTTGCCAGTATTTACACCCTGTTAATGCAGTATTATGGAATGAGAGTTTTCCCCAACCTCTTAAGAACCCCGTACCATTATCTGTATTCCTCGATCATCTTTATCTGCTTTATGGGCGCATTTAGTTCCAACTATACATTGTTTAATTGTGGACTTGTTCTAGTGTTTGGTATCATTTCGGTGCTACTCACTTATGGTGGATTCCCTATCGCGCCCCTTATTCTCGGTTTTATAGTCAGTCCGCTATTGGAGAAAAATCTCCGAATGGGCTTGACATACACAGATAAAGGTTTTTTGCCGTTTATCACACGTCCGATTTCTGGTGCATTTCTTCTGGTTGCGGTAGTGAGTTTGGCTTTGGCTTTGCGCGATCGAAGAAAAGCACAAAGGAAAGCTCGGGAGACAAAGGATGCGGAAGAAATGGGGGATCAGTAAGATGAATCTATTAGAAAAAATTGCATTCTTAAAAGAAGCAGGAACTGGGCCTGTCACAGATGCGTTAACGGCTCTTGGAATTGGCGAATGGATGGCCAACGTGCATCCCGCCAATGTTTCAGAGAGAATGGCTGGTCAGGCGTTTCCAATCCAGTATGAGTATGTGGAGGCAGGACAAGATTGTTTTCCCAATATGTGGAAAGTGATTGGCGTCTGCCAGAAGGGTCGCATTATCGTAGCATCGGCACGAGATCCGATGGCGGTGACTGGCAGTCATGTTATTCTTGGCACAAAAATGTATGGAGCAACGGGATTCTTGGTAGATAGCGCCGTTCGCGATTATGAAGAATCCGAACAGATGGATTATCCGGTTTTTTGTCGGGGAGGCGAGGCCAAGCACGCGCCGAAAAACCACAAGGTCACGGCCGTTAATGTGCCTATTGTTTGTGCGGGGGCAAAGGTAAACCCTGGTGATTTTATTGTTGGAGATCGGGATGGCGTGGTAGTAATTCCGGAACAAGAGATTGACCGTGTGATCTATCAGATGGAATTGGTGCTGGATGTAGAGCAGCGAGAACTGAATGCGATCAAGACTGGGCGCTCTCTGGAAGAAATCATGTCCATTGGAGCAGAAAAGTCACATATTAGACTGTAGAAAGAAGAAAGTCAAATGGGAAAATGTTATCGGTCTGAATTGGTTGGAGCATTTGGCTGTCCTATTGATGAAAACCCAACCGGAGTTATGGAAGAAGCCGCATTTCGTGAAAAAGGGCTTGATTATCGCTATCTTACTGTTAAAGTCCAAAAAGAAGACCTTGAAGCTGCTATGAACGGTGTTCGGGCATTCCAGATGAAGGGGATCAATTTAACAATCCCCCACAAAGTGGAAGTGCTTAAATACTTGGACGAACTCTCAGAAGCGGCAGAGATTATCGGTGCAGTTAATTTGGTAGTAAACCGCGATGGCAAGCTCTGGGGCGATAATACGGACGGGAAAGGGTTCTTGACTGCGCTGAGAGAAGCGGGAGAAGATCCAAAAGGCAAAAACATTACTATTTTAGGTGCTGGCGGTGCTGCTCGTGCAATTAGTGTGGAGTGTGCTTTGGCTGGAGCGAAAACAATTACTATATGCAACGTTAAACGAGACCAGGGAATAATCCTGTGCGATTTGCTGAACAAGCGCACTCCGACAAAAGCGAACTATGTTATATGGGATGGACCAATAACGATTCCACACCACACGGATATTTTAGTTAATGCAACTTCGGTTGGTTTATATCCTCATGTGGATCAACGGCCAGATATCAATTACGATAGCATCAAAGCCAATATGGTAGTATGTGATGTGATTTTTAATGATCCCAATACATTGTTTTTGCAGGAGGCGGAAAAACGAGGGGCAAAAACAGTAAACGGATTAGGAATGCTGGTCAATCAGGGAGCTTTAAACTTTCAACTTTGGACAGGAGTGGAAGCGCCTAAGGAAATCATGGTGCAAACGTTGAAGCATGAATTCTGTCTGGATGATTAAAAAGGTTTTTAATCCTATGCGCAACCGCGTCAATCTGGATCGGAATCCGCGTTTCCGCCGGGAGGGCCTCGGCCCGGATGGAGGCGTCGATGAGAGGCGAACGTGAGTACGCAAAGCTTTGAGCGCACCATGCATAATGAAGCTACCGGAATTGTCGGTTTGACGTTTGACCGGCTCTGAAGGGAAAGGGGGAGCGATCCCCGAAACAAGCGTCTGCGCCCGGAGAAGTTCCCCTTGAAGCGTTTTCGGACGGGAGTTCAACTCTCCCCGCCTCCACCAACAAAAAGGGGCTGTAGCAAAATGAAAATTTTGCGCAGCCCCATTTTCATATCCGTAGGAAAGAAAAAGCGCAGTTTTTGACCCCCCTGTGGTGGAAAACTGCGCAAAAACATCCGGAGCACGCCTTTATTCGCCTGCTCTGAGTGGTCAAATATTCGTTTTTGTTGAAAATTAAGCGGATTCTATTTTGAACAGCTGCGTTCCAGTACGTTTTTTCTGCATCTTGGAGTGCAGCTTGTTCACATTGTAGGCCATTGCTAAAACCGCTTTTCAGGGAGGAGACATGCCGCCCTTCAATCCACGAAAAACGCACTTTTTGCTCTCCCTCATTTAGCCCATTTGTTAACTATAAAGGCCCGAAAAACGGCGGTTAGCCCCTCGTTAACTATAAAAAATCGGTCGAAAACCATGGAACGCCATGAAAATCCATCAAAGATTTCCGGGCATGAAAAAACCCTGAAACCGTTGAGATTCCAGGGTTTTTTGATGATTTCGACTCGAGATCAGCGCTTGCTGAACTGCGGCGCACGACGTGCAGCCTTGAGGCCGTACTTCTTCCGCTCCTTCATTCTGGGGTCGCGGGTCAGGAAACCGGCGGCCTTCAGGGCGGGACGGTAGCTCTCGTCCACGTTCAGCAGAGCGCGGGCGATGCCGTGGCGGATGGCGCCGGCCTGGCCGGTGACACCGCCGCCGGCCACGGTGGCTTCCACGTCGAACTTGTCCAGTCCGGCGACGGCGGCCAGGGGCTGACGCACGATCAGCTTCAGGGTCTCCAGTCCGAAGTAGTCATCCAGGCTGCGGCCGTTCACGGTGATGACACCGGTGCCGTTGGGGATCAGGTGGACACGGGCGGTGGAGGATTTCCGACGGCCGGTGCCGTAGGCGTAGGGGCGCTTGCTCTGATAAGTAGCCATGTTCTTCTTCCTCCTTCTTTACGCTTCGGTCCAGGCTTCGGGCTTCTGGGCAGCGTGCTTGTGCTCGGGGCCGGCAAAGACCTTCAGGCGCTTGAGCTGCGCGGCCTGGGTGGGGTTCTTGGCCAGCATGCCCCGGACGGCCAGGGTCATGGCCAGAGTGGGACGGGTGGCCATCAGACGGTCATACCGGGTCTCCTTCAGACCGCCGGCGTAACCGGAGTGGGTGCGGTAGAACTTCTGCTGCAGCTTCTTGCCGGTGAGAACGGCGTCCTTGCAGTTGACAACGATGACGAAGTCGCCGTTGTCGGCGTTGGGAGTGTAGTCGACCTTGCGCTTGCCGCGCAGCAGGTCGGCCGCGAGAGCGGCGGTCTTGCCCAGGGGCTTGCCGGCCGCGTCCAGGACGTACCATTTGCGGACCACGTCCTGCTTCTTGACCATGGTTGTGGACATTCGGTGTGCCTCCAATATACTCATTTTTTCTTGCCATTTCACGGCGTTCCGGGTACAATGACCCCAAACGCGCTTTATTTTTATAGCACAGGGTTTTTTGAGTGTCAATAGGTTTTGAAGAGAATTTTATTTAGCTTTTTATAATCTCGCAAAATCTCATGAAATCTCTTGAATGCTCTTAAATCCTCACTTTCGATTTTCGTTTTTGCTGCCAGACTGCGGAGGGATGACATGGACTCGCTGAACGCTCTCACCGGCGTGGTGCGCCGGTGTGTGGACGACTATGATATGATCGCGCCGGGGGATCGGATCGCGGTGGGGATATCCGGGGGCAAGGACTCCCTGGTGCTGCTCTGCGCCCTGGCCTATCTCCGGCGCTATTACCCCCATCCCTTCACCCTGGAGGCCCTGACGGTGGACGCGGGCTTCCCCGGCATGGACTTCGGGGGCGTGGAGCGGCTCTGCGCCGATCTGGAGCTGCCCTACACCCGGATCGAGACCGACATCCGGGAGATCGTGTTCGATCTGCGGCAGGAGAGCAACCCCTGCTCCCTCTGCGCCAAAATGCGCCGGGGGGCCCTGGACACGGCGGTGATCGCCCACGGCTGCAACAAGCTGGCCCTGGGCCACCATTTTGACGACGCGGTGGAGACCTTTGTCATGTCCCTGGTGTTCGAGGGGCGCTTGAACTGCTTCCGGCCGGTGACCTATCTGGACCGCTCCGGCGTGACCCAGATCCGGCCCCTGCTGTACATCGGGGAGCAGCGCTCGGCCAACATGGCCGCGCGGCTGGAGCTGCCCGTGGTGCCCAGCACCTGTCCCATGGACCGGACCTCCAAGCGGGCGGAGGTCAAGGCCATGCTGGATACCATGAGCCGCACCTACCCGGATCTCCGTAGCAAGATCTTCGGGGCCATGCAGCGCCTGCCGTTGGACGGCTGGGGAAAGAATCCCTCTTCCCATTTCAGAGATGGAGGAGTATAATGACAAAAGATCCTGATGCGAATTCCTTGGCAAAAAACAATAGATGATTGAGGGAGGTATCATTATGTGGGATCGGAGAGAGATAAAATCCAGGGGAAAGGCGGCCTTTAAGGCCAACTACTGGGCCTGCGTGATCGTGGCCCTGATCCTGACCTTTTCCATCGGCGGCGGCAGTTCCTCCGGGGCGGCCAACAACACCGAAGAGGACGCGGCCCCCGCGAAGATCTCCGTGACGCTGCTGGGCGGCGCGGGGCTGCTGGGACTGGCCGTACAGGTCCTGGCCCTGAATCCGCTGGAGGCCGGCTGCAAGCGCTTTTTCATTGAGAACAGCCGGGCGGACAGAAAGAAGACCGGCATCGACGAGGTGCTGTACTTCTTCAAGGAAGGGCGCTGGGGCAACGCAGTGAAGGTCATGTTCGTCTACAAGCTGGTGATCCTGCTGTGGTCGCTGCTGCTGATCGTTCCGGGGATCGTCAAGGGATACGCCTACCGGCTGGTGCCCTATCTGCTGAATGAAAACCCGAACATCGACGCCCGGGAGGCCCTGGACCTCTCCAGCCGGATGATGAAGGGGAACAAGAGCTCCGCCTTTGTCTACGATCTGAGCTATATCGGCTGGTATCTGCTGGGTGTTTTCACCCTGGGCATCCTGTTGATCTTCCATGTGCAGCCCTGGGTCCTGAGCTCCGACGCCGTCCTCTGCCGGACCATCGCCGGGGAGAGAGACTACAGCTACTGACACAAGCGATCAAACCGATCAAACCAAACACCGCCCCCGGCCATACGGCCGGGGGCGGTTTGCGTATAATAACAAATCGCATGTGGTTTTGCCCTCACCCGAGGAGTGCGATCGCAGCCTGAAGGACCAGCTTTGCGTCGCCGCGCATCTTTTCCGCGCAGAAGCCCAACGAAGCGGGTTCTGCGCAGTTACATATATCAAATGTATGACGGCTTTTCACTATGACTGATAAGGCCCTTCAAACTCTTTATCACATTAATAATCAGGTCCCGCTCGGGATTGCTTTCAGAGAATCCATAGTAATAATTCCTGGTCTGCGCCATATCAGGCAGGCTGCAGTATATGATCCGATCCCGCTCTTCAGGCTGTAAAAAGCGTACAAGCTCTTCGTTCCCAAGCATAAAGCCAAGACCAAGGGCAACCATCTGTACGCCAGATATCATGTTCTTTGTCTGGATTACCGATGGAGGTGCGATGCCATATCGTTTCCACAGCAGCTGAACGTTGAGATTCAGCCCCATCAAGCTTCCCGGAACGATCATCCTTTTCCCGTTTAGTGCCTCCGGCTCAATCACAAAGGGATTACCCGGTTGATTGTCAGGCGGAATGACAGGAAGGAAAGACTTGGGTAGCATAAGCACAATACGTTCCTGAAAAAGCTCGCCAAAGGTAAAGGTGACAGGATCGATTTCGGCATGGCCGAAGAAAATGTCGATATCCCCCGTACGCAGCCTTGACATCAAGTCGGCTTCCTGACCTTCCTGAAACTGAATATCAAGTGTTGGGCAGACATTAAAAAGAGCCTCTGCCAAGCAAGCGGCCCACATGGCACTGTGTGTGTATCCAATACCGATTCGGATACGTTTACGCCCGGAGTCCTGATATCTCAGCTCATCTTTGAGCTGCTGTTCCGCCAGGATCAATTCCCGCATTCGGGCAAGATAGATTTCTCCGTTTTTCGTCAGTTTAACGGGATTTTTGCTCCGGTCAAAGAGTCTTGTTCCGAGCTCGCGCTCCAGCTTGTTGATATATGTGGTAAGGGTCGGCTGCGTGATGTAGAGCCGCTGTGCTGCGCGGGTTACATTCTGTTCTTCTGCGAGAACGATCAGATAATTCAGCTGGTCGAGTGTCATATGGCCTCCTCTCTTTGTGCGGACAGCATAAAAATCGCAGTTTGCATTTACAGTATATCGGTCGTCAATATAAATTGCAAATTGGTTTTTATCAATGATTTGATTGATGAATTGCAATTTTACATATGAAAACAGGCGGGGTATGCTGAAGTCACAAAGCAAAGAACTGGCGAAGATCCAAATATGAAAAGGAGGTAGAACATGGTCATCACAGACGTAAAGGTCATCCGAGCAAACCGCTGCGTTTTTGCCAAAGTTATAACCGATGCCGGCATCTACGGGATCGGGGAGGCCGGTGCCTGGGGCCTGCTTGCGGCAAGCGCAACAGCCATCGAAATGTTCAAGGGATATCTTGTCGGGAAGGATCCTCTTGATATCGAACACCACTGGCAGTATATGCAGCGTTACGGGCATTTCCGGGGCGCGGCCATCATGGCGGCGATCTCCGCTATCGACGTGGCACTCTACGACATTGCAGGCAAGTATTATCAAGTACCAGTTTATCGCCTTTTGGGCGGCAAATGCCGGGATAAAGTGCGAGTCTACAATCACACAGCAGGTCAGACGGAGGAGCAGCTTGTAGAAAACGCGATTCGGGGCAAGGAAGAGGGATTCACCGCGCTGGGACATCTCAATCCCTATCTGGATGAGCCTCGCAGCCTCCCCTTTCATGACAACAACACACAGATGCTCTACAATGCCGAACGCCGTATCGCAAAGGTGCGCGAGGCGGTCGGGGAGGATATCGACCTCTGCCTGGAAATGCATCGCCGCCTGGAACCCGGCCTTGCCGTCCAGCTCAGCCACAGGCTGGAGCCGTACAATCCCATGTTCCTGGAGGATCCGATCCGCCCGGACAACTTCGATGAAATGGCTCGTGTAGCATCAAAAACCAATATCCCCATCGCCACGGGCGAACGTATCACAAGCTTTTTCGACTTTGCGATGCTCATGGAGCGCGGAGCCTGCAGCTATGTGCGCATGTCGCTGGCCGTCTGCGGAGGATTTACCGGAGCAAAAAAAATCGCAGCGCTGGCCGAGGCGCATCACTGCTCTCTTGTCCCCCACAATCCGCTCAGCCCGGTGACAACCAATGCGATTTTGCAATTTGTCGCTGCGACGGAGAATGTTGCCATCACCGAGTACCCTGATCCCTACAAGGCATCCACCGCTGACAATTTGCTTAACACCGGCGTCAAACTGAGGCAGGTGGACATGGTTGACCACATCCCCGAATTCAAGGCGGGTTACCTCCTTGTGCCGGAGGAACCCGGAATTGGCATTGATCTCATCCCCGACGTGGAAGAGCGTTTTCCTTTCCGGCCCCATGAAGTCTCCGCCCGTCTCAACCTGGACGGTTCGGTCTGTGACCAGTAAAGAAAAGAGAAAGAAAAAGGAGGAACCCCATGAATACCCAGCTCGTGATCTGTATCGTGATCTTCATCGCATCCCTGATCCTCTACGGCAGCAACAAGTTCCCCATGGGCGCCGTCGGTATGGCGACCATCGTGGCCCTGGTGCTGACCAAGTGCCTCGACGCGAAATCCGCCCTCAGCTACTTTGCCAACAACAACGTCATCATGATGGCCTCCATGTTCGTCGTCTCGGCGGGCCTGAGCCGCACCAGCCTGGTGGACAAGTTTTCCAAGGCTGTGGTAAAATTGACCGGCGGCTCTTTCAAGCGCACCTACCTGGTGTACCTGATCCTGGCTGCGGTGCTCACCAACCTGATGAACAGCCCCGGCGCCTGCTACTGCATCGTCTTCCCCCTGGCTCTCCAGATGTGCCGCGAGTACAATGTTTCCCCCTCCAAGGTCATGTTCCCCCTGGGCATGGTGTGCGTCGCCTGCTGCTGCATCCTGCCCACCGGTGCCTCCATCCAGGAGAGCGGCATCTTCAACGGCTTCCTGGAGACCTATGAATCCGAGTTTACTTTCTCCGCCATGGACTTCACCAAGGGCCGCTGGCCCATGCTGATCATCGCCCCGCTGTGGGCCTGGACCATGGGCTACAAGATCGCCCCCGAGCAGCCCCCTGTGCCCCTGCAGGACGTGGCCGTTGCCAAGCAGAAGACCCCCCTCAAGCCCTTTGCCGACTGGGCCGGCGTGGTCATCTTCTTCCTGGTCATCTTCCTCTTCTTCTTCGGCAGCAAGTTCGGCCTGGCCGCCTGGCAGGTCACCCTTCTCGGCGCCGTGCTCACCATCTTCTGCGGTACCCTCACCGGCAAGGAGGCCATCGCCGCACTGCCCGTTGACATCGCCTTCATGCTCATCGGTGCCCTGGCCATGGCCGGCGCCATGACCGCCACCGGTGCCGGCGACGTGATCGGCAACGCTCTGGCTTCTGCTGTCGGCGGCGTCCGCAACGGCTACGTCCTCGGCCTCATCTTCTTCCTGATCCCCTTCGTGCTGACCCAGTTCATGCAGAACCAGGCCGTCATCAACATCTTTGCCCCCATCGTCATTCTCACCTGCAAGGCCATCGGCGCCAATCCCATCGGTTTGCTTGTCATCATCACCGCCGCCGGCCTGACCGCCTACATGACCCCCATGGCCACCAGCGCCATCCCCATCGTCATGGGTGTGGGCGGCTACGACATCAAGAGCCTGGTAAAGCAGAGCTGGCTGGTATCCCTGGTGTTCTGCCTGATCTACGTGCTCTACGTCATGACCGTGCTGCCCTGCTTCTAAGCCGCACCCGAAGACAAAATCTCTCCGGAGGATTTCAGCATGAAAATCACCAAGGTCTATACCGAAAAGTACAAATGGCCCAAGGATAAGCCCATTCAGAACGGCAAAACCACCTTCACCCACAACTCCCTGAATCTGGTCTGCATCGAGACCGACGCGGGCGTCACCGGCTACGGCACCTCCTATGAACTCAACTTCGTGGACCGCCTGGGCCAGCTTCTGATCGGGGAGGACCCCCTTAACAACGAGAGACTCTGGAAGCGCATGTACGTGCCCAAGTTCCTGGGGCGCAAGGGCAACAGCCTGTGGAGCATCTCCGCCATCGACATTGCCCTCTGGGACATCCGTTCCAAGGTCTCCGGTATCCCCCTCTACAAGCTGCTGGGCGGCGCGCGGGAGAGCGTTCCCTACTACATCGCGGGCGGTTACTACGCCCCGGGCAAGGGCATCAAGGAGCTGCAGCAGGAGATGGAAGAGTACCTCTCCTGGGGCGCGAAGGCCGTGAAGATGAAGGTCGGCGTGCTCTCCCTGCGGGAGGATGCCAAACGGGTCAAGGCGGTGCGCGAGGTCATCGGCGACGACGTCAAGCTTATGATGGACGCCAACTGCGCCTACAAGGCCTATGAGGCCATCGAGTTTTCCAAGATGGTGGAGGAGTATCAGCCCTTCTGGTTCGAGGAGCCCGTGGACGCCGACGACTACGACGGCTACCGCAAGATCTCCGAGAAGACCATCATCCCCATCGCCGCCGGTGAGAACGAGATGACCCGCTTTGGCTTCCGGGATCTGTTCGCCGTACACGCCGTGGATATCCTGAATCCGGACGCGGCCTGCTGCGGCGGCATCACCGAGTACCAGAAGATCGCCTCCATGGCCGATGCCAACGGCCTCGTCATGAGCCCCCACGGCCAGCAGCAGGTGCACGTGCATCTGGACTGCGCCCTGCCTAACGTCATTATGGCCGAATTCTACCCGCCCCAGTATGACGCGAAGATTTATGAAGCTTTTCAGAACCCGGTCCGTCTGAATCCGGACGGAACTGTCAGCCCCAGCCCTGTTCCTGGCGTGGGCCTGGATATCAACCGGGATGTCCTGAAGGATTTCAAGGTTGAAGATTCTTCCTACGCATTATAAGTGACCTGAACTGTTTCGAAGAGCAACGTACGGGGATTTACAAAAAGCGCGAGGGAACAGCGGGAAATCTGCGGTTTCCTCATATCCGCAGAAAAGACTGCCGCCGATCATGTCGGAGGCAGTCTTTCTTACGAATATGCACTTGTCAGTACACCACCACGGGAACTCCCTTGGAGATGTTCTCGTAAATGGTGGCCACGGCGTCCAGAGGCGTGTTGACGCAGCCGTGGGAGCCGTCCGTGATATAGATATCTCCGCCGTACTCATCCCGCCAGGAGGAGTCGTGGAAGCCGATGCCTCCGTCAAAGGGCATCCAGTAGTCCACATGGTCGTTCCAGGTGGGACCGGTCAGCGTGGTATCGGTGACCATGCCGTAGATCTTGAAGCAGCCCCGGCGGGTCAGGTCCCCGGTGGCCAGGTTGCCGGTGACCACCGGCGTCTCCACCAGCAGCTCTCCGTCCACATAGTACCAGAGGTACTGGTTGTCGATGCTGACCTCCACAAAGGTGTTGCCGATGTTGTAATAATCCTGCCAGTACCAGGTGTAGTCATAGTGGGGGACGACGGTGGAATCCGTCCCGGAGGCCAGGGCATCGGCCACATCGGCGGCCAGCCGATCCCGGTCCAGACGCCAGCCCTTGTCACCGACCCGGTAGTAGATCAGCTCTCTGGTGGGGACTACGTTCCGGAATTTGGCGTAAACGCCGTCCAGTCCCAGGTCGTCCGCCAGCTTGTCGGTCAGCTCGCGCACCCGCTCCGGATCGGGGACGCACTCCGCGTCCTCGTCGTCCAGGCGGATATCGGTGATGGAGTAGATGTCCTCCGGCGTCAGGGTGTAGGTGTTGCCGTCCTGGAAGTCCAGCGTCACCGAAGCGGAGAGATAGTTGTCCAGCTGCCGGCCGCGGGCCAGCAGCTCCTCGTCGTCGGACAGGACCTCCGGCAGGACGCGTGCGCCGGAGACCTCCACCAGGATATCCCTGGCCGTCAGGTCGGACTCCCCGGCCACCGCCGCGGCCAGGACCTCCGCACAAAGGTCTATATTGACGATGTTGCCCCGCACTTCCGGCACCAGGGTATAGCCGCCCTCGCCCAGATCGATGTAGGCGTCCTCCGGCTGGATCCTGCCGGTCTCCCCGTACATGGTGTCCTCCAGCAGGGCGGACAGGGCGGCCTTGTCCGGATAGCCCAGCAGATCACCGGTATGGAGCCAGGTGGCGCCCTCCATCCAGGAAAAGAAGAAGCCGTCCGCGTGCTGCTGGGAAAAGGCGTCCCCCACCATGGCGAAGATCACGTTCTCCCCGATCAGGGAGGAGAGGGGAAGGGTGGCCAGATCCTCCTCTCCGTCGCTCAGACGGATGTTCACCGCGTCCCCGGCGCTCTCCAGGACCGCCGTGGCCTCCGGCACGGTCATGTTGGAGACCTCGATCTTGTCGATATAGGTCTTGGGGAAGAAATGATCCTGATAACGGACGGAGAGGATGCCCACCCCCAGCCCGGCCAGGATCACCAGCACCAGGATCACCCACAGCGTCCAGAGAAGGACCGCTTTTTTCTTTCGTTTCACCTTCCGGGGGCCGCTGCTGCGGGAGGACGGGAGGTCTGTTTCCGCCGTCTTTTCCTTGACGGCGGCGGTATCGTCATACATAGAAGGTTTCCTTCCTGTCAATAATCGGTGAGGAAATTATATCCTTTCTCTGCCCCGTCGTCAACCGCCATTCCCGACGAAAAAAGGAAAAACCGCCTGCGGCTGGGAGCCGGGGGAAGAAGCTGGATAAAATCCCAAAGAGAATCGGAGAAATGAAAATAAACTATGTACATTTTGCCGAGACTGCGCTATAATATACTCACCCCAACGAAAGGAGTTGTGTTATATGAAGTTCACCATCACCTCCAAACAGATGGAGATCGCCGACGACCTTCGGAAGTATACCGAGAAAAAGGTCGGAAAGATCGACCGGCTGTTCCGCAGCGAGAGCGAGGCCTTCGTCACCTTCAGCCGGGAGCGGGGCCGCTTCACCGCAGAGGTCACGCTGAAAAACAACGGCATGTTCTACCGGGTCAGCGATACCACCAGCGATGTTTTTGCCTCGGTGGACTCCGCCTGCGCCTCCATTGAGCGGCAGATCCGCCGGAACAAGACCCGCCTGGAGAAAAAGCTCAAGAGCGGTCCCATCGACTGGAGCAGCATGTCCGAGATCCAGGACGAGCCGGAGGACGAGGGCGAGTTCCAGATCATCCGCACCAAACGCTTCTCCATCAAGCCCATGACCCCGCAGGAGGCCATTCTGCAGATGAACCTGCTGGAGCATGAGTTCTATGCCTTCCTGAACTCGGAGGATGCGGAGGCCTTTTCCGTAGTCTATCGCCGGAAGAACGGCGGCTACGGCCTCATTTCTGGCGACCAGAATTAAAAGAATGATTCACGGGCGGCTGCGGCCGCCCGTTTTTTCTGTTTCGGAAATCTTCCTCTTTGCAAGCTTGACGGACTGTGATACAATAACTCCATTATGGGAAGAATGCTTCATGCGGTACTCCTCTCCGGCAGCGGGGAGGCCGTGAAAGAGCGGAGCCGTGTGCTGGCGGCGGCGGCCCTCTGTGAGGGCGGCGGTCCCAAGCCCTGCGGTCAATGCCGCCACTGCCGGAAGGTTTTCCGGGATATCCACCCGGACGTGACAAGAATAGAACGGGGTCTGGACAAAAAGGGCCGGACCCGGCGGGAGATCACCGTGGATCAGATCCGGGACCTGGAGAGGGACGCCGCCGTGCTGCCCAACGAGGCCGCAGGGAAGGTATACATCTTTCCGGAGGCGGAGGCCATGAATGTCCCCGCCCAGAACGCTTTTTTAAAGCTGCTGGAGGAGCCTCCGGCCTGGGTGACCTTCCTGCTGTGCACGGCCAATCCCGAGCGGCTGCTCCCCACGGTACGCTCCCGCTGCGGCGAGGATCGGCTGGCCCCGAGCCGCGAGCCCCTGGATGAGCTGGCGGCGGAGCGGGCCAGAGGCTATCTGGCGGCCCGGCGGGATCCGGTGGAACTGCTGCGCTGCTGTCTTGCTCTGGAAAAGCTGGACGACGCCCAACCGCTGCTGGCCATGGTCCGCGCCGCCCGGGAGCTGGCAGCGGAAGAGGCTATGCCGGCGGCGGAGCTGCTGGCGCTGGAGGGGTTTCTGGGCCGGGCGGAGCAGTATCTGATGGCCAACGTGGGCGTGAAGCATGTGACAGGGTTTTTATCCACATACAGTCCGGAAGATCCGGAATACAGGAAATGAGGTCCTTATTTTGACAGAGATCATTCGTATAAAATTTCGCGGCCGGGGGAAGGGCTATTCCTTTGCGGCCAACGGCATTACCGCCAAGCCCGGCGACAAGCTGGTGGTGGAGACTGCCAAGGGCATGGAGCTGGGCATCGTGGTGGAGGGCAACCGGATGGTGGAGGACGACACGGTGGTGCAGCCTCTCCGCCCGGTCATCCGCGCCGCCACGGAGGGGGACCTGCGGGTGGAGAGCATCAACGCCCAGCGGGAGAAGGAAGCCTACCAGATCTGCCTGCAGAAGATCGCCGAACACGGCCTGGAGATGAAGCTGGTGGACGTGGAATGCTCCTTTGAGGGCAACAAGATCCTGTTCTTCTTCACCGCCGACGGCCGGGTGGACTTCCGGGAACTGGTGAAGGACCTGGCCGGGGTGTTCCGCACCCGGATCGAGCTGCGGCAGATCGGCGTCCGGGACGAGGCAAAAATGATGGGCGGCATCGGCATCTGCGGCCGGCCCTACTGCTGCCATGAGTTCATGGACGAGTTCCAGCCGGTCAGCACCAAGATGGCCAAGACCCAGTCCATGTCCCTGAACCCGGTGAAGATCTCCGGGTCCTGCGGGCGTCTGATGTGCTGCCTGCGCTATGAGCAGGAGGCCTACGAGGATCTGGTGAAGCACGTGCCCAAGAACGGCTGCTTTGTCCAGACCGAGGACGGTTACGGCACCGTGACCATGGGCAATCTCCTGCGCCAGAGCGTGAAGGTCCGCATGGACGGGGACGGGGAGGCGGTGTTCCACACCTATCCGGTGGACGAGATCGCTGTGATCCCCGGCGGGCGGCCTCCGGAGGGAGAGCCTCTCCCGGACATCCTCCAGCCCAAGCCCCCCAAAAAGGAGGAGCCGGAGGAGGACCCCTGGGCCATGCCGCAAATGCTGCCGGACGAGTACTTTGCCCGGAAAGAAGAGGAAAAGCCGGCCCCGGAGGAGCCGCACCGGCGCCGGAACCGGAACCGGGGAAAGGGCGGCGCGGCCCGACAGGAAAAGCCGGAGCGCCCCGCGGCGCCCGAAAGAGCCGAAAAAGGGGAGAAAGCCGAAAAAGCGGAGCGGAGCGAAAAGCGCCGGGAGGGCAAGCGCCCCAACCCGGGACGCCCGATCCAGGCGGGCCCCGCCGCCCCCGGCGGCGGGCACCCCACGGGCAAGCGCCCAGCCAGACCCCGCCGTCACGGCGGCAAGCCCCGGCCCAAGGGCGAGGGACCCAAGGAATAAGAGAAAAAAGCCGGACAGCCCAAAGGCTGTCCGGCCATTTCTTTTGCCGGGGTCATTTTCCCAACAGGAACTCCCGCCGCAGGGTGACCCGGGGGTTCTCCGGCAGAGTGACCATGCCGATCCTCTCCCCCACCTCCATGGTCCGGGGATCGGCGGCGGTGTAGGGGGTCCATTCCGGCAGATCCCGGCCCCGGGGCACGCCGTCCCGGGCAAAGGAGGCCCAGTAGGTACTGCAGGCGTACCCGAGCCAATAGTCCTCCCGCTGCCAGGGCCGCCAGGAGCGGCGCAGAGTGTCAAACACATACCAGAGGTCGGCGGCGTGGAAGGCTCCCCTGTCGTCTCCCGGCAGCTTTCGGTCCAGATGGTAGACATAGGCCGGCAGGTTGCAGCGCTCCAGGATCAGGGCCCAGGCCTCGGCGGCGGCCCGGATGCTCTCGGCAAAATGGAGCTTTTTGTAGGCGGGATACTCCGCCTCCGGGACCAGGGCCATGAATGCCCGGCCCTTTTCCTCGCCGTACTCCCGGAGCATGGCGGCGGTAAAGCCGGCGTAATCCTCGTGAGGCGGCAGGCCCTCGTCCGCGGTGCCGCCGATCAGGCAGGGCACCCGGGCAAACTCTCCCCGGCGGGCCAGGGCATCCAGCGAGTCGGGCAGCACCCATCCGTCCACCACCGGCGTTCGCTGCACGGCGGGGCTGGGCATGGTGGCGGCCCAGCGCCGCAGAAGCTCCATGGCCGGCAGGCTCCGGGCCTCGGCGATGGAGTTCACCCCCAGGGCGGAGAGATCGCTGCGCTCCTCGGCCTGGGCAAGGGTGGGGTAGCGCATGTCGTGCATGGGGGTGGGGCCGCCGCCGCTCTGCAGGATGGCGGCGCGGAACATGCCCCGGGTCAGGGGCGTGCTCAGCAGGTTCTGGATGGACATGGCGCCGGCGCTCTGGCCGGCGATGGTGATCCGGTCCGGGTCACCGCCGAAGGCGGCAATGTTCCGGCGGACCCACTGGAGGGCGAAGATCTGGTCCAGCAGGCCGTAGTTGCCGGACACGCCCCGGGGAGACTCGGCGTCCAGCTCCGGGTGGACCATCCAGGCGAACACGTTCAGCCGGTAGTTGATGGTCACCAGAATGACCCCCTGCCGGGCAAAAGGCTCCCCGTCAAAGTGGGCGGAGTGGCCGTAGCCGGTCATAAAGGCGCCGCCGTGGACCCAGAAGATCACGGGAAGCCGGTCTTCGGGGCTCTTGGCCGGGGTCCACACGTTCAGATAGAGGCAGTCCTCGCTCATGGGCTCCTCCACCGGGTAAAATTCATGTTCATAGAAGCTGCCCTTGCCCACGCCCAGCTGGGGACAGCGGGCGGAGGGACGGGCGCAGTCCCGCACGCCCTCCCAGTCGGCGGCGGGCAGAGGGGGACGCCAGCGGTTTTCCCCCACCGGGGGCGCGGCATAGGGGATGCCGTAGTAGGCGGTGATGGACGGCCAGCCGCAGGCCACGCCCCGCAGCGCTCCGTTTTCCACACGGGTTTCACGCATGATGCTATCCTCCGTCTTTTTTGATATGTCCATTATACCGATGGCTTCCGCCGGATTCAATTTTTTTTACGGGAAAAGGACCGTCCCGAGGGGCGGTCCTTTTTGCTGAAAGGAAAGGTGCTGTTTTACTTGCTGGCGGCCACGGCAGCCTGGGCGGCGGCAGGATAAGCGGCGCGGGTGTCCTCCGCCGTATCGACGGAAAGACGATTCGATAAACCGGCCCCGGGCCGGATCGCTTTTCCGCCGGAGGGGAAACGGCGGCGGACGGAAGAGGAAGTAAAAAAACTCCCCCTCCGCGAAAGCGGAGCGGGAGTTTTGTGTTTGTGAAAGATCAGTCGGTCACGTAGGGGATCAGGGCGACCTGGCGGGCGCGCTTGACGGCCTCGGTGAGCAGACGCTGATGATAAGCGCAGGTCCCGGTGGTCCGGCGGGGCAGGATCTTGCTCCGGTCGGACAGGAACTTGTGCAGCTTCACGGTGTCCTTGTAGTCAATGTAGGTGGCCTTCTCCACGCAGAACTGGCAGACCTTTCTGCGCTTGCGGTTCTTCATGGGGCCGCCGGCAGCTTTATCGTAAGCCATGGATCAATAACTCCTTTCGTGCAAATCAGAACGGCAGTTCACCGTCGTCGGTATCCAGCTCCGTGAAGGGGCTGGCCTGGGGCTGGGGCTCCGCCGCGGGGCGCGCGGGCGCACCGGAGCGGTAGCTTCCCTGGGAGCGGGGGGCGTCGCCGTCATCCCGGCGCTTGCTGTCGCCGAAATAAACGTTGTCCGCCACCACCTCGGCGCTGCGGCGCTTGTTGCCGTCCCGGTCGGTCCAGTCCCGGATCTGCAGCCGGCCGGAAACCACGGCCATGCTGCCCTTCTGGAAATACTTGGACACGAATTCTCCGGTCTGGCGCCAGGCGACCACATCAATGAAGTCGGTCTGCTTTTCCCCGTTCTCCCCGCGGCCGAAATCCCGGTCCACGGCAATGGAGAAGGAGGCCACCGGGGTGTTGGAGCTGGTGTAACGCAGCTCCGGGTCCCGGGTCAGCCGACCCATGAGGACGATATGATTGAGCATATCTTTTCCTCCGGATTACTCAGCGCGCAGGGTAACGAGGGACCGGATCACACCGTCGGTGATGCCCAGGATACGGTCCACCTCGGCGGGGAGTTCCGGGCCGGAGGTGAACTTCACCAGGACGTAGTAGCCTTCGGTGAGATAGTTGATCTCATAGGCCAGCTTGCGCTTGCCCCACTCGTTCAGCTCGTCGATGGTGCCGTTGTTCTGCTCGATCAGATTCTTGATCTTCTCTACGATGGCTGCGGTCTCTTCCTCGGTCAGGTTGGGGTTGAGAACGTACAGGACCTCGTACTTTTCACTGATTTTTGCCATTTGTTGCTTGTCCTCCTTTTGGACTGCGGCCCCCCGGCACAGCGGGGAGCAAGGCGGTTATCGGGAAGCAGAAAATTACTTCAGCTCGATCTTGGCGCCGACAGCTTCCAGCTTGGCCTTGATCTGCTCGGCCTCGTCCTTGGAGACGGCTTCCTTCAGCTTGGCAGGCACGCCCTCGACCAGAGCCTTGGCCTCGCCCAGGCCCAGGCCCAGCATGGCGCGGACTTCCTTGATGACGGGCAGCTTGCTGGAGCCGAAGTCGGTCAGGATGACGTCGAACTCAGTCTTCTCCTCCACGGGAGCGGCAGCGGCGGCGGCAGCGGGAGCGGCAGCAGCGGCGGCGGACACGCCGAAGGTCTCCTCCAGAGCATGCACCAGCTCGGACAGCTCCAGGACGGACAGATTCTTTACTTCCTCGATGAGGGCGGTGATTTTTTCGCTAGCCATTGATTTTTCCTCCTATAAATGTAGAAATGGGGTTGCCGCTTATTCGGCGGCTTCGGCGGTCTCCGGAGAGCCGCCCTTCTGCTCCAGGATCTGGCCCAGAACAACGGCCAGACTGGTGATGGGCGCGAGCATGGTGCCCAGGACCTTGGAGTACAGGGCGTCCTTGCCGGGGAGCTGGGCGATCTCGTTCAGGTCGGACAGGGGGAGCACTTTGCCCTCCATGAAGCCGCCCTTGACCTCGAATTTGCCGTTGAGCTTCTTGGCATACTCGCTGAGGATGCGGATGGGGGCGATGGGATCGCCCGCGGTGGTGGCCAGGGCGGTGGAGCCGTTGAGCAGAGAGTTGAACTCGTTGTAATTGCACTTGTCCACGGCAAGGCGGAGCAGCGTGTTCTTCACAACGGTGTACTCAATGCCCTCGGCGCGCAGCTCGCGGCGCAGGGCGGTATCCTCGGCCACGTTGATGCCGGCGTAGTTCACAAGAACGCCGGACGTGGCATTGGAGACCCGGCTGACGAGACCGTCCACGATGGCCTGTTTCTCGCTGAGTACCTTTGCGTTAGGCAATGATTTCACCTCCGGGGTAAGTATTCGCGCCCAAAAGAAAACTCCCTCTGTCCGCAAAGACAGAAGGAGACACAATCGTAAGAATCGTGCTTTCCTCGGCAGGAATTATGGCTTTCGCCGCCTGCTGTCTTTGGAGCGCTCGAACATATTATCATAAAACGGGAAAATGTCAAGGCTTTTTTGCGGCGAAAGCCTGTTTTTTTCGGGATCGGCGCGAAAATCAGCCCTCCAGCAGGGCCTCCAGAGCCGAAAGATCGGAAAAATCCTCCAGATATACGTCCGCGTTTTGCCGCAGCAGGGGCAGCGACCCGGCCATGGTGTCGTCGTAGACCCCCACGGTGCCCAGGCCCAGGGCGCGGGCGCATTCCAGATTCGGGGCGGCGTCCTCGATGAGCAGCAGCTCCGACAACGGACAGCCCAGACGCTCGCCGCAGGCCTCATAGGGGGCGCGGCTGCGCTTGGAGCCCACTTCCGCCTCGCTGAGGACGGCGTCGATGCGCGGCGGCAGTCCGAAATGCTCCAGAGCAACGCCCAGCATGGGCTGACGGGTGGCGGACAGTACCACGATCTTCAGCCCCCGCCGGCGCAGCAGAGCCAGAAGCTCCAGCGCGCCGGGCTTGAGGGCCACCCGGGTCAGGTAGTTTTCCTCCATCAGCGCCAGCCAGTAGTCCTCCAGCGGCCGGTCCGGAGATAGGCCGGGATAGCGGCGGCTGAGCTGCCTTGCCACCTCCCACATGGGAGCGCTGCGCAGAAGCTCGGCAAAGTCCTCCGGCGGCGTCAGACCGGAGCGCCGGAACGCCTTCCACGGCAGATCCATCCAGTATGGCATGGAATCGGCCAAAGTCCCATCAAAATCCACCAGCGCCGCCCGATAGCCCACCGCGCGTCTCCTCCCTGTTCCTTAAAAATGCCATAAAAAAGCCATTTGATTATAGCTCTTTTTTCGCCGGGAGGCAATTGCATTTTCCGATACGATACGGTATGATGGGATAACTAAACTGTCATTTGCCGGAGGGAGCGCAGGTGGAGGAAAAAAAGAAAAAACTGCGCCGCCTCTATTGGCTGACAGCGCTGGCGGCGCTGCTCCTGACCGCGGCCGCGGCGATGCTGATCTATCTGGCCGGGAGCAGGGGCGTTTCCGCCGACGCGGACAATCCCCGGGCGATCCTGCGCAGCTATGATGTCAGCCATTATAACGGCGCGAGCCTCCGGGAGGACGGCACGCTGGAGATGGATCTGGAAAAGGCGGACCTCTACTGGTTCGCCCGGGAATACGGCCTGACCGGACCGATCCGGGACTGGCTCGGCAGCGACGGCGAGCTGCTTTCCGCGGGCTTCCGTCTCAGCGGCAGTACCGTGACCATCAGCGTGCGCCGCCGGGCGAGGGGCTTTTTGCCCCTTTCCTATCGGGCGGAGGCCCAGGTGGGGCTCTGGGGCCAGATCCTGGTCCTGGATTTTCAGAAGGTCAGTCTGGGCGCCAGGATCCGGCTCCCGGTGAGCCAGTGGCCCTCGCTTTTCCGGCGGCAGCTCAGCATAGACCTGTCCGGTACGGACCTGGCCTCCGAGCTGCTGGGCGCGGAACTCTCGGAGGGAGAACTCCGGCTGCGGCTGGCGGGACTGACGGGACTCCGGGGCGGGACCCTGTCCCGGGACAGTCGGAGCGCCGCCGCGCTTCGGCTGTTCGGCCTGGACCAGGATAAGGACGCCGGACTCTGGGAAGAGGACAAGGTGGCGGCCCGGGAGCTGTGCAGGGGCGCCCTGGACAGCGGAGACCCCCGGGCGTATCTGGCGGAGGCCATGAGTCAGTGCCGGGAGGAGGATCTGCCCGTCCTGTGGGAACATGCCAGCTCCGTGGCCCGCCGCTGGCTTTGGAACCCCCTGAAACAGGAGGCGGAGCTGCGGCGCCAGGAACGGGAGAAACGGCTGGCCGAGCGGCAGAAACCCTATGAAAATCTGCTGCTGGCAGCCCGGGAGAGCTACCGCAGCGGCGCCCTGGGCATCTGCGAGACCGGTTTTTACAACCCGGTCACCGGCGACGCGGTCCACCCCGGCACCCTTTCCAAGCTGGGCGTCACCGCCATCGACAGCCGGATCGTGCTGCTCACCGGCAGGGAGGCAGCGCCGGAGGAGATGCCGGATCTCTTGTCGGTGCCCCGGAAAAACTGGCTGACCATGGAAAAGGATATGGACTGGAAGGCGGACGTGGATCTGGGGGTGCTGCTGACCACGGAGGGAGACGTGCCCATCCTGCTCTATCGGAGGGGAGACGGCACGCTGGTGCTCCGGGAGGTAACGGAGGAACTGTACGTCTCCGCCATGGTGTCCCGGACCATCCCTGCCGTGGATTTGGACAGTCTGGCGGCCGTGACGGAGTTCCCGGGACCGGCCGGAGAGGGCTTTACCGGAGCGGTCATCGCCTTTTTGGCGGGAGAATAAAAAAAGGGAGAAAGAGAAATGAGCGAAGAAACCGTTTACAAGCGCAAGCGGGGGGATCGGTATGACGGCCGCTGGATCAAGGACGTCACCGGCCTTACCACCATCATGATGCACATCATGCCCCAGCGGACCGAGAGTGAGGTGTTTTTGCAGGAGAAGATCGACGCCACCGAGGTGGTGCGCTACCTGGAAGCCAAAAACGCCTCCCACCCGGAGTATAAGACCACCATCTTCCACGCCCTGCTCATCGCCGTGGCCCGGATGCTCCGGGAGCGGCCCAAGATGAACCGCTTCATCCAGGGGCGGCGGATGTACGAGCGCTACGAGACCAGCCTGAGCTTTCTGGCCAAACGGCGCTTTACCGACGGGGCGGAGGAGGCCTTCATGTTCTTCGTCCCCAAGGCGGAGGACAATCTGGACTCCCTGAGCTACGAGGTGGCCGGCAAGATCCACGAGACCCGGAAGTCCGAGACCGCCACCGGCGGCATGGACAGCGTGGTCAACGGCTTTGCCAAGATCCCCCGGCTGCTGCTGATGCTGGTGGTGCGCATCATACGCTGGCTGGATTTCTGGGGCGTGAACCCCAAGGCCATCACCGACGGCGACAGCAACTATTCCAGCGTGCTGCTGTCCAACCTGGGCAGCATCCGGGGCCCGGCCGTGTACCACCACCTGAACAACTACGGCACCAACAGCATCATGATCACCGTGGGCACCCTCCACAAGGAGGAGATGCTGATGCCCGACGGGCACAAGGAGATCCGGGACGTGCTGGAGATCGGCGTCACCATCGACGAGCGCATCGGGGACGGCTTTTATTTCGTCCGCTCTCTGAAGCTGGTCAAGCACATCTTCGCCCATCCCGAGCTGCTGGATCAGCCTCTGGGCATCCCCAGCGGCTTTGACTACAAGTAAAGCGCCGGATACAGCGCCGGATAAAAGAAAAGGCAAATCCGCCCCTTCGAGCGGATTTGCCTTTTCTTTTTGTAAGCCTTGTTTCCCGATCAGTCGTCGCGCTCCAGATAGTTGCGGACCAGCTCCTGCAGAAGCTCGTCCCGTTCCACCCGGGTGATGAGGGAGCGGGCGTTGTTGTAGTTGGTGATGTAGGTGGGGTCCTCGGACAGGATGTAGCCCACCAGCTGGTTGATCGGATTATAGCCCTTCAGCACCAGCGCGTCATACACGGAGGAGAGGATCTCCCGGATCTGCTCCTGGCTGGATAAGGTGTTGAATTGTTTTGTGCCCTCGGCCATACGTGATCCCCCTCTTGCAATTTTTACTTATTATAAAGGATAACACAAAATGCCGTGATTTTACAAGAGAAAAGTTATCAATTTTACCACTTTTTTATCGGATCACCGCGCCCAGACGCTCCCGGAGAGCGGTGAGAACGGCGCTGACCGCCTCCTCGGCGTGGTCGTCGGTGAGAGTGGCCTCGTCGGAGCGCAGGGTGAGGGAGAAGGCCACGCTCTTTTTGCCCGCGGGGATGCCGGGGCCGGTATACACGTCAAAGAGCCGCAGATCCTTCAGCACCGCGGTGCCGGCGGAGCGGATGCACTCGCTCAGCTCGCCCACGCTCAGTGAGGCGTCGCACAGCAGGGCAATATCCCGGGTGATGGCGGGGAAGCGGGGCAGCGGGACATAGACCGCCTCCGGGCCCCGCAGGGCGTAAAGGGCGGCGGCGTCCAGCTCCGCGCAGAAGCACTCCGCGTCCAGACCGTAGGTGTCGGCCACCTGGGGATGGATCTGGCCCAGAGTGCCGATCCGGGTCTCGCCGCTCCAAACGGCGGCGCAGCGGCCGGGGTGGTAAGAGGGGTCGGTCTTCTCCGCGGTGAAACGGACTTTCGGGGTCCGGGCGGCGCGCAGCAGCTCCTCCACCGCGCCCTTCAGACCGAAGAAGTCCGCGCCGTCGCCGTAGGCGCCCAGGGTCAGCACTGTGTGTTCGTCGGCCAGCGGGGTCTGGGGCTGCTTGTTGTATACGGTGGCCATCTCGTAGAGCCGGACGGCCATGTTCCGCCGGTTCAGGTTGGTGGACAGGACCGAGAGCATGGAGGGCAGGGCGGTGGTGCGCATGATGCTGGTGTCCTCCCCCAGGGGATTGAGGATGGTGAAGGCGTCCCGGCGGGGATCGTCCTTGGGCAGGCGGATCTTGTCAAAGCCGGAGGGGCTGACGAAGGAGTAGGTCATGATCTCCGTGAAGCCCATGGAGCGGCACTCGAGACCCATCATGCGGCGGAACTTTTCCTTGTCGGAGAAGCCGCCCTCCACCGCGGCGCCCCGCATGTCCGTGGGGGCGATCCGGTCGAAGCCCCAGAAGCGGGCCACTTCCTCGGCAATGTCCGCCTCCCGGAGGCAGTCGCCCCGCCAGGAGGGAACGAGGATCGTGTCGCCCTCCAGACCGAAGCCCAGAGTCTCCAGAGTCTTCACCATGAAGTCCCGGGGGATGTCGGTGCCCAGCAGGGCGTTGATCTTGCCGCAGTCCAGGGGAATGGTCGTGGCGGGGATCTCGCCGGGGAGGACGTCGATGATGCCGTCCATCACCTCGCCCGCGCCCAGCATTTCCACCAGCTCGCAGGCCCGGTCCACCGCGGGCACGGTGCCCTGGATATCCAGCCCCTTTTCAAAGCGGCCGGAGGCGTCGGTGCGCATGCCCAGGGCGATGGCGGTCTTGCGGATGGAGGGGCCGGAGAAGTTGGCGCTCTCAAACACGATGGTGGTGGTGTCGTCGGTGATCTCGCTGTTGGCGCCGCCCATGACGCCGGCCAGAGCCACCGGCCCCTCCGGGTCGGCGATCACCAGCATGCCGGGCTGCAAGGCGTGGTCCTTGCCGTCCAGGGTCTGGAGGCTCTCGCCCTCGACAGCCCGGCGGACGATAATCTTTCCCTCATGGAGGCAGGCGTAGTCAAAGGCGTGCATGGGCTGACCGTACTCCAGCATCACATAGTTGGTGATATCCACGATGTTGTTGATGGGCCGGACGCCGCTGGCCCGCAGCCGCCGGCGCATCCACGCCGGGGAGGGGGCGATGCGGATGTTCTTCACCATCCGGGCGGTGTAGCGGGGGCACAGGTCCGCGTCGGCGATCTCCACCCGAAGGGCGTCGGCGATATTTCCCGCGCCGCCCTTCACCGCAGGCTCGGCCAGGGTCAGGGGGGTGTGGAAGGTGGCCGCGCTCTCCCGGGCCAGACCCCGGACGGAGAGACAGTCGGGCCGGTTGTTGGTGATCTCAAATTCCACCACGCTGTCGTTCAGGCGGCAGACCTCTTTGATATCCTCACCGGGCACGCAGGGCTCCTGGAGGATGAAAATGCCGTCCTCGATGGCGTAGGGGTAGTCTCTCTGCTCCAGGCCCAGCTCCTTCAGGGAGCAGAGCATGCCCTCGCTCAGCACGCCCCGGAGCTTGCCGGTGCGGATGCAGACGCCTCCGGGCAGGGTAGAGCTGTCCAGGGCCGTGGGGACCAGATCCCCCGCCTGAACGTTCTGGGCGCCGGTGACGATCTGGAGGGGCTGCTCGCCCCCCACATCCACCTGGCAGATCCACATGTGGTCGGAGTCGGGGTGGCGCAGCAGGGACAGCACCTTGCCCACCACCACCCGGGAGATGCCCTCTCCCGTGCGGGAGCAGCCCTCCACCTTGGAGCCGGACATGGTCATGGCATCGCAGTAGTCCTTGTCGGAGACCGCGATGGGGGTATATTCATTCAGCCATTCTCTGGATAAAAGCATGGTACCTCTTCCTCCTTAAAACTGGTTCAGGAACCGGACGTCGTTTTCGTAGAGCAGGCGCATGTCGCTGATCTGGAAGCGGCGCATGGTCAGCCGCTCCAGGCCCACGCCGAAGGCAAAGCCGCTGTAGACCTCCGGGTCGATGCCGCTCATCTCCAGCACGTGGGGGTGGACCATGCCCGCGCCCAGGATCTCGATCCAGCCCTCGCCCTTGCACACCCGGCAGCCCCGGCCGTGGCATTCAAAGCACTGCACGTCCATCTCGCAGCTGGGCTCGGTGAAGGGGAAGTGGTGGGGGCGGAAGCGGGTCACGGTGTCCGGACCGTAGATCTTCTGCATCAGAGTGTTGAGCGTGCCCTTCAGATCGCCCATGGTGACACCCTTGTCGATCACCAGACCCTCGATCTGGTGGAACATGGGGGAGTGGGTGGCGTCGATCTCGTCCTTGCGGTAGACCCGTCCCGGGGAGAGGATGCGGATGGGGGGCTTCATGCTCTCCATGACCCGGACCTGCACCGGGGAGGTTTGGCAGCGGAGGTGGACCTTCTCGTCGGGGGTGATATAGAAGGTATCGGTCCACTCCCGGACGGTGTGGTTCGCCGGGATGTTCAGCCGGTCAAAGTCGTAGGTGGCCAGCTCGATCTCCGGCCCCTCCACGATGGAAAAGCCCATGCCCACGAAAATATCCAGCACTTCGTCCAGGACGGTGTTGTTCACATGCTTCTTGCCCAGGCGGATCTCCTTGCCGGGCATGGTCACGTCCAGCGTCTCGCTCTCCAGACGCAGCTCCTGCATTTTGGCGGCCAGGGCGGACTTCCGGTCCTCCAGCTCGGCCTCCAGCTCGCCCCGGATCTGGTTGGCCAGCTGCCCGATCACGGGACGCTCCTCGGCGGAGAGCTTGCCCATCTGCTTTAAGATGGCGGTCAGCTCGCCCTTCTTGCCCAGGTATTTGACCCGCAGGCTCTCCAGAGCCTCCATGTCCACGGCCTGGTCGATGGCCTGCCGGGACGCCGAGCGCAGGGACTCCAACAGTTCTCTCATATTGCTTCCTCCTGTATGTTTACCTTTTTTATTCATGGAAAAGAAAAAACCCCTCGCCCCGAACGCGGGGACGAAGGGACGAAAGGCATGCTTCCGCGGTACCACCCATGTTTCGGAGAAGCGCACTTCTCCGCACTCTGCCGCTGTAACGGGCTTACCCGCCGGGGATTGGCCGGGGCTCCTGGGCGAACCAAGCGCGTCCTTGCCTTGGGGTGCTCTCAGCCCTTGTACCCCTCTCTGTCAGGCGGTGCGGCGCTATTTTCCCACTCTTCGCCGATGTCCTACCCGTTATAACATAAGCGCCCGGGAATGGCAAGCAAAACTTACATATTCCCGGGATATACAAAACGCAGGCGCTCCCGGGCCAGGTCCGTCAGGCGCAGGATGCACTGCCGCTCGGTGGCCGGGGTGTCCGGCATTTTCCAGCGGGGGAAAAAGCGGGTCAGATGCAGGGGAATGTCCTCTCCGTTGGGGAGAGAAGCGATCCATTCCGCCAGAGACCGGATCTCCGCCTCGCCGTCGTTCATCCCCGGCACCACCAGCGTGGTGAGCTCCACATGACAGCGCTCCGCCGCCATAGCGATAAAGCGCTTCACCGTCTCCAGATCACCCCCCAGACGCCGGGAATAGGTATCCGCCCGGAAGCACTTGAGGTCGATGTTCAGCGCGTCCGTCAGGGGGAGCAGGGTCCGGGCGATCTCCTCTGAGGCGCAGCCGTTGGTGACAAGGACGGTTTTCAGACCCTTTTCACGCAGGAGCACCGCCGTGTCCCGGACGTATTCCCAGCCGATCAGGGGCTCATTGTAGGTGAAGGCCACGCCGATATTGCCCCGGGGGCGCAGCTCCTCCGCCAGCGCCGCCAGGCCCTCCGGCGTCAGGTACCGGCGCTCCCGGTCCCGGAGAAACTCCCGCCCGTCGGACATGGAGATCTCCCAATTCTGGCAAAAGGGACAGCGCAGATTGCAGCCGAAGCTCCCCACGGAGAGGATGCTGCTGCCGGGATAATAGCGGGCCAGGGGCTTTTTCTCTATGGGGTCCAGGGCCAGGGAGCTGATGATCCCGTAGTTCAGGGGAACGATCTCCCCCCGGCGCATCCCCCGGGCCCGGCAGAGGCCGGTCCGGCCCTCTTCCAAGGCACAGTGATGGGGGCAGACCGGGCAGATGCGCTTTTCCTCAGCCATGGCGCAGCACCTCAAAGCGCTCCAGCCGATAGTCCGTCTCCCGCTCCGATAGTCCGGCTTTGCGCAGGGCGATGGCAATCTGCTCGTCCACGGTGTCCACCCCGTCCAGGTCCGGCAGCAGCAGACCCCGCTTCCGGCCCTTGCTGACGATGACGCCGTAGCGCTTCACATCCAGCTCCGCCTTGGAGGCGATCTCCTCCGGGGCGCTCAGCACGTCCACGCTGATCTCCAGGGCCTCCAGCTCTCCCGGCTCCACAGGGGGGAAGCGGGGGTCCCGGCTGGCGGCGGAAATGGCGTTCTCCCGGATCTCTTCCGCCACACAGTCCCGGGTGGGACCGATGGTGCCGATGCAGCCCCGGAGCCGCCCCTCCTTGTGCAGGGAGACAAAGACTCCCGCCCGCTCCCGGAGCATCTCCGGCGGCAGGTCCCGGGGCAGATCGATCCAGCGGCGCCCCCGCACCCAGGCCTCCACCTGGGCCCGGGCCAGCCGGACCCAGGGGTCCTCCCGGCGGCGCTGCTCCTCCAGGGCCCGGCGGCGGCGCTCCTCCCACTTCTCCAGAAACCGCCGCTCCGGGTCCTCGCCCGTGACACGGTAGGTGCAGATCCCGTAGCCGACGCCGAAGGTTCCCTGGTGGCTCAGCCGTTCCGTCTCCACCGCCTTCCCGTCCAGGGCTCCCGCCAGGATGCAGAAGCTCCGATGGCCGCACTCCGCCGCCTTCTCGCAAAAGCTCTCCTCAAAGTCCAGCAGTTCGTCGAAGGCCGCCCGGCCCATCACGTCCATCAGCCGCTCATCGTAGGCCGGGCCCTCCGGGGCGTAGCCGTAGGGCCCCTCCGGCAGCAGCTTGTGGGACAGATCCCCGCTGCCTACGAAGAGGACGCGGCGTCCCAGAGCCTCTGCCGTCTGGGCGATCATCCGGCCCAGGCGGTAGTGGTCCGCCAGGGGCAGACCGGACAGGCCCAGACGCACCAGACGGTAATCCGTGTACTGCCGGTCGATATAGTACAGGGGGATCATGGTCCCGTGGTCCAGCTCCGGCCCCCGCTCCCCCAGAGTTCCCGCCGGGAAGCCCGCCTGTTTGGCCCGCCGGCAGAGCTCCGAAACGAAAGACTCGTCGTAATCGACCCGGAAACGGAGCTGGGGCGCCCGGAACCGGCCCATGTCTCCCCGGGCCCCTTTGCCCGGGGAAATATGGAAATAATCCCCGTACATGACGGCGTGGGGCGAGCTGATGACCACGGTGTCCGGCCGAAGCTCCGCGGCCAGGGCGGCGGCCCGCTCATAGTCCTGTTGGGTGGCGGCGATCTTCTCCTCCTCGCCCCGCCCGACCTCCGGCAGGAGGATCGGCGGATGGGGGACCATGATGGCAGCGACAACAGACATGTTTTAACCTCCCGATTCAGTCCGGAGCGGTTTGGGCTCTTTGCGTCCCCAACTCCGTATAGATCATCCCGTTTCGGCCACGGTCGGAGCGCAGGAGGGAGATGCTCTCCACCGTCATGGACGCCGAAGGCAGCTCTATCCCCGGCAGCTTTCCGGAGGCTTTCCGGACCAGGGTGACGTGGGGGGCAAAGCGCTTCCGGTCAAAGGGGATCTCCCGCTCCGCCAGAGAACGGCGCAGCCGGCGCACCACCGACAAAAGGGGCGCCGAGGAAGCGAGCCCTGCCCAAAAGAGGTCCCCGAAGCAGCCCATCCCCTCCAGCGCCAGGGGAAAAGGGGTAAAGCTTACCGCGGCGAGGGCATCCAGCACCGGCTCCGGATCCGGGTATTCCCCGATGAAGGCCAGAGTCAGGTGCAGGTTCTCCTCCCGGGTAAAATTGCCCCGGACCCCCCGGTCGTACAGGTCGTTCTGGGCCCGGATCAGAGCGTCCTTCATGGCCTCGGACAGGGCGACAGCGACAAACAGTCTCATATGTCCCGCTCCTCCCGTTCACAGCCTCCGGTACAGCTCCGCCGGGGGAAGACCGTTGGCTTTTGCCATTTTCTTCCAGCCGGCGTTGGCGATGGCGATGTACAAGGCCCGGGGGAAGGCCCGGGGCTGGGCGAAGATATCCTCTGTCGTCCTCTTCCCGTTGATGGCCTCCGCCAGCCGGTCCATGCCTTTTGCCATCGACCCGGTGACGCCCCGCTCAAAGGGGATATGCTCCATCAGGGCTCCGGCCAGTTCCCCGGCGCTGACGCCCAGCCCGCCGCCGTAGACAAAGGACAGCTTTTCGCACCATTGCCGGACGGCCTCAAAAAGATGGCGGAGCTGGCGGCTCTCGTACAGGCCCATGTTGGCCAGGACGTAGACCCGCTTCCCGCCGGAACAGCCGTCTCGCTCCAGTCGCTCCATCAGCCGGATGCCCTGGGCAGGAAGGCCGTCTACATACAGGGGCAGGGCGAAGATGAGGGTCTCCGCAGTCTCCAGGGCGGAGACCACGCCATCCGGGTCCTTTATATAATCCCAGACGGAAAGGACCTCCGGTTCTGTCGCAAGCCGCTTTACAAGTTCCTTTGCCAGCTTCCCGGAGTTGCTTCGGCTGCCTCGCATGCTGCCCACCAGGAGGACCGTCCAGCCGATCGTCACCGGGAGAGCCTCCCGGGCCGAAGCGGTCTCTTCCGCCTCCTCCCGGAACTCCACGGCCTCCACCCGGGCGCGAAAGTTGGCGCACACGGCCCGGACGTAGCGTCGGGCGCTCTCCTTTTCCGCCGCCGTCAGCGCCGGCCCGTAGAAGAAAAAGGTGAAGGGCTTGTCCTCTTCATAGCGCTTTTTGTGGTGGGTCTCCCCCTGTACTACCTCAAAATGGGGCAGCACATAGCCCAGAGAGCGGTCGAAGACTCCCTTCACAAAGCCGGAGAAGCCGCCGTATGTGTAACGGCTGATCACGTGCACCTCCCCGGCCCGGTGGACCAGCTCGCCCATATTCTCATAGCCGTCCTTCTGCACGCAGACCCCCGGGGTCCGGTTCCAGCAGCCGAAGCAGCCGATACAGGGACGGACGGGCCCATCCTCGGAGACCACCGTCCAGCCCGCGTAGTCGCTCGCCAGGCGCGCCCACTTTTCCGGCGGCAGATCGTGAATGACCAGATCCATGAAGCATTCCCCCAAATGTCAGGCAGACACTGTGACTTTATATAATGATACAATGGGAGCCGGGAATTATCAAGGCATGTTGACGAACACCGCCGGGAAAACTATAATGACAGAAAGATGAATAAAGGAGCGGACAGCCATGCGTCTATCCAACAGCGAGAAGATGTACAACGCGGATGCCTCCGCCATCCATGTGGCGGGCATACCGTCCTATATCCTGATGCAGAACGCGGCGGCCCACATCGCCCGGGCCGCGGCGGAGATCATGGGCCAGAACCGCACGGCGGTGGTTTTCTGCGGCACGGGCAACAACGGAGGCGACGGCGTGGGCGCCGCGGCCATCCTCTGCCAGCAGGGAGTCCGGGTGCGGGCACTGCTGGTGGGCCGCCGGGAGAAGATGACCCACGACTCCCTGCGCATGGAAGAGCGGCTGCGCGCCGCCGGGGGAGAGCTGGAGCCCTTCGACCCTCAGGACGCAAGCCTGCCGGGAGAGCTGCGCCGTGCCGGCGCGGTGATCGACGCCCTGTTCGGCATCGGACTGAAACGGGACCTGGGCGGCGACGCCCTGAAGGACGTGCGCATGATGAACGCCTCCGGCGCCGGAGTGATCGCGGCGGACATCCCCTCGGGGGTCTCCGCGGACAGCGGCGCGGTGCTGGGGGAGGCGGTGAAGTGCGTGCGTACGGTCACCTTCTCCCTGGCCAAGCCCGGGCATTTTCTGGAGCCGGGCTGCGTATACTGCGGCGAGGTGGAGGTCTGCGATATCGGCATCCCCCCGGAGACGGTGAAGGCCGCCGAGACCGACACGGAAGTGATCCTCCCCGGGGAGATCCGCCTGCCCAAGCGGCCCCGGGTTTCCCATAAGGGGGACTTCGGCAAGCTGCTGATCCTGGGCGGCAGCCGGGGCTATACCGGCGCGCCCAACCTCTGCGCCCGGGCCGCGGTCCGCTCCGGGGCGGGACTGGTGTACCTGGGGGTCCCGGAGGCCATCTACCCCATCTGCGCGGTGAAGAACGACGAGGCCATGCCCTTCCCCCTGCCCTGCGACAGGGAGGGGCGGCTGACCGAGGAGGCGGTGCGCCTGGCCCTCGCCCGGGAAAACGCCCCGGACGTGATCGTGGCCGGCCCGGGCATGGGCCGGAGCGAGGAGATCCGCAAGGCGGTGCGTCTGCTGCTCCGGGAGGCCAAGGTCCCCCTGGTGCTGGACGCGGACGCCCTCTGGGCCGTCAGCGACGAGGTGGCCCTGCTGGCCGATTACGCCTATCCTCTGATCATCACCCCCCACGCCGGAGAGTTTGCCCGCCTGGGCGGGGCCATCACCGGGGAGCGGCTGTGCGACGCCCGCTTTTTCGCCCGGCAGTACGGCTGCATCACAGTGCTCAAGGGCCACCGGACCGTGGTCGCCATGCCGGACGGACGCGCCGGCATCATCGCCGCGGGGAACCCCGGTATGGCCAAGGGCGGCAGCGGCGACGTGCTGGCCGGGGTGCTGGGGGCGCTCCTGGGCCAGATGGAGCCGGAGCGGGCGGCGCTGACCGCCTGCTGGGTCCATGCGGATGCCGGGGACGAGTGCGCCGCCCAGAAGGGAGAGTACGGCATGACCCCCTCGGACATCATCGAGGCCATTCCGACTATCATGAAGGAGATCACGGAGTAAAACATGCGGCGAGAAGGCATTCTCGCACCAATGACAGCCCTGCTGCTCCTGCTCTCGGCCTGCGGCGCAGATGCCCAGACCGAGTGGCGCAGCTGGCAGGAGGAGCTGCGGGCCGCGCCGGAGATTTATTTTGACGCGGAGATCGTCTCCCGGACGGAGACGGACGCCCTGACGTTTTCCGCCCGGGTCCTGGCCGCGGGGGACACGGTCACCATGACCCTGACCGCGCCGGAGACCCTCCGGGGCCTGAGCGTGGTGACGCGGCGGGAGGGCCGGTCTCTCCGGATCGAGGACACGGATATCTCCCTGACGGCGGGCCGGGGGGAGACCCTCTCCCCCAGCGAGGCCGGGGCCGTCCTGATCGCCGCCCTTCGGGAGGGGCACATCCTCTACACCGGGGCGGGGGCCGACCGGGGGTGCGCGGCCTTCACCGGGCCCCGGGACGAGACCGTCACCGTCCGGCTCTCCCCGGAGGGGCTGCCGGTGTCCGCGGAGATCGCCCGGGGAGAGAGGACCGAACTGCATCTGAGCATCACCGACTGGAGCGCTGCAAAGGAGTAAGAACGTGAACGCAAATGAGACCAGGACCTGGGCGGAGATCGACCTGGGAGCTTTGAAACACAATGTACGGGAGATCCGCGCGGCCCTGCCCGAGAGCTGCGGCCTGGTGGGGATCGTGAAGGCCGACGCCTACGGCCACGGGGCGGTGCCCGTCGCCCGGGCCCTCCGGGAGGCAGGGGCCTCCTATCTGGCCGTGGCCTGCCCGGAGGAGGCTTTCCAGCTCCGGGCCGCCGGGGAGCTGCTGCCCGTTTTGATCCTGGGAGCGGCGGACCCTGCCTGGGCGCCCCGGCTCAGCGTGGAGAACATCACCCAGGCGGTGGGCAGTCTGGAGCAGGGCCGGGCCCTGTCCGCGGCCCTGCTGCCGGGACAGCGGCTGAAGATCCATCTGAAGCTGGACACGGGCATGGGCCGGCTGGGCTTTCCCGCCCGGGAGGAGACGGCCTTCCGGGAGGCTGCGGCGGTCATGGCGCTGCCGGGGCTGGAGACCGAGGGCGTTTTCACCCATTTCGCGGTCTCCGACACCCCAGGAGGCGAGGACTACACCCGCGGCCAGTACGCGGCCTTCACCGCCGCCGTCGCCGCCATCGAGACCCTGAGCGGGAGAAAGATCCCCCTGCGCCACTGCATGAACTCCGGCGCCGTGCTGGGCTTCCGGGAGCTGGGGGCGGAGACACAGCTCTGCCGTCCCGGCCTGCTGATCTACGGAGTGTACCCGGAGCGGGAGCACTTCGGCCTGGAGTTGCGGCCGGTGATGACCCTGAAGACCCGCATCCTGGCGGTGACAAACCACAGGGCGGGGGACAGCATCAGCTATGGCCGCACCTGGCGGGCGGAGCGGGACAGCCGCCTGGCCGTGATCCCCGTGGGCTACGCCGACGGGCTGCACCGGGCTCTCAGCGGCAAGCTGCAGGTGGGACTCCGGGGCCGCCGGGTGCCACAGGTGGGGCGCATCTGCATGGACATGTGCATGCTGGATGTGACGGACATGCCCCAGACCCAATGCGGGGATGTGGTCACCGTCTTCGGCCAGGGTCAGGACGGAGGGCCCACCGTGGAGGAGCTGGCCGATCTGGCCGGCACCATCCCCTATGAGCTTATGTGCGCCGTCAGTCTCCGGGTGCCCCGGATCTATAAGTAAGGGCGGCCGGGCGGACCGGCCCATGTATAAATTCCCCTCTCCCGTGGGAAAATGAAGACAGCCCTACATAAGATGGAAAGGGCGAGTATGGCATGGGAGAGTGAGAAATATGCAGACCGTTCGGAGAGGAGACATCTTTTACGCCGACCTGAGCCCGGTGGTGGGCAGCGAGCAGGGGGGCATGCGTCCGGTGCTGATCGTGCAGAACGACGCCGGCAACCGCCACAGCCCCACCGTGATCGCCGCCGCCATCACGTCCCAGCTGGGCAAGGCGCGGCTGCCCACCCATATCGAGCTCCACGGAGCCAGCTGCGGCCTGAGCCGGGACAGCGTGATATTGCTGGAGCAGATCCGCACCATCGACAAATCCCGGCTCCGGGAGCGTATGGGCAAGCTGCCCGACGGAGTGATGAACCGGGTGGACGGGGCCATCGCCGTCAGCTTCGGCCTGGGCCGGAGCGCGCCCCCGGCGTCATGATTTCCGCACCCTCCGCATACAGTTGCGGGGGGTGTTTTTTTATGGACGATATCCGCGTCCCCGTCCGGCTGGGCGGGGAGACCAAGGGAGAGCTGTGCGTGACGGACGAGGGACTGATCAGACGCTTTGACGCCCGCTGCGAGGACCCGGGCCGCCTGGTGCGGCTGAGCGTGTACGGAGGCGGAAAGGAGGGGTATCTGGGGGTGATGGAGCCGGAAAACGGGGCGTTGAGCCTTCACCGGCGCCTGAGCCGCGCGGAGCGGGCAGACTTCCCGGACCCCATCGAATACGCCGCCGAGGCAGGAGACCGAGGAGCGCCGGGGAGCCCGTCGGTGCAGACTCAGGCCGGAGCCCGGAACCAGCCCCGACGTCCCTCTGCCCGGGCCCGGGAGGGGGAGCCGGATACCCTCTGGCGGCAGGTGGGGGACGGCAGCCTGTACGCCCAGACGGCGGAGGGGAGCTTTCGGGCCATCCCCGCCACCCGCTACGGCCTCCCCGCCGGCAAGGCGGTGGACCGGCGGCGCATCGAGGGCGTGGACTATGTGATCTACCGCCTGCGAAACGGGCGGATCGAGTAGGCGGCGGTTTACAAAGGGGGATGGCTCCCGGCGGCGGCGAAAGGCCGCCAAGGAGAGTTATCCCCCTTGCCATGCGGTAAAAATTATCGATAAACAATAAAAACATATTGACAAGCAATATATCCCGTGCTATCCTGAGGGCGAAAAGAGGGGATGACATGAATTGGACCAAGGATAAAAGCTTGCTGCTCTCCCAGGGCTGCGTGCTGCTGTTTGCGGCGCTGCTGCTGGCGCTGGACGTCGGCGCGCCCTGGCTGGCGCGTTGGCTGGGCGATTACGGCGCGCAGGAGCAGCCGGGCGCGGCGGCCCTGCTTGTTTGCATCTACGCGGGCAGCGTTTTCGCCTGGCTCTGCCTGTGGGAGCTCTGGCGTCTGCTCGGCGCGATCCGGCGGGGACTCGTGTTCACGGAGGAAAACGTGCGCGCGATGCGCCGGGTGAGCTGGTGCTGCGTCGGGGCGGCCGCGGTGGCTCTCTGCGCGGCGCTGTGGTATCCGTCCATGCTGGTGATCTGCGCAGCGGCGGGCTTTATGGCGCTGATTGTGCGCATTGTCAAGAACGCCTTTCAGCAGGCCATGGCCATGAAGGACGAGCTGGATCTCACGGTTTGAGGTGGAGCATGGAAATCGTTGTCAATCTGGATGTGATGATGGCGCGGCGCAAGATCTCCAGCAACGAGCTGGCGGAACGCGTCGGCATCACCCCTGCCAACCTCTCGATCCTCAAAACCGGCAAGGCCAAGGCCATCCGCTTTTCCACGCTGATGGCACTCTGCCGGGAGCTGGACTGCCAGCCCGGGGACCTGCTCTCGTACAGGGAATAGCGTAAAGGAGAAACGAAAATGAACGAAAACGAGCTGGAGGCCCGGGCGGCCTCCGGAGAGATCGCTGCGCCCATTTTGCCGGAAAAGCCCGTCTTTCGGCGGGAGCTTGCCGCGGCGCTGCTGATGTACCCCTCTGCCTTTGCCTATGTTCGCGCGCTGGACGACTGGCCCTTCTGGCCCTTCCTGCTGCTGTTCGTGGGGTTGACAGAGCTGCTGTGCCGCGAAAAGCCCCGCAGCCGGGAGAGCTGGTTCTGGCTGGGCTGTATGCTGCTGTGCTGGTGGGGCTCCCACGGTCGGGTCTGGGGCGACGAGGTCTGGCTCCCGCTGCACGCTCTGGCGATCTGGTGGGTCCTGCACCGCAGCGGCGCGCTGCTGGAGCGCCAGAGCGGCCACCTTTTGCCCCTCGACATGCTGAACGGCGCCTTCGTTTTCCCCTTCCGGCATTTCCTTTTGCGCCTGCACTGCCTGGCAGGCGGCCTGGGAAAGCTCCTTCGGCGGCAGGGGAACAGCCGTGTCCCCGCGCTGAGCGCTGCCCTCGCCGCGGCGTCCTCGCTGCTGCTCTTCGCGCTGGCGCTGCGGTTTCTGCAGGCGGCGGACTCCGCCTTTGAGCGGCTGGTGACAGCCGTGCTGGGCCGGCTGAAGCTGCCGGAGTGGCGTCTGCGCTGGTTTGACTTTGCCCTGAGCCTCCCGGTAGGCGCCTATCTCTTCGGGCTGATCGCCGGGAGCTGCCGGGAAGAGCGCAGCGTGCTGGACGAGAGGGCGGAGCGGGCGCGCCTCCGCCTCGCCGGGCTGCGCCGGGTCCCGCACCGGGTCTGGCTGGTGCTCGCGGCCGGATTCGTGCTGCTGTATCTGCTCTTCTTCGCAGTGCAGGCGCGGTATCTTTTCGGCGCCTTCTCGCGCCGCCTGCCCGAGGGCTTCATCGTCTCGGAGTACGCGCGGCGGGGCTTCTTCGAGCTCTGTCGTGTCATGGCGCTGAACTTTGCGCTGCTCTGGCTGTTGACGCGCACGGCGGATCGCCCCGCGCGGGAGGAGCCCGCGCTGCGGCTCGTGTGCCTGCTGCTGCTCGTGGAGAGCCTGCTCTTCGCCGTGGTCGCGGCGTCCAAACTGGGGCTGTATATCGACTGTTTCGGCTTCACGCCGCTGCGCTTCCAGTCGCTCTGGCTCGTCGCCGTGCTGGCCTTCGGCTGCCTCTGCGCCCTGGGAAGCCTGCTCACGGGGAAGCGGAGCCTGCGCCTCTTCCTCGGCGGGGCGGCGCTGAGCTTCGTGCTGTTGGGACTGTATTGAGGAAAAGCGGATTGAATAGAAAAAACGGGACAGGGGATCATTCCCTGTCCCGTTTTCTGTGAAAGCTCCGCTTCCGCAGAAAATCATGCCGTATTTATAAATTATACGCCTGTTCCGATCTCTTCCCGTTTCTCCGCCGCGTCCCTCGGTTGTGGAAAGTTCTCCCGGGGAGACTTTGTCCCCGCGTATTTCGGAGCGGGAAGAGAAACGCTGATCCCGAGGAATTGCTTGATGATCCACAGGGAAAAGATGAGCACCACCAGGGGGATCAGACAGGAGGTGACGATGAGTACCGCCGTGCTCTCTATGAAGCGGTTGAGAAGACGGGAGGCCCTGTCCGCCAGCTCGCTGGCGCTGGAGGCGAGATACCGGAAGACCTCGCGGATCACATTGGGGTCCTTGTTTGCCTCCGCCAGCAGGGAGGTGTCCTCTGCCAGGGACTCCGCCTGGGAGAGAGTGCTGTCGATAGAGGCGCGGTAGGTGTCATAGATCCGGTCGGAGACCTTTATTCCCAGGGGGATCACCAGAAACAGCGCCAGGCTGACCAAAACCACCTTCACAACAAAGCGCTCCGCCCGCTTGGAGCGCAGGAGCATGGCCGCGATGTAGAGAAGACAGCCGATGGGGACGATCCACCGGAACGCGGCCTCCCCCAGAATGGTCATCAGGTACTTCTCCGTGTACAGCACGCAGAGGATGAAAAAGCCGTACTCCGAGAAATCCGCCAGCTTTTCGGCAATGGGCGTGCATATGTCTTCCGGTATGGCCGATACGCCCGCGGAGGCCGCCGTGGCCGCCCCGGTGAGCTTCAGGGTGGTGGACACCTTGTCGTCCAGGGACCGGATCAAACCGGAAAATGTGGAGGGATCGGAAAAGATCTTTCCCAGCACGAAAAAGGAAAGAACTGCCAGGAACACGCAAAGGGCGGCTTTCACGGCTTTTGTCAGTCTGTCATCCATGATCGTCTCTCCTTTTCTGTCTTATCCGCGGTTTTGCTCTATCACGAGCGTGTATTCTCCCAGATCCACCAGATGGCGGAGGATCGTGCGGATGAGCTGCTCCCCGTTCTCCCGGGCCCGGTCCAGGATGCCCTTCTCCAGGGCCTTTTCGGCGGCGGTCTTCTCCACGGACTGCAGAGCATCGTTGAAGCTTTCGATGGAAATGGGGTTTCCGATCCCCGTTTCCTCGGAGTAGCAGAGGAAGCTGTCATAGTCGATGTCGACCGCCAGGATCTCCGCGGCCGGTGTGAGCACCCGGATCGTCTTTGTCTCCTCGTCCACCTGGACGGTGACCGCGCTCAGATCCATTCCCGCCGACACCACGCCGTCGTAACTGATCAGGAAGGCAGACTTCGTCCAGGGCAGGGTGACCTTCCACAGGGACTTCACGTTGGAATACTGCACGATTTCGGTAAAGAAGTACTCCTCCGACACCAGCTTGCCCACGTCCCGCAGGCCGTTCACCAGGGTTTCCACCTTGATCTTTTCCTCGACCTTGATAATGGAGGGCCGCTGGGGCTTTTCCTCCGCCTTTTCCGGGAGGGCAGTCTGGGCGATCTCGACCTCCGGGCTGTCGTTCAGCGTCCGGCTCCAAAGGAACAGCCCCACCGAGCCGATCAACAGCAGGGCGATCAGGAGGATGGCGAGCTTTTTGCTCATATGTCTTCCCTCTTTTCTCTGTATGGGTGTCGTTTCGCTGCGGATTTACGTGAAAAAAGTATAAACCAATCGACAGCAAAAGTCCAGAAACAAGGAAAAACCGAACAGGGGACCATCCCCTGAAAAAAGCTCTTGACAGAACTGTATGACTGTGCTAATGTATTAATCACATAATACAACAACACAAAGGAGGACGGAGATGAATTTTTCCATCAAGGACTCCCGTCCCATCTGGCAGCAGCTGACCGAACAGCTGCGGCAGCGCATCGTCACCGGGGTGTACCCCCCCGGCTCCCGCTTCCCATCGGTACGGGAGCTGGCCTCCGAGGCCGGGGTGAACCCCAACACCATGCAGCGGGCCATGGGCCAGTTGGAGACGGACGGACTGGTGACCACCAACCGGACCCAGGGCCGGACGGTCACCCGGGACACAGAGGTACTGGAGGCCATGCGCAGATCCCTGGCACGGGCGCGGACGCAGGAGTATTTACAGGAGATGCAGGCCCTGGGCCTTGAGGCCGCCGCGGCGGCGGAGCTTGTCAGAGAGGAAGGAGAGAAAATATGAGCGAGATACTGGTGGAGTGCCGCGCTCTGCGCCGGAGCTTCGGCTCGGTGCAGGCGCTCAGGGGGGTGGACCTTAAGCTGGAGCCGGGGAAGATCGTGGGGCTGCTGGGGCCCAACGGCTCGGGCAAGACCACTCTGATCAAGATCCTCAACGGGCTCCTGCAGCCCAGCAGCGGGGAGGTGCGGATCGACGGCCGCGCCCCCGGGGTGGACACCAAGGAGCTGGTCAGCTATCTGCCGGACCGGGAGTATTTCCCGGACTGGATGCGGGTGTCCGACGCCTTGGATTTCTTCCAGGACTTTTACGCCGACTTTGACCGGGCCCGGGCGGAGGAGATGTGCCGCGCCCTGGAGCTGGAGCAGGGGCGGAGCATCAAGACCCTGTCCAAGGGCATGCGGGAGAAGCTGCAGCTGCTGCTGGTGATGAGCCGGCAGGCCCGGCTGTATCTGCTGGACGAGCCCATCGCCGGGGTGGACCCGGCTGCCCGGGATTACATCCTGCACACCATTCTGACCAACTACAATCCCCAGGGCACGGTGCTGATCTCCACCCATCTGATCTCCGATGTGGAGCAGGTGCTGGACGAGGCGGTGTTCCTCCGGGAGGGAGAGGTGGTCCTCCACGAGGCGGTGGACTCCATTCGGGAGCGCACGGGCCAGAGCGTGGACAGCCTCTTCCGGGAGATGTTCCGCACCGGCGGACGGGAAGGAGGAGAGAGAAATGATCGGTAAGCTTATCAAATATGAATTTCGCTCCCTGTGGCGGCGTTTCCTGCCTCTGTGGGCGGGGCTGGCCGCGCTGGGTCTGGTGAACGGCTTCACCATCACCCACGTACTGGAAAACAACCGGATCGAAGGGCTGAGCAACTTCCTGCTGGGGGTCCTGCCGCTGATTATGCTGATCGTCCTTTTCACGGTCCTGGGCGTGCTGACCCTGGTGTTCATCTGCCAGCGATTTTATCAGGGCCTGCTGGGCCGGGAGGGCTATCTCATGTTCACCCTGCCGGTGAGCAGCGCCGAACATATCCTCGCCAAGACCATCGCCGCCCTGCTGCTGACGGTGCTGACGGGCCTGGCCTTCCTTTTGAGCGGCACGCTGCTGGTGCTGGCTCTGGACGTCAAGGGCTTTTTGGAAGGCATGCGGGATGCCTTCGCCGCGCTGCGGCAGCTGGAGCTGCCGAGGGGGATCGGCTGGCTGATCACGGAGGGCCTGGTCTGCGGCCTGGTGACCGCCGCCTCCTCCCTGCTGCAAATCTACGCCGCCATCGCCCTGGGCCATCTGGCCAGCAGGCACCGGGCGGGCTGGTCGCTGCTGGCCTATGTGGGGATCAGCATGATCCTCTCCACCGGCGTCTTCCAGCTGGGAAGCCTGGGCATGGGCAGAGCCATGGAGCGCTGGCTTGACCGGATCCTCGACGGCGGAGTAAACGGCGCCATGTCCGCCATGGCCGCCGGAATGGGCTTCATGATCCTGATCAACCTGGCCCTGGCCGTGGTGTTTTTCTTCCTCACCAAGATCATACTGGATAAAAAGCTGAATCTTGAATAAAACAAATGGATTTCCGTCGCCGACCGGCGACGGAAATTTTATGGTTGTCAACGCCCCGGGTCTGGTGTAAAATATCCTCATTCGAGGTGAGGACCTATGCTACGCCGCATCGGCGTTTTTGACAGCGGCATCGGCGGACTGACGGTACTGCGCCAGCTGCGCGCCGCTTTTCCGGAACTTGACATGATCTATCTGGGCGACGTGGCCCGGGTGCCCTACGGGGGCCGGTCGGTGGAGACCATCACCCGCTACGCCTGCGACGACGTGCGCTTCCTGCTGCGCTTTGGGGTGGACGCCATCGTGGTGGCCTGCGGCACGGTCAGCTCCAACGCTCTGGATGTGCTGCGGGAAACCTTTGACCTGCCCATTTACGGCGTGATCGAGAGCGCCTCCCGGCTGGCGGCCCAGCTGACCCGGACCGGCGCCGTGGGGGTCATCGGCACCCAGGCCACCATCCGCAGCGGGGCCTATCAGCGGTATATTGCCGCCGCGGACCCCCAGGTGCACATCACCGCCCGGGCCTGCCCCCTGCTGGTGCCCCTGGTGGAGAACGGAGTGGAGCCCATGGACCCGGTGGCGGAGATGATCGTGGACCGGTATATGAGCCCCTTTGACAGTGAGAATATCGACGTGATGATCATGGGCTGCACCCACTACCCGGTGTACCGTCCCGCCCTGGAAAAGCGCCTTCCCGGCGTTGCCATGATCGACGTGGGCGAAGCGCTGGCCCAGGCCCTCCGGGGCAAGTTTGGTCAGGGCGAGGGGCAGGGCACTACCGCCTACTACGCCACCGAGCGCAGCGCCGCCTTTGACCAGGTGGTGCGCATCATGGACCCCGGCGTGGACCCGGCGGCCATCCGAGTGGAAAACCCCTTTCGATAATACATATCCGTTTGGAGAAGGAGGATACCGATGAACAACAACTACGATCCTGTGGAGAGAATGATCAGCGCCATCGCCTATTTCTGGGTGCTGTTTTTCCTGCCCCTGCTGCTGATCCCCCGCTCCGGCTTCGGGCGCTTTCACGCCAACCAGGGGCTGCTGAATCTGATTTTGGGCGTGGTGCTGTTTTTGCTCATGCGCCTGATCCCCGGACTGCGCTGGCTGTTCGGGCTGCTGATGCTGGCCTATCCCATCTGGGGCGTTCTCACCGCCATGCGGGGCGAGACCCGGCCTTTCCCGGTCATCGGACGGTTCCAGCTGCTGCGCTGAGCGTCCCATGAGAGAGATCTATTTTGCCGGCGGCTGCTTTTGGGGCACGGAGAAGCTGTTTCGCTTGATCCCCGGGGTGGTGAGGACCACCGTGGGCTACGCCAACGGCCACACCGAAAACCCCGGCTACCGGGACGTGTGTACCGATACCACTGGCCACCGGGAGACCGTACGGGTGGAGTACGATCCGGCGGCGGTGAGCCTCTCGATGCTGCTGCGGGCGTTCTTCCTGGTGGTGGACCCCACCGTGGCAAACCGCCAGGGCGGGGACGTGGGGAGCCAGTACCAGACCGGGGTGTATTATACCGATCCCGCGGACCGGCCCACCCTGGAGGAGGCCTTCGCCCGGGAGCGGCAAAAGGGAGGGCCCTTTTGCGTGGAGCTGCTGCCCCTGCGCTGCTTTTATCCGGCGGAGGAATATCACCAGGACTATCTGACGAAGAATCCCACGGGCTATTGCCATATCAGCGGCGCGGAGCTGGCCGCGGTGAAAAAGCTGTTTGAATGATGCAGCGGAAAGAAAACCGTCCTGACCGACGTGATTCTCGGTCAGGACGGTTTTTTGCGCTTTTTTTTACCGGGATGCCCCGATCCCGGAGGGCGCGGCGGCAGGAGGCCGCGTCGCCCCGGAAGATGATGGTGTCGATGCCGCAGCGGATGGCGGATTCGGCGTTGGGGGGACTGTCGTCGATGAACAGGCACTCCCGGGGATCCAGCCCCTGGGTGGCGAGGGCCTTTTCGTAAAACTCCCGCTCCGGCTTGAGCAGCAGCCAGTCCGAACTCCGGAAGATCCGCTCCTCCGGGAAAAAGCGGGCCACCGGGAAGCGGGGCCAGTACTCGTGGTGCCGGGGCCCGGCGTTGGTCCACAGGTACAGCTCGTAGCCCAGATCCCGCAGCTCGGCCACCAGCTCCTCCATGCCCTCCACCGTCAGCAGGGGCCGGTCCCAGTGGCGGATCAGCCGTCCGGCGACGGGGTGGAGCCGCTCCGGCAGCCGGCGGCACATGGCCGCCTCCGCCTGGTCCTCGGTGATGGCGCCCCGGTCCAGGGCCACCCACTCCGCGCTCCGGTAGACCTCCCAGAGCAGGGCGTTTCGGTCGGCCGGGTCCTCCACTCCGGCCAGGCGGATGAAGGTCTCCGGCTCAAAGCGGATCAGGGTGCTGCCCATGTCGAAGAGGATATTTTTGATCATGCCTTTACCTCCGGGGATGGTTTTTTCTCAAAGAGGCCCGTAAAGCGCTGCCAGCGCTCGGCCCGGCGGCGCCGGTGATCCAGCCGCTCGCCCAGGTCCCGGGCGCCCACCCCGTAGACCAGGTACAGGATCAGGCCCGATACCAGCATGATGAACACCGTGGAGGCGCAGCGCCGGCCGGAGGCGTTCACGTTGTAGCCGTAGAGCCCCTCCTCCGCGCACATGGCCTGGATCACCATGGCGTAGGTCTTGCTGTAGGTGCTGGCAAAGGTGGCGGACATGTCGTACTCGGTGAACAGGGCGTTGAAGTTCAGCGCGAACACCGCCAGTACGCTGGGCAGGATGATGGGCAGCTTTACCTTCAGGAAAGTGACGATGGGGCTGGCCCCCAGGTTCCGGGCCGCGTCCTCCAGCTCCTCGTCGATGGAGTAAAAGCTGGCCTTGATCATCCGCAGGGAGAAGGGCAGCTTGGTCACCGTGTAGGCCATGACCACCAGCAATCGCACGTTCTGGGCGTAGTACAGGTTCTGATTGCCCACGTACCACACCGCGTCGCTGTTGAAGTAGGTCCGGTAGGAGTAGCAGATCAGGATGGTGGGCAGCAGCCAGGGGAAGAGCAGGGCGTACTCCAGCACCACGCCGGATTTTTTGTGCTTTTTCTTGAAGATGTAGTTGCAGGCCACCACCACGATCACGCAGGCCAGGGCGGCCGCCAGGGCGGAGAGAATGAAGCTGAGCTTGATGCCGCCCACGGTGTCCGCGTTGGCAAACACGCCGGAGATGGCCCCCACCCGGGTCTTGTACTTGCCCCGGTTGGTCAGGTATTCATAGTCCTGGGTGCCGAAGAAGTTCACCAGGGTCCAGTGGGACAGATCCAGCTTCTTCAAACGGATGGCGCTGTAGGTCTGGAAGGAGAAAATGAGGATCATCACCACCGGGGTCATATAGATGATGAAGAGGATATAGGCGTAGATGTGGGCCACCGCGTTCCAGAAGGGATTGGTGATCTTCTGTTTCTGGAGCTTGGCCTTGGTCTTGCTGACGGAGAGATAGTGGCCCTTCCGCTCGTAGGCGGTCAGCACCGTCAGCAGCAGGATGGTGAACATGGCCAGGATGATGCTCAGCAGGGCGGCCCGGGCCTGGGGGAAAGCCTCGTCCGCCGTGGAGGAGCCCGCAAGCCGGACGATCTCCGGGTTGATGGAGTCGTAGCCCAGCAGGGTGGGGGCCGACATGGCGCACAGGCCGGTGATGAAGGTCATGACCGTCAGGGAGAAGAGAGTGGGCACCAGCGTGGGGAATACCACCTTCCACAAAACCTTGAAGGGACGGGCGCCCATGTTCCGGGCGGCCTCCACCGTGTTGTAGTCGATGGAGCGGATGGCGTTGCGCAAAAAAAGGGCGTGGTTGCTGGTGCAGGCGAAGGTCATGGTGAAGAGCACCGCGTTGAAGCCGGTGAACCAGCTCTTGTTGAAGCCGGGGAAGGCGTTGGAGACGGCGTTGGTCAGGATCCCGTCCGGGGCGTAGAGGAACAGATAGCCGGTGACCAGGGCCACGCCGGAGTAGATCATGGTGGTCATATAGCCCATGCGGAGGATCCTGGCGCCCTTGATGTCAAAATACTCGGTGAGCAGCACGATGGAGATGCCCACCACGTTCACCGTGACGATCAGGCAAACGGCCAGCTTCAGGGAGTTCCAGACGAACTTGCCCATATTGCCCGCCAGGAAAAAGCGGATGACCGCGAAGGGGTCCCGGGCGCCGGCGGCATTTTTCACGTTGAATATGCTCACCAGGGTGTTCAGACAGGGCAGGAGCATGAAGCCGAAGAACAGGTAGGCGAAGAAGCTGATGCCCACCAGGCGCAACAAAAGCTCCCAATTCAGGGGCTTTTTCTCCAGAGAGGCGTTCATTGCGCCGCCTCCTCCCCCGCGGGATAGGCCATGATGTCCCGGGGATCCAGGATCACATTCACCTTCTGGCCTTCCTCATAGATATTCACGCCGTCATTTTTCTCGATGACCTTGATGGTCTGGCTGCCCAGGTCGATGTAGTACTTGATGTACAGGCCGTAGTACTCCCGCATGGTGACGGTGCCGGGGAGGGCCAGCTGGCCGGGCCGGGGCTCCACATTCACATGCAGACGCTCCAGCCGGACGTAATTGTGCTTTGCCGGATCCACCTCCGCGCCGGCGGCAATCAGCTGCCGGATCACGCCCTCCTCCAGCCGGTTGATATCGCCGATGAAGTTGCACACGAACTCGGTCTTTGAGAAGTTGTACACCTCGTTGGGGGTGCCGATCTGCTCGATATAGCCCTTGTTGAACACCGCGATCCGGTCGGAGAGGGTCAGGGCTTCCTCCTGGTCGTGGGTCACATAGATGGTGGTGATGCCGAAGTCCTTCTGCATCTTTTTCAGCTCGTTGCGCAGCTGGACCCGGAGCTTGGCGTCCAGGTTGCTCAGCGGCTCGTCCATGCAGATGATGGCCGGGTTGGTGACCAGGGCCCGGGCGATGGCCACCCGCTGCTGCTGGCCGCCGGAGAGCTGGGACACCGCCTTCATGAGCTTTTCGTCGGCGAGTTCCACCTTCCGGGCGATCTGCCGGACCTCCCGATCGATATCCGGCTTTTTCATCTTCTTCAGCTTCAGGCCGAAGGCGATGTTGTCGTACACGGTCATGGTGGGGAACAGGGCGTAGCTCTGGAACACGATGCCGATGTTCCGCTTTTCGATGGGCACGTGGGTGATGTCCTTCCCCTTGACCTCCACGGTACCCTCCACCGGCTCGATAAAGCCGGTGATGGTCCGCAGCGTGGTGGTCTTGCCGCAGCCGGACGGGCCCAGGAAGGTGAAGAATTCCCCCTCCTTCACGTGGATATTGATATCGTGAAGAGCGGTGAAATCCCCGAATTTCACCACGATATTGTTCAGCTTGATCATTTGCCGTTCCTCTCTTTTCTCTGCACCAAAACGGGGCAGGCGCGGATCGTGCCTGCCCCGTAAAAGGACTTTGTGCGGTGATCTTACTCGGCGGACAGGGTCATGGCGGCCCAGTCCACGTTGTCCCAATCGGGCTCGGAAACGGCGCCGGCGGCGTCCTTCCAGTAGAAGCCCAGGTTGGTCATGATGTTGGTCCACTCGCTGTTGTGGGCGGCAACGTACTCGGCATAGCTCAGATCCGTGCCGGGAACGGTGTTCAGAGCGAAGTTGGGGATCTGGTAAATGGCGGGGATGCCGTCGGGATAGAGCTCGTCAGCGGCGCCCTGGTTGCAGGGATAGGAGTCGAACTCCTCGCCCCAGGCAGCCTGCACTTCGGCGGAGCCGAACCACTCGGCAAAGGCCTCCACAGCGGCGGTCTGCTCGGGGGTACGGCCGGCCTTGTCCAGGATGCCGATGTACTCGGCAATGTAGTAGGTGCCGTCGGCGATGTCCACCAGGGCCCAGTTCTCCGGCTGGAGAGTGCCCTTCAGAGGCGTGGCGGAGCTGTCCGCCGCAGCGTCGATCTGGCCGTAGAGGGCGGAGGAGTAGAACTCGGAGATGGCCACGTCGCCCTTGTTCAGGGGAAGGAAGCCGTACTTATAGTCGTCGCCGCCGAACTTGCCGTCCGCGCAGAACTTCCACAGGGTCTTCCAGCCGTCCACGGAGATGCCGCCGGCGGGGGAGGCGGGATCGGTGAAGGGGTAGAGCATGGCGGAGTTGATGTTCATGTTGGTGGTGCCGCCCACCTTGTTCTGGCGGTACCAGGAGTAGCCGGAATCCACCACGTCGGCCCAGTGGTCAAAGTGGAGCTCCTGGCCGTTGGTGCCCAGCTCGTCGGTGCGGTAGAGCATCAGCACGTTTTGGATCACGATGCCGTAGGCCTTGCCGTCGTACTTGAAGTCGCCGACCTCATCGGCCCAGGAGGGGGTCCAGTCCATGATGGACAGGTTCTCATACTGGCCCTTCAGCAGCTGGCTCCAGCGGGTCTCGTTCAGGCCGAAGATCAGGTCGCCGTCCTTGTTCTCGTTGGCGGACTGGATGGCCTGGGTGTCGCCGGAGATGACGCTGTTGTCATCGATGCTGATGTTGAAGCCGGCGGCCTTGGCTTCTTCGATCAGCCAGGTGGTGCGCTCGGTGGAGTTGGAGTTGGAGTAGATCCGAATGGTGTAGTCGGAATAATCGGGAGCCTCAGGCTCGGCGGGAGCGGCCTCCTCCGGGGCGGGAGCGGCGGCGGGGGCGCTGGTGGGAGCGGGGGCGGAGCTGCCGCCGCAGGCAGCCAGACCCAGGACCATCGCCAGAGCCAAAAGCAGGCAAAGTGTTTTCTTCATAGACTGTTCCTCCTGTTTCTCCCGTTTCCGGGATAAATTCTATGCCGCATTATAGCCGCTTCTGTGGAAAAAATCAATAGAATAAAGAAAAATAATTGACAAGTTGTTGCTTATTAACAAAACATGCGGGCAAAAACGCCGGAGAGAAGGGTGCGCGGCCGTGCTCGTCAACTTTTTTATTGAAAAGCGAAGCGGTTTATGATAAGGTTTCTTTTTGTAAGTAAAGTATGGATGGGGGACCACTATGCTGCATGAATGGCGGCTGACCATGCCTGCGCTGACCGGAAAGGAAAAGCGCCGGGCCTGGGTCTATGTGCCGGACAGCGCCCGGGCGGATCAAAACCGCCGATACCCGGTGCTGTACATGTTTGACGGACAAAACCTCTTCTCGGACGCGGAGGCCACCTACGGCAAGTGCTGGGGCATCCTGGACTATTTCTGTGCCCACAACCTGCCGCTGATGGTGGCGGCCATCGAGTGCAGCCACCACAAGGAGTCGGACCCCTGCGGCGGACGGCTGAGCGAGTACTCCCCCTTTGATTTTTCCGCGCCGGAATTCGGCGGGGACATCCGGGGCCGGGGCAAGCTGACCATGGACTATTACACGGAAACGTTCAAGCCCTATGTGGACGCCCGTTTCCCCAGCATCCCGGACCGGGAACATACCTTCATCGCCGGCAGCTCCATGGGCGGGCTGATGACCCTGTACGCCCTGATGGAGTATAACCAGGTGTTTTCCCGGGGCGCGGCCCTCTCTCCCTCGGCGGCCTTTGATCCGGAGGGCGTGCGCGCCATGATCCGCGCGGCCCGGATCGACACCACGGTGCTGTACATGGACATGGGCCAGCAGGAGCTCCGCGGCCGGGGAGACAGAAAGCTCTATGCCGATGTCACCGCCCAGCTGATGAAAAAGGGTGTGCTCCTGACCTCCCGCCTGGTGCCGGACGGGGGCCACTCGGAGGCCAGCTGGGAGAAACAGCTTCCCTTGTTTATCCCTACATTATTATATGGTTTGGAGGACTGATCCATGGAGACCAATTACTTTGAAATGTACAGCCAGAGCCTGGGCCGCGTCATGCCCATGAAGGTCTACGGCCACGCCGGAAAGCCGATCCTGTTCATCCCCTGCCAGGACGGCCGGTTTTTCGACTTTGAAAACTTCCACATGACCGACACCTTCGCTCCCTGGATCGAGGGGGGCGAGTGCATGGTCTTCTCCATCGACACCATCGACGCGGAGACCTGGAGCCTGAAGAGCGGCAACCCCTATGACCGCATCCGCCTCCATGAGCGCTGGATCGAGTACATCACCCGGGAGGCGGTCCCCGCCATCCGGGACTATGCCAACTGGAAAAACGGCTGGGACGGCTATCCCGGCATCATGACCTTCGGCTGCTCCATGGGCGCCACCCATGCCCTGAACCTCTATCTGCGCTTCCCCGATCTCTTTGACCGCTGCATGGCCCTGAGCGGCGTGTACAACGCCAGCTTCTTCCTGGGCGATTACATGGACGAGGTGGTGTACAAAAACTCCCCCACCGACTACATGGCCGGCATGCCCGCCGACCACCCCTTCATCGCCGAGTACAACCGGCACAAGGCGGTGGTGTGCCTGGGCCGGGGCGCCTGGGAGGAGCCCTGGAGCACGGAGTACCTGGACCGGCGCTTCCACGAGCTGGGCATCAACATCTGGGTGGACTACTGGGGCAGCGACGTGAACCACGACTGGCCCTGGTGGTATAAGCAGGCGGCCTATTTCCTGCCGTTCCTGCTGGGCTGAAGGACCGAATACAGAAAGAAAGGGTGTTCCGCCAGCATGAAAAACTTTGTCTTCATCTCCCCCAACTTCCCGGCCAATTACTGGCAGTTCTGCTGCGCCCTGCGCATCAACGAACTGCGGGTGCTGGGCATCGGCGACTGCCCCTACGATGAGCTTTCCCCGGAGCTGCGGGAAAATCTGGACGAGTACTACCGGGTGGACTCTCTGATGAACGACGACCAGGTCTACCGGGCGGTGGCGTTTTTCATCCACAAGTACGGCCGGATCGACTGGCTGGAATCCAATAACGAGTTCTGGCTGGAGCGGGACGCCCGGCTCCGGCAGGACTTCAACATCTCCTCCGGCTTTCGCCCGGAGGACATGCCCTGCGTCAAGCGCAAATCCCGGATGAAGGAGCGCTACATCGCCGCCGGCATCCCGGTGGCCCGCTATCACCTGGTGGACGACATGGCCGGCTGCCAGGCCTTCCTGGAGGAGGTGGGCTACCCTGTGGTGGTCAAGCCGGACAACGGCGTGGGCGCGGTGAACACCTTCAAGATCAAATGCCGGGAGGATCTGGAGACCTTCTTCCGCACCAAAGACGACGCGGAGTACATCATGGAGGAGTTCATCGACGGTACCGTCTGCTCCTACGACGCGGTGGTGAACTCTAAAGGCGAGAGCATTTTCGAAACGGGCAACGTCTCTCCCATCAGCATCATGGACATCGTCAACGAGCAGGGGAGCTGCCTGTTCTATATCCGGGGCAAGCTGCCGGAGGATCTGCGCTCCGCCGGACGGGCCGCGGTGCGCGCCTTCGGGGTGCGCAGCCGTTTTGTCCACTTTGAGTTTTTCCGCCTGAACTCCGACCAGGCCATCGGCAAGGCGGGGCAGATCGCCGCCCTGGAGGTGAACATGCGGCCCAGCGGCGGCATGTCCCCCACCATGATGAATTACGCCAACAACACCGATGTCTACCAGATCTGGGCGGATATGATCGCCTTTGACGCCTCCCGCAAGGACGTGGGCCGCCGGCAGTTCTGCGCCTTTCTCGGCCGCCGGGACGAGCGGCACTACGCCCTCTCCGACGAGCAGGTCCGCATGCAGTACGGGGCATATCTCCGGGAGGAGGGCCCGGTGGACGGCGCCCTGCGCACGGACATGGGGGATTATTCCTTCCTCTTCGTCTTTGACACCCAGGAGGAGCTGGAGGCGGTCTGCGCCCAGGTCCTCCGGGAGGAATGAGAAAAACTACATAAAAAAGGCGCGCTGCCCATGGGCAGCGCGCCGGTTTTTTTATGCAATAGAAAGGATCACACGCAGGTGTAGCCGCCGTCCACGGCGATGGCCTGGCCGGTGACGTAGCTGGATTCCTCGGCGCCCAGGAAGATGGCAGCGGAGTTCAGCTCGCCCTTGGAGCCGTAGCGGCCCATGGGAACGGACTGACGGGCAAAGGCCTGGAAGTAGTCGGAGTTCAGGGTCTCCTCGGTCAGCTCGGTGTAGAAGTAACCCGGGCAGATGGTGTTGACGGTGATGCCGTCCTTGGCCAGCTCCGCGGCGGCGCCACGGGAGAAGTTGACAACGGCGCCCTTGGTGGAGTGGTAGGCGATGGTGGGAATGGCGGTGTTGCCGACCAGACCGTAGATGGAGGCGATGTTGATTACACGGCCGTAAGTCTGCTTGCCCTCGGCGATGTTCTTCTTCATGTAGCCGGCGAAGAACTTGGTGACCTCAAAAATGGAGGTCAGGTCCAGACGCAGGGTGAACTCCCAGTCGTCCTTCTTGTAGTCCACCAGGGGGGTGCCGGTGCCGCGCTCGCCGCCGGCGTCGTTCACGATGACTTCGCAGTGGCCGAACTTGGCGTCGATGGCGGCCAGAGCTTCGGTGATGGACTCGGTGCTGGTGACATCGCACTTCACGGGCAGGACCTGGATGCCGTACTGGGCTTCCCACTCCTTGGCGCTGGCTTCCAGCCGCTCCACGCGGCGGGCCATGAGCACCAGGTTGGCGCCGCACTTGGCATAGCCTTCGGCCATCTGCTTGCCGAGACCGGAAGACGCACCGGTGATGGCAACTACTTTTCCTGTGTAATCGAACATGTTGGATCCTCCTAAAAAATATTATTTCTATTCTTTTTGCATGTAAAGTGTCCTTTAAAACACATCGCAAACAACCTATGGCATTATAGAGTATTTTTCAGAGAATTTCAAGTCATAATTCTCTGACCAGGCGCCCTGTTTCGGGGACAGATATATAGTTAACCGACAAAATATCGCATAGAAGAGTTTTAATAAACACACAATATAAAATATACGCCTTATAGTATTCTCCTTGCTTTTTTTGATAAATTACGATATCATAAAACGGTAAAAGGAGACCCTGTACTTTCCGAAAAAAGGGGGAAAATGCTTTGAGCAGATTGACCATCAAAACCCAGAGCGCCGCGCAGGCCACGGTAGAGGAACTCTACAAGGACCTGGAGCGGCGAATCGTGGCAAGCCCGCCGGGACTGTGCCCCGTGGACATGGCCTCGGCCTTCCTGAAGCTCTGCCACGCCCAGACCTGCGGCAAGTGCGTGCCCTGCCGGGTGGGCCTGGGACAGCTGAGCGCCATGCTGGAGGACGTGCTGGACGGCAACGCCACGCTGACCACCATCGACCGCATCGAACGCACCGCCCGGGTCATCGCCGACACGGCGGACTGCGCCATCGGCGCCTCCGCCGCGGATATGGTCCTCAAGGGCGTCAAGGGCTTCCGGGACGACTATGAGGAACACATCCTCCACGGCAAGTGTCTGGCAGCTATCAACCAGCCTGTGCCCTGCATGTCCCTGTGCCCCGCCCATGTGGACATCCCCGGCTACATCGCCCTGGTGCACGAAGGCCGCTGGGCCGACGCCGTGCGCCTGATCCGCAAGGACAATCCCTTCCCCGTGGCCTGCGCCCTGGTGTGTGAGCACCCCTGCGAGGCCCGCTGCCGCCGCAACATGATCGACGCCTCTCTGAACATCCGGGGCATGAAGCTGGCCGCGGTGGACAAGGCCGGACCGGTGCCCGTGCCGGAGAACGCGCCCTCCACCGGCAAGCGGGTCGCCATCATCGGCGGCGGCCCCAGCGGACTGAGCGCGGCCTACTATCTCCAGCTCATGGGCCACCAGACCACTGTCTACGAGATGCACAAGCACCTGGGCGGCATGCTCTATTACGGCATCCCCAGCTACCGGCTGCCCCGGGCCCGCCTGGACGAGGACATCAACGCCATCCTCTCCACCGGCGTGGAAGTCCGGCTGGACTGCAAGATCGGCGACGGCGAGGGAATGACCTCCATTGCCCAGATCCGCTCCGAGTACGACGCGGTGTACATCTCCATCGGCGCCCACACCGGCAAGTACGCCGGACTGCCCGGGGAGGACGTCCGGGGGGTCATCTCCGCGGTGGAGATGCTGGGCACTCTGGCCGACGGCGGCACCGTGGATCTGAAGGACAAGCGGGTTTGCGTCATCGGCGGCGGCAACGTGGCCATGGACGTGACCCGCAGCGCCATCCGCCTGGGCGCCAAAACCGTGAAGGTGATCTACCGCCGCCGGCGGGACGACATGACCGCCCTGCAGGAAGAGGTGGACGCCGCCGCAGCCGAGGGCGCGGAGATCGTGGAGCTGCACGCCCCCGTGCGCATCGAGACCGACGCGGAAGAGAATGTCACCGGCCTGACCGTCAGCCCCAAGATCATCGGCGCGGTGAAGGGCGGCCGCCCCGCCCCCGCCGACAGCGACGAGCCGGATTACACCATCCCCTGCGACGCGGTGATCATCGCCATCGGCCAGGGCATCGAGACCCGGCACTTTGAGTCCGAGGGCATCCCCATCAAGCGGGGCGTGATCGAGGCCGCCGACTGGTCCGCGGTGTCCAGCGCCATGGGCGTGTTCGCCGGCGGCGACTGCGTCACCGGCCCCGCCACCGCCATCCGGGCCATCGCCGCGGGCAAGGTGGCCGCCGCCAATATCGACGAATATCTGGGCTTCCATCACAGCATCTCCGTGGACGTGGAGATCCCCGCGCCCCGGATCAAGGACGACCCGGCCTATGGCCGCGTGAACGTAAAGGAGCGGCCCGTGGACGAGCGCCGCACAGACTGGGAGGCCGTGGAGTGCCCGCTGACGGACAAGGAGATCTGCCAGGAGTCCGGGCGCTGCCTGCGGTGCGACCACTTTGGCTACGGCGTGTTCAAAGGAGGCAGAGAACTGAAATGGTAAACATCAAAATCAACAACACGCCTCTCCAGGTCAAGGAGGGCACCACCATCATGCAGGCGGCAGAGGACGCCGGCTTCCGCATCCCCCACCTGTGCTATCTCCCCGGCATCAACGAGATCGCCGCCTGCCGCGTGTGCGTGGTGGAGGTCAAGGGCGTCAAGCGCCTGGTGCCCAGCTGCGACAACATGGTGGCCGAGGGGATGGAGATCTTTACCAATTCCCCCCGGGTCCGGGACGCCCGCCGCACCAACGTGCAGCTCATCCTCTCCCAGCACGACTGCCTGTGCGCCACCTGTATCCGCTCCGGCAACTGCTCGCTTCAGACCATCGCCAACGACCTGGGCATCGTCACGGACGACTACGCCCGGGTGCTGGAGAAGAACAACTGGCCCCAGGACTTCCCCCTGATCCGGGACGCCAGCAAGTGCATCAAGTGCATGCGCTGTATCCAGATCTGCGACAAGGTCCAGAACCTGCACATCTGGGACGTGACCAAGACCGGCTCCCGCACCACTGTGGGCGTCAGCCTGAACCGGGACATCAAGGAGACGGGCTGCTCCCTGTGCAGCCAGTGCGTCACCCACTGCCCCGTGGGCGCTCTGCACGAGAGGGACGACCGGCAGAAGCTGCTGGCCATGTGCGGCGCCCTCTCCGACCCGGAGAAGATCACCGTCGTCCAGGTGGCGCCCGCCGTCCGGACGGCCTGGGGCGAGCAGCTGGGTCTCACCCGGGAGGAGGCCACCCCCGAGCGGCTGGCCGCCGCCATCAAGGCCCTGGGCTTTGACTATGTGTTCGACACCAACTTCGGCGCGGATCTGACCATCATGGAAGAGGGCAGCGAGTTCATCGAGCGCTTTACCCATCGGGACCGGTATGCCTGGCCCATGTTCACCTCCTGCTGCCCCGGCTGGGTGCGCTATCTCAAGGGCCAGCACCCGGAGATGGTGGACCAGCTCTCCACCGCCAAATCCCCCCACCAGATGCAGGGCACCTGCACCAAGACCTACTTTGCCCAGAAGATGGGCATCGACCCGAAGAAGATCTTCAACATCTCCATCATGCCCTGCGTGGCCAAGAAGTCCGAGGCCGACATCCCCAGCATCAACGACTCCGGCTGCGAGAAGGATGTGGACATGGTGCTGACCACCCGGGAGCTGGTGCGCATGATCCGCGCCGACCACATCAACGTGCGGAATCTGCAGGAGCGTCCCTTCGACTCCCCCTTCGGCTCCGGCACCGGCGCGGCGGTGATCTTCGGCGTCACCGGCGGCGTGATGGAGGCGGCCCTGCGCTCCGCCTACTTCCTGCTGACCGGCCAGAACGCCGATCCCGACGCCTTCCAGAACGTCCGGGGCATGGGCGGCTGGAAGGAGGCCGAGTTCAAGATCCTGGGCGAGCGGGTGAAGATCGCGGTGGCCAGCGGCCTGGGCAATACCGAAAAGCTGATCCAGGCCCTCAAGCGGGGGGAGGTCTCCTACGACTTCGTGGAGATCATGGCCTGCCCCGGCGGCTGCGTAGGCGGTGGCGGACAGCCCATCCACGACGGAGAGGAGCTGGCCTCCCTGCGGGGCGACAACCTCTATTTCCTGGATCGCAAGAACAGCCTGCGCTTCTCCCACGAGAACCCGGAGGTGCAGATGGCCTACCGGGAGTACTACGGCAAGCCTCTGTCCGAGCGCTCGCACCACGAGCTGCACACCGACCACCACGCCTGGAAAATGCCGGGGGAGCGGTGAGCAAAGGCTCTTGCGTTCACGCCCGACCTGTGCTATAAATCCATATAGTTCCCCTGCCCTCTGACGCCGAAAGGATATGCCTTGAGGCGGAAGATACGGTTTGCGATCTGCCCGCGTCAGCGGGTCCGTCCGGCTGTGTCTTTTCGGAGACACAGCCGGTTTTTTGCTGGAAAGGAAGGATTTCATGGAGAACCGTATCGCCGTCATCGGCATCATCGTGGAAAACGCGGAGTCCGTGGAGCGGATCAACGCCATCCTCCACCGCTGCGCGGACTACATCGTGGGACGCATGGGCATCCCCTACCGCCAGAGAGGCATCAGCATCATCTGCATCGCCGTGGACGCCCCCCAGGATGTGATCAGCAGCCTGTCCGGGCAGATCGGCAATCTCCCCGGCGTCAGCGCCAAAACCGCCTACTCCAACGTTAAATGAAAAAGAAAGGGTTCAAAACCATGAAGAAGACCATCCGCATCCTTGCACTTTCCCTGCTGCTCTGCCTGTGTCTGTCCGCCTGCGGCCAGAGCGCCGCCCCTGCCGCCACCCAGGCCCCCGCGGCCACGGCGGCCCCCGCCCCCGAGAGCACGCCCGAGCCCACGGAGGCCCCCGCCCCCGAGAGCGTTGAGGTCAATATCCTGGTCCTCAACGGCACCACCGGCTTCGGCATGGCCAAGCTCATGGACGACGCGGCCAAGGACGAAGCCTCCCCCTACACCGTGGGCGTGGAGACCGACGCCAGCAACATCGCCGCCGCCCTTGTGAGCGGGGAGTGCGACATCGCCGCTCTGCCCACCAACGCCGCCGCGGCGCTCTACAACAAGACCCAGGGGGGCGTGCGCATGCTGGCCATCAACACCCGGGGCGTGCTGTACCTGGTGGCGGACACCGAGAAACTCAGCGTGAACGGCTGGGAGGACCTGGAGGGACGGACGGTCTATGCCCCCGCCCAGAATCCCAGCTTCATTTTCAAGGCTCTGGCGGACAAGGCCGGCGCCGACGTGACCATTGACAACACCTATGCCGCCCCCGCCGACCTGCGCACCGCTCTGGCCGCCGGAGAGGTGGATCTGGCCGTGCTGCCGGAGCCCATGGTGACCATCGCCTGCGCTGCCAACGAAAAGCTCAGCCCCGTCATGGATCTGACGGAGGAGTGGGAGACGGTGCAGCAGCTGGGCAGCCTGGTCCAGGGCTGCGCGGTGGTCCGCAGCGACTTTGCCGCGGAGCACCCGGAGGCTGTGGCCGCCTTCCTGGCCGACTATGGCCGGTCCATCGACTTCCTGCTGGAGAACACCCAGGAGGCCGCCCAGATGATCGAGCAAAACGGCATCTTCCAGAAGGCCGCCGTGGCGGCCAAGGCCGTGCCCAACTGCAACATCTGCTTTTTGACCGGCGAGGAGATGGCCCAGGCCATGGACAGCTTCTGCGAGGCCATGTTTGCCGTGAACCCCGCCTCCGTGGGCGGCGCGCTGCCCGGGGAAGACTTCTATTACCTGGGATAAGCCGATGAAGCAAAGAGGGAGAGCTCTTCTGATCGCCGCCGTCTGGCTGGGACTGTGGGCCGCGCTGGCGGCGCTGGTGGGCCGGGAGCTGCTGCTGCCCGGTCCGGTCCCGGTGTTTGCCCGGCTCTGGGAGCTGATGGGCAGCCGGGAGCTGTGGCGCACGGCGGCGCTCAGCCTTGGGCGCATCGCCCTGGGGGCCGCGGGGGGCATCGTGCTGGGCGCCTTGCTTTCGGGGCTCGCGGCGCGTTTTTCCTGGCTGGGGGCTCTGCTCTCTCCGCTGCTGACCGTGATCCGCTCCACGCCGGTGGCCAGCTTTATCCTCCTGCTGCTGATCTGGCTGGGCAGGGACATCCTCCCCAGCGTGATCGTGGTGCTGATGGTGCTCCCGGTGATCTGGGGCGGCGTCCAGGGCGGTCTGGCCGCGGTGGACGACCGGCTCCTGGAGATGGCGCGGCTCTACCGTCTGGGGAGCGGGAGGACGCTGTGGCGCGTCGTGATCCCCTCGGTGCTGCCGTCCTTTCTGGCGGCCTGCCGGACGGCGGTGGGCCTGGCGTGGAAGGCCGGGATCGCCGCCGAGGTGTTGACGGTGCCCCGCCTCTCCATCGGGCGGCATCTCTATGAATCCAAGCTGTATCTGGAGACGGTGGACCTCTTCGCCTGGACGCTGCTGGTGATCGTGCTGAGCCTGCTGCTGGAGGGCCTGCTGAACCGGGTTTTCCGGCGCTGGGAGAGGAGGACGCCATGATCGTGCTTTCCGATCTGACCCTGGGCTACGGGGAGGAGACGGTGATCCAAGGCCTTTCCATGGGCATCCCCGAGGGCGGACATCTGGCCCTGATGGGGCCCTCCGGCTGCGGCAAAACCACTCTGCTGCGCTGTCTGGCCGGACTGCTCGCCCCCCGGGGCGGCACGGTCACGGGACGGCCGGAAAAGGTCGCCTTCGCCTTCCAGGAACCCCGGCTGCTCCCCTGGCGCACGGCGGCGGAGAACGTGAACCTGGTGCTGGGGGACAAAAGAGCCACTCTGCCCCGGGCTGAGGAATGGCTGGAGCGGGTTGGTCTCGGGGACGCCAGTGACAAATACCCCGCCGCCCTCTCCGGCGGCATGTGCCAGCGGGTGAACATCGCCCGGGCGCTGGCCGCGGAGGGCGAGCTGCTGCTGCTGGACGAGCCCTTCCATGGGCTGGACCGGGAGCGGGCGGAGGATATCGCCGCACTGCTGTGCCGTCATGCCCGGGGGCGGACGCTGGTGCTCTCCACCCACCGCCGGGAGGAGGCGCAGGCCCTGGGCTGTGAGATCTGGCAGAACGGGGATAAAATCTTCCGCCGGGAATAACACAGGGGGTCATTCCCCTGTGTTTTCTCATCCCGGATTTGTTGACAAGCCGGGGGGCGATATGCTACAATATGCTGAAATCAAAGGGATCAACGCCAAACCGAATACGGCTTATCAAGAGTGGTGGAGGGAACGGCCCTGAGAAGCCCGGCAACCTGTGGAGACATAAGGTGCCAAATCCGTCGGCGGAAGTCGAAAGATAAGAACCTTATCGCTCCGCCGTAAGGCGCGGCGATTTTTTATTTTTCTGGAGGAAGAAAAATGGCAAACTACCTGTTTACGTCCGAGAGCGTCACCGAGGGGCATCCGGACAAGATCTGCGACCAGATCTCCGATGCGGTGCTGGACGCCATCCTGACCGAGGACCCGGATGGCCATGTGGCCTGCGAGTGCACGGTGACCACCGGCCTTTGCCTGGTGGTGGGGGAGATCACCACCAGCTGCTATGTGGATATCCCCAAGATCGCCCGGGACGTGATCCGCGACATCGGCTATGACCGGGCCAAGTTCGGCTTTGACGCCGACACCTGCGCGGTGCTGACCAGCATCGACGAGCAGAGCCCGGACATCGCCATGGGGGTGAACGAGTCCCTGGAAAAGAAAAACGGCGCCGTGGGTGCGGATATGGACAACGGCGCGGGGGACCAGGGCATGATGTTCGGCTACGCCTGCGACGAGACGCCGGAGCTGATGCCCCTGCCCATCTCCCTGGCCCACAAGATGGCCCGCCGTCTGGCCCGGGTGCGGAAGGACGGCACCCTGCCCTATCTGCGGCCCGACGGAAAGACCCAGGTCACCGTGGAATACGACGGCGATAACCGCCCGGTGCGCATCGACACGGTGGTGATCTCCTCCCAGCACGCCCCGGAGGTGAGCCTGGAGCAGATCCGTGCCGATCTGATCCGGGAGGTGGCGCTGCCGGTGATCCCCAAGGAGCTGGACAAGGGGGATATACGCTATTTTGTCAACCCCACCGGCCGCTTTGTCATCGGCGGACCCCAGGGGGACAGCGGGCTGACCGGGCGGAAGATCATCGTGGACACCTACGGCGGCAGCGCGCCCCACGGTGGCGGCGCCTTCTCGGGTAAGGACCCCAGCAAGGTGGACCGCAGCGCGGCCTACGCCGCCCGTCATATAGCCAAGAACCTCGTGGCAGCTGGTGTGAGCGATGAACTTCTCGTGCAGGTG
>JAFYAQ010000014.1 GCA_017540645.1 Oscillospiraceae bacterium
CTGGTGGACGAGGCCTGCGCCAGCATCCGCACGGAGATCGACTCCATGCCGGAGGAGCTGGACGCCGTCCGCCGTCGGATCATCCAGATGGAGATCGAGGAGACGGCTCTGAAAAAGGAAGAGGACCAGCTCAGCCGGGACCGGCTGGAAAAGCTGCGCCGGGAGCTGGCCGAGCAGAAGGAAAGCTTCAACGCCATGAAATCCCGCTGGGAGAGCGAAAAGAGCAGCGCCGAGACCGTGAAAAAGCTGAAAGAGGAGATCGAGAAGGTCCGCGCCGACATGGAGAACGCCCAGCTCCGGCTGGAGTACGAGACGGCGGCGCGGCTGAAATACTCCGACCTCCCCGCCCTGGAGAAAAAGCTCCAGGAGGCAGAAAAGCTCAGCGAGGAGGCCCGGGACAGCTCGCTGGTGCGGGACACCGTCACCGAGGAGGAGATCTCCGCCATCGTGGCCAAGTGGACCGGCATCCCCGTGTCCAAGCTGATGGAGAGCGAGCGGGAAAAGCTGCTGCATCTGGACAGCGTGCTGCACAAGCGGGTGGTTGGCCAGGACGAGGCCGTGCAGAAGGTCACCGAGGCCATCCTCCGCTCCCGGGCCGGGATCGCGGACCCCAACCGGCCCATCGGCTCCTTCCTGTTCCTGGGTCCCACGGGTGTGGGCAAGACCGAACTTGCCAAGGCCCTGGCCGAGAGTTTGTTTGACGATGAGCACAACATGGTGCGCATCGACATGACCGAGTACATGGAGAAGTTCTCCGTCTCCCGGCTGATCGGCGCGCCTCCGGGATATGTGGGCTATGACGAAGGCGGCCAGCTGACCGAGGCGGTACGGCGCAAGCCCTACAGCGTGGTGCTGTTTGACGAGATCGAGAAGGCCCACCCGGACGTGTTCAACATCCTGCTGCAGATCCTGGACGACGGGCGCATCACCGATTCCCAGGGCCGGACGGTGGACTTTAAGAACACCATCATCATCCTGACCTCCAACCTGGGCAGTCAGTACCTGCTGGAGGGCATAGAGCCCGACGGCACCATCGCCCAGGAGGCCCAGGACGCCGTCATGGCCGAGCTCAAGCGCGCCTTCCGGCCGGAATTCCTGAACCGGCTGGACGAGACCATCCTCTTCCGCCCCCTGACCCGGGAGGATCTCACCGGCATCATCGACATCATGGCGGAGGGCCTGCGGAAGCGGCTGGAGGCCCAGGCCCTGCAGCTGGTCATCACCCCGGCGGCCAAGGAGCTGATCATCCAGCGGGGCTACGATCCCCTCTACGGCGCCCGGCCCCTGCGCCGTTATCTCCAGAGCGGCGTGGAGACCCTGCTGGCCCGCTCCATCCTGGGCGGTCAGATCTCCGCCGGGTCCACTCTCACCGTGGACGAGGAAAACGGCGAGCTGTGCTGCCGCTGCGAAAACCGAAGCGAAGACTGATTCCCCAAAAGAAAAACGCGTCTCCCGGTCACGGGAGGCGCGTTTTTTACGTTTCCGTTGTCCGCCGACTCGACAGGCGCATTTTTCCGTAAACTCTGTCCTCGGGGCCCTTCGGCGCTCCTATACCGCCCGGCGGAAGATCTCCGCCAGGCGATCCGCCTCCTCCCCCAGGAAGAAACCCAGGTACACTCCCTCCCGGCACACCCGGGCCTTCTGGGCCAGGGCGTACTGCTGGGGGGAATAGTCCCGGCTCTGGCGGCAGAGGGACTGGCGGTGGTTTTCCGCCAGCGTCTCCATCTGTTGGGCGGTCTCCGGGTCGGCGCACTCCAGCAGCCAGATCTCGTCCAGGCGCAGAGGGTCACGGCTGACCATCACCAGGGACTGGGGCAGCTGCTCCTTCTCCAGGCCCAGCCGGTCCCGCTGCTGCCGCTCCCCCAGGCTCTCCAGCTCCGGCAGCTCCACCTGGGCGGCCATGCTGTCATAGAGCTCCTCCATGACCGGGGGCGCCTTTTCCTCCCGGCCGCAGCCGGACAGAACCAGCAGTGCCCCCAGGAGCAGGGTCAGCAGCGCTTTATTCCTTCTCTTCATACAGCTCCTCCCGCTGCAGCAGGGAGGCCCAAAGGGCGGCTCCCTCCTCCGTGAGATGGACATAGGCGTCGGAGCAGTACTCCTCCGGCAGGCCCCCGTCCTCTCCGGTGAACCAGGGGGCCAGGTCCAGATAGGGGCAGCCACGCTCCCGGCACAGGGTCCGGAGGCTGTCGTTATACTCCCGCAGCCGCTGGTTGTTCAGATCCCGCAGCTCTCCCCGGGTGCTCATGGGCAGGGCGGACTCCACATAGATCTCCATGTCCGGGCACTGTTCCCGGAGCCGGTCCAGCAGCCAGGTCCAGTTGTTCATGGCCGCCTCCACCCCGCCGGGGAGAGCCACGTCGTTGGTACCCAGCATGATGAATACCCGGGACGCCCCAGACCGGGCAAGGGCCTCCAGCAGGGGCATCTCCTGTCCCCGGTACTGCACCCCCATCCGGTCCTCCGCGATGTTTCGAACCGAGAGGGAGATCTCGCACAAAAACAGGGGCTCCCCCAGCTCCTCATGGCGGCGGCAGTGGTTTTCCAGGGCCCGGGTGACCGAATCCCCCACAAACACCGCCTCATCGAACCAGTCACGGCTCCGGGGCGCCGTGGTGGGCACCGGCGTGGGGCTGGGCGTAGGCGCCGGGGTGGGGCCGGGAGTAGGCGCCGGCGTTGCCGTGGCCGGGGGGACCGCCGGAACAGCGGCGGCCGGCGGCGCCTCCCGCCGGTGGGCCAACAGCAGGACCCCCAGCAGCAGCGCCCCGGCGATCAGCAGGACGGCGATCCGTTTTTTCATCTGTCTCTCTCCCTCGGCTCCGGACGGAGGCCTTATTTTCTCTCTTGCAGAGCCTGCATGCTCCGGTGCTCCAGCAAAATGGCGGCGTGGAGCGCTGCGGAGGTCCAGGCGGCGTTGGTATCGGTGACCACCGCCTTGAGGGCCACACCGGCCCGGGCGGCGCGCAGCTCGTCCAGCAGCTCGGACAGCTGTCGGGAGCTCAGGCCCTCCAGAAGCAGCATCTCCTCCCGGAACTCCGGCCCGGTGTAGGCTTCCCCGGGAGCAAAGCCCTCCCGGCCGCAGAGATAGCCCACCGGGTGGCCGTACTCCTCATAGCTCACCGGGCGGTATTCGATCCCCCGGCGCAGCAGCACCGCCCGGAGGCGTCGGAGCTTCTCCCCGTCCCGGATCTGATACGCAAATACTCTTGCCATCTTTATCCCCTCTGTGCCGTCTCGGGCGCGGCCAGGGCCTCCGGGGGCGGGGTGAGGCTGCCCATCGCTCCGAAGGACCGGTAGTCGATCGTCAGCTCCAGTTCCCGGACGTGGATGTTCGTGTCGATGATCTCCTCCGTCAGGCTCAGGCTCAAACGCACCGGGAGGCAGGTTTCCGTGTCCAGCCAGAGGACGGCGCGCAGCTCCGGCCCGCTCTCCGGCGCGGTCAGGGCCAGATCCCGGGAGGCGGCGGCAAGCATCGCGCCGCTGACGGGGATCTCCAGCCGCCGGCAGCTGCGGCCCTCCACCGTCTCGGTGTCCGGCGCCAGCCTTGCGGCCTGCCGCAGCTGCTCATCGGCTGCCAGCGCCCCCGGGTCCGCGGCCGCCAGGCCGTTCCGGGCCACGGTGTTTTTCGTCCAGGCGCCCATCACGTTTTTATAGATCACGGCGGCGTCCTCGTTCTCCAGGGCATAAAACTCCAGAGGCAGTTCCATGTCAAAGCCCCGGGCCTCCATGCGCCCGGTGCCCGAGGCGTGGAGCGCCAGGGGGGCAAAGACGCTCTCCCCGGTCAGCGAAAGCTCCATGCGGGCATCCGCCCACTCGTCGGCGTAGGGGGAGGTATAGCTCATGTGTCCCCGCAGCTCCCAGCCGGCCCCGCCCTGCTCCAGGAGCTTTTCGCCGGCCTCCGCCAGCAGAGAGGCCGCCGTTGCCGGCTCGGGCGTGGGGGTGGGACGGGTGTTCACCGGGGGCTCCGATTTGAGAACGCAGCCGCCCAGCAGCGCGGCCGTCAAAAGAAGGAGCAGCCCTGTATTCCAAACTTTTTGCTTCATGCCGGTTCCTTTCCGCCCGCAGGGCGAGGTGTCATGGGTCATTGTACCCTTTCCGGGAACGAAACGCAAGTACAAAGGAAGGTGCCGGGCGTCTTGCCATTCCCTCCGGGTCGTGATAAGCTATGCCCGGAGGCGATGGAACATGAGCGATGAGATCATCATGCGGCCGGTGGGGCACATTGAGAGCGATTTTCAAAGCAAATTCGGCATCCCCCGGCAGGCGGGGCTGGTTCCGGAACTGCGCGCCCGGGTGGTGTTTGAGCCGGAGTTCCGGAGCCCGGAGGCCGTGCGGGAATTGGAAAGCTTCAGCCACATCTGGCTGCTGTGGCTCTTCTCCGCCGCCATAAAGGAGGGAGCGCGCTTCTCCCCCACGGTGCGTCCGCCCCGGCTGGGCGGCAACCGGCGGGTGGGGGTGTTCGCCAGCCGCTCCCCCTTCCGGCCCAACGCCATCGGCCTGTCCTGCGTGGAGCTGCTGGCCGTGGAGCCGGACACCCCGGTAGGGCCGGTGCTGACCGTGGCAGGCGCGGATCTGATGGACGGTACCCCCATTCTGGACATCAAGCCCTATATCCCCTACGCCGACTGCCGGCCGGAGGCCGCCGCCGGCTTTACCGCCGCCCCTGCCCGGCGGGTCGCGTGTGTGATCCCCCCTGCGCTGCTGCAGCGTCTGCCGGAGGGAAAGCGGGAGGCCCTGCGGGGCGTGCTGGAGGCCGATCCCCGTCCCTCCTACCAGGACGACCCGGAGAGGGTCTACGGCTTCGGCTTTGCCGGCCGGGAGGTGCGCTTCCGGGTGGCGGACGGAGTTTTGACGGTAGTTGACATAATATAATATGAGCCGACCCTCGGACGGGTCGGCTCATTTTTTACAGCCCGTAGATCTCCGTGAATTTTTCCTCCAGATAATCCAGGAAGTAATGCACATTTAGGCTCTCCCCGGTGATGGCGCGGATCCATTCGTCCGGGTCGGTGACGGAGGCAATGGAGAATACGTGCTCGGTCAGCCAATCCTTCACCCGCCAGAGTTCGCCCCGCTCCACCGCGGCAAACACGTCAAAATCTTTTTCCATGGTGCGCAGGATCTGGGCCCCGTAGGCGTTGCCCAGGGCGTAGGAGGGGAAATAGCCGAAGCCGCCGGACCAGTGGACGTCCTGGAGGCAGCCCCGGGCGTCGTCCGGGACCTCCACGCCCAGATATTCCCTGTATTTGGCGTTCCAGAGAGCCGGGACCTGATCCACCGTGATACGGCCGTTCACCAGTTCCTTTTCGATCTCGTAGCGGATCATGATATGGATGCCGTAGGTCAGCTCGTCGGACTCGGTGCGGATCAGGCTGGGCCGGGCCACGTTCACGCCCTCATACAGTTCCCTCTCGCTGACCCCCTCCATGACCGAGGGGGAAACCTGCCGCAGGCGGGGATAAATGAAGCGGATAAAGGCCTCGCTGCGGCCGATGATGTTCTCATAAAAGCGGGAGATGCACTCGTGCATGGCGCTGGTCATGGAGTCGTGGGCGTAGTTTACATAAAACTCCTCCGGCTCGTTCTGCATGAACAGGGCGTGGCCGCCCTCGTGGAGGGTGGTGAAGATATTGGAGAGGAAGGCGTTCTCGTAATAATGGGTGGTCACCCGCACGTCATGGGGGCCGAAGCTGGTGGTGAAGGGGTGTTCGGTGGTCATCAGTACCAGAGCGTCTTTCCGCAGGCCCTCCAGCTCCAGCAGCCAGCGGGAAAAACTCTCCTGTTCGCCGATGGGGCAGGGGCGGGAGAGAAAGTCCGTCCGGACGCTCTTGCCCTCCGTTGTGATGCGGCGGATCAGGGGTACGATCCGCTCCTTCAGCGCGGCGAAAAAGGCGTCCAGCTGCGCCTCGCTGCCGCCCTTCTCATAATCGTCCAGGCAGGAGTTATAATAAGTACTTTTTTTCTCGTCCCGGAGGTCGATGTCCCGCCGGGTATAATCCGTCACCGCGGCCAGGCTGTCCCGGAAGAGGGAGAAATCCGAGGCTTTCTTGGCCTTCAGCCAGTCGCTGTAAGCCTTGTTCAGGGCCAGTTCCCGCTGATAGGCAAAGCGGGCGCTCTGGTTTTTGGTCTTCTCCCAGGCATCGAACAGGTGTTCCACCGTCTTGCGCTGGGCCAGAGTCAGTTCGCCGGGATCGTCATGCAGGGAGCTGATCAGCTTTTCATATCGTTTGGAGTGGGTCAGGGTGTGGACACGCTGCCCCAGCAGGGCCATGTCCTCCCCCGCCTGCTCCAGTCCCTCGGGGGGCGCCACACAGGACATGTCGAATTCCAGCTTTCCGATGGCCCGGGAATAGCTCTCCACCTCGGTCAGGATCTTGAACAGCTGCTGCAAACGGGTATCCTTCATCTGCGATCTCCTTTAAAAAAGAATGTGCGTACAGCATACCCGAAATCCCCGGAATTGTCCAGTGGACACGCAGCGCGGAAAATCCTGTACCGGTAAAAACAAACCCGTAAACAGCAGAAAAAAAACTCTTGAAAAATCGGCGGAGAAAGGTTATACTGCTAAATCGGATTTTTAAGGAAAAGAGGGAAAAAGATGGGAGAAATTCGTACGATCGGTCTCCTTACCAGCGGCGGCGACGCGCCGGGTATGAATCCCTGCATCCGCGCCATCGTCCGCACGGCCACTGCCGAGGGTATCAACGTCATCGGTATCCGTCGGGGCTATCAAGGGCTGATCAACGGTGACTTTTATCAAATGGACAGCAACGACGTGAACGGTCTCAGCTGCAAGGGCGGCACCATTCTCTACACCGCCCGCAGTGACGAGTTCCGCACCGACGCGGGTCTGGAAAAGGCCGCCAATGTCTGCCGGGACCTGCGGCTGGACGGTCTGATCGCCATCGGCGGCGACGGCACCATGAAGGGCGCCGCGGAGCTGGCAAAGCGGGGCGTCAAGGTAGTGGTCATTCCGGGCACCATCGACAAGGATATGGGCTGCACCGAGTACACCATCGGCTTCGACACCGCCAGCAACACCGCCATTGAGGCCATCGACAAGCTGCATGACACCGGACAAAGCCACGAGCGCGTTTCCGTTGTCCAGGTCATGGGCCGGCACGCCGGGCATCTGGCGCTGTACATCGGCCTCGCCTCCGGCGCCTCCGCCGTGCTGCTGCCGGAGAAAGAATTTGACCTGGAGGAGGACGTGATCAGCGTCATCCGCCGGGGCTGCCTGTACGGACGGCGGCACCACATCGTGGTAGTGGCCGAGGGCGTCGGCAAACTCACGGAGCTGTCCAAAAAGATCGAGGAAGGCACCGGACTGGAGACCCGCGTGACCGTGCTGGGCTATATCCAGCGGGGAGGCGCCCCCAGCGCCCGCGACCGGGTCTGCGGCTGCATGATGGGCGTTCGGGCTCTGGACTGCCTGAAGAATCCCAAGCTGGGCAACCGGGTGATCATCGTGAAAAACGGCACCTTCAACGACATGCCCCTGGAGGACGCGGTAGACCACGCCCGGGTGTTCAACGAGAGCATGTTCGTCGCCTGTGACCGGATCGACAACTCCTATCAGTCGAAAAAGCGATAACATGAAAAAGAGACCGCCTCAAGGCGGTCTCTTTTTCTGCGGGCGCATGGCGATGCGCCCTTCCCGGTTTTATTCCGCTTATCGGGCGATCTGACGGTCGCCCGGTTTTTTACGCCGTTTTCCACTTCCGGCAGCGGCTGGCCTTCCGGCGGCGGGTGCGCTGACCGCGCCACAGGAGGTAGCCGCCCACCAGGGCGGCGGTGACCGCGATGCCGATGATGGGGACATAGTCCACGTCCCCCTCGGTCTTGACCTCCAGCCACAGGGAGTCCATTAGCTGGGTGGTCTCCGCCCCCAGATGGGCAAAGGCCTGCCCGCGGCTGGTGATCTCCTCCGGAGGATAGGCCAGGGCCATCTCGTCCTCGTCCAGGGAGAGGTACTCCCGGGCCGCGGTCTCCGGGGCGGTGTAGCCCACCCAGTCCATGTTTTCGCCGCAGACGTCCGGCCGCAGCAGGAAGTTGATGTAGGCCTCCGCGCCCTCCTTGTTGGTGGCGCAGGTGGGGATGCACATGCAGTCCACGAAGCGATTGAAGCCCTCCTCCGGGTAATAGAAGGCCAGATCCTCGTTCTCCCAGTGCATCTGGATGTAGTCGCCCACATAATAGGGGGCGATCCAGGCCTCCTCCCGCTCCAGCTTGTCATAGATCTGGTCCATGACGTAGGCCTGCACCAGAGGCTTCTGCTCGATGAGCTTGTAGGCGGAGGCCCGCAGCTCGTCCTCGTCGGTGGTGTTCAGGCTGTAGCCCAGCATGGCCTGGGGGATAGCAAAGGCGTCCCGGGGGTTGTCGAACATCAGGATCTTGCCGGCGTACTTGGGATTCCAGAGAAGATCCCAGCTGCCGATGTCCTCCTCGTCCACGTAGAGGCTGTTGTAGATCACGCCCACGGTGCCGCCGGTGTAGGGGATGGAGTAGAGGTTCTCCGGGTCGTGCTGCATGTACTTGAACTCGTCGTCCACGTACTCGAAATTGGGGATGTTGTCAAAGTTCAGGGGCAGGAGCATCCCCTCGTCGATCATGCGTCCCACCATGTAGTCGGAGGGCACGATCACGTCGTAGACCGAGCCGCCGGTCTTCAGCTTGGTGTACAAACTCTCGTTGGAGTCGAAGGTCATGTAGTTCACGTGGATGCCGGTCTCCTCCTCGAAGGCGGCGTTCACGTCGATGTAATCGTCGGTGCCGTCGGAGATGTACTGGCCCCAGTTGTAGACATTGATCACCTGATCGGCCGCCCTGGCCTCGGGAGCGGGCAGCAGCGCCGCGATCAGCAGCGCAGCGATCAGCAGAGAGCAGAAGCGTTTCATGCCTTGGCCCCCTTTCTCACGCCGAACACGCCCCGGGCGTTCCTCTGCCGGGCCTCGTCCCGGGCCTGGAGCAGGTTCATCAGCACCATCATGACCAGGATCACCAGGAACAGCAGGGTGAACAGGGCATAGATCTTGGGCTGGAGGGGCTTTTTCGTGTAGTTATAGATCTCCACCGGCAGCGTGACGAAATTGGGTCCGTAGACAAAGTAGGAGATCACAAAGTCGTCCAGGCTCATGGTGAAGGCCATCATGGCGCCGGAGATGATGCCCGGCAGGATCTCGTGGATGATGACCTTGAAGAAGGCCTGCACCGGCGTGCAGCCCAGGTCCAGGGCCGCGTCCCGCAGGTTGGGGTCCATCTGGCCCAGCTTGGGCATGACGGAAAGGATCACATAGGGCAGGTTGAAGGTGATATGGGCGATCAGCAGCGTGGCAAAGCCCATGATGCCGTTGATCTTCAGCATCTGGCCCACAAAGGCGAAGAGCAGCGCCAGGCTGACGCCGGTGACGATCTCGGGGTTGGTCATGGGGATGTTGGTCACCGCCATGGTGGCGCTGCGCATCCGGGGACTCATGGCCCGGATCCCCAGGGCCGCCATGGTGCCCAGCACCGTGGCTGCCAGAGAGGAGATCACCGCCACGATCACACTGTTGAGCAGCAGCGGCAGCAGGGCCCCGTCCTTGAACAGGGCGCCGTACTGGGCAAAGGTAAAGCCCTTCCACACGGCGATGTCCGTGCCGGTGTTGAAGCTGGCCACCGCCAGCACGATCATGGGGATGTACAGGAAGAGGAACACGATCACCGTGAATACCCGGTTGAAGGTTTTCATATGGTGGCCACCTCCTCCCCGTCGGAGAAGCGGTTCATGATGGCCACGCAGGCCAGCACCAGCACCATCAGGGCCAGGGACAGGGCCGCTCCCAGGTTGGGGTTATAGGCGGCCTTGAACTGGCTCTCGATCACGTCGCCGATGAGGGTGGTGCCGGAGGAGCCCATCTTCTGGGAGATATAGAAGGTGGACACGGCGGGCACGAACACCATGGTGAAGCCGGAGATGATCCCCGGCACGCTCAGGGGCAGGGTCACCCGGGTGAACACCTCTCCCGGCCGGCAGCCCAGATCCTCCGCCGCCTCGGTGAGACGCCGGTCGATCTTCAGCAGCACGGTATACAGGGGCATGATCATGTAGGGCAGGTAGTTATACACCATGCCCAGCACCACCGCCGCGTCGTTGCGGATCAGCGGCAGGGGCTTCAGCCCCAGGGAGCGGATCAGGTTATTGATGATGCCCGTGTCGTCCAGCAGGGCCACCCAGGCCAGAGTGCGCAGCAGGAAGCTCATGCACATGGGCAGCATCACCAGCATGTACAGCAGCCGCTGCCCCTTGGGAGAAGCCCCGGCGATGGTGTAGGCCACCGGGTAGCCGATCAGCAGGCAGATGAAGGACGAGAGGATGGCCAGCCAGATGCTCTTGAGAAAAATGGGCCAGTAGGTGCCCATGCGGCTGATGTTACCCAAGGTAAAAGCGCCGGTGGAATCGGTGAAGGCGTACCACACCACGATCCCCAGGGGCACCACCGTGAAGATGGCCATCCAGACCAGATAGGGAGACGCCAGGCGTTTACTCTCCATCGCTCGCCTCCCGGGTTTCGCCCTCCTCCCCGTTCTCCGGGTCGTACTCCGCGTCGGACAGCTCCTCGTACTCCTCGGAGAAGGAGCTGTAGTCGCCGTAGAGGCCGGAATACTTGCTCTTGTGCATGATCTGGAAGCCGTCCGGGTCGATCTTGATGCCGATCCGCTCTCCGACCTTGGGGCTGTCCGTGGTCTGGATCAGCCATTTAAAGCCCTTGAAGTCCACGATCACGTCGTACTGCATGCCCTTGAAGGTGATGCTGGTCACGGTGCCGGTCAGCATGCCGTCCTTCACCGGGACGATGTCGATATCCTCGGGGCGCACCACCACGTCCACGGGCTCGTCCTTCTGGAAGCCCTTGTCCAGGCACTGGAAGCGGCGGCCGAAGGTCTCCACCACAAAGTCCTCGCGCATGATGCCGTCGAGAATGTTGCTCTCGCCGATGAAGTCCGCCACGAAGGCGTTCACCGGCTCATTGTATATATCCTCGGGGGTGCCGATCTGCTGGATCAGGCCCTCGTTCATCACCACCACGGTGTCGGACATGGCCAGAGCCTCCTCCTGGTCGTGGGTGACGTAAATAAAGGTGATCCCCATTTGCTGCTGGATGCGCTTCAGCTCCTGCTGCATGTCCTTCCGGAGCCGCAGGTCCAGAGCCCCCAGAGGCTCGTCCAGAAGCAGCACCTTGGGCCGGTTGACCAGCGCCCGGGCGATGGCCACCCGCTGCTGCTGACCGCCGGACAGGGCCGTGACCTTCCGGTCCTCAAAGCCCTTCAGGGACACCACCTCCAGCATCTCGGTGACGCGCTCGTCGATCTCCTGCTCCGGCAGCTTCTGGAGCCGCAGGCCGAAGGCGATGTTCTCGTACACGTCCAGATGGGGGAACAGGGCGTACTTCTGGAAGACGGTGTTCACCTGGCGTTTGTAGGGCGGCAGGTCGTTGATGCGCGCGCCGTCAAACAAAACATCCCCCGAGGTCGGCTTCAGGAAACCACCGATGATTCTGAGCGTGGTGGTCTTGCCGCAACCCGAGGGTCCCAACAGCGTAAGGAATTCCTTGTTGTTGATGGTTAGATTGATGGAATTCAAAACGGTCTCTCCGTCAAAGGCCATGGTACAATCGACCAGGCGGATGAGCTCTTTGGACATGTATCCTCCCCCTCTTTTCTCCGCGTTGTTCTTTGTGGTTTTTTCTTATGATTTTGAAAAATGCGGGCGAGGTTTAATGGCCCCCGCCCGCATTCACGTTCTGCAATATATCAGTATTCGACAGGATTGTCAATCTATTTTTGCCCCGGGGAAGTATTTTTCCGCGAACTCCGGCACAGGGGCGGCAAACTCCCTTCCGTTCAGGTATTCCAGCGCCCCGGCGGGGGTGGAAAAGCAGAATTTCAGCCGATAGGAGCAGAGGGCCTGTCCCTTTTCCCGGTAGCGCCGGTTCTCCCGTTCGCTGCCGTATTTCCCGTCCCCCAGCAGGGGGCAGCCGGCATGGCGGAACTGGGCGCGGATCTGGTGGGTCCGGCCGGTGATGAGCCGGCAGCGGACAAGACTCAGTCCCTCCCGGCTGGCGAGGGTCTCATATTCCGTCACCGCCGTACGGGCCCCCGGGCGGGGGCTGTCGTAGACATAGACCTGGTTTTTCCGGGAATCCTTGAAAATATACCCCTCCAGCCGGCCCCGGGGCGGCTGGGGACGGCCCAGCACCGCGGCAAGATAGGTCTTCTCCAGCTCCCGGTCCTTCACCTTCTGGTTGAGGATGCGCAGGGCCTCGGCGTTCTTGGCCGCGATCACGATGCCTCCGGTGTTCCGGTCGATCCGGTTGCACAGAGCGGGGGCAAAGCTGTTCTCCGCCGCCGGGTCCCACTCTCCCCTGGCCCGGAGGTATGCCTGGATATTGGCGATCAGGGTGTCCCAGCCCCACTCCCCCGCGCTGTGGCAGAGGACGCCGGGCTTTTTGTCGCACAAGAGGATGTTCTCGTCCTCGTAGACCACCGAGAGCCGGGGTGCGCGGACCTTTTGCCAGGCCTCTTCCTCTTTGGGCGCCCGGAAGAATTCGTCCGGCACATATACCCGGACGATGTCCCCCTCCCGGACCCGCACGTCCCCTTTGGCGGGGCGGCCGTTGATCTTGACGTCCTTTTTCCGCAGGGCCTTTTGCAGCAGGGAGTCCGGCAGCGCCGGCACGGCCTTGGCCACAAAGCGGTCCAGGCGGGTGTCGGCGTCGTTCCGGCCCACGATCAGTTCCTTCATGCCGCCGTTCTCGCCTCGATCTGCCGGTCCACGTTCCCCAGCGTCCGCTGCAGGAAGAAGGCGCTGACCAGGGCGGACATGATCTCCGCGATGGGGAAGCACCACCACACGTTGTTCACGTTCCCCGTGAGACTCAGCAGATAGGCCGCGGGGATCAGCACCACCACCTGGCGCATGATGGAGTTGATGAAGGAGGCCATGGAGTTGCCCAGGGCCTGGCAGGCCGAGCCCGCGATGATGCAGAAGGCCGCCACCGGGAAGTGGATGCTGATGATGCGCATGCCCGGCACGCCGATCTTCAGCATGGTCTCGGACGCGCTGAAAATGCTCAAAAGCTTCTCCGGCAGAAGCTGGAAGGCGATCAAGCCGAGGGTCATGATGGCGGCGGCGAAGAGCACGCCGTAGCGAATGGTGCGGTGGATCCGATCCCGCTTGGAGGCCCCGTAGTTATAGCCCAGGATAGGGATCAGGGCGCTGTTCATGCCGAAGATGGGCATGAAGAAAAAGCTCTGGATCTTGAAGTAAGCCCCGTAGAAGGCCACGGCGGTGGAGGTGAAAGAGTGGAGGATGCGGTTCATCAGGTAGTTGGTGATGGAGCCGATGCTCATCATCAGAATGGAGGGGAAGGCGATCTTGTAGATGCCGCCGATGATGTGTCCCCGGGGCCGGCAGTCGGCCAGGCGCAGGCTCAATTCCTTATTGAAGCGCAGATGGAAGAAGAAACCCAGAGCCGCCCCCGTCCCCTGGCCGATGACGGTGGCCACCGCCGCGCCGGCGGTGCCCATGGCGGGGAGTCCCGCCCAGCCGAAGATGAAGAAGGGGTCCAGGATGATGTTGGTCACCGCTCCCACCATCTGGGTCCACATGGACAGACGGGTCTGGCCCGTGGACTGGAGCAGCCGCTCCACGCAGATCTCAAAGTACAGGAAAAGCGAGCCGATGGTCACGATCCGCAGATAGCTCTCCCCGTGGTAGCGGATGCTGCTCAGCTCCGTCTGGGAGCGGATGAAGGGCACCGCCCCGAAAAGGCCGAACAGAACCATCGCCCCCCAGCAGCACAGGCACAGGAAGAGCGCATTGCCCGCAATCCGCCGGGCCTGTTTCCCGTCCCCGGCTCCCAGGGCCCGGCTGACCAGAGCGCTGACGCCCACGCCCGTGCCGGTGCCAAGGCTGATCATCATGGTCTGGGCCGGGAAGGCCAGACTCAGCGCCGCCAGGCAGTCCTCCGATACCCGGGCCACATAGATGCTGTCCACGATGTTGTACAGCGCCTGCACCAGCATGGAGAGCATCATGGGCACCGCCATGGTCATCAATAGCTTTGCCTCCGGCATGGTCCCCATCAGCCGGGATTCCATTTTCGTCGTCTTTGCCGCCATGAAGCCGTCATCCTCCGATTCGGTCGAAATAGTCATTGAAACTGAATTATTATAACAAAGCTCCCGATTTCTTGCAACTCTTTTCCCGTGGGCCGGGATAATTCTTTGAAAAGCTTTTTATTTTTGACGCGCTTTTTCTGTTGACAACGCCAAGGGTTTCAAGTATAATAGCAAGGCTCTTTGAGATGTTGGGAGGGTAGCGCGCTTGAATCTTCACGAATTGCTGATCCATCCCGGTACCAGTCTCCCCTTCTCCCGGGAGCTTTCCACTCAGCGGCTTTCCTTCCCCGCGGTCCTCTCCTACCCCGAGACCCCTCTGGGCGAGGGCGAGATCGAAAACAGTGCCGGTGTGCTCACCCTGCGGGGCCATATCCGCGCGCTGATGCACTGCCGCTGTGATCGCTGCGCCAGAGAGTTTGACCGGCGGGTGGAGATCCCGCTGGAGGTCCCCCTGGCTGCCGAGCTGCAGGATGAGGAAAACCCGGATTACTTCCTTCTGGAAGGGGACGAGCTGGATCTGGACGACGTGCTGGAAACCAGCTTTATCCTGAACACGGATTCCCTGTTCCTCTGCCGGGACGACTGCAAGGGGCTTTGCCCCCGCTGCGGCGCGGACCTGAACGAAGGGCCCTGCGGCTGCAAACCGGAAAAGGATCCAAGACTGGCTGTTTTGGAACAGCTGTTGGACAATAAAGAATAAGATTTGAGCTGTACAAAACAGCCAGAGAAATGAGGAGGTGTCACCATGGCAGTCCCCAAAGGAAAAGTAAGCCGTACTCGGCGTGACAAGCGGCGCGGAAGCAACTGGAAGCTCAGTGTTCCCGGTCTTGTCAAGTGCCCCCAGTGCGGTGCTTTCAAACTCCCCCATCGGGTCTGCAAGGCCTGCGGTACCTATGACGGCCGCCAGGTCCTGAAGGTCGACGAGAAGTAAGACTATCCGAGCTTAAGAAGAGGAGGCTGTGCCCCCTCTTCTTTTGCTATCGCGTCAACGGAGACCCGCTGCGCTGGGCTCTCCGTTGAGTTACCCGCGCTTATCGCAGCGGGCTTTGCCCGCTTTGGTCGGCGCGAGGGCTCGCACTGCTCGCCTTAAGGTGTTTTTGAGGCGGCGGAGCTGCCTCAAAAACGCATCAGAAAGGAGGGAACGGACGTGTTCAATACCGTGGCCTCCGTGGACCCGGGCTCCCCGCTGGAGGGAAAGGTGTTCCCCGGAGATCAGCTGCTTTATGTCAACCATCATCCCATCAAGGATGTGCTGGACTATAAATACTGGACCTATGACCGGAAGCTGGTGCTGGAGTTCAAAACCGCCGGGGTCCTCCGGGTGCGCAAGCAGGAGGGCCGGGATCTGGGGCTGAACTTTGAGACCTATCTGATGGACAAGCCCACCGGCTGCGCCAACAAGTGCGTCTTCTGCTTCATCGACCAGCTCCCCAAGGGGATGCGACCCACCCTGTATTTCAAGGACGACGACGCCCGTCTCTCCTTCCTCACCGGCAACTACATCACCTGCACCAATCTCTCCGAGCGGGAACTGCAGCGCATCTGCGATCTGCGCATCAGCCCGTTGAACATCTCCGTCCACGCCACCGATCCGGAGCTGCGCTGCCGTCTGCTGGGCAACCGGCGGGGCGGGGAGATCATGAATATCCTCCGCCGCTTTTCCGAAGCGGGGATCTTTATGGAGTGCCAGATCGTATGCGTGCCCGGCTGGAACGACGGAGAGGCCCTGCTGCGGACCATGCGAGATCTCAGCGGCTTTTATCCCCAGGTGGAGAGCGTGTCCATCGTGCCGGTGGGGCTGACCAAGTACCGGGAGGGCCTGACTCCCCTCTCCCCCTTCACGCCCCAGGGAGCCCGGGACACCGTGAAGCTGGTGGAGGGTTTTGCCGCGGAGTGCCGGGAAAAATACGACAGTCACATTTTCTTCTGCTCGGATGAGTTTTACCTCAAGGCCGGTCTCCCTCTGCCGGAGGACCGCTATTACGAGGGCTATCCCCAGCTGGAAAACGGCGTGGGTCTGCTCCGGTCCCTGGAGACGGACTTTCGCTATGCTCTGGAAAAAACCGGCCCGGTGACGGATGCCGTCCCCTTTTCCATCGCCACCGGCCTGGCGGCGGAGCCCTATATCCGCCAGCTGGTGGAGCTGTGCGGCGCCCCGGGCACCGTGTACGGCGTACCCAACGACTTTTTCGGACATACCATCGACGTGGCGGGCCTGCTCACCGGGCAGGATCTGATCCGCCATCTGAAGGGAAAGGACCTGGGGCAGCGGCTGCTGCTGCCGGGGACCATGCTCCGGGACGGGGACGGGGTCTTTCTGGACGATCTCAGCCCCGCGGATCTGGAGCGGGAGCTGGGCGTGCCGGTCTTCGGCGTGGCCTGTGACGGGGAAAAACTGCTGGCCGCCATGCGCGGCATATAAACCCTTGCGAAACTCGTTTCACAAGGGAAAACTCGCGCTTATCGCACGCGGCGCGTGGTATATTTTTTCAAGCGCCTATTTGCGGACAAAGTAAGGAGGATTATCATGGCAAGACCTTTGGTTGCCATCGTGGGGCGGCCCAATGTGGGCAAGTCCCTTCTGTTCAACCGGCTGTGCGGACAGCGCCTGTCCATCGTGGAGGACACCCCCGGTGTCACCCGGGACCGGCTGTACGCCCCCTGCGAGTGGGCCGGGCGGAGCTTTGACATCGTGGATACCGGCGGCATCGAGCCCAGCTCCGACAACGAGATCCTCCGCTTCATGCGCGAGCAGGCGGAGATCGCCATCGACGCGGCGGACGTGATCGTGTTCGTCACGGAGATCGGCACCGGCGTCACCGCCGCGGACCAGGACGTGGCCAATCTGCTGCTGCGCTCCGGCAAGCCCGTGGTGCTGTGCGTAAACAAAATGGACTCCGTGGGCACGGTGGACCCGGGCATCTATGAGTTTTACTCTCTGGGCCTGGGGGACCCCATCGCCCTTTCCGCCATCCACGGCCACGGCACGGACGAGCTGCTGGACGCCTGTCTGGCCCACTTCCCTCCCCCGGAAGAGGAGGACGAGGATGAGGACGCCATCCGCGTGGCGGTGATCGGCAAGCCAAATGTGGGCAAATCCTCTCTGGTCAACCTGCTGCTGGGAGAAAACCGGGTGATCGTGGCAGACATGCCCGGCACCACCCGGGACGCAGTGGACACGAAGCTGGAAAACCAGTACGGCAAATACGTCTTTATCGACACCGCCGGCATCCGCCGGAAATCCAAGGTGGAGGACCGGGTGGAGAAGTTCTCCGTGCTGCGGGCGAAGCTGGCCATCGAGCGCGCGAATGTATGTCTAATCATGATCGACGCCCGGGAGGGCGTCACCGAGCAGGACACCAAGATCGCGGGTCTGGCCCACGAGGCGGGCAAGGCCTCCATCATCGTGGTGAACAAATGGGACCTGGTGGAAAAGGACACCAACACCATGGACCGGATGCGCAAGGAGGTCTACCGGGATCTGAGCTATATGACCTATGCGCCGATCCTCTTTATCTCTGCGCTCACCGGGCAGCGGACGGAGCGCATCTTTGAGCTGGTGAATTATGTAAACAACCAGAGCGCCATGCGCATCACCACGGGGCTGCTGAACGACGTGCTCTCCGACGCCCAGGCCCGGGTCCAGCCTCCCACGGACAAGGGCCGCCGGCTGAAGATCTACTACATGACCCAGACCGGCATCCGTCCCCCCCATTTTGTCATCTTCTGCAACAGCCGGGAGCTGTTCCACTTCTCCTATCAGCGCTATCTGGAAAATCAGATCCGCTCCACCTTTGGGCTGGAGGGAACACCCATCACCATCTCCATCCGCCAGAAGGGAGACCGGGAGGACTGACCCCCTGTTCCCGGGCAAGGCCCCTGTCGGATCATTTGCATGAAGGAGCGTTGTGAAAACATGAAAAAGGTAATGCTGGTGTTCGGGACACGGCCGGAAGCGATCAAAATGTGTCCTCTTGTGCTGGAGCTGAAAAAGCGCCCCTCGATCCGTACCATCGTGTGCGTCACGGCCCAGCACCGTCAGATGCTCGATCAGGTCCTGTCCGCCTTTGACGTGGTACCCGATTACGATCTGGACATCATGAAGGACCGGCAGACGCTCTTTGATATCACCGCGGGGGTGCTCAGCCGGATCCAGCGGGTGCTGGAGGAGGTCCGCCCGGATGTGGTCCTTGTGCACGGAGACACGTCCACCACCTTTGTGACCGCCCTGGCCTGCTTTTACCTGCAGATCCCGGTGGGGCATGTGGAGGCGGGACTGCGGACCTATAACATTTACAGTCCTTACCCGGAGGAATTCAACCGTCAGGCCGTGGGCATCATCAGCCAGTTCAACTTCGCCCCTACGCCCCTGTCAGCATCCAATCTGATCCGCGAGGGCAAAAAGGAAAGCACCATTTACATCACGGGAAACACCGTGATCGACGCCATGCAGCACACGGTGAAAAAAGAATACTCTCACCCGGAGCTTGACTGGGTGGGAGACGGAAAGCTGATTTTTATCACCGCCCACAGAAGAGAGAATCTGGGGCAGCCCATGCATCACATGTTCCGGGCGATCCGCCGTGTTCTGGAGGAGCACCCGGAATGCCGGGCGGTGTATCCCATCCACATGAATCCGGCGGTCCGCCAGGCGGCGGAGGAAGAGCTGGGCGGCTGCGACAGGATCCACATCATCGAGCCTCTGGAGGTGTTCGACTGCCACAACTTTGAGGCGAGAAGCTATCTGTGCCTGACGGACAGCGGCGGGCTTCAGGAGGAATGCCCCAGCTACGGGGTCCCGGTCCTGGTCATGCGGAACACCACGGAAAGGCCGGAGGGCGTGGCCGCCGGCACGCTGAAGCTGGTCGGGACCGATGAGGAGACGATCTACCGCGCCTTCAAGCTGCTGCTGGAGGACCGGAACGAATATGACAAGATGAGCCGCGCCTGCAACCCGTACGGGGACGGTCACGCCTGCGAACGCATCGCGGACATCCTGGAGGGAAAGGCATATCAGCCCTGGCAGGCCCTGGGATAAAAAAACAGCAAAACGCATCGGGCAGGGGATCCCCTGCCCGATGCGTTTTGCTGTTTATTCAGCGGTAATCCGTTATTACTGTGCCGTTACGGGCTTTGGGAGCGGAGGATCGCCATCAGCCCGTCAACGGTATCCTCCGTGACATACACTCCGAAGCCGTCTTGATACAGCTCTTCGTACCGCGCCTGCCGGCACATGCAGTCGATCAGCATGTCGCCGACCTCCGCGGTGTAATGACTCGAGTCGATATAATTGGCGCAGTCCGTGGTGACGGCATTATATCCGCTGAAATTATAGTACGGCGTGATCCGCGCCAGTTCTTCCAGAAACTCCAGGTAGTTTTTTTCCAGCGACGCCCGATACGTGATCGAATACATGGGATTGGTGAATACGATCAGCTCCACCCCATGCTCCTGGCACAGCCGGACCAGATCACGGATCTCCGCAAGCGTCTCCTCCAATCGGTAATTTCCCCCCATGCTGGGACTGGCATGATCAAAATCATAGCTCGTCTCATACCCGTAGTCCGTATCCCAGCCGTAGCGGTAATACCGCTCCGCATAGCCTTCTGTGGGGGTATGCCCCTTTGTGACTTCCACGACCGCGTCGATGACCATGGCCGGGTCAAAATAAAGCTTGACGAACTCCAGCCTGTTTTCCGCCAGATACTCATAGGGGCTGCGGATCGGCTGGGTGTAATGTCTGGCCGGGTCCATGGTGTAGGAGAGGCTGTCCAGACCGATGAACAGCTTTTTCGGAACGATCCCCGCCGAGATCAGCGTCCGGATATTGTCCAGATGTTCTTTCGGGGTCCCCTGGGAACAGGTCATATTGTAACAGCGGACATCCGGAATGTTTTCCACATGGATGTTTCCCACTCGGGAGGAGCCGAAAACAAAGGAATCGAACCGGTCCGGGTGATGCAGGATATAGGACATTTTGATATAATTGTTATTGGGCTGGACGCCGTTATCCCGTATATGCTCCGTGTGCATCACATTGAAGGGGTCGATGATCGCACAGAGGAGGACATCAAAAACGGCTATGGCAGCAAGATAGGTGATCAGCTTGATCGCGAATTTTTTCATACGGCAAAATCATCCTAAAACTGGAAATACACGAAGGCGACCTCTCCCATGGCGTGGAAAAACAGCACCGAGAGGATCAGCGCGATATAAACGCCGTGCCGCACAAGGGCAGGCCGCCGGCCGATCCATTCGATCACATCCGTTTTCAGGGAGGCGTAATCATACGCCGCCAGCACGAGCAGGAAGAAGGCGAAGCGGATCAGCGCGCTTCCGTCCGTCCCGGTGACCAGGCGTTTTCCGGCCGACAAGCCTTTGACCAGGTAGGTAAGAGGCTGGTCGACGCCGTAAAACATATGCCCAAAGACGTAGAGTGCCTCCCGGATGTTCTGGGCGCGGAAAAACACCCAGGAGCAGAGGGAAAACACGAACACCAGCAGCACTCTCAGCATCCGCAGGAGCGGAGCCGTCTCTCCCTTTTTTCGCAGTCCGAGCCTGTTTTCCGCGATCTGCGCGGCTCCGTGGATGCCGCCCCAGATCACGAAGGTCCAGTTTGCCCCGTGCCACAATCCGCTGACAAGAAAGGTCAGCAGCAGGTTCAGATCATGCCGAAGCTTTCCCACGCGGTTTCCCCCCAGGGGGATATACACATAGTCCCGAAACCAGGTGGAGAGGGAAATATGCCAGCGGCTCCAGAATTCGCGGATGCTGGCGGAAAAATACGGGCTTTTGAAATTCTCCATCAATTCGATGCCCAAAAGCTTGGCCGTCCCCCGGGCGATATCGGAATAGGCCGAAAAGTCGCAGTAGATCTGGATCGTGAAAAAGAACGCCGCCAGAATCAGCACAAAGCCCCGATAGGAATACACATTGTCAAATACTTTATCCGCATATGCGGCGATAAAATCCGCGATGACGAGTTTTTTGAAAAAGCCCCACGCCATCAGCTTGAGTCCGTATGTGGCCTGATGATAGTCGAAGCGGTGTTCGGCTTTGATCTGGGGCAGGAGATTTCGTGTCCGCTCGATCGGGCCGGCCACAAGCTGCGGGAAAAAAGAAACGAAGGTGGCATATACCCCAAAATTGTGTTCCGCCCGGATGTCTCCCCGGTATACGTCGATCACATAGCTCAGAGTCTGGAAAGTATAAAAGGAGATGCCGACGGGCAGCAGGAGCCTTAAGGTGACGGGATGCAGCCGGATCCCCACCAGCCCGAACAGATTCGTCAGCGACCCTGCGAAGAAATTGAAGTACTTGAATACGAACAGCACGCCCAGACAGGCAAGCAGCGTCATCCAGAGGATCGTCTTTTTCCGGGATCGCTTGTCTGTCTTTTCCATGGCCAGGGCCGCGAAGAACGATATAACGGTGGTAAAAACGATCAGAACTACGTATTTCACATTCCAGCTCATGTAGAAATAGTAGCTTGCCGCCAGGAGCAGAGGCCACCGGCCTTTATGCGGCAGGGCCCAATAAATCGCAAATACGACCGGCAGAAAAACCGCAAATTGTAACGAGTTGAACAGCATCCGCTTTCCCATCCATGTTCCGCGTGTAGTATCTTTGCCTCATTATATCGAGTCATGGGGGCAATATCAAGTTTTTGTGGGGCGGCGGCCCGGACCGATCCTCATGACGGCCCGACAGCCGACCGGCGTCTAAAACCCGCGATCGGCCAGGCCCTTTACGATCTCCTTATATACGTCGCAGATATCGGCGACGCCGGCTCTGCCCTGCTTTGCGGAGAGAGGTGCGCGGCGGAAATCGATCTCGTCGTAATGGGAGACGCCCCGGTTCGTGCGTCCGGTGAGAAGGGTGAAGGATTCTCCCCATTTTGCCGAGTCCACACTGACCAGACCGTCGTTATCCCCTTCGATCATTTTTACAATGATATTTGCTGTCGAAAGATGGATGTCCGAGAGCGGGGTCTTCATCACGCCGGCAAAGCTTTGATAATATACGCCCGGAACATCCGGGTTTTCTTCGTTGAATCGCTGGGCGTATGAAGTCGAGAAATCCCTGCAGACAGCGTAGAAGTCGGGCTTCGTATCTCCGATCAGCCCGATCCAGTTGTCGACGGCAAAGGCCGCGATGTTGAACAGGGAGTCGGGCGCTTTCAGCAGCCGGTCGATGGTCTTCGATCCCCGGTGGGGCGTGCCGATGGTGGTGATGCTCGCTATATGCCCGCCCATCCCCAAAGAGGAGGCGGCCATGCGCGCCTCCAGACCGCCTTTGGAGTGGGCGATGATGTTTATTTTCTCTGCTCCCGTTTCCTCCAGGATCTGGCGGATCCGCGCTTTGATCGTTTTTGCATTGTCCTCCACCCGGGCCCAGCAGTCTTGATTCCCGTAGAAAAGCTCCGCGCCCGCGCCGGAGAGCGCATTGGGTATCCGGCCCCAGTACAGCGGCCACTTCAGATCTCTGAAGCCGACGCCGTGGAGCAGCAGGAGCGGATATTTTGTTTTCCCGTTATTGTTTTCCATTCTCTCAGCCCCCGGGAAACATTTCCTTTTGTCATATCGTTTTGACGCTACCCTGTGTCACAGATCGGCCGTATACTCCGCAAGCGCAAGGGCGATTTCAAAATGCCCGGAATCGTGCTGCGTGTGCTTGATCTGCCCCTCTTCTTTTCTGTTTGTCCATTCCGGCGCATCCAGAAGATCGCCGCCGGTAAAGAACATGTAGACTTCAAGGCCCCTGAAGTCGCAGACCGCCTGGACGGCAGAGCCTTCCATCTCCACGCAGATGCATCCGTCCGCCTTGTGCTTTTCGAAGCTGCTGACGGTCTCCCGATAGAAAGCGTCTGTTGTCCATGTTTTGCCCGGGACATAAGGGATGCCGCTTTTTCTCATGAACGCTTCCACGATGTTTGAATTCCTGATCCTGATATAGTCTGATGCCGGCGCGTAGTGATACGATGTACCCTCGTCTCTGTACGCCTCTGTGGGGACCATGACCTTGCCTCTGGCAATGTCCTTGTCCAGACAGCCCGCGCCGCCGAAATGGATGATCTTTCGGGTGTTGAGGATCTCCCGGATCTCCTCCACCGACGCCGCGCAGGCGGGCGCTCCCACCCAGGTCTTGGAAAAGCCGTATTTCCTGCCTTGGTATTCCAGACAGTAAACAGGCGTCGAGCCGTGGGCAAGCCGCAGTTCCCCGACATTCTCACAGGGGTAGTTTTCGACCACATACTTTTCAATCAAATGAGAAAACGTGAAGATCACGGCCTCCACCGCGGGCGCATTTTCGTTTATTGTCGGATTGATTTTTGCCGGGGACCGATCATCATATGCGCTTGTTATCACAGGAATTACCCCTTTCAAGATCACAGCAGTTCTTCTGCTTTTCTCAGCTGCATCGGCGATACCCTGCCGCGGTATTCCCGCGTGATCCTTGATACGTCGACCGGGATCAGGCCCGTCATGGGTGGGAAGGCGTCGTCATAGTGATCCAGCAGTACTCTTTTGGGTCTCAGCCGTTCTATTACCCGGGCGGCATGGGTATAGGTATCCTCCCAGCCGTTATACGGCAAAACAAGGACATCGGCATTTTGCGGATAGACGATATCCTCCCGGAGGTTCAGGCTCCCCATAAGAGAGACGGTCTTCCCCTCCGCTTCGATCTGGTAAAAGACCGTTTCATCCTTCTCCCGGCAGAGTCTGTTTTCTTTCAATAAAAATGGCAGGTTCCCTCTGTTTTCGGATCTGAGCAGTTTCCACACGATGGCAGGATCCGCTTTCGGCAAAACAGCATGTCTCCCATGGATCGCGGTAATCAAAAAACCTCCGACGTCATATTGTTTTCCGAATTCGATCTCCCTCAGATTTTTTCCCGGGACGCCTTTCCTTGAGAGCGTCTGAAGGGGTGTCTTTGTGCAATATATCTTTGTCTGGGGATTTCTCGAGACGATCTCCGGAATGGAGACGATATGATCAAAATGGCCATGGGTCACTAAAATGTCTGTGAAGCCGTCGAACTCTTCGAGTTTCACGGCTGTTTTCGAGCCTTTCAGCGGTACAAACGGATCAAACAGGATGCGGCCTGCAGACGCCGTGATCTCTACGGATGCCGTACCGTGCCATATGAATTCCATTTTCATCCCTCGCAAATCCCGGTTTGTCGAGATGATTATACCAAGCTCCCTTCGCTGAATCAATAAAGAAAGCTCCCTTGCCTTTGGGAGCGCGTTTTGTCAAGAGGAAAAATATCCCTCGAACTGTTTTTCAGTTCGAGGGAAAAATCTCTATATTATTTCGTTTGTGGGTCGGGCGTTGCGGATCCGCCCGGTCACATCCCGCACCGCCATGTTGGCGGCCAGCAGGTTCGGCCGGTCGTCCTCATCCACGTCCACGTGGAAAACCCGCCGCAGCCGCCGCTCGCCCCGGGCCATAAGCCTGGGGTCCAGCGCCGTCCAGCCGAACACCGGGTACTCCGAGGTGGTCCACACCCGGTAGACCACCCCCCGGTCGATCAGCTCCGCCTCCACCCGGCGGAACTCATCCTCGTCGCTGGAGATATATACCGTAAACTCTTTGATGCTTCTTTTGCCGAACATAGCCGTCCACTCCTCGGGATATGCGCTTTTTTCATTATACCAGCCATCGCCGCCCATAGCAAGCGATCCGGAAACGGGCAGCAGGGACATGACATTCCGGCAGAAACTGCCGATCTGCAAAATCTGCGGCTCTCCGTCCGGCAGATCCCAATCAACGGCTTACCGAATCGATCACGCCTGTGATGATCTCCGGATCGGGATATAAGGTTATACTGTTTTGGGGCGGAAAATGCGGGATTCGACCTGCCCTGCGGGGCAGGCCGCCTCGCGGCTCTGGGCTGCCCCCGGCAGCCCATTCACTCCCGCTCGGGTTCGAATCCCTACGGGGTTCTATCAAATAACAAAGCCTGCCGTAAGGGCAGGCTTTGTTATTTGGCGGAGAAGGAGGGATTCGAACCCTCGAACACCTTATGGGTGTTACACGATTTCCAATCGTGCGCGCTCGACCAACTACGCGACTTCTCCGTATCGGTCAAACTGAACAGCTATATTCAATTCAGCTTGCTTACTATACCAAATGGGGTGGACAAAGTCAAGAAAAACTTGTCTCTTTTTTTGATTTTTCCTGATGGCTGTGGACAATTCCCGGCGGCGGTGCTATAGTTTCTTTCATTCCTGACAGCGGGAGGTCGGCGCATGTCCTTGAAAACTCTTCTCCGCAACCCGGCGGCGGAGCCCATTTTCACCGAGCGGGAGATCCTTCGGATGACGGGTCCCTTCATATTGAGCTTTGCCCTCTCCCTGCTGGTGGGTATGCTGGACACCATCATGGTCTCCAGCGTGGGCGACGCGGCGGTCTCCGGCGTGTCCATCGTGGACAACGTGATGCAGCTGGTGGTCTTCGTCTTCATGGCCTTCGGCACCGGCGGGGCCGTGGTGGCCGGGCAATATCTGGGCAGCGGCGAGCGGGAGCAGGCCGACCGCTGCGCCCGGCAGCTGGTATGGCTCTCGGGCAGTGTGTCCGTGTTGATCATGCTGCTGCTGTTTGCCGCGCGCTTTCCCATCCTTCGGGGCTTTTTCGGCAGCATCACCCCCGAGGTGCTGCGCGAGGCCGGCATTTACATCACCATCACCGTGTTCTCTCTGCCCGCCATGGCCATCTTTGAATCCGGCATGGCCATCTTCCGGGCCATGGGGGACTCCAGGACCACGCTGCGCGTCTCCCTGGTGATGAACACCATCAACGTGGTAGGAAACGCAGTGCTGATCTACGGCTTCGGCATGGGCACGGCGGGCGTAGCGATCCCCACCCTGGCGTCCCGCTGGGTCGCCGCCATCCTGGCCATGCATTTTCTGACCGATGAAAACAAGCTAATCCATCTCCCCCGCTCCCTGCAGCCCCTGGCGGACGGACCTCTGATCCGGAAAATTTTGAAGGTCGGCGTGCCCAACGGGGTGGAAAACGGCATTTTCCAGCTGGGCAAGCTGATCGTGGTGCGGATCATCACCGGCTTCGGCACGGCGGCCATCGCCGCAAACGCTGTGGCGGTGATCCTGACCAACATCATCTCCGTCCCCGGCTGGGGGCTGAACAACAGCGCCATGACCGTGATCTCCCGCTGCGTGGGCAAGAGCGACTTCGATCAGGCCCGGTACTACCACAAACTGCTGACGGCGCTGTCCTACGCGGTGCTGACGGTCTGGGCAGGGGTGATGGTCCTGTTCCTCCCCTGGACCTTGCGTCTGTTCACCGGCATCTCTCCGGAGGCCGCGGCCATCGCCCGCGCCATGGTCCTCTGGCACGCGGCGGGCACGGTGCTGTTCTGGGTCCCCGCCTTTCTGCAGCCCACCGCCCTCCGGGCCGCCGGGGACGTGAATTACGCCATGACCGTGTCCATCGTCTCCATGTGGCTGTTCCGGGTGGGCGGCGCCTGGCTTTTGACGCGCTGTACCGCGCTGGGGGCGCCGGGGACCTGGGCGGCCATGGGTCTGGACTGGGCCTTCCGGGCCGCGCTGTATATCCCCCGCTGGCGGAGCGGAAAATGGGAATCCAAACGGGTGATTTGATCGCCCTTTCGACAGAAAAGGCGGATCAACGCATAATTTAAAGGCGCGAGGTAGACCCTCGCGCTTTTTTCTTCTGGCGTTGATTTAATATAACCCAGGAAGTCGGCTTCTTTGATTAACTACTCTTGGCCAGGGATGTGCCCTTGTCTATTTCGTTTTTTGCCATTTTTCAGATTGGGAAGTGTACTTTGATTCAGAGACAATTAAAAAACAATCTAAAGTTGAAAGAAAAGCTCCGCCATTTCATTTTGAGTAGCAGAGCTTTGCTTTCTATTTGAGGATTCTACATCTTCCGGTTTAGACTTTTTTTGATCCTTATAAGTATCGACCAGCTGTCCTTTCTTGCTTTTCAAATCTGTTTGTATGGTTCTTACAGAGTTTCGTAATACTTACGGATCTTCTGCGCCATCATAATCCGTCGCTGTCTAAGGAAGTCAGCATAATCTTCATAAGTCATATTCACAACTTCATGAGGTATACAGTTCGCGTCCAAGTTCGCCCAAAAAGCTGTTTCATCCGTAATCGTTCCAACCGTCTGGGTTCCGTGGCAGCCAGCAAGTGCTTCAGAAAAGTATGCTTTCGGTTCTTTTTTGCCTACAGAGATGTTTACGCCCGTATCCAGGTATGCATAGTTGGCCACCTGGTTGTAGAAGTTCTTGTCGTTATACCCGTTCTCCTGAAGATACTTTTTCGGGAAGATATGGTGAACATCTCCCGTAACCGCTACCAAGTCATAGACCTTGGAACTGTTGGAGAGCAGCGATCTGTCTCCCAGGAAATTCTGCGCCGCAATATACGTGTTGTAATACGGGCTTGAGATAGCTGAGGTTTCAAGGGACTGAACCAGTCTGACATTCCAAAATGCATCCGACAGATAGGCAGCCTCGGCTTCCTTCAGAAACTGCACAACCCCTTTGGACGCGATCTCTCTCAAGTCGTGGTCCATCTGAGTCTCAGGAGACCCGACGTAGCGGCTTGTCAGTGTGGAAAGCACGAACCATTTCTGAACATAATGTTTAATATCCGTTTTTGGTACTTCGTGCGTCTGCTGAAGGATCAAGAAAAGCGTGTAACAGAAGTCCAAAGTCATCTTTGAACGAAGTAGCTTAGGAGAAATAAAGCCGGCGGAGCGAATTGCCAGAACATAGTTCTTGAAGTTGTACTCGTTCATGAAGTTCATTACGCCTGCGCTAAGCTTATCAAAGCTTTCTGCCTCGATCTCTTCCGTGTATGTGCGGGTATCAAAATCGCGGCCAGAGAGCAGGCTTACCAACTGGCCAAGGCGTCCCCTGGTAAACATGTGCATGAACGATACGCGAAGCATATCATTGTAATCAGGATCGTAAATATCGTCGTAATCATTCTGTAGCCATGCCAACTTTGGCGCATACTTGGATTGCATAAACTTCGTATCAGACGTTAACAGCATGGAGTAAAAGGCGGGATCAACAGCCAAATGGCAAAAGTAATCAATCGCTTTTCTGAGCGTATTTCCACCATGCTCTTCATCCGCCGCGATTTTTGACATAGCAAAGTCAGACTCGTTCAGACGCTTTCCCTGGGAGTTAATCCGAACGAAAATCTCGGTAACTTCAGAGATATCGAGAGAGGGGTCAAGGACGATGGTTCCGATTTGGCAGGCAGTAATAGAAGTTAACCTCTGAAGAGCTGCGCCGACTACATTTGGATCAGCCTCAGGGTTCGCCGCCATATATTTCGGCATGAATGTCCAGCTCTGGAACCCAGGCTTAAACACTTCCGAAATGTCAGGGATCCAGAATGAACTCTTCTCATGTGCCGGAGTAGTAACCGCAAAGCGATCCTCTCCCGGCTGTGCCAGCGGGTTGAATGCAATCCTAATACATTTTTCGGTATAATCCTCAGTCAAGATCTTCGCACCGGCTATGGCCGTCATGATAGCTGTAACGCGCTGCTGGCCGTCAATGAGGATCTTCTTACCTACTGCAGACTTCCCATTCTTCAGCTTGACATCAGGGTTCTGCCAAATGATTAGATACCCCGTAGGATAGCCATTATAGAGAGAGTCGATCAGATCTCTAACCTGTTTTCCGTTCCATACAAACGGACGCTGGATCTCCGGTATTGCGATTTCTCCGGCATCAATATAACCAAGAAGAGATTTAACAGAGTACTGCGATACGGAATACTTATCTACATTATCCATTGGCCTAACCTTTCTATTTATCAAAATACTTTGTTTATCTAATCCCATTGCCAGCCATTCAGCTTTTTGTATGAGCTGAATAATAAGACTCGGAGACGGAGCATTTGTCATGCGCCGCAAAGAAAGCATGAATAAAACTACCGCGGAAATGCGGCTCCCCATGATGCAGGGGCGGGTCCTTTTGACTCATTTTTGTCAAGAAGGCCCGTCCCGCTGCTATTTCTTATCCCAGGGGGATCTCCACGATCTCCGCCATTTTGGTCAGAAACCGGTCGATCTGGTCGGAGATCTCCCGGACCAGGCGGGCGGTGATCTCCTCGTTTTTCTCTTTTTCCAGATTCTCGTAAAAGCTGGCCTTCACCTGGGCCGAGAGCTTTTCCACCCGGTCCTCCAGGCGGGAGATAGGCACCAGCTTTCGCAGGGGCTGGGGGAGATTGGTGCCCATCAGGGCCTTCTGCATCCGGTTTTTACCCAGGAGCAGCAGCAACAGCGAGACGGTGGTTCCTACCACGATGCCGGAGATGCCCCCGGAGATCAGGGCGATGCCGCTCCCGCCGCACACCAGCCCCACCAGGATGGAGATGATGGCGTTGATCAGCCAGGTGATCTCCTCCACGGCAAAGACCCGGCCAGCGTCGATCTGGATGTCGATATCCGAGAGGGACAGATAGGAGGTCAGGCTCATGCTCTTGTAGGGGACGTTGTGGCTCACGCAGATGGGCATGGTGTGCTCCTCCACGTCATAGGCCACGGGCTTGAGCCACTCGGCGATGGGCCGGGCCAGTAACTCCTGGGCCCGATCCGAGCGGAGCCAGGCCTCCACCTCGCTGCGCATGACCGGGTTGATGTCCGAGAGCTTTTTGATCTCCCCGGAACGCCAGCGGTCCACCACTGGCAGAGCCACCTCCCGCAGCAGAGGCTCCACCACGGCGTCCACGGTCCGGCGGTACAGATCCTGGATGTGGCTCCCCACGATCTTCTCCACGATGCTGGATTCGGTCAGGTCCGCCACCTCCCGCCGGAACTCCCGCAGCTCGGCGTCGATCCGCCCGCTCCAGGCTAAGCCCCGGGCCACGGAGAACTCCGGCTCGGCGCTGGTGACCACCACCGCCTCCGGGAACACGTCCGCGCACCAGTCCCGGATGTCCCGGAGCTTGGACACGCCGCCGGTCAGGAACAGCAGCTCCGGCAGCTCCCCCTGGATGTGGGAGCGGACCCCCCGCAGGCTCTGGCAGAACACCTCCCGGAAGGACTTGCCGCCCAGGGAGCGGACCCCCTTCAGCAGCAATGCGTCGGCGGTCTCCGGGTCCATGCGCAGCGTCAGGCTGACGGGCTCGTCGTAGAGGATGCGCACGGTCTTGCAGCACTCGTTGGTCTGCCAGTACTCCTCATCGGAAAAATACTTCTCCTTCAGCCTCCGGGCGGCAAAATCGCAGTAGCTCTTCCAGGCGGGGCTGGCCTCAAAGATGCGGCGGATCTGCTTTTCCTGGCTGCTCTGGCGCACGGCCCGCTCCAGCAGCAGCTCGTCCAGGATGCCGCCCCCCAGGGCCACTTCCCCGGCGGTCTGGAGCGAGACCTCCCGTCCGCCCATGATGTAGGCAAAGTCCGTGGTGGATGAGCCGATATCCACCACCAGGACGGGCTTGGAGAGGATGTCGTAGCCCACCTGCAGATGCCGGGACTGGCAGGCGCTGATCAGCGCCGCCCGGGACTCGGAGATGATCCGCGCCGGCGGATAGCCCGTATCCTCAAAAATACGGCGGTAGCGCTCCCGGTCCGCCTTTCCCCAGCCGGCGGGGCAGCCGATGTAAAAGCAGCAGTCCTCCCCTTTCACCAGCTCTCCGCTCTGGTACAGCTCTCCCAGCACCCCGGCGGCAAAGCTCTTCACGTCCTTTTCGCTCTCCGGATCGGTGAGGAAGCGGCTCTTGAAGCGGATGGACCGGGTCACGGTGTTGGTGTTGTAGCAGGCGCTCTCCCCGATCAGCAGCTCTCCGCCCACGGTCCGGGCATAGGCGGTGATAAAGCTCTGGGCGTCCTTCACCGGGATCATCTGGGGCTGGCTGCTGTCCTTTTTTGCCAGACGGGCGATGGCGCTCTCCGCGTCGCCCAGGTCAAAACCGTAATATCTCTCCATCTTTATCCCTCCGGGTCGGAGGCCAGGCCCTTCTTGATCAGACGTCCGTCATACAGCAGGGCCGGGCGCACGGTGGCGGAGCGCCGGGCGGGCAGCAGCTCGAACCAGCTCTCCTTTTCCTTCGTATAGTCTACGGTCTCCACATTCCTCTGATGCAGGAAGTAGCGGATGCTGCCGATGATCTCCTCCGCGTCGTCGTCGCTCCCCCGGCGGGCGTAGGCGGCCTCCAGCAGAGAGGCAAACAGCTCCGTCTCCTCCCCGTTCATCCCGCCTTCCCGGGCAGCACGCTGGGTCTCGGCGATCTTCCGATCCTCCCGCAGTTCCTTCACTCTCCGGTCCGCTATCAGCAGCGTGCCCCGGAGCGTGCGGTAGATCTGGGCGGCATCCACCAGGAATTCCTGTTTTTTCTCCGCCTCCGGGCCGCGGCTTTCCCCTTTTTTCCGCCGAAACAGCGCGCCGCCCGCCGCGAGAAGAGCCGCGCCCAGCACCGTCGGCAGCAGGGCCCCCAGGGTCAGGGCCGCGGAGCTGTTTTTCAAAAGCACCAGAAAGGCGCCCAATACCAGCGCCAGTCCCGCCAGAGACAGGATCAGTCCCAGAGGCCGGATGCCCCGCTTTTTCTCCCCGCTCTTTGCGCTGAGCTGCCACTCCCGGACCTCTCCCACCGCGCCAAGCAGGGGCAGGGTGTTCCGGGCGGTCTGGAGGATCGCCTGGACCAGGATCGTCTCCTCCTCGCCGTCGGCCTCCTCGCTGTAACGGTACAGGATGCGGTCCAGCTCCTTTTCCACCGTCGCCTGGGCGGCCTCCGGCGTTCTATCTCTGGAAATATTTTCCAAAAGCATCTCTTTGTCCTCTTCCAGAAGACCGGAGAGCGTTTTTTCCTCCATCCCACACCCCTCCTTGGGCATTATTCTGATGGTATTATACAATATCCGCCCCCTTTGCGCAAGTCTCTGCGGTCCGGGCGCTTCGTCCGGGCCGGGCATTTTTGCGCCGTCGGGCTCTTTCCTATTTTGGCCATGTGTGTTATGATCGCAGCGAGAGAACCGGGCCCGGAACTCGGACCCGCTGCAAAGGAGGAGGCCCCATGGAGCAGGACTTTCCCCGATTTGACATGAAGCGGCCGCCGGTGCGCACCCGTTGGTTTCTGCGCCCTCTGACCTGGATGCTCAGCGCGCCGGAGGTCCTGGCCCACGGGACGCGGATACAGAAGATCCGCACCGAGGGTCTTCGTCCCCCCTATGTGCTGCTTTGCAACCACAACGCTTTTCTGGACTTCAAGGTGGCCACCATCGCCACCTTCCCGCACCGGGCCAACTATGTGGTCGCCATCGACGGGTTCATCGGGCGGGAGGAGCTGCTGCGGCAGGTGGGCTGCATCTGCAAGCGCAAGTTCACCAACGACACCCAGCTGATCCGGCAGCTGCGCCGGGTCATACAAAACGGCGACATCGCCATGATCTACCCCGAGGCCCGCTACTCCCTGTGCGGCACCACGGCGGTCCTGCCCGCTTCTCTGGGCAAGCTGTGCAAGCTGCTGGGGGTGCCGGTGGTCACGCTGATCTGCCACGGGCACCATGTGAACTCCCCCTTCTGGAATCTCCATTCCCGGGGCGTCCGGCCCACCGAGGCGGAGCTGACCCGGATCTTCACGGCGGAGGAACTGGAAAAAGCCACGGTCGACGAGGTGAACGACGCGATCCTGGCACAGTTTCAGTATGACGACTTCGCCTGGCAGAAGGAGCGGGGCATCCCCACGCCCTACAAAAAGCGGGCGGAGGGTCTGCACAAGGTCCTCTATCAGTGCCCCCACTGCGGCACGGAGTTTCGCATGGCCTCGGAGGGCGAGGAGCTTTTCTGCCAGAGCTGCGGCAAGCGCTGGCACATGAGCGAGTATGGCCAACTGCAGGCCCTCGAGGGCGATACGGAGTTCTCCCACATCCCCGACTGGTATGAGTGGGAGCGCTCCAACGTGCGCGCTCATGTGGAGGCCGGCAGCTACTCCAGCGGGGAACTGGCCGTCCATGTGGATTCTCTGCCCAACGCCCGGGGCTTTATCCGTCTGGGCAGCGGCACCATGGTCCATGACATGAGCGGCTTCCGTGTCTCCGGGACGGACGGGGAAGGACAGCCCTTTGAGATGCGCAAATCTGTCCCCAGTCTCTACTCCTGCCACATCGAGTATGAGTACCTGGGCAAGTACGGGGACTGCGTGGATCTGAACACGCTGGAGGACACCTGGTACATCTATCCCCACGGGAACGATTTCTCCGTGACCAAGATGGCCCTTGCCACGGAGGAACTGTATTTTGCCTACCGCCGGTCCATCGGCCGCCCCTGCCGGCCAGGGCTGGCGTGAACGCAGGGGCAGGGTCTTTTCCCCGGCACTGGACAAACGATACCCGCATGGGGTAAGATAAACACGAACAAGCAAAAAAGGAGAATTCGTATTCATGAAGATCGCGGTAACGTATCAGGACGGCGAGGTGTTTCAGCACTTCGGACACACGGAGCAGTTCAAGGTGTATGAGGTAGAGGACGGAAAGGTCGTCTCCTCCCGGCTCATCGGTTCCAACGGCAGCGGCCACGGCGCGCTGGCCGGGCTCCTGGCCGGGGAGAAGATCGACGTTTTGATCTGCGGGGGCATCGGCGGCGGCGCCCAGGCGGCCCTGGCGGAACAGGGGATCGAGCTCTGCGCCGGGGCTTCCGGCAGCGCCGATGAGGCGGTGGAGGCCTATCTGCGGGGCGAGCTGATCAACACCGGCGCCAACTGCGACCATCACCACGGCGGCGAGCACTCCTGCCACGATCACGAGGAAGGCCATTCCTGCCATGGACGGGAGAGCGGCTGCGGCGGATGCCACGCCGGTCCGGCCATGCAGGGCAAAAACGTGGGCAAGACCGTCCGCGCCCATTACCGCGGGACCTTTAACGACGGCACACAGTTCGACTCCTCCTATGACCGGGGCGAGCCGCTGGAGTTTATCTGCGGGGCGGGACAGATGATCCCCGGCTTTGACGCCGCGGTGGCGGATATGGACGTGGGACAGACCGTCCAGGTGCATCTGCTGCCCGCCCAGGCCTACGGCGAGCCGGATCCGGCGGCGATCTTTACCATGGAGATCGCCCTTCTCCCCGGGGCGGAAGAGTTGGACGTCGGGGAGCGGGTCTACCTGCAAAACGCTTATGGCCAGCCCTTCCAGGCCAGTGTGGCGGCCAAGGATGAGAAAACGATCACCTTTGACGCCAATCACGAGATGGCCGGCAAGGAGCTGAATTTCACCATTGAGCTGGTGGAGGTGCTCGGCTGAGCGGGAGGCATCATAAAAACAAAAAGAGCCGCGGATCGTCGTGATCCGCGGCTCTTCTTGTTTCGGTTATCCGGGGATGGGATCCGGGCGGGCCCGGTTTTCCCGCAGCAAGGGATAGCGCAGCCCGCTGAAATACGCATCCAGTGCAGCCCTGTGATCCTCCGCGAACAGCTCCGGGATCTCCTCCCGGCTGAAAAATCGCAGCTCGAAGGATTCCTCGTCGATCCGCGGCTCCCCACGGACGATCCCGGCGGTGAAGTAGGCCGCGATCACATGGGCCGCGTCCCCGTTGCTCCAGACCATATGATGGTTATGGAAGATGCCCAGGAAGTCTTGCAGCTCCACTTCCAGCCCGGTCTCCTCCCGGATCTCCCGAAGCGCGGCCTGCTCGTAGGTCTCGTTCATCTCCAGAAGGCCACCGATCAGCCCCCAGCGCCCGTTGTCCGCCCGGCGCTGGAGCAGGATCTTGCCGTCCCGGAGGATCAGCGCCCCTGCGCAGTTGAGAATGATCTTCCGGGGCCCGATCTCCCGGCGCAGCTCATGAATGTAGTCCATTTTCTTCTCCTGTTTCCCGAAGATGCCGTCCCAGCGCTTCCGCCAGCCCCGCGGCGAAAGCCGCGTGGCCCCGGGGCGAAAAATGCACGCCGTCAAAGCACAGCTCCACGCCCCACTGTCCCGCGTCGGCAAAGGCCAGACCGCTGCGCTCCGCGATCTCCCGGTAGAGAGAGGCCAGCTTCTTCGACCGGGTGATCAGCTCTTCGTTTTGTACCCACTCTCCCCGCTGCAGAGGCGGCGGCGCGATGAGCAGGATCTCCGGCCCCGCCTCCCGGAGCGCGGAGAGATACTCCTCCATCCGCTCCGCGGTTTTTCCGGCCCCGGTCCCCTCCAGCAGGTCGTTGGTGCCGAGCATAACGGCGATCAGCGTCGGTGCTTTCTCCCGGATCGCGGCGATACCGGCGGCATCGGCTGGGGGGATCCGCATGCCGTTCACCCCGCCGTTGAGCACCGTCACGCCGGGCAGGCGCTCTGTCCACCGGACGTCGGCAGGGTATCGGGAGCCCAGAAAAGAACGCGGGTCGTAGCCGTAGGTGTTGGAATCCCCGATACACAGGATCGTCACCGTTTTCCCCTCCCCGGCTCAGTAAATGCGCTTTATGTCTTTCGGCTCCACGCCGACCCGCCGGCAGAATGCCTCCACATCGCTCTGGCTGCGCGCCAGCTCGTACTCGTGGAAGCGGCCGGTCTGCCGGTCCAGGAAGCCCAGGGTCATCTCGCCGGTGCAGATGCTGGAGCGCACCGCGGGCTCCTGCGCCGCCCGGTTATAGGGGATGGGCGGCGGGGTTTTTTTACGAAAAAGGGTCATGCGCTTTTACCTCCCTTTCGATCCGTGGTTTGTCTCTTTCCGAGGGGGTCACGACGTCCCCGTTTTGCGGCCGGCCCGGTCAGCGCGAAGCAGGTACGCCTCCTTCTCCCGTTCGTCCTTCGCCTCCAGAGAGGAGGAGTTGTGTATGCCGCCCAGGGATTCCAGATGGTGCCGGAACTCATGGCGGAGGATGCCGCGGAGAATGGTCTTTGCCTCCGCTGCATCCGCCTGCGGATGTATTCGGTCAAAGGAGCCCTTGTATAGAACGATCTGCCGGATCCCGGAAGAGATCCGATACTGTCCCATGGTATAGAGATCGTTTCCCCGGGCATAGTCCGGGATCTCCCTGGCCTCGGACACGACGACGCCGCCGGAGAGCTTTTGGAAAAACTCCTCCGGAAATTCGTCCAGCAATTCCTTAACAATACTCCGGTATTCTTCTATCGTCAGCATGATTCATTCACCGGAAAAAGTATAATGCAGCGCCCCTCAGAAGTCAATCGGAGGGGGCGCTGGGGGCGCTATCTCCCAAATAAAGAACGCTGACCCGGGATCATTTGTGTACGCGCCGATGACTCCGGGTCTTGATCTTTTTCAGGTACCGAGGGATTCTTTCAGCCGATCACGTTCAGCATCTTCTGGCTGGCGCGGGCGGTGACCTCCAAATAATAGCTGAGTTCCGCTGTGGTCAGCTCATCCTCGTCCATAGCGTCAAGCTGCTCCTCAAATTCCAGCAGTCTATCAAGCAGGTCGTAATAATTGCCCATCATGTCCAGCATACCGTACACGTCGGCATTCTGATAGCTCTGCATAAAGGACACATACTCATCCGCAAAGGCCTCGTAGGAGTCCAGGAACGCCTTGACCTCCGGGCGGATCACCGTCTCATCAACGGCGGGGGCGGTCGGCGTCGGGGTGGCGGTTGGCCGGGGTGTAGGTGATGGCGTGGGAGCCGGTTTCAGTGTGGCTTTCGGAGTCTGGGGCGCTGGCGCGGACGCGCTTGGTACGGAACGGGTCGTGGTCTGGGAGACTGTGGGGGTATCACCGTGCCCGAGGACATTTGCCGCGACGATCACCGCCAGCAGCCAGAACCACCACCGCTTATAGATGGGCTTTCTCCTTTTGACCGGCTGTGCCGCCGGAAATGGAAACGAAGCGGTCGGGACGCTGCGGACGGGCGCATTCTCTGTCGGCGCGCCGCACTCGGAGCAGTATTTGCTGCCCTCCGGCAGAACCGCGCCGCAAACTTTACAATATGCCATAGTCGATCTCCTCCTTTGATTTTACGTGGTTTTTCATCGTAACAGATCGGCGCGGGCCCCGTTCCCACCGATGAGGTGGGAACGGGGTTTTATTCGTGGTCTTTCAACAGCTGCGTCTGGCCGACGCGCCTCAGCGGCTTGATCCATGGCTTGCCGGTGATATTTTCTTGAAGGAGTATTTCTTTGAAAAGAATGCAAAAATACCGGACCAGCATGACCTGTATCCGGTATTCACAGTAAGAAAAATCATGTGGGCGCTCCGCAAGAAACCATCGGAAAAAGACTTCCGGGATGATTGGGATGGTCAGTCGATATGGCAGCGTTCCTTGATCGCATCCAGTGTGATCTTATCTTCCTGAAAATCACAGACGATTTTAAAAACCGTATCGCCATCAAATTTGTTAAGCAGCTTATGGGCGATGCTGATCGGGAGTTTCGGCTCTCCGGCATCCGGAAAAAGCTTGTGGAATTCATCAACTACCATTTTTATACCTCCAAAGTATATAATTACGAAATATACACAGCGCCTATGTAAATGGTCGATCTCCTCCTTTGATTTTTCATTGTTTTTCATTATAGCAGATCGGCGCGGGGCCCGTTCCTACCGAAGCGGTGGAAACGGGGTCCTTTATTCGTAGTCTTTCACTAGCGGCGTCTGGCTGAAGCGCTCCAGCAGCCGGTTGATCTCCTGCAGATCGTACACGCCGTTGTTGATCGCCGCCACCAGCACCGCGTCCCGGGGAAAACAGGGATACAGCGGCGCCATGCCGTAGAGGATCAGGGCTTTCCCCGTCTCCCATTCGCTGAAATGTGCGGCCAGACACAAGCGCAGGATCACATCCCGCTGACGAGTACGCTTTTCCTCTGCGATCAGCTTGTAGCCGTAGTTTTCGGAAAGGTCGGCGGCGAGAAAGACGTTTTGCTGCAGGATGCCTTTTTCCTTGCATTTGTTCCGCATGTAGTCCGCAAAGGGGTGGGGGCTGGTGATCATCTCCGAGTGGTACTCCCGGAGCAAGTCCGGCAGCTCCTCCGGTGTGGCGTTCCTGAGCCTCCGCGACAGGCTCTCTTTTCCCTTTTCTTCGATCTCCTCTTCCTTATTCTCGATTTCCATGACGCTCACCCTTTCTATAGTTAAACGCCGCCCGGGGTAACCGAGCGGCGCTCTACTATAGGGGGTGTAATTTTTGCGAGGGAGACCGGGGCGAGGCGGGATTATATCCAACCCGCGGAGGGGTAGGCGCGGTTTGCGTTTTCGGCTTCCGGTCAACAAAAATCGACCGGAACACCTTCAAATACTCATCTACAAAAACACCTGCAAATTCAATAGTACTCAACATTCACAACAAGATAAGGAATATCGGGATTAATGCCTTTAATAAGAGTAGCGAGTATTGTATCAGCCGATGCTTCAGCGAGCCTTGTATATTGCTCGTTAGCCTCAAAATCTTCTTGTATTTTTTGTTTTGCCTCGCTGAGTTGATTCCTGGCAAGTATCTCTCCAGACCTCACCGAATTATCGTTTCTCCATACATTTTCCGAGAAGTAAAGCGTTTCAAAGTTTTCGATGCTGATATTGCTTGAATCAAGAACAGGTTTCGGCACTCGAACAAGAACATAGTGTCTCTCATTGTCGATCACATACTCGGCAGCCGTCAGATTAACGGTAAATACACCCGTACCGGATACTTTGAGCCAAGAGGTAGTTCCCGATTCCGTTTCCGTTCCATCATCAATGATATACACCACATCACTAACTCGCAGAATTTCAAGAATAGATTTTTCTTTGATGGCACTGATTGAGATCGTCACATCGTTGCTAACATGGTGTTCGGCTTCTGATACTTCAAAGGCCAAATCATGGTATTGAGCGTATGTTTCCTCTCTTGTGTCCGCATAGGCAGAAAGGAACGAATCCTTTGCTGTCGATACACCGTTAGAAATGCTGTGCCGGATAAAGTAATAGCTGTACCCTGCGATGCCGATTAGAATTAGCGCAAAAATAATTGATAGCGCAATCCATCCTCCGCTCTTTTTGGAGGATGTGGCTCTACGATTGCTCATTATGCACACCCTCCTTTAATTCGACTGAATACTGACAGTAACAATAATGTCAGTATTGCCCCGCGCAGCTTTTGCTATTTCCTGAACCTGTTTTATAGCAGACTGTGAAGCAAGGTCCAATAGCGCGGGATAGTTTGCGACTTCTTCCGCAGAGGTACTTCTAAAGTTGCGGAATGTGTTAAGGTAGGCTTGAAAGCCCTCGCTGTCTAATCCGTTAAAGTGTTTTCTTTGCCACTTGGCAAGCAGCTCTGTTTCCGTTGGATCAATTTTGATTTCAACTTCCGGCATAGGAAGGACAATAGAGATAAGCCCCTCTTTATATGTCACAGTTACATTGTTAAGATCAATCGTGAAAACGGCACTACCGCGGGTCAGATAAAGGGCTCCATACTTTTTGCCGACCTCGTGATATGTGGTCAAATCTACATTTGCAACCAACACTTCGAGGCGTCCCATACCATTTACATTTGATTCGATGGTATTAGCTATCTCGACAACCGTATCTTTTGCGCTTAATCCTTCTTCTTTTCCTTCCTCGTATCCTTCGACGACGCCTTGCGTAGCTCCCTCTACGGAGCCGACAGCGAGGCCGGCGATTCGGCCGTTTGTTTCTCCTGCGGCTCTTCCCAGGCTCTCGGCGTCTTTAGCCAATGGAAGAATGGAGGTGACAAAGAAGATCGCAGCGGCGATGCACAATGCGCCAAGAAAAAGCGGGATAAGGATCTTATTCTTTCGTACTTCATGTACTGTGTCTGCAGCGATACCGCTCAGATCTTCCACGATTTTTTGCTCGTCGGTTTTTATGCTCATTCTTTATCACCCCTCTCGCTCTACGACAATTCCAAATGTTTCTCTATTAACGGTCATCCCGTCCATATCGGCAGTAATATCTACACTTTCGGAAATAGTGTCATTCCCGCCGAGTCCAGTTCTGGCCCAAGCAACGGCTTCCGCACCAAACCAACTATGCGTGATGTTGTAGCCGCTGTTTGCAGTAAACTCCACTTTAAGGGTCTGACCAATTCGAACATCATGCAGTTCTGCTTCGGTTACTTGCTTTCCGTCCAGCTTATATGTATAGGTTCCCGCTTCATCAGAGAAAACAAGCGTTAAGCTCAAGAAATGGATTGCTTTATGCTCATTCAATATGGAGCCAATATCCTGTTCAAGTCTTGAAAATTTGATGTTCTTCTTTACAAAGCTGAAATCATCCTCTGTGTAACCGTTAATGTAATATCCGGCGTGCGGAGTAATACGAATGGTGACTTTATCATCGTCGCCGGGCAGTTCTTCACCTGCTTTTAAAACTACTCCATTGGCACGGGTTATTGTAATATCAGCGTTCGCAAGATTGTATCCCTGGAATATGCCCTCTGCATTACTATTTCGTTCTGTGATCTCAATGCTAATTCCTTTATTTGTATCGGGTACATAAAAGGTATACTCATATCCGTGTTCAGCATTGCTTCCCAACGGTATTGCCGTCCCTACGTTTACTCCTGTTCCGGTTATCTTGTACTCATTCCCAACTCTTATTGTGATTGAGTCCCCGGTTTTGAGCTTCTTATCAACGTCGAATGACTTTTGACCATGGGAGCCTTGATTATATTCATCCCCGTTAATGATAATAGATTTAATAATACCCGCGCCCTTATCTCCGATTAACCACCAGTTAGCGGTTACACTAAGACAGGAATTTGTTACTTTCATTGTAATATATGGGTGCATTTCAACGGAGAACTCGGTTTCCTGCTCATTCGAGGAGACTTCTCTGAAAATTACGGTGTGGTCACTTTCTTTAGAGTACCAACATTCCGGAGTAGAAGAAACAAAGTAATAATCGTCATCGTATGCGCTGTAATCATAAACAATCGTATATGAATCAACCGGGCTTATTTTCGTACTTCCGGAGAACGACTCATTGTTTACTTTCCAAATGCCTCCAGGGAGAGGTATCTCTCGTCCGTTGTCTCGATAAAAAGCTCGCGCGCTGATCTGGCGGGTCGTATAAAAGCCAAGCGGCTCGATCGCAAACCCAGTGCCCGTAAAATTTTCCGGAACAGTTAATAGCAGCCCCGTCCTGGTAGTAATCTCTCTGTACGGTTTATTACTTTTATTTCCGTCTTGATCGTAAGACCAAATTCTAAACATGGAAAAGTCATACAGATTGCTAATCTGATTATTGACTTCTATGCTTGCAACAAATATGCTTTCCCCAGGCGATAATAATACTTGATTTGACACGATAGGAGCTTTGGTTTCTTCATCAGTATAATAAACACAATTAAGAAAAGAATTCTTTGCAAAAGTGATTTGAATGGCATGACTCTTTATAGACGCCTCTCTTGTTTCGATTGGAGCAGGCGTCGGGTACATCCCATTTTCTGCTAAGATTCCTTCTGTTTGGTACTTTTCGAACTGCCGATACTCGTCGCTGACAAAGATTTTACTTTCGGAAGAGTTCGTCACTTCATTTGCAACATAATTTGTGACATATTCATTTAGCGGCCCGTTAGCAAAATAATATACCACAACAACAAGTGCAAGCAAAGCGCATACCATTAAGATATTTTTCCCTTTTTTCATCTACAGTCTCCTTTATCTCTCTATCCGAAGAATATAAACAGCTGAAATATTGTTTGCCTACTGTACCTTCACCGCCCGCAGATGATCCGGCAGGGGAGCCAATGCCAATCCGCTTCTCCGCATTGTCGTGGGGGAAATAGATCCGCATAAGGTTTTCCGTGGTGTCGCCCACATGAAACAGGTAATCCGAATTGCTTTCGGTTCATTACTTCATTTCCATTTCCAAAATTCATCTTTTTTCAGTTTCGGGGAATTCGGTAAATAGTTACACATGTTCATACAATTCTCGGCAGATCGCGCCGCGCATACACCAGCGTGCGGACCTCCATCACATTTCCGATCACAACGCAAAAAACGAAATAGTTTTTGACCGGGATCGCGTAGTAAATATGCTCGCGGCCCTTCTTAGAGCGGTAGGGTACAAAGGCTTCGGGCGCTTTCATCCGTTCATGGATAGACTCTTTCACAGCATCCAGAAAAGCCTCCGCCGCGATGGGATTGCGCAGCCGATAGGCGATATAGTCCACGATCTCCTGCAGTTTTTCCTCAAAGAGCGGCAGGATCCTCAGCTCATAATGCTTTTCGTCCATGGATGCTCTTCCTCACGCGGTCAAAAACTTCGTCGGAGGTATATCTTACGTCGTCCATGGCAGCGGCGCGATCCGCCTCGTCCAGGGCCAGTTCGATGCCGTCCGTCAGAGCCGAATACTGTTCAAGACTCAAAAGCACCATGGAACCGTAACCGTTCTTGGTCAAAAAAACGGGCTGCCCGCTTTTCAGTACGGTATCCTCGATCTCCGGGAATTTGTTACGCAGATCGGACACCGGGCGAATGTTCAGCATATCCATCCCCCCTTTCTTATACTATCAGAATTTTATCATAACTTTATCATATACGTAAGTGCTTTCAGCCATTGATCCCGAGCTTTTCCTTGCCTGTTTGCCCCATAAACGCCAAAAGAGCCGCGGATCGACGTGATCCGCGGCTCAAATAATGGAGCTGTTACCCAGATTCGAACTGGGGACCTCATCCTTACCAAGGATGCGCTCTACCGACTGAGCTATAACAGCAAAGTCATGCCCCCTAATGGGGGCATGTGGCGACCGAGAAGGGACTTGAACCCTCGACCTCTAGCGTGACAGGCTAGCGTTCTAACCGACTGAACTACTCGGCCTTGCTGAAAGCTTGTTTAGTATACGAAACGGGGTCCGTTTTGTCAAGACCTTTTTTGCTTTTTCTGAAAAATATTTACCTGTTCTCTCTTCGGCTTTACAGGGGGAGAATGTCTGATATAATGGGAGAAGAATGCTGGAAAGAGGGCGATAAAATGAACGGAAAGCTGGGTTTCGGACTGATGCGGCTGCCCCGCAAGAGGCTGGGCATCGACATCCCCCAGGTGAGCCGGATGGTGGACACCTTCCTGGACGCCGGGTTCACTTACTTTGATACGGCTTTTGTCTACCCCGGATCGGAGGCCGCCATTCGGAAGGCGCTGGTGGAGCGCCATCCCCGGGAGAGCTACACCATGGCCACCAAGCTGTTCGCCCCCATGGTTCCCACGGAGGCGGCGGCCAAAAAGGAGCTGGACACCAGTCTGGAGCGGACCGGCGCGGGCTACATCGACTATTATCTGCTCCACGCGCTGATGGGGAACAACTATAAAAAATATGAGAAATTCCACCTGTGGGATTTTGTGCAGGAGGAAAAGGCGAAGGGGCGCATCAAGCACATCGGCTTCTCCTTCCACGACGGGCCGGAGCTGCTGAAGGAGATCCTGACCGATCATCCGGAGGCGGAATTCGTGCAGCTCCAGATCAACTACGCCGACTGGGAAAACCCCCACGTCCGGTCCCGGGAGGTCTATGAGGTCGCCCGCTCCTTCGGCAAGGAGATCGTGATCATGGAGCCGGTGAAGGGCGGAAAACTGGCCGATCCCCCATCGGAGGTAAAGCGGCTGTTCACCCAGGCCGACCCCAAGGCCTCCTTCGCCTCCTGGGCCATCCGCTTCGCGGCCTCCCTGGACGGCATCCTGGCAGTGCTCTCCGGCATGTCCAACACTGCCCAGATGGAGGACAACGTGAGCTTCATGAAGGATTTCCATCCTCTGTCGGCGGAGGAGCAGGAGATCATCGCCCGGGCCCGGCAGGTGTTCAGCGCCTCGGTCGAGATCCCCTGCACCGCCTGCCGCTACTGCTGCGAGGGCTGCCCCAAGCAGATCCCCATTCCGGATATCTTTGCCGTCATGAACCGGCGCTCCTCCTCCGGGCAGCTGGAGGCGGCCCAGGCGGAGTATGACGCCCTGGTGACCGAGGGCCACGGGGCCGACGCCTGCATCGGCTGCCGGAAATGCGAGCAGGTCTGTCCCCAGCATATCGAAGTCGCGGACGAACTGAAAAAGTGCGCCGTGGCGTTCCACTGAAGAGAATCAGCAAGAGGCCGCTGCAGAGATCTGCAGCGGCCTCTTTATCTTTTTTGATCTTTATGCTCGCCGGAAAGAGCGATGGATTACTCGGCCATCTGGGCGATCAGATCGGCGTTCCGGCCGGCCTTGAGCACGTAGCTGCTCAGGTCCTCCTTGCCCAGCATCTCCTGCATCTTGCGGGTCAGGGCCATGACCTTGGGCAGGTCGATGCCGGTCTCGATGCCGGAGGCCTCGCACATGTGCAGCACGTCCTCGGTGGAGATGTTGCCGGCGGCGTTGGGGACGAAGGGGCAGCCGCCCAGGCCGCCGAAGGAGCTGTCGAACTGGGTCATGCCCACGTCCATGGCCGCCACGATGTTGGCCATGGCCAGGCCGCGGGTGTTGTGGAAGTGGAGCCACCAGGTGTTCTCGGGGAACTTCTCCTGCACATGGGCGCACAGAGAAGCGACCTGGGCGGGAGTGGCCATGCCGGAGGCGTCGGAGAGGGAGACCTCATGGATGCCCACCTTGCCGTAGGCCTCGATGATGGAGTCCACATCCTCCACGGGAGTGACGCCCTCCCAGGGGGAGGCAAAGGGCATGGAGATGGAGCCGGAAATGGCGATGCCGGCCGCCAGAGCGGCCTCGCAGACCTCGGCGAACTTGGCAACGCTCTCCTCGGGAGTGCGGTTCAGGTTCTTCAGGTTGTGCATACGGCTGGCGGAGACGTTCAGCTTCACCTTCTTGCAGCCGCACTTCACGGCACGCTCAACGCCGCGCAGGTTGGGGATCAGGGCGCGCAGCTCCACGCCCTCGGGATTGCCGATGCGCTTGATCACCTCGTCGGTGTCCGCCATCTGGGGGACCTTCACGGGGTGCATGAAGGAACCGACCTCGATGACCTTAAAGCCGGCGTCGATCAGGCCCTCGATCAGCTCTACCTTCTGGTCGGTGGTAAGCATGGATTTCTCGTTCTGGAGTCCGTCCCGGAGACCCACCTCGCAGATGTTTACCTTCTTGGGTGTGTTCATTGTCCTACCTCCACTTAATTATTTAATGTATATACCTATTATATTGGGTGCTTGTCCGCAATTCCAATATATTTTTTTGATAGGATCCATAGCGCGTCTCAATCGCGCAGCGCTCAGCGCAGACAATAGTGGGTCTCTATGAAATCCGCCACTCTCTCCGCCGCCAGGGGGAGGGTTTTTCCCCGCAGCCGGGAGAGGTATACGTTGCGGCCCAGCTCATGTCCGTTTTCAAAGATGGGCACCGCCGCCAGACGCTCGTCGTCCAGGGCGGGCACATAGGGCACCACCGTCACGCCCAGACCCAGCGCCGCGTACTGGAGGGCGGTGTTGCACTCCCGGACCTCAAAGGCGATCCGGGGCACGGCCTCCCGCCGGGCAAATTCCTCGTCCAGTTTCATCCGGAGGCTGCTCTGCCGGTCCAGCACGATCTGGGGTTCATGGATGAAGTCCTCCAGGGACACCGCCTCTCTTCCCGCCAGAGGGTGGTCCGCCGCCACCGCCAGATAGATCCGCTGGTACAGGATGGGGACGGACTCGGTCCACTTCTCCTGCAGCATGCAGATGCCCAGGTCGATATCCCCGTTTTTCAGCTGCTCCAGGATCTCCTGGGAGCGGGCCTCGGTAAAGCTGAAGGCCAGGTGTTCGTCCTCGCTCTGTTCATAGAGATCTTTTATGATGGTGGGCACCAGACTGGAGGCTGCCGAGTGGACATAGCCCAGGCGCACGGTCTTCGGCTCCACCCTGTTGAGTCGGCGCACCGTTTCCGTGCCCTCCTCGATGGTGGCCAGCGCCTGCCGGACGTAGGGCAGGAAGCGTTCGCCGTACAGCGTCAGCTCCACCTTCCGGCTCTCCCGGCGGAAGAGCTTGGCCCCCAGCTCCAGCTCCAGCTCGTTCATGGCGTAGCTCAGACTGGGCTGGGAGATATTCAGCTCCTGGGCCGCACGGGTGTAATGGAGGATGCGGGACAGGGTTTCAAAGTATTTCAGCTGCAGAAGCGTCAAGCGAAGGCGGCCCCCTTTTTTTCACCTTTCCCGGGAGTAAAAAGAGATGTTTTTACCAGAAACCGACAGGCGATTGCAATTTCGTATGTATTGTAGCATAGAAAGGGCAAAAAGTATATTCCTTTTTTTGCGCAGAAGCTCTTTCGTCATTTTGATAGAACTTTTCTATAGATTTTTGTGAAGAAAAGTATTTGACGAAAAACGTGATTTCCACTATATTATTTTTGTGTAAAATTAAATAGGCGTTACTATGCCCATCGGCGCCTGTTTAAGTGCAGACAAAACTATTTTTTATAAGGAGGATACCCTACCATGAGCAGAATGAGCGACATGACTGAGCCCTATTCCAAGCTGACCCAAGACCAGATCGATGACATCGAGGCTTGCTACGCCAGAGCCGTGAAGGCCCAGAAAGAGTTTGAGACCTGGAGCCAGGAAGACATTGACCGGACCATCAAGTCCGTTGCCCAGATGGTCGCCAACTCCAAGACCTTCCATGAGCTGGTAGAGCTCGGCATCAAAGAGAGCCGCTTCGGCGATCCCATCAGCCGTGAGAACAAGCGTTTCAAGATCCGCGGCATTCTGCGTGACTGCCTGCGCGAGAAGTCCGTCGGCAAGGTCGGCGAGATGCCCGAGCGCAAGATTGAGCTGTACGCCAAGCCCGTGGGCATCATCGCCTGCGTCATCCCCGCCACCAACCCTGACCTGACCCCCGCCGGCAATGCGATCTACGCCGTGAAGGCCCGCAACGCCATCATCTTCAGCCCCCACCCCCGTACGGCCGGCACCTCCCGCAAGACCGTTGAGCTGATGCGCGCCGGACTGGCCCGCGTCGGCGCTCCCGAGGACCTGATCCAGATCCTGGGCACCAACGGCTGCAAGATCAACCGTCAGATCTCCGAGGCCCTGATGACCAAGTGCGATCTGGTCATCGCCACCGGCGGCCAGGGCGTCGTGCGTCGTGCTTACTCCTCCGGCACCCCGTCCTTCGGCGTCGGCTCCGGCAACGCCACCATGATCTGGGACGAGACCGCCATCCAGGATCTGCACCACGCTGCTGACAACACCATGCGTTCCAAGACCTCCGACTTCGGCTCCGGCTGCTCCGCCGACGGCAACATCATCATCCACGAGAGCATCTGGGATGCCGCTCTTGCTGAGCTGCAGAAGGTCGGCGGCTACATCATGACCGAGGAAGAGCAGGAGAAGATGCGCTGGGCCATGTGGGATGAGAACATCCACCGCAACAGCGACACCGTCGCCCTGTCCGCTCTGGACATGGCCGCGAAGGCCGGCTTCGAAGTTCCTCCCACCACCCGCTTCCTGATCGCCTCCCACGGCACCGGCGTCTTCGAGAGCGGTGTTGAGGGCATCTGGTGCCGCGAGAAGCTGACCACCGTCCTGGCTGTGCACAAGTACTCCGGCGAGTTCCAGAACGCCATCGACATGGTCCAGAAGATGCATGACGCGGTGCCCGGCATGGGTCACTCCGTGGGTATCTTCTCCTTCGACGACAGCCACATCGACCGTCTGGCGCGCGTGGCCCGCGTCGGCCGCATCATGGTCCGTCAGCCCCAGTCCAAGGCCAACTCCGGCTCCATGAACAACGGCATGCCCATGACCTCCTCCATCGGCTGCGGCACCTGGGGCGGCAACGCCACCAGCGAGAACGTGTCTCTGCACCACTACATGAACATGACCTGGGTCTCCCGCGAGTACGAGACTCCCGACTGGCAGACCGACGAGGAGCTGTTCGGCGAGTTCTACGATCCCGAGCTGGAGAAGGTGCAGTACTCTGCCTACAACTCCAACGACGCCCTGAAGGCCGAGTAATTTCCCCGCGGCCCATTCCCCAGTAAACCAGGACGGGAGCCGGACGGCTTGCCCGCGCTCCCGTCCTTTTATTGAATGAAAAGGAGACTTCAATCATGGCAAGAAAGTTTTCTCTCGCTTACCTGACCATCCCCGGCGTCAACCCCATGGAGCAGATCAAGATCGCCAAGGAAGTCGGCTATGACTTCGTCAGCCTGCGTACCATCCCCATGCATCTGCCCGGCGAGCCCGAGTTCCTGCTGGACCGGGATCCCGCTCTGTTCGAGGCCACCAAGGCTGCCCTGAAGGAGTACGACATGCCCCTGATGGACATCGAGCTGGCCCGTATCCGTCCCGACCTGGACATCAACGAGTACAAGCCCGCCTTTGAGAAGGCCGCTGAGCTGGGCGCCACCGACGTCCTGGGCAGCGTCTGGACCCGCGACAAGGCCTGGTACACCGAGACCGCCGGCAAGGTCGCCGACATGGCCAAGGAATTCGGCCTGAAGTACAACATCGAGTTCCTGCCCTGGGCCGGTGTCCGCAACCTGCAGGAGGACATCTCCCTGGTCGACGCTCTGGGCCGCGACAACGTGTACGTCATGGTGGACACCCTCCATGCCGGCCGCGCCGGCGTCTCCGGCGCCGAGCTTGCCCGTACCCCCCGCAAGTACTTCAACTTCATCCATCTGTGCGACGGCCCTGCCGGCCCCGACGGCGATCCCGTGCTGGACAACATCAAGGACGACCTGATGCTCTACACCGCCCGTGAGGCCCGCTACTATCCCGGCGAGGGCGCCATGCCCATCGCGGAGATGGTCAAGGCTATGCCTGAGATCCCCCTGTCCATCGAGCTTCCCAACCTGAAGGAGATCGCGGCCCGCGGCATGAAGGGCCACGCTGCCCGCTGCCTGGAGACCGCGAAGGCTTACTTCAAGGCTAACGGCATCGAATAATCCATTAATATTTTAACAGAAGGAAGGAGATCCCGATGAGCAAGAAAGTTACCGCCGAACTGATGGTCAAATACCTGGAGCACAGAGACGTAAAGTACGTTTTCGGTCTGTGTGGCCACACTTTGATCACGTTCCTGGACGCTCTGGGCAAGAGCGACAAAGTCAAGTACATCTCCAACCGCCATGAGGCCGTTGCCTCCACCGCCGCCGACGGCTACGCCCGCATCACCCACAAGGCTTCCGTGGTCATGTGCCACCTGGGGCCTGGCATCACCAACGTGCTGACCGGTGTGGCCAACGCCTCCTTTGACTCCATCCCCATGGTCGTCATCGCCGGCGATGTGCCCAGCTACTACTACGGCAAGCACCCCCACCAGGAGGTCAACCTGCACGCTGACGGCTCCCAGTACCGTATGCTGGAGCCCGTGTGCAAGCGCTGCTGGCGGGTCGACGATCCCGAACTGCTGCCCGACATTATGGACCGCGCCTTCCGTCTGGCCGAGTCCGGCCGCCCCGGCCCCGTGCTGATCGACATGCCCATGGACATGTTCGCCCGCGAGGTGGAGGAGCATCTGTGGGATCGCTGCCTGAAGGATTCCCCCGTGACCATGAAGCCCGCTCTCGACCCCGCTGCCGCCAAGGCCATCGCCGAGAAGCTGGTCAACGCCAAGAACCCCGTCGTCCACGCCGGCGGCGGCATCCTGCTGGCCCAGGCTTCCCAGGAGCTGGCCGATCTGGTCGAGTACCTGGATCTGCCCGTGTCCCGCACCCTGATGGGTCAGGGCTGCCTGCCCGATAACCACCCCCTGATGGTCGGCCAGACCGGCTTCTGGGGCCTGGAGTTCACCCACAGCCTGACCAAGAACGCCGACGTCATCCTGGCGCTGGGCACCCGCTTTGCCGAGGCCGACAGCTCCAGCTGGTACCAGGGCGTCACCTTTGATCCCCGCGTGACCACCTTCCTGCAGATCGACATCGACCCCAACGAGATCGGCCGCAACTACCCCGTGGAGATCGGCGCTCTGGGCGACCTGAAGCTGGGCCTGAAGCAGATTCTGGAAGAAGTCAAGAAGATCTGCCCCGAGGGCAAGAAGAATCCCGAGCTGCGCGCCGCCATCGCCAAGGCGAAGGCCGACTTCAAGGCCAGCAACGTGGACATCTCCAACGACAGCCGCTTCCCCATGACCCCGCAGCGCATCCTGAAGGACGTCAAGGAAGTCATCCCCGAGGACGCTCTGATCTTCACCGACGTGGGCTGGAACAAGAACGGCGTTGCCCAGGAGTTCGACATCAACATCCCCGGCTGCGTGCACCACAGCTCCGGCCTGGCCACCATGGGCTACGGCGCTTCCGCCGTCCTGGGCGGCAAGCTGGCGGCTCCCGACCGCATCTGCCTCACTCTGACCGGTGACGGCGGCTTCGGCGTGAACCCCACCTGCCTGGCCACCGCCGTGGAAAAGGGCATCGCCGTGACCTGGGTCGTCATGAACAACTCTGCCTTCGGCACCATCGCCGGTCTGATGAACGGCAACTACGGCAACAAGTACGGCACCACCTTCTATACCCCCGACGGCGAGTCCTACTCCCCCAACTGGGCCAAGGTCGCCGAGGCCTACGGTGTGGAAGCCATCCACTGCAACTCCGCCGAGGAGTTCAAGCCCGCCATGGAGAAGGCCATGGAGGCCAACCGCGCCGGCCGTCCCTTCCTTGTTGAGGCTCCCATGGAGAACATCGTGGTTCCCACTCCCGGCTGCTGGAACATCAACGACATCTACACTCCGAAGGCCGACATCATCGCCGACGGCAAGCTGATTCGTCAGGAGGACGGCAGCTACATCGCTCCCATCCACTCCAAGTCCCACAAGGGCTGATGCCTGACTGATTTTATCCTTTAACCCATGCGTCGGGGGAGCGGCGCGGCCGCTCCCCCGAATAATAATTTTTATTGTTAAATGAGGAAGGGAAAAAAATGAAAGTCGATATCAACACCAAATTTATCGGTCTTCTGGGCAACCCCCTGAAGCAGTCCTTCGCCGCCCGTATGCAGAACGCCGCCTACCGCGCTGCCGGTCTGAACAACATCTACTTCTACAACGTTGTGGATAACGATCACCTGGGCGACGTGGTCAACGGCATCCGCTACATGCCCTTCGCCGGCTTCGCCGTCACGAAGCCCAACAAGGTGGAAGTGCTGCAGTATCTGGACGAGCTGGATCCCCTGTGCCAGAAGATGGGCGCCTCCAACACCGTCGTGAAGACGGAAGAGGGCAAGCTGATCGGCTACAACACCGACGGTGTCGGCTTCTATCAGTCTCTGATGGAAGAGGGCGGCCTGGTTGCCAAGGACCACACCTTCCTGCTGCTGGGCGCCGGCGGCGCCGGCCGTGCCATGTGCTGCGTGCTGGCCTACGAGGGCGCGAAGAAGATCTACGTCGCCTCCCGTACCCTGGCCTCCGCTCAGAACCTGGCGGACGACCTGAACGCCAACTTCGCCCCCGTGGCCGAGGCCATGACCATGGCCGACTACAAGGACGTGCTGTCCAAGTGCGACTGCGTCATGAACTCCTCCGGCGTGGGCATGGGCAAGTCCATCGGCCAGAACCCCATGAAGAAGGAAGACATCGACACCAACGCTCTGTACTACGATGCCTGCTACAACCCCGCCAAGACCCAGTTCCTCATCGACGCCGAGGAAGCCGGCGCCAAGATCCTCAACGGTCTGGGCATGAGCCTGTACCAGGGCGCCCGCCAGATCAAGCTGTGGACCGGCATCGATCCCGACATCGAGGTCATGCGTCAGGAGCTGTTCGACATCCTGGCCGGCAAACCCGAAAAGGAGTAATTGCCCATGAAGAAAGCGATCAAGTGGTTTGACGACCACTTTGAGGAAACGCTTCTTGTGATCCTTCTCATCATCATTGCTGTCGTCAGCATGATGCAGGTGTTCTTCCGGCAGCTGCCCTTCCTCCCCACTCTGAAGTGGGCCGAGGAGTTCTGCCGTTTCGCCTGGATCTGGAGCGTCTTCCTCTCCCTGCCTTACACCATCCGTAAGGCCAGCATGCTGCGCGTGGCCATCCTGCTGGATCTGATGCCGCAGGCGGTGCGCAAGGTATTCAACATGGTGATCGACCTGGTCACTGTCGCCTCCATGGCCTTCCTGGGCTGGCACTCCGTTCCCCTGCTGCAGAAGATCATTGCCAGCGCGGAGCTGTCCTCGGCCATGACCTGGCCCATGTGGATCATCTACATCATCCTGCCCATCGGCTTCTTCCTGGGAGCCCTGCGCGGAATCCAGATGTTCATCTACCACCTGACACACTTCAATGAGCATGAGCTGACCACCAAAGAGCAGGCCGAGGCCGACGCCCGCGCGGAAGCCGAGACTGCCGAGAGAGCGGAAGGGGAGGACAAATAAATGGCTGCGTTATTGGTATTTGTTGTCTTCCTCGGCTGCATCGTTCTCACGGTGCCCATCAGCGTAAGTATGATCGTTGGCTCCCTGGCCCCCATTCTGACCATGGGCAAGGGCGGCTCCGTCGTACAGCTGCTGAACAACACCTTCTCCGGCGCCAACTCCACCCCCATCCTGGCGGTGCCCCTGTTCATCCTGGGCGGCGTCATCATGGCCGAGGGCGGCATTTCCCGGAGACTGTTCAACTTCTTCGCTTACTTTGTGGGCCGTTTCAGGGGCGGTCTGCCCTGCGCGGCCATCATCACCTGCCTGTTCTACGGCGCCATCTCCGGCTCCGGCCCGGCGACCACCGCCGCTGTCGGCTCCATGTGCATCCCCTTCCTGGTGGATCTGGGCTATGACAAGCAGTGGGTGGCCGGCCTGGTCTCCGTGGCAGGCGGTCTGGGCGTTATCATCCCGCCCTCCATCCCCTTCGTCTTGTACGCTCTGGCCACCGGTATCTCCACCGGCGACCTGTTCCTGGGCGGCATTCTCCCCGGCATTCTGATCGGCGTGTTCCTGATGGCCTATGCCGTCTTCTACTGCGCCCGGAAGGGTGAGGATCGCGCCCGGATCGAGCAGAAGATGAAAGACCTGAGCGCCAACGGCTTCGGCAAGCTCTTCGGCGACAGCATCCTGGCCCTCCTGTGCCCCATCGTGGTACTGGGCGGTATCTACTCCGGTCTGTTCACCCCCACCGAGGCGGCCGTGGTCAGCGTGTTCTACGCTCTGATCGTGTCCGTGTTCGTGTACCGGAGCGTGAAGATCAAGCAGATCTGGGGCCTGCTGCAGAACTCCGTAAAGACCTACGCCGGTCTTGCCTTCGTGCTGGCCTTCGCTACCGCTTTCGGCCGTGTGCTGTCCCTGACCAAGGCCACCAAGGCTGTGGAGACCTTCGTGCTGGCCAACTTCCACTCCGGCTACGCCGTGCTGAGCGTGCTGGTCATCCTCTTCCTGATCCTGGGTATGATCATGGACACCGGTCCGGCCATCATCATCCTGGCCCCCGTGTTCCTGCCCGTGGTGCAGCAGATGGGCGTCAACCCCATCCACTTCGGTGTTATCCTGGTGTGCTGCCTGTCCATCGGCCTGGCCACGCCTCCCTTCGGTCTGGACCTGTTCGTGGCCGGCAACCTGGCGGAGGAGCCCCCCATGGCGGTGGCCAAGAAGGCTCTGCCCTTCATGATCGCCTTCCTGATCGCCCTGGTGCTCATCACCTACGTGCCCGCCATCAGCACCCTGCTGGTCACCAAGCAGTACTGATCCGTCCGTCCATCCTGACCCCACCGCCGGAATTCCGGCGGTGGGCTGATACGGCAAGAATTCCCATAGGGAGTTTTTGAATATCCTACAGAAAAGGAGAAATGTACACATGAAGAAAACCCTGGCCCTCGTGCTGGCTCTCTGCATGGTGTTTGCTCTGGCTGCCTGCGGCGGCTCCAGCACCACCACTCAGCCCGCCGCGCCCGCTGCCCCCGCCGCTCCCGCTGCCCCCGCTGCTCCCGCTGTCAGTGCTGACGACTTTGCCGATCTCGACGAGATCGAGCTGGTCGGCGCCGACTCCTCCTCCAAGGGCGCTGACGCCCAGCTGCTGGGCGAGCTGATCGCTGCCAAGGTGGACGAGATCACCGGCGGCAAGCTGACCATCGACTATCACCCCAACTCCGAGCTGGGCGGCGATGAGGACATCATCCGTCAGACCCAGAACGGCGACATCGCGCTGATGGTCTCCCAGACCGCTCCTCTGGTCTCCTTCATCCCCGAGATGGCCGTGTTCGACCTGCCCATGGTCTTCGCCAAGTATGACGGCGCCACCATCGACAGCGTGCTGAACGGCGACAACGACTTCCACAATGGTCTGGCCGCTGCTTACGAGAAGGTCGGCTTCCATCTGCTGGGCTTCCTGCAGAACGCCACCTACCGTGAGACCACGACCAACACCGCTCTGCGCACTCTGGCCGACTTCAAGGGCCTGCAGATCCGTACCATGAACAACGCCAACCACATGGCCTTCTGGTCCGCCATCGGCGCTGAGCCCACTCCTCTGGCCTGGCCCGAGGTCTTCCAGGCTCTGCAGACCGGCATGCTGGATGCGGAAGAGAACGCCGCCGTTACCTGCGTGGGCGCCAACTTCCAGGACGTGCAGAAGTACTTCTGCATGACCAACCACATCCTGTACTGCAACCAGGTCATGATCAACAACGACATCTACCAGGGTCTGCCCGAGGCTTACCAGGCTGCTCTGGACCAGGCCGTGGCCGAGGCTCTGGCTGAGATCGGCGCCAACCTGCAGAAGTCCGATGAGGAGAACATCCAGAAGCTGGTTGACGGCGGCATGGAGCAGATCACCTACGAAGCCTCCTTCTACGATGAGATCCTGGCTGTTCAGGGCGTGCAGGATCTGTACACCAAGATCGACGGCGACACCAACGGCCTGGGCGCCAAGCTGCAGGCTGCGCTGGAAGCCGCTGCCTAAGCTTTCATTAAACTCCTACGCAACATCAGAAAACAGCACCCCCCGGGGTGCTGTTTTCTGAAAGGGATAAATCCGGTTTTTCCCTTAAAAATTCACATTTTACTATTTGACAGCCATGGCTGAATGCAGTAAAATTTACTTGGGATCAGACGGAAAAACTCTGCCTTTTCCCGGCAAAACGTATGTTCCCCTGGGCATATCTTTTATAATCATTTTTAGGAGGAAGACACATGTTAGTTGATTCCATCAAGCTCATTGACAAGGGCATGTACCTTGTGAATGGCGAACTGTGCGAGACTGCCGACGTACCTGTAGAAGAGGCCAAAAAGAACACCATGGCTTATGGTATTCTTCAGGCCCACAACCATTCCGGCGATCCTGAGAAGCTGAAGATCAAGTTTGACGCCATGGCTTCCCATGACATCACCTTCGTCGGCATCATCCAGCAGGCCCGCGCCTCCGGCATGAAGAAGTTCCCCATTCCCTACGCTCTGACCAACTGCCACAACAGCCTCTGCGCCGTGGGCGGCACCATCAACGAGGACGACCATGTGTTCGGCCTGACCGCTGCCAAGAAGTACGGCGGCATCTTCGTTCCCCCCATGGTCAGCGTTATTCACTCCTATGCCCGTGAGCAGCTGGCCGGCTGCGGCAAGATGATCCTTGGCTCCGACTCCCACACCCGCTACGGCGCTCTGGGCACCATGGCTATGGGCGAGGGCGGCCCCGAGCTGGCCAAGCAGCTGCTGAACAACACCTGGGACAACAACCTGCCCAAGGTCGTTGCCATCTACCTGACCGGCGCTCCCAAGAAGGGCATCGGCCCCCACGACGTGGCCATCGCCCTGATCGGCGCCACCTTTGCCAGCAAGTTCGTCAACAACTGCGTCCTGGAGTTCGTCGGCCCCGGCATCAAGAACCTGCCCATCGACTTCCGTAACGGCGTGGACGTCATGACCACCGAGACCACCTGCCTGAGCTCCATCTGGGAGACCGACGAGATCACCAAGGGCTGGTACGAGACGCATCTGCGTCCCCAGGAGTTCAAAGAGCTGCATCCCGGCAAGGTTGCCTACTACGACCGCGTGGTGTGCATCGACCTGAACAAGATGGAGAGCATGATCGCTCTGCCCTTCCACCCCTCCAACTCCTACACCATCCATTACTTCAACGAGCACAAGGAAGAGCTCCTGAAGCAGCTGCAGGAGGACGCCGAGAAGCGTTATCCCAAGCTGAAGATCGACTACATGAGCAAGATCCGTCCCGAGGGCGTGTACGCCACTCAGGGCGTCATGGGCGGCTGCGCCGGCGGTATGTTCGACTCCCTGCAGGAGGCTGCGGCCATCCTGGACGGCAAGTCCACCGGCAACGGCGAGTTCTCCGTCAACGCCTACCCCACCTCCATCCCCGTGGCTCTGGAGCTGATCAAGATCGGCGCCACCCAGAAGCTGATGGAAGCCGGCGTTATCATCAAGCCCTCCTTCTGCGGTCCCTGCTTCGGCGCCGGCGACACCCCCGCCAACAACGGCTTCTCCCTGCGTCACGCCACCCGTAACTTCCCCAACCGTGACGGCTCCAAGCCCGGCGACGGCCAGTTCGCTTCCGTGTGCCTGATGGACAGCCTGTCCATCGCTGCCACCGCTGCCAACAAGGGCATCATCACCGCCGCTACCGATGTGGACTACGAGTTCGAGCGCAAGCCCTACCACTTCGATCCCACTCCTTACGAGAAGCGCGTGTACAACGGCTACGGCAAGGCCGATCCCAGCCAGGAGCTGGTCCTTGGTCCCAACATCACCGACTGGCCCAAGATGTACAACCTGAGCGAGAACCTGCTTGTCCAGCTGGCCGCCGTCATCCATGACCCCGTGACCACCACCGACGAGCTGATCCCCTCCGGCGAGACCTCTTCTCTCCGCTCCAACCCCATCAAGCTCAGCCAGTACGCCCTCTCCCGCCGCGTGCCCGAGTATCCCGGCCGTGCCAACGCCATCGCCGCCATCGAGGCCGATCGCCGCGCCGGCAAGAATCCTCAGCACCTGGTCGACGTTCTGAGCAAGGTCGGCGATCCCGAGATCCTGATGCAGAACACCCAGTTCGGCTCCTGTGTCTTCGCCAATCGTCCCGGCGACGGCTCCGCTCGTGAGCAGGCCGCTTCCTGCCAGAAGGTTCTGGGCGGCTTCGCCAACATCTGCTACGAGTTCGCCACCAAGCGTTATCGCTCCAACTGCATCAACTGGGGCATCCTGCCCTTCACCATCGACAAGGACGTGGAGTTCAACTACGAGGACGGCGACTGCGTGTTCGTTCCCGAGATCCGCAAGGCCATTGCCGAGGGTCAGGAGAACATCCCCGCCAAGGTCATCTGCAAGAACGGCGACGTGAAGGATCTGATGCTGCATGTCATCGGCCTGACTGCCGACGAGAAGCAGATCATCCTGGACGGCTGCCTGATGAACTTCTACGCTGCCAAGAACGCGTAATTTCTCCCGCTTCATACTCCATCCGGCTTTTGCCGGATGGAGATGAATGAATATGAATATCAATTTAGGAGGTTGATTCCAATGAACAAGATTCAGATGAAGACCCCGCTCGTCGAGATGGACGGCGACGAAATGACTCGTATCCTCTGGCAGATCATCAAGGACAAGCTGATCCTCCCCTTCATTGATCTGAAGACTGAGTACTACGATCTGGGTCTTCTGAACCGTAACGCCACCCAGGACCAGGTCACCGTCGAGTCCGCCGAGGCCACCAAGCGCCTGGGCGTGGCCGTCAAGTGCGCCACCATCACTCCCAACGCTCAGCGTATGCAGGAGTATCCCGAGCTGACTCAGATGTGGAAGAGCCCCAACGGCACCATCCGTTCCATCGTGGGCGGCACCATCTTCCGCACCCCCATCGTCATCAACGGCATTAAGCCCGCTGTCCGCAACTGGGAGAAGCCCATCACGGTCGCTCGTCACGGCTACGGCGACGTGTATCGCTCTGTCGATATGTACACCACCGAGCCCGGCACCGCTACCCTGACCTTCAAGGGCGTCAGCGGCGAAGAGAAGAGCGTCGAGGTCCAGACCGTTAAGGGTCCCGCCGTGTGGCAGGGCGCTCACAACCTGGAGGCCTCCATCCGCGGCTTTGCCAAGTCCTGCTTCCAGTACGCCATCGACACCAAGCAGGATCTGTGGTTCTCCACCAAGGACACCATCGCCAAGGTCTACGACGGCGAGTTCAAGAAGGTGTTCGAGGAAGAGTTCGTCAACTACAAGGAGAAGTTCGACGAGCTGGGCATCACCTACTTCTACACCCTGATCGACGACGCCGTGGCGCGCGTCATCCGCTCCAAGGGCGGCTACATCTGGGCCCTCAAGAACTACGACGGCGACGTCATGTCCGACATGATCTCCACCGCTTTCGGTTCTCTGGCCATGATGACCTCCGTGCTGGTCTCCCCCGAGGGCATCTACGAGTTCGAGGCTGCTCACGGCACCGTTACCAAGCACTACTACAAGCACCTGAAGGGCGAGAAGACCTCCACCAACTCCGTGGCTACCATCTTTGCCTGGAGCGGCGCCCTGCGTAAGCGCGGCGAGCTGGACGAGATCCCCGAGCTGGTCAACTTTGGCAACAAGCTGGAAGAGGCCGTGTTCGACACCCTGAACGCCGGCATCATGACCAAGGACCTGGCCGGTATGTGCGAGGAAGGCTTCAAGGCCACTGCCGTCAACAGCGAAGAGTTCATCGACGCCATTGCCGAGCGCCTGGCTGCCAAGCTGGCGTAATCACCATCCATCAAATCATCAACAGCAAAAAAGACTGGCCGCAAGGCCAGTCTTTTTTGCTGTCGAAGAAGTGGCAAAGCCACTTCTTCGAGATGGCTGCGGCCTGCTGCGCGCACTACTTGTCCGCTTGACGCGGACAATTCGCACACTTGCAGTCCGAGATGTATTTTCTCCGACGTACACGCCGCCGGAGAAAATGATCAAAACCTTATTCGCCATTGCGACGGCGAACTCTGCGAGGCTGTTTTACTGTCAGCCTTACGGTTTTCCCGGGTTCACATGGACCATGATGTGCTTGACCTTGGGGAATTGGCGCTCGATGGTGTCGTGGACCCGTTCCGCCACCTCGTGGCCCTGGATCAGGGTCATATTCTCGTCCGCGGCGATCTCCATATCCACATAGATCCGGGCGCCGAACTCTCTGGTCATCAATCGGTCCACCCGCAGCACGTCCTCCACCCCTTCGGCGCAGGCACGGATGGCGTCCTCGGTGGCATCGTCGCAGGCGTGGTCCACCATTTTCTCGGTAGCGCCCCGGAAGCTGTCCAGGGCCGCTTTGAGGATCAGCACGCAGATCAGCAGGCTGGCGACCGGCTCCAGCACCGGTGCCCCATGGCGGGCGCCGAAGATGCCGACAAGGGCTCCCACGGAGGACAGGGCGTCGCTCCGGTGGTCCCAGGCGCTGGCCATCAGAGAGGCGGAGTCCAGCTGTCGGGCGTAGTGCCGGGTGTACCAGTACATGGCCTCCTTGCAGACGATGGACACCGCCGCGGCCACCAGAGCCAGGGCGCCGGGGATGCTCCGGCCTCCGTCCGCCCCCTGGACGATCTGCTCCAGAGCGCTGCGGCCGATCAGAATGCCGGTGAAGGCCAGCACCACGCTCAGCACGATGGCTGCCACACACTCAAAGCGCTCGTGGCCGTAGGGATGGGATTTGTCCGGCTCCCGGGCGGAGAGGTTCACTCCCACGATAACGATGATGCTGCTGACCACATCGGAGGCCGAGTGGATGGCGTCGCTGACCATGGCCATGGAGTGGCCCAGGACGCCTGCCAGCAGCTTGAAGAGGCTGAGGACCACGTTTCCCGCGATGCTGACCAGAGACACGCGGGTGGCGGTCTTTTCAAAGCCGGCGGGGTCTGCCCCGCCGGCTTTTTCTTTGATAGGTGCTTTGGTCATAGAGATTCCTCCAAACCGATGCTGTGAAAGAGGGTATGCGTGTTTTCCCGGGCTTATGCCAGCCAGCGGCGCACATCCTCGCGCATGTCTGCCGGGGTGGTGACGCCGGGGAAACGCTCCGGCTTCTGCCGCAGCTCCGCCAGCGGCGCCGGGACTCTCTGGCCGGAGAGGGCGGAGAGAGCCTCCTGGGCATCAAAGCCGCTCTCCGGGACGCTCTCGCCCAGGGAAGAGAGCATGCTGGCGGCAAACTTGAAGGGGGAGGCGGTGGACAGGGCGATCAGGGGCCGGGTCTCCCGGCTCTCCTGCCGGTACTGCTCGGCGGCGGACAGGGCCACGGCGGTGTGGGGGTCGGCGAGATAGCCCTGCTGGGTCCACATGGCGCGGATCTCCCGGGCGGTCTCCTCCTCGTCGGCAAAGTAGGCTTCAAAGCCCTCCTGCCGCAGGACCTCCAGCCACTTCTCCCCGATGTCGTAGCGCCCCGTCTCCCGGAGGGCGGCCATCCACTCCGCCACCTGGTCCGTGTCCTCGGTGACCAGGTACAGCAGCCGCTCCAGATTGGAGGACACCAGGATATCCATGGACGGGGACATGGTCTTCAGGAAGGGGCGGTTGCGGTCGTATACGCCGGTGCGCAGGAAGTCCGTCAGCACGTTGTTGCTGTTGGAGGCGCAGATCAGCTTGTCCACAGGCAGGCCGCTCTTCTTGGCAAAATATCCGGCCAGGATGTCCCCGAAGTTTCCGGTAGGCACGCAGAAGTCCACCGTGTCCCCCAGGGCGATCTTCCCGGCGTTCAGGAGCTGGGTATAGGCGCCGTAGTAGTAGGCGATCTGGGGCGCCAGACGGCCCCAGTTGATGGAGTTGGCGCTGCTGAGGGCGACCCCCGCGGCGTCCAGTTCCTTTTCCAGGGCCTTGTCGGAGAAGATCTTCTTCACGCCGGTCTGGGCGTCGTCAAAGTTTCCCTCCACCGCCAGCACCAGCACGTTGTCCCCCTCCTGGGTGACCATCTGGGCCCGCTGGATGTCGCTGACGCCGCCGTGGGGGTAGAAGACCGCGATCTTCGTCCCCGGCACGTCCGCAAAGCCGCACAGGGCCGCCTTGCCCGTATCGCCGCTGGTGGCCACCAGGATGGCGATGGTGTGCCCGTCGGCGCACTTTTTCCCGGAGGCGGCCAGAAGATAGGGCAGGATCTGCAGCGCCAGGTCTTTGAAGGCGCAGGTGGGGCCGTGGTGCAGCTCCAGCGACCAGACCCCGTCCCGGAGAGGGCGCAGAGGGACCACGGCGGGAGTGTCAAAGGAGGCATAGGCCTTCCGGGTATATTCGTTCAGTTCCTCCGCGGTAAAGCCGGGAAGAAAGCGCTCCAGCACGGCGGCCGCCAGAGCGGGATAGCTCATGTCCTTCAGGGTCTTGATCTCCTCCAGGCTGAACCGGGGCAGAGACGCGGGCACATACAGTCCTCCGTCCTCGGCGAGTCCGCGGAGAATGGCTCCCGCCGCGGTGGTACGCAGTTCTTGGCTGCGGGTAGAGATGAATTCCATAAAAATGTCCTCCCAACGGAAACATTTGTGTTTGCATATTTATAGATTATATAATGCTTTGCCCGGTTTTTCAAGTCCCCTTTTCCCGGTGTTTCGCAGGAAAAAAGTACGTGCAATGCCGGCCGCTATGTGCTATAATAGATGAACTATCCTGCAGGAGGCTTTCCCCTTTGCTTATTGATGTAATTCAGGAGACCCTGATCGACTGTTTGAAACTGCTGCCCTTTTTGTTCGCCGCCTATCTGCTCATCGAGCTGATCGAGAGCCGGGCCGAGGACAAGACCGTGGCGCTGATCCACAAGGCCGGGCGCTGGGGCCCGGTGGCCGGCGCAGCCCTGGGCGTGATCCCCCAGTGCGGCGTCTCTACCGCCATGTCCAATCTATACGCCGGGGGCCTGATCTCCCGGGGCACGCTGCTGGCCGTGTTCCTGTCCACCTCGGATGAGATGCTGCCCATCCTGATCTCCTCCAACGCCCCGGCAGGCTTCATTGTCCGGGTGCTGGCGGTGAAGGTGGCGGCGGGCATTCTCACCGGCATCGCGGTGGACACCCTGGAGCGGCGCTTCGGCCATCCCCGGCACATGAGCCTGCGGGAGCTGTGTGAGCAGGAAAACTGTCACAACGAGGAGGAGGGCGTGCTGCTCTCCGCGCTGCGGCACACGGGGAAGATCTTTGCCTTCCTTCTGGCGGTCAGCTTCGTCATGAATCTGCTGGTGGAGGCCCTGGGGGCCGAGCGTCTGGGCAGCTTTATCCTCAACCGTCCGGTGGCCGGGGAGCTGCTGGCCGGCATCATCGGTCTCATCCCCAACTGCGCGGCCAGCGTGGTCCTCACCAGTCTGTATCTGGAGGGCGGTATGACCGCCGGGGCCATGCTCTCCGGGCTGCTGGTGGGCTCCGGCGTGGGTCTGCTGGTGCTGTTTCGGATGGACCGGGACTGGAAGGACAATCTGCTGACCCTGGGCATCCTCTACGGCAGCGGCGTGTTCTTCGGCATTCTGGCCGGGGCCATGGGGATCCTGTAAAAAAGCGGGACGCCGTGGCCGGCGTCCCTTTGCGGGCTTATTTTTTCACGGCGGTGTTGATGGAGTCGCCGAAGACAAAGAAGCGGTTATACAAAAACTCCGTCACCATGTTGATAAGCATGGTGGGGATCAGCACCGCGTATTCGTTCCAGCCCCTCTGGGCCAGGGCCTCGCCCCACCAGATGGAGAGGGGCGTGAACACCAGGTAATAGCACAGCACCTTGAACATGGCCTTGGGCACGTTGTTGGCGCTGCGGAAGGTGTACTTCCGGTTGGCCGTGAAGTTGAACAGCACCGACAGCACCAGCGCCACAAAATAGCTGGGTCCGTATTTCAGCTCCTCCACCGCCGCGTTGGGAAACAGCCGCAGAAAAATGGGCAGCCGGTCGAAGTGGAGGGCGCTGTTCAAGATGGCGAAGCTGACGAACTGGATGATGCCCGCCCCGGCGGTGCACATCAGGTATTTCAGCGCCATGATCAGATTATCTCTTTTCGTGAGCTTTGGTCTTTCTTCCATAAGAACTCATCTCCCCGGAAGGGAACTATATCAGAAATTAAATGTAAATGCAAGCCCCCGGGGAGGGGCGATGAAAGGAGCCGTCCTATGAATATACCGGCTTGGTTGGAAAAGATTTCCAGTGGTGAGCAGGATGCGGAGTTTTCCGCGCTCTACGGCGACTGTGCCCGGGCGAGGGCGCGCCACCAGCGGCTGCTGGGTCTCTACCGGGAGCGCTTTGGGGACGAGAATGTGATCCTGGTCTCCGCTCCGGGGCGTACGGAGCTGGCGGGCAACCACACCGATCATCAGCAGGGCATGGTGCTGTGCGGCTCGGTGACGCAGGACACTCTGGCCGTCGCCGCCCCTGCCGCAGACGGGGCTGTGACTATCCTCTCGGAGGGTTTTGGAGAATTCCAGCTGAAGCTGGACTCTCTCTTATTCCGGCCGGAGGAACGGGAGAGCAGCGCCGCCATCGTCCGGGGCATGGCCGCCGCCCTCTCGGCCCAGGGCGTGGAAGTGGGAGGCTTCCGGGCGGTGGTGAATTCCGACGTGCCGGCGGGGGGCGGTCTGTCCTCCTCCGCCTCCTTTGAGGTGCTGGTGGGGGCGATCTTCTGCGCCCTGTACGGGGGAAGGCTCTCCCCCATGGGTCTGGCGAAAGCCGGGCAGACCGCGGAACGGGACTATTTCGGCAAGCCCAGCGGCCTGCTGGACCAGGCGGCCTGCGCCGGGGGCGGCATCCTGCTCATCGACTTTTACGATCCCCTGGAGCCCCGGCTGACCCCCATCGCTTTTGACTTCCGGAAAAAGGGCTATGTACTCTGCGCCGTGGACACCCACACCAGCCACGCGGGGCTGACGGAGGATTACGCCGCCATCCCCCGGGATATGCGCGCGGTGGCATGGTATTTCCATCGGAAGGCCCTGCGCTATGTGGATCGCTCTCTGTATCTTTCCGGCCGCTCCGGGCTGGAGGGAGCCCTCTCTCCCCTGGCCATCGGCCGGGCGGAACACTTTTTCGCCGAGGAGGAGCGGGTCACGGCCATGGCCCAGGCGCTGCTGAACGGCGATATGGAGACCTATCGCCGGAAAATGATCGCCTCCGGGGAATCCAGCCGTTTTCTGCTGCAAAACATCGTCCCGCCCTCTCAGCCGGAGCGGCGGGAGATGGCGATTGCTCTGGATCGGGCGGAGTCTCTGCTGAACCAGGTAGGGGCCTGGCGCATCCACGGGGGCGGCTTTGCCGGCTGCATCCAGTGCCTGGTGCCGGAGGCGGCGTACCCTGCCTTTGTCCGGGCCATGGACGGCTGGTACGGCGAGGGCAGCACGTTTGAGCTGCGCATCCGGCCCTGCGGCGCCCATCTGCTGAAAGCGTAAGGTCTGCCTGTGCACAACGATCTTTTTACCATTTTCGGCCGGACGGTCCACGGCTACGGACTGATGGTGGGCGTGGGTATCGTCGGCCATCTGCTGCTGAGCTGGCGCCGGGCCCGACACCGGGGTCTTTCCGAGGACTATGTGACCGGGGTGACGATCTGGACCATTCTCTGCGGATTTCTGGGGGCAAAGCTGCTCTTTCTTCTGACCCTGCTGCCCGAAGTCATCCGCGATCCGCTCCCCTACCTGGGCTCCGAGGGCTTTGTGGTCTACGGGGGCCTGCTGGCCGGACTGCTGACCATCTGGCTGTGGTGCCGGAAAAAGGGTCTCCCCTTCCTTCCCTGGCTGGACCTGCTGCTGCCGGGAGTGGCCCTGGCCCAGGGCTTCGGCCGGATCGGCTGCTTTCTGGCGGGCTGCTGCTACGGGAGAGCGACCGATTCTCCCCTGGGCGTCATATTCCCGGCGGGCTCTCTGGCCCCCGCGGGCGTGCGGCTTTTACCCACCCAGCTTTTCTCCGCCGCCGGGGACTTTCTCCTGTGCGGAGCGCTGCTGCTCCTGGACCGGCGGAACCCCAGAGACGGAGCTCTGGCGGCAGCCTATATGCTGCTCTACGGTGCGGGGCGCTTCCTGGTGGAATTTCTCCGGGACGATCCCCGGGGCAGCGTGGGACTGCTGTCCACATCCCAGTTCATCTCCCTGTTCATCGTGGCCGGGGGCGTTCTCCTGGGCGTACTGATCCGCAGAAAGAAGGCATAATCAGCCCATGACGTTTGCTTTTTTCGTAAACAGCGCTCTGCTGGGCGTGGGTCTGGCCATGGACGCCTTCTCCGTGTCCTGCGCCAACGGGCTGCACGAGCCACGGATGAAGCCCCGCCGTATGGCGGTCATCGCGGGAGTCTATGCCTGGTTCCAGTTCCTGATGCCCATGATCGGCTGGGTCTGTGTACACGCCATTGTGGAGACTTTCACCGCCTTCCAGGCCATAATCCCCTGGATCGCCCTGGGCCTTCTGCTGTGGATCGGCGGAGGCATGCTCCGGGAGGGCATCCGGGGCGGGGATGAGGATACCGAAAGAGCCCTGACCCCGGCTGCTCTGCTGCTCCAGGGGGTGGCCACCTCCATCGACGCTCTGTCTGTGGGCTTTACCATCGCCGAATATGACGGGAAAATGGCCCTGCTGGCCAGTCTGATCATCGCGGCGGTCACCTTTGCCATCTGCATGGGCGGGCTGTTCATCGGCCGGAAGGTGGGCACACGGCTGTCCGGAAAGGCATCCATCCTGGGCGGTGTGATCCTGATCCTTATCGGGATCGAGATATTTGTGACCGGAATATAAACCGTACATAAAGTTTAACCCCCGGCGCCGGAGTTTTTCCGGCGCCGGGGGTTACTTATGTATGTCAGTCTTTCTTGTGGATCTTCAGGTGCTTGGGCAGGCCGGCGGCATAATAGGGGTTGATGCTGCCGATGACAAGGGGCTTCACATAGTCAATGAATTCCTTGGTGACATAGGCGCCGTCCGGGGTGATCCACTCCAGGGGGACCTTCTTTTCCACATTGGCGATCCCGTGGACGTCGTGCAGCTCGTAATGGGCCACATAGGGCTCCCGGGAGTCGACCTGGATGGTGACCATCTGTCCGGTCTCCCCCTCCAGGATCTTGGAAACGGCGATGTAGCCCACGTTGTAGGCCTCGTCCACATCTGTCCGGGAGGCCATGTGGGTAGCGCAGCGCTGCAGCAGGGAGAACTCGATAGCCCGGCTCTTGTAGCCCAGGCGGAAGCTCAGGGCGTTGGAGAGCATACGGCTCGCGCCGGAGAGCTGCTGGTGGCCGAAGGCGTCCGTATGGGCGGCGTCGATACCGTAGTTGCAGACCAGGGTGCCGTCCGCCAGGCGCAGGCCCTCGGAGACCGCCACGACCACGGATTTTTTCTCCCTGGTGATCTTCTCCACCCGCTCGATAAAGGCGTCCTCATCGAAGGGCAGCTCGGGCAGATAAATGAGATCGGGGCCGCCGCAGTCGGAGTCCTTGGAGAGGACGGTGGCGCCGGTCAGCCATCCGGCGTTGCGCCCCATGATCTCCACCACGGCGATCCGGGGATCGGTGGCGCCGAAGCTCTCGTTGTCCTGGATCATCTCCTTCATGGAGGTGGCGATGAACTTCGCCGCGGAGCCGAAGCCCGGGGTGTGATCGGTAAAGGGAAGGTCGTTGTCGATGGTCTTGGGGATGCCGATAAAGCGCTCGCTGCGCCCATGCTCCGCGGCGTAATCGGAGAGCTGCTGGATGGTGTCCATGGAGTCGTTGCCGCCGATGTACAGGAACTTGTCGATGTCGTATTTCTCCAGGAGCTCAAAGATCTTCTTGTAGGTCTCCTCGTCCTTGTCCCGGGAGGGGAGCTTGTAGCGGCAGGAGCCCAGGAAGGCCGAGGGCGTCCGTTTCAGCAGCGAGAGGTCATAGAGGTCGGAGAAATACTCCCCCAGATCAACGACCTGGCCCTGCAGAAAACCCTCAATGCCATAGCGCATACCGTAGATGTGCTCTATGCCCCCCACCTTGGCGGCCTTGATGGCGCCGGCAAGGCTGGAGTTGATGACAGCGGTCGGTCCGCCCGACTGCCCGATGATCATATTGCCCATACTGCATCCTCCGTCCGTAGTATTTTTCGATCAAATTATACCAGTCAAAGGAAAATCCGTCAATCCGAATCCGCTTTATTCGGCTCTTATATCACGATCTGCCGCCGGTCCTGGAAGAGGTAGACCCGGCTCTCATAGGGCTGGGTGGTAAAGCCGTTGTCTTTGATCTCCTCCCCGTGGCTGCGGAGGATCAGCCGGCCCTTCTGCAGATCGTAGCCCCTGGGGGCCTTGAACGCAACGGGCTCCTCCGTGTAGGAGCAGATCACCAGAAGCCGCTGGGACTTGCTCCGCCGCTCGTAGACATAGAGCTTATCGCTCCAGGGCATGTATTCCCGGTAGACGCCGTAGCGCACCACGGGCAGCTCATGGCGCAGCCGCAGGGCAAGGCGGTAGTAGTTCAGCAGAGAGTCCTCGTCGTCCTCCTGGGCGGCGGCGTTGATCTGGGGGTAGTTGGGATTCACCGTGAACCAGGGCTCCGCCGTGGAGAAACCGGCGTTTTCGCTGTCATCCCACTGGAGCGGAGAGCGCCCGCCGTCCCGGGAGGCCTTCCAGATCCGCTCCATCTTCTCCTCCTCGCTGAGCTTGGTGGAGAAGAGCTTGTAGTGGTTCCGGGTCTGGATGTCCTCATAATCCTCGATCTTGGGCAGACGCAGGCTGGTCATGCCCAGCTCCTGGCCCTGGTAGACGATGGGCGTGCCCTGGAGGAACAGATAGGAGGCGGCCAGGGCCTTCCCGCTCTCCACGCGGTACTTCTCGCTGCCGTAGCGGCTGATGACCCGGGGATGGTCGTGGTTTTCCAGGTACAGGAAGTTCCAGCCCTTCCCCCACAGGGCCTTCTGCCAATGGGACCAGATGGCCTTCATTTTGCGCAGGGAGAATTTGTGGGGCGCGTACTCCGTGAAGAAGCAGTCCCCCTCCATGTACTGGAAAGTGATCATCATGTCCAGCTCCGGGCGGGGCCCGCCGATGAATTCCAGCGCCTTTCCCGTTGTCAGCAGAGGGGCCTCTCCGATGGTGACGCAGTCATACCGGTCCAGCACGTCCCGAAACTCCATCAGATACTCATGGAGATGGGGCCCGTGGGAGTAATGGGTGATGCCCCTGACTACGGGGAGCAGGCTGTTGGGCAGGTTCTCCCGCTTGGAGATGAAGGTGATCACGTCTTCCCGGAAGCCGTCCACTCCCATATCCAGCCAGAAACGGAGGATCTTTTTCACCTCGTCCCGGACCCGGGGATTATCCAGATTCAGATCCGGCTGCTTGATGGTGAACAGGTGCAGATAGTACTCCTTGCGCAGATCGTCGTACTGCCAGGCCTTGCCCTCGAACAGGCTGTCCCAGTTGTTGGGCAGCATGCCGTCCCGCTTGGGCTGACGCCAGATATAGTAGTCCGTGTAGGGCTCCTCCCGGCGCCGGGAGGCCTGGAACCAGGGATGCTCGTCGCTGGTGTGGTTGATCACCAGGTCCATGATGACCTTCATCCCCCGCTCATGGGCGCCGTCCAGGACCTTTTTGAAGATCTCCATGCCGCCGAATTCTTGGGAGATATCCATGTAGTCCATCACGTCGTAGCCGTAGTCCGCGTTGGGTGACGGGTAGAGCGGAGAAAACCATATGGCGTCCACATTCAGGCTCTTTATGTAGTCCAGCTTTTCAAGCACGCCCTGCAGATCGCCCACGCCGTCCCCGTCGCCGTCCTTGAAACTCCGGGTCCAGATCTGATAGAACACCGCGTCCTTATACCAGAAAGTACGCTCCATCCAAAAGCCCCTCTTTCCAATAGCTGTTTACATAAAATTTTTATTGTCTACCAGCGATACACTCCGTACTGGCAGAAGAAGGCCATGTTCCGGATCTCCCGCTCCGTCCCGTCCGGGAGAAGGATTCGCCCGGAGAGTCGGCCGAAAAGCTGGTGGCTCCGGGTGCTGATCAGCAGCCATTTGCGCTCGTCCACGTCCTCATAGGCGGGGCGGAAGGTGAGCTTGATCCGACGCTCCCGGTCCACGATGCGCCAGGGCTTTTTGGAATCCTCCGAGGAGAAGCGGAAATAGACCCGGTCCAGCTTGATGATCTTCCCGTCCACGAAAACAGCGTTTTCCGTGGGGGCGTCGTCCCGGCCGTAGCCGCCGCCCAGATTCAGCGCCAGGACGCCGTCCTCTGTCTCCTGGGCCCCGGCGGCCCAGAGGGTGCTGTAGCGATAGGGCCAGACGCCCCGTCCGCTCCACAGGGTCATAAAGGTGTCCGTGTCCAGCTCCAGGGCCCGGTTGTGCAGGTTCACGCTGCCGAAGAGGTCCCGGAAGACCTTTTTGTAGTTATAGGCGAACTGGCTCCGGCTTTCAAAGGGCACCGCGGTGACGACGGCGTCCCCCGCGTCGTGGCAGGAGATCTCCGCCTCCAGCTCCGCCGAGCGCAGCTGGATGCGCCGCAGGTCCCCGTCAAAGCTGATGGAGAGGAACAGTTCTCCGTCCTCATACTTCAGGGAATGGGGCTGGCCGCCGGAGAAATCCAGATCCAGACTGTCCCCGGGGAAGAACTGCCGTTTTCCGGCGTGAAAGCGCTCGCCGCTGGCAAAGTCCAGGAGCGTCACCTCCACCAGGCTCATATAGCCCGTGTGGCCGTAGCAGATGAAGAGAGAGAACCGGTCGTTGTGGAGCCGGTACAGCTCCCACTCCTTCCGCCGGGCGGGGTGACGAATACGCTCTTTATTGTATTCATACTGGTCCGTCTCCGCCCATCCGGGGTGCCGGAGACGGCCTTTTTTGCTCAGCAGGCGAGGCCGGCGGAGGGGCTCGTCGTCCGGCAGCTCCTCTTCCTGCTCGGGCATCTCCCAGTCCTCGGGGCCGGCGGGCGATGCTGCCTCCGGCTGAGAGGCATCGGGCAGAGGCTCCGGTGCTTCCTCCTCCGACAGCTCATCCAGGGAGAACTCCTCGATGGGGATCTCTTCCTCCAGGGCTTCGGGCGCCTCCGGCTCCTCCAGAGAGGGGATCTCCTCCGGCACATCGTCCGTTCCGGCCTCGTCCGCCGGGTAAAAGTCCTCGGGAGGATAGGCCTCTCCGGCCTCGTCCGCCGGGTAGTCGTCCGCCGGAAGATAGCCCTCTCCGACATACTCCTCCGGATCGTATTCCCCCGGGATATGGTTCCCTTCGACGTAGTCCTCCGGGACATAGTCCTCCCGGCCGTATTCCTCCGGCTGCCTGGGTCCGGCGTTTTTCACACCGCCAAAGAGCTTGGCAAAACGTCCTCTTATATCCATAGTCATCCTTCCATTATATGCAAAGCGGCGATCTCCGGGTTTTGGATCCGCTTCATGATCTCATAGGCGTGGGGTTCCAGAAATTCCCAGCGCCCCTCGGTCAGGTTCTGGGCGCGCAGCTCCCCGATCACAGCGGCGGCCACGCTCTCCATAGCGTCCGCCGTGGGCTCGGTCAGGATCTGTTCCAGCTCCGGCCGCAGCTCGGACAGCCGCGGCAGTTCTCCCATGGCCCGAAAGGCCCATTTATAGAAGGGCATGTGCCGCCGGTTCAGCAAAAACACCATTTCCAGGCTCTCCCGGACAAATTCCCCGGCGGCCAGCTGGGCCGCGGCCCGCTCTCCGTGGGCGAGGCAGCGGGAGAAATTGTACTGGCCGGACTGGGCCATCAGCGCCGCCCGGGCGGCAAGCTTTTTCAATCGCACATCCTCCGGCATGCCGGTCAGAAGCTCCTGCCGGATGGCGGTAAAGCTGCCGGGCCCGTCAAAGAACACCTCTCCGGCGGTGGCGGCGGCCAAAGCCCAGGAGGGGACGCGCAGCCAGCCCCGCCAGGACGCCGGCGCTCCCCCTGTGCCGGTGAAGGGGCGGAAAAAGCCCTCCACCGTTTTGACCCCGTAGCGCCCGTCCCCCTGGCGGCTGCGGTGCTCCGTGGCTACGCCCCGGAACTCCCGGGGCAGCCGGTCGTACACCGTGGACAGGCGAAAGCCGTAGTGCCGCTCCTCCTCTTCCCGGAGCCAGAGCATGCAGCCGGCGGCGAAGGCGTGGTCGTGGGAGATATCGTCGTCGTAGCCCAGGCAGTCGGACCCGCTGCCGCACAGGCCAGCCGCCGCCCGCTCCAGCAGCAGCGGGCACTCCCGCTCCATAGCGGGGCGCAGCTCCTCGTCCCAGAAGGCGCGGCTCAGCTCAAGTCCCTTCATAGATGATCTCCGCCCTTTCCTCCAGCTCCCGGGCCAGATCCTCCCTGCCCATGTCCGCAAAAGCGGGGGCGCACTTTGCCGCCGTGTGGGCGTAGTACCCGTCCCAGAGGAGCTGCGGGTCGTTGAACACCTCCATGGCTTGCGCCAGGCAGGCCTCTGCCCGGGAATCGGCCGGGTCCTGCCCGAAGTAGAGCTGGGCCAGGTTTACATAACTTACTGCCCGATCCGGGTCAAAGGGATAGCGTTCCAAAACGGCCAGGGCCCGGCGGTACTCCCGCTCCGCGCCCGCCCTGTCGCCCAGGCTCTCCAGGCAGGCGGCCGCGTTGTTGTACAGGGCGGCAAACGCCCGGTCGAAAGGCGGCAGCGCCTGATGCAGACTGCGCTCCGCCTGCTCGTAGAGGGGCAGCGCTTCCTTCCCCCGGTGAAAGGCGCTCAGGGCCGTGGCGGCGTTGATCAGAACGGTACCTCGGCTGCGTTGGGAGATGGGGACACGCTCCAAAAGCTCCCGGGTCCTGGCCAGGACCGGGGTAAAAACCGCCTCCCGGCCGCTGATGCGGGCAAAGCCCAGCAGCTCGCTGCAAAGGGAGAGCTCCAGGGAGAGATCCCCCGCCCGGGCCGCCTTCTCCTGCGCGCCCAGCAGCAGCGCCTGGGCGGCGTCATAGTCCCGGCGGGCCATCAGCGCGTCCAGCCGCGCCGCGATCTCCTCCATGCCCTCTCCCCCTTTTTCGACCGATTTCTTTATTGTTAGTATAGCTTGAATTTCCCGCCGTTGCAAGCTATAATGGTCTTCCGCCATTCGAAATAAATGGCGGGAAAGAGAAAGGAGTATCCATGAAAAAGACCGTTTTGAAGAAATACGCCCGGCAGATCGTCCGCGTGGGCGCCAACGTACAGAAAGGCCAGGAAGTCATACTGATGGCCGGGCTTGACCAGCCGGAATTTGTGGCGCTGGTTGTGGAGGAGTGTTATCGCGCCGGAGCCAAGCGCGTGCGGGTGGACTGGGATTATCAGCCCCTGACAAAGCTGGCGGCCCGCTGGCAGAAGGAAAAAGACCTCTCCTTCACCAAGGATTGGGAAAAGGCCCGGCTCCAGGACATGGTGGACAACCTGCCGGCGCGCATTTGGCTGGACAGCGAGGACCCGGACGGTCTCCGGGGCATCCATCCCCGGTTCTTCAAGGCCATGCAGGCCCGGCGGAAGGTTTCCAAGCCCTACCGGGACGCCATAGAAAACAAGCACCAGTGGTGCATCGCCGCCGTCCCCGGGGAGGCCTGGGCCAAGAAGCTCTACCCCGCTCTCTCCCGGCACCAGGCCGTGGAGCAGCTGTGGAAGGACATCCTCTTCACCTCCCGTGCCGACGGAGAGGACCCCATGGCGGACTGGGAGGCTCACGACGCCGATCTGAAGGCCCGCAGCGCCTATCTGAACGATCTGCGTCTCCGCTCCCTCCATTATCAGAGCGCCAACGGCACGGATTTCACCATCGGCCTGATCCCGGGGGGCCGCTTCCTCGCCGGCTCGGACACCACGCTCTCGGGCGTGCGCTACAGCCCCAACATTCCCACCGAGGAGGTCTTCACCACCCCGGACCGGCGTACCGCCGAGGGGATCGTCTTCGCCACCAAGCCCCTGTCCTTCCAGGGCCAGCTGATCGAGAATTTCTCCATCCGCTTCCATGAGGGCCGGGCTGTGGAGTGGAAGGCCGAAAAGGGCCAGGAGGTGTTGGACCAGATCGTCACCATGGACGAGCAGAGCCATTACCTGGGCGAGTGCGCCCTGGTGCCCAAGAACTCCCCCATCAGCGAGAGCGGCATCCTCTTTTTCAACACCCTCTTTGACGAAAACGCCGCCTGCCATCTGGCCCTGGGCATGGGCTTCAACGAGTGCGTGATCGGCTATGAGAACATGAGCGACGAGGAGCTTTTTGAAAAGGGCGTGAACGACTCCATCAACCACACCGATTTCATGATCGGCTCAGAGGATTTGAGCATCGACGGTGTGACCGAGGACGGGCGGACCGTCCCCCTGTTCCGGGACGGGACCTGGGCGTTTTAAGTCCCAAGCGAGACCCGCTTCGCCGGCCTCTCCTTGGAGAATGCCCGCGCGCCCTCATGGTGTTTTACCGCGGCGAAGCTGCGATAAACAGGTGTAAACGACCATATTTTTGGCCCTGCCGCGAATGCGGCAGGGCCATTCTTTATCGCTCTGTCAGTCTCCCCAGGGTCTTGTGAAGGGGGTAAACGGTCTTGTAGTACGGGAGGAATGCCTCCTTGAATATGCGCTCATAGATGGCGTGTTCCTCCCCGTCCGGCGTAAAGCGGTCCCGCACCCGGACCATGTGGGCGATGGCGTCCTCGTAGTCCTTATACTCCCCCAGGGCGACCCACAGGCACTCCGCCGCCCCCAGGGCGCTGGATTCGTTGGTCTGCACCCGCTCCACGCTCAGGCCGAACATATTGGCTGTCAGCTGGGCGACGGCGTCGCTCCGGCTGCCCCCGCCGCCCAGGCGGAGCGTGCGGATCGGTTGGCCGGCGCGCTTTTCCATGCCCCGCAGGCCCTCCATCAGGCCGAAATTCAGCCCCTCCAGGATGGCCCGGTAGACGTGGGCGCGGGTGTGGACGTCGGTGAAGCCGATCATGGCCCCCCGGCTGTGGGGGGCGGTAAGGCCCGGGTTCCAGTGGGGCAGTACCAGCAGGCCGTCCGAGCCGGGCGGCACCGCCAGCATCTGCCGGTCCAGCAGCGCCTCCGCGCTGCAGCCCAGGGCTTTGGCCTGCTCCACCAGGTCGGGGGCGAAATTCTCCTTGAACCAGGTCAGCATCCAATAGCCTCGGAAGAGCTGGATCTCCGGGTTATAGCGGTCGTTGGGCACCGCCGGGTAGGCGGGCATGAAGGGGCTGGGCTCCACATAGCGCCGGGTGGTGATCTGGACCGAGCAGCTGGTGCCGAAGGAGAGCGCCGCTTTGTCCGGACCGATCACCCCCAGGCCCAGGGTCTCGCAGCCCTTGTCCGCGCCGGAGGCGATCACCGGCAGCCCTGCCGGAAGCCCCGTGAGCGCGGCGGCCTCCTGTGTGACGCCCCCCAGGGTGGTGCCGGAGGGGACGATCTCGCAGAGCATCCGCTGGGGGATGTCATAGGCCTCCCGGGTCAGTCCGTGCCGGTCCCATTCCCGTTTTTTGTAGTCATAGGGCATCTTGGCCATCAGAGAGGCGCTGGAATCCGCCACGCGGCCGGTGAAGCGGTAGTTCAGATAGGTGGACAGGCAGAGGAATTTCTCGGTTTTCTCCCACAGCTCCGGCTCGTTCTCCGCGATCCAGTTGCAGGCGGAGGTCTTCTGGAGCAGGTCGACGGTCTCCGACATGCCCACCAGGGCAAACAGGGCCCGCTTGGCCGCGGGCATGGGCTTGGGATGCTCCGCCCGCCGCTGGTCCAGCCACAGGATGCCGTCCCGCAGAGGCTTCCCGTCCGCCCCCAGGCATACGGTGCTGTCCCGAAAGCAGGTCAGCGTCATGGCCCGGACGCGCCCGAAGCTCTCTTCGTCCTCGGCCCGGAGGCGCCGGCTGACGGCGCACATCCGTTCAAAGTAGTAGTCCGGCCGCTGCTCGGCCCAGCCGGGCCGGCGGGAGATATACGGTTTTTCGTACACCTCCCGGACGCAGCGGACGATATGGCCTGCTCGGTCGATCAGAACGCCCCGGGCGCTCTGGGTACCGATATCAAATACAAGGACCAGCGGTTCCGGCAAGGGGCCTTCCTTCTTTCTGTCGATTCTCTTACTTCCGGTGGAACAGCCGCCAGAGCCAGCCGTGCTTCTTCTCCGGCGCCGGGGGGACGGCCTTTTCCAGAGGCTGTACGGTGCGCGTGCCGAAGTAGTCGTACAGCTGGTCCTGGCTGGCGGTGCCCAGCTCCTCCTGCTCCTTGACGTAGGTCCCGTCCGGGAGCATGGTCCAGCTCCGCTCCCGGTCGGCGCGGAGGGCCTCCACGATGTGCAGCACGCCCTCTCTCGTCTCCGGCTTGTCGCAGGCGATAAAGGCCTCCACCCGGCGGACCGTGTTCCGGTTCAGCAGGTCGCCGGAGCCCACATATACTTTCTGGTCCTCCCCTTCTCCGAAGACGAAGATCCGGGAGTGCTCCAGATGCCGGCCCACGATGCTGTGGACCGTGATATTGTCCGTATAGCCCGGGATGCCGGGCCGCAGGCAGCAGATCCCCCGGATCAGCAGCTCCACCTTCACCCCGGCCTGGGAGGCGCGGATCAGGGCGCGCATGACGGTCAGATCGTTCATGGAGTTGACCTTGATGAACACCCGGCCGTTCTCGCCCTTGGCCGTCTCCCGCTCCAGATACTGCAGCACGCGGCTGCGGTAGCTCTTGGGAGCGATCCACATGCTCTCCGCCTCCGGCGGCTCCTGCCCCAGGGCCAGGGCCTCGAAGGCCGCGGCGGCGTCCCGGCCCACCGTCTGATCTCCGGTCATCACGGAGAGATCGGTGTAAAACTCGCTGGTGGTCTCGTTGTAGTTGCCGGTGCCCACCTGGGTGAAGTACTCCACGCCCTCGCCGCTCTTCCGTGTGACCAGGCAGAGCTTGCTGTGGACCTTCCGGTCCGGCAAGCCGTAAATCACCTGGCAGCCCGCGTTTTCCAGCACCTCGGAATAGTCGATGTTGTTCTGCTCGTCAAAGCGGGCCCGCAGTTCCAGCAGGCACAGCACGTCCTTGCCCCGGTCGGCGGCGTAGGCCAGGGCCGCGGCCACCTTGCTGTTGTTGGAGAGCCGGTAGAGGGTGATGCGGATGGAGATCACCTCCGGATCGTCCGCCGCATCGTACAAAAACTCCACAAAGCCGTTCATGCTCTGGAAGGGGTAGGCCAGCAGGATGTCCCGCTGCCGCAGATAGGGCAAAAATTCCCCCTTGGGCAGGCTGATCCCCCGCTGGCTGCGCCGCTCCGGATATTTCATGTCCGGGGTCTTTTTCACGCCGGAGCCAAAGCTCAGGTCAAAGGGCATTTTCCGCACGAACACCCGATCCGGAGCCACCTTGAGATTCTTGGTGAGCGCCGCCAGGAGCCGGGGCGAGGTCCTGCCGCTGACCATCAGCCGGACGGGCTGTTGGCGGCGGCGCTTTTTCAGCATCTTCTCCATGGCGGCCCGGAAATCGGCGTCATAGCTGTCCATATCGTCCTCGATGAACACGTCCGCGTTTCGTGTCACCTGGAAGAGGGCGGTATCCCGCACCTCCTGTTTTTTGAACACCAGAGAGGCGTAGTGCCGCACCAGTTCGGAGGTCAGGACCACCTTTTGCTCCCCGTCCTCCTCCCAAACCCGATAGGGCGGCAGGCGGTGCAGGGACACCAGGCCCAGCTTGAAATCGTCTTCCTTGCCGCCCTTCTTGGCCAGGGCGGCGGCTACCCAGACCTCCTTGTTCCCCACGAAGGGGAAGGGATGCCCGCCGTCCACCACCTGGGGGGACAGCAGGGGCCTAAACTCGTCGAAGAAGCGGCGGGCGGCCACCTCCTCCACCTTGTTTATTTTTCGCAGGTCCAGCACCCGGACCCCGGCCGCGGCCATGTCCTGGAGGAGCCGGCGGTAGATTTGGTTTTCGATCTCCTGCTGGCGGGAGACCTCCGCCAGGATGTGCCGGAGCTGTTCGGCGGCGTTCCAGCCGGTCTTCTCGTCCCGTTCTTCCGGAAGCAGCAGGGCCCGATGGGTCAGCGTGCCCACCCGGACCATGAAAAACTCCTCCATATTGGAGCGGTAGATGCTCAGGAACTTCAGCCGTTCCATCAGCGGCACGGTCTGGTCTCCGGCCTCCATCAGCACACGAAGGTCGAACTGGAGCCAGCTCAGCTCCCGGTCCATAAAGCAGATCCGGTCGTCCGGCTGTGACAGGGCGCTCTCCGCCTCCTCCGCTGCCTCTGCCGGCGCTTCTGTCGTCGTTTCCTCCGGCGCTTCTTCCGTTATTTCTTCCGTCGTTTCCTCCGGCGCTTCTTCCGTTATTTCTTCCGTTGTTTCCTCCGGGGTTTCTTCCGGGGTGATTTCCGGGGTTGCTTCCGGCGTATCCGTCGGCGTTTCTTCCGGCGCTGCCGTCAGTCCTGCTTCTCTTGTGTCGGCGTCCATTCGCTCTCTATCCCCCTGATGATACAATCGTTGACCGCCTTCTCCAGGACATCCGTCACGATCTTCAGTGTCTGTATACGGGCGTATCTCTTATCCACGGAGTCGATGATGTACCAGGGCGCGTAGGTGGTGCTGGTCTTGCGCAGCATCTCCTCCACCGCCTCCTCGTAGAGGGGCCACTTCTCCCGGTTGCGCCAGTCCTCATCCGTGATCTTCCACTGCTTCTCCGGCGTGTTCTGCCGGGCAGTGAAACGCTCCAGCTGGGTCTGGGGATCGATGTTGATCCAGAACTTCAGCACCACGGTGCCGTAGTCGGTGAGTTCCTTTTCAAACTCGTTGATCTCGCCGTAGGCGCGCTTCCAGTCGTTCTCGGAGCAGAAGCCCTCGATCCGCTCCACCATCACCCGGCCGTACCAGGTGCGGTCAAAGATGGTCACATGGCCGCTCTTGGGCAGTTTGGTCCAGAAGCGCCAGAGGAAGTGGCGGGCCTTCTCCCCCGGAGTGGGGCTGGCCACGGGGATCACGTCAAAGCCGCGGGGGTCCAGGGGATAGGCGATGCGCCGGATGTTGCCGCCCTTGCCGGCGGCGTCCCAGCCCTCATAGCACAGCACCACCGGGATCCGCTTGCGGTAGATCTGGTTGTGCAGCTCCCGGAGCTTGCCCTGGAGCCGCTTCAGCTCCTTTTTGTACTCTGCCACGTCGATGACGGCGTTCAGGTCCGCGTCCTTCAGGGAGGGGCCGCCCAGCAGGGGGAAGCTCTTGTCCGTGGGCTTGCCCTCATAGCGGCCGTTCTCCAGCGCCTTGTCCACGGTCCGGGACACGGTGCGCAGGGCCTCCAGCACATACTTGTTCTTGCCCTGGGCGTCCAGCACATGCCAGGGGAAGACCTTGTTGGTGTCCTCCATGAACTGGTCGTAGGCCTTCAGGAAGGCGGGGTATTGCTGCTGCTGCCAGAAGTCCTCCTCCGATACCCGCCAGGAGGTGTCCCGGTTCTCCCACAGCGTCGTCATCCGCCGGCGCTGCTCTTCCTGGGAGATGTGCATAAACAGCTTTATCACCACATAGCCGTTGTCCCGGAGCTGCCGCTCAAAGATCTGGCAGCTCTCCACCCGGCGCTTATATTCGGCATTGGGGATCTCCCGGCGGAGCAGCTTGCCCACCGTGTCCTCCATCCAGCCCGTATCCACAAACAGGAGCTTGCCGTCCTCCGGCAGCACCTGGAAGAACTTTCTCAGGAAGGGAAAGCGGTCCTCCCGCTCCGGCGTGTGCCGGAACACGGCCACGCTGTAAAACCGGGGGTCCATCTCGCAGATCAGCTCGTTGATGAGATTGCCCTTGCCGGCGCAGTCCCAGCCCTCCACCAGCACCACCACGGGGATCTTGGCCTCCAGGATGGTCTGCTGCTGTCCGGCCAGCCTTGCCCGCAGCCGGTCGATCTCCGATTTCCGCTCCTTCTTGTTCAGGTTGTCATCCTCCCGGTGAAAATTTGTCAGCATATTACCGCCTCCAAAAAGATTTTTGAATATTATATATCACATGGTCCGGCAATGTCAAAAAAATGTGAAATATGCGGAAAAGACCAGCCGGTAAAGTATGGCTGGTCTTCTTTGGTATGGTTTGTCACTCCCGGTCCGCCCCGGGGGCATGCTCCATCAGCTCCGGGTGGCTGAGATAGCGCTTGATCTCGGAAAAGGCCATGGCAAAAACCTTGCCGTTGGCGATGCGCTCGTCCATGACCACGCCCAGGGGGATGCAGCGGTCAAACACGATCCCGTCCCGGGTGCGGCGGGGCACCTCCCGCAGGTTGCCCATGGTCATGGCGATGCTGATGGTGCCGAACTGGTAGACGTGGTGGTAAATGTGGTTGGTGCGGATGCTGGCCAGGTTGGAGATCAGAAGGCTGGCGTGGAAGGGGCTGGCCTCGATCAGGGACTTGGGCAGCAGGCCGAGCCAGTCCATCAGCTTGAGCAGGCCGACCACGAAGCCCAGCAGCCAGTTCAGGCGGATCAGCTTGGGCATGATCCGGTCCAGCCCGTTGACCTCCTCCTCCTTGCGGTTTTCCTCCACATAGCTGGAGATCTTGTCCTGGACGGAAAAAATGTCGTCCGAATAATCCAGATGGATCTTGGACTGGGTGTCCTGGGCGGTGCCGGGCTTCAGCACAGCCATGGTGACGGTAAACTCGCTGTGCTCATAGATCTTCCGGCCCACAATAAAGCGGTTCAGGGCCGGATACTTCTCCGCAGCCCGGAGATAAGCCGTCAGGATCAGCGCCATATGGCTGATCTTTTTGCCCTCTTTGCGCTTCTGGTTCATGTATGCGCGCAGAGGCTCCTCCGGGATGTCCAGCGTGATCATGTTCATGGCATCATACTTTTTGCTGAGAAAATAAGGGATCAGATAGTAGATCGGATCCTCGTTAAAAACTCTTTTGCCATCCCTGCGCATATGCTTCCCTCCCTGTATAGTCCCTATATATGTATATATAAATTTCTTAATGAATTATAGTATCGCCTCGCGGCACTGTCAAGCATTCGGGGAGCCCGGGAAGAAAAAATGAATTTTTTGTGAATTCTGCCGCTTGTTCACGACTTATTTATTATTTTATACTATCTTAGAAACAGTAAAATTCTTCCGGGGGGAACTCCTGATGCGTTGGTTCCAGAATGTGGGCCTGTGGGTCCGGCGGCAGATGACAGGGCGGTACGGCATGGATGCGCTGGGCCGCACACTGGCTGTGGCCGGTCTTGGTCTGCTGCTGCTGGCCCTGATCACCGGGGGCGTGGGAAGCGGTCTGTTCAGCCTCGTGCTGGAAACGCTGGCCCTGGCCGCCGTGGTCTGGTTCTACCGGCGGTTCCTGTCCCGGAATTACCAAAAGCGATCCGCGGAAAACCGGGCCTTCCTTGCCCGTGCAGAGCGTCTGATCGGCTGGTTCCGCCTGCGCAGGGCCTGCTTTGCCCAGCGAAAGGATTACGCCTTTTTCCGCTGCCCCAGCTGCCGCCAGATCGTTCGGGTGCCCAAAGGCAAGGGCCGCATCCGGATCACCTGCCGCAAGTGCGGCTTCGCTTTTGAAAAAAAGACCTGATCTCTTCATCCTCTCTTTTTTCCCTTTCTCTCCCTTTGACCCCGTCGGTCTCCGGACCGACGGGGAGTTTTTTTTGAGGGAAGGGCTTGACAAACACAATTTAATTGTTTACAATGCAATTGTTGAAAATACGATGAAAGGACGATTCATTCCATGAGCATTTACGATTACACTCTCACCGCCGGGGACGGCAGCCAGCTGTCCCTCTCCCAGTTTCAGGGAAAGGTCATGCTGATTGTGAACACCGCCACCGGCTGCGGCTTCACGCCCCACTACAAGCCTCTGGAGGAGATGTATGAGGATCTCCACGACAAGGGTCTGGAGATCATCGATATCCCCTGCAACCAGTTTGCCGGCCAGACTCCCGGCACCGACGAGGAGATCCACGAGTTCTGCACGCTGAAGTACAACACCCAGTTCCCCCAGATGAAGAAGTCCGACGTGAACGGCGAGAACGCGCTGCCCCTTTACGGCTATCTGAAGAGCCAGCAGGGCTTCGGCGGCTTCCGCGGTCCCATGGCCATCGCCATGAACGCCATGCTGAAGAAGATCGACAAGGACTTTAAGAACAACCCGGATATCAAATGGAACTTCACCAAATTCGTGGTGGACCGGGAGGGCAATGTGGTGGCCCGCTTTGAGCCCACCGAGCCCATGGGCAGCGTGCGCAAGTGCGTGGAAAGCCTGCTGTAATCCGGAACGCCGCCCCCGTCTCCGGACGGGGGCATCGGATAGGAGAAGAAATGGAAAGCAACGACCGTTACGCCGCGCTGCGGCTCAGCAGCCAGCTCTGCTTCCCTCTGTACGCCGCTTCCAAGGAGCTGGTGCGCCAGTATAAGCCTTTTCTGGATCCCCTGGATCTGACCTATACCCAATACATCGCCATGATGGTCCTCTGGGAAAAGCAGGCCATCAGCGTGAAAGACCTGGGAGAGGCTCTCTGGCTGGACTCCGGCACCCTGACGCCGGTGCTGAAAAAGCTGGAACAGAAGGGCTATCTCACTCGCCAGCGGAGCGAGGAGGACGAGCGGAGCGTGGTCCTCAGCCTGACCGAGAGCGGCGCTGCCCTCCGGGAGGCTGCGCTGAGCGTCCCCCAGAGGCTCGGCTCCTGCGTCCGGCTCCGTCCGGAGGAGGTACAGGAGCTGTACCGGCTCCTGTACAAGGTCCTGGACGGGATGCGATAAGGGGGGAAGTGCTTATGGATCGCAGTAAAAGCATCGTACGCGTCAGCGTCATCGGCATTCTGGCCAATCTGGTGCTGGTTGCTTTTAAGGCGGTGGTGGGGCTGGTGACCGGGTCCATCGCCGTGCTGCTGGACGCGGTGAACAACTTAAGCGACGCCCTCTCCTCCGTGATCACCATCGTGGCCACCAAGCTGGCCGGACGGGCCCCGGACAAAAAGCATCCCTACGGCTACGGGCGGATCGAGCATATCAGCAGCGTGCTGATCGCCATCATCGTGCTGCTGGCGGGCTTCACCTCCTTCCAGGAATCCCTGGAAAAGGTGCTCCACCCGGAGGAAGCCAGCTATACGGCGGTGTCCCTGCTGATCATCGCCGCGGCGGTGGCGGTCAAGTTCCTGCTGGGCCGCTATGTAAAGGCCCAGGGCGTGAAGCTCAACAGCGAGTCCCTGGTGGCCTCCGGCACGGACGCCAGCTTTGACTCCCTGATCTCCCTGTCCACTCTGGTGGCCGCGGGGATCAGTCTGCTGTTCCACTGGAGCGTCGAGGGTTATCTGGGTGTGGTGATCTCCGTGGTGATCCTGAAAGCCGGCATCGAGATGCTCATGGGCAGTCTGACCAGCATCATCGGCGAGCGGGTGGACAGCGAATTGTCCCTGCGTCTGAAACAGGCGGTGTGTTCCTTCCCGGAGGTCCACGGTGCCTACGACCTGGTCCTCCACTCCTATGGGCCGGAGAAGCTGATCGGCTCGGTGCATGTGGAGGTGGACGACACCATGACCGCCCGGGGGATCCACGCCCTGACCCGGAAGATCAGCCAGAAGGCCTACAATGAATTCGGCATCATCCTGACCGTGGGGATCTATGCATCCAACACCGACGACAGCGGCCACGGGATCCGCAGCGCCATCCAAAAGCTGCTGCCCCGGTACCCGGCTATCCGCCAGATCCACGGATACTATGAGGACGGGGACTCCGTCAGCTTTGACATGGTGGTGGACTTCGGCGTCGACGCGATGCAGCTGCGCCGGGAGTTCACGGAAGAGCTGACCCGGCAGTTCCCCGGGCACAGCTTCTATGTGAATATCGACACCGACTTCAGCGACTAAAAAAGATGCGGGAGAACAACTCTCCCGCATCGTTTTTTATCCGAAGAAGCTGTGAAAGATATCCTTCAGGTTGGTGAGGATATCCTTTGAATCGTCCCAGAGCTTTCCGGCCTCCTTTGTGGCGTCCAGGAGCAGATCCCCGGCGCCCCGGAGCTTTTCCATGGCCTCGCTCAGACTTTTCTGGTCGGGGAGCTTTTCCTTCCAGTCCTCCACCGTGCGCCGCAGCTCCTCCGCGTCCGCCTGCTCATACTTGCGGCACAGGCCGCGCAGCCACTCCACCTGAGCGTCGTTGAGCTTCAGGGAAACCCCCTCCGCCGCGGCGCGGATCTCCGCATCCAGCTCCTCGTCCGTCAGCTTTTCCGTCTCCTGAAAGATGGTGCGCAGATGATCGGCGATCTCTCCGCTCTCATGGGAGGCGAAGTAATCCTTCAGCCAGCTGAGGATCCCGTCCCCCTTTTCCTCCAGCCGGGCGCGCAGGTCCTCCCCCATTTCGGAGAGTGTCTCCCCCTGAGAGGCCCGCTCCGCCACCGCGGGAGCCGTCAGCGCCGCCGTCAGGGCCAGGATCAGTAAAACAAACAGAAGTTTTTTCATGGATATCCTCCGGGATCAAAGTAATCGGAATAAGAAAGTATACGCAAATCCCGCGGGGGCAATACCCCCGCGGGACAGTTTTCCTTGGGTCGGCTGTTTTACTTCACCTTCATGGAGGTGATGACCGGCTGGTTGGATTCGGCGATGTAACCGTCCGCACCGATGGTATGCGCCCCTGCGGCGATCTGGTCCACGATCTCCATGCCCGAGGAAACATAGCCGAACACCGCGAAGTCACCGTCCAGGAAGGTCTGGTCGCTCTGCATGATGTAGAAGCGGCAGCTGGCGCTGTCCTTGTTGGTGTCCCGGGCCATGCCGATGGCCCCCCGGGTATGGGAGAGGGGATTGCGGAAGCCGTTGGAGGAGAATTCCCCGGGAATGGTGCTCCCGCTGGTGCCCGTCCCGTTCTTGTTTGGGTCGCCGCCATAGATGGCGAAGCCCGCAATGGCCCGGTAGACGGTCTTTTTGTTATAAAACCCGCTCTTGGCCAGATTCAGGAATTGGGAGGCTGTCTGCGGAGCGGCGTCGGCGTTCACCTCTACGGTAAAGGTCCCGTAATTGGCGACCGTGATCTCCACATCATGCTTGCCCGTCCAGGTCTTGTTGCTGCTGCAGCCCGCCAGGACGCAGAGCAGCAGAACGACGGAGAGCAGCGCGGCCAGTGTTTTTTTCATTTTCCTCTAACCTCCTTTTATGCCTGTGCCAAAGAGCTTTATTTTGCCTTGGCAAGCCCCTCGGCGAAGGCAGCGATGGCATCCCGTTTCTTTTCGCACAGCTCGGGAGACTCGTCCCGGGCCAGAACGTACATTTTGATCTTGGGCTCGGTGCCGGAGGGACGGACCACCAGGGCAGAACCGTCGCTCAAATCAAAGTACAGCACGTTGCTCCCCGCAATGGCGGTCTTCTCCACCAGCCCTACGCCGGGCACGCGGATATCGCCGCTCTGATAATCCCGGATCCGGGCAACGCCCAGTCCGCCCACCTCCGTGGGGGGATCGGAGCGGAGGGAGGCCATGAGGGCCTTCATCTCGCCCAGGCCGTCCACACCGTACATGTAGAGGTTCAGGGTCTTCTCCCGGTAGCAGCCGTACTTTTCGTAGAGCTGATCCAGGGCGTCCAGCAGGGTCATGCCCTTGTCGTAATAGAAGGCCGCCATCTCGGCGATGAGCATGGAAGCGGTGACGGCATCCTTGTCCCGGACGTAGTCGCCCGCCATGTAGCCGTAGCTCTCCTCAAAGCCCAGGATGTACTCGTGGCTGTTGCCCTCGGCCTTGTACTGGGCGATCTTCTCGGCGATGAACTTGAAGCCGGTGAAGGTCTCGTCAAAGTGGACGCCGTTGTACTCGCAGATCCGCCGGGCCATGGAGGTAGACACGATGGTGGAGATGGCCGCCGCGTTGGCGGGCAGGGTCCCCGCCGCGCGCCGGGCCTGGATCAGGTAGTCCAGCAGCAGGCAGCCCATCTGGTTGCCGGTGATGGTGTAGTACTCGCCGTTCCTGCGGGCCATGACGCCCACGCGGTCGGAGTCGGGGTCGGTGCCGATGATCAGGTCGCTGCCCACCTTCTTGGCCAGTTCGATGCCCAGATAGAAGCCCTCCGGGTTCTCCGGGTTGGGGCTCTCCACGGTGGGGAAGTTGCCGTCCAGGACCATCTGCTCGGCCACGGGATAGATGTGCTTTATGCCCAGACGCTTGAGGGCCTCGGGCACCAGATACCAGCCGCAGCCGTGGAAGGGAGTGAACACGATGCCGAACTTGTCGGCCACCTTGGCCACCACTTCTTTGTTCACGGCCTGGCCCATGACCTGCTCCAGGAAAGCCTCGTCGGTCTCCTTGCCCAGGTACTCGATCATCCCGGCGTCCAGTGCTTTCTGGAAGTCAATGCTCTTGGGGGCGCGGAACACGTCGGAGTTGGCCATTTTCCTGGCGATCACGTCGGCGTGCTGGGGCGGCAGCTGGGCGCCGTCAGACCAATAGACCTTGTAGCCGTTGTACTGCTTGGGGTTGTGGCTGGCGGTGACGTTGATGCCGGCCTGGGCTCCGTAGTAGCGGATGGCAAAGCTCAGCTCCGGGGTGGGACGCAGGGCGTCAAAAAGACGGACATGGACGCCGTTGGCCGCCATGACCATCGCCGACTCCCGGGCAAAGACATCGCTGTTGTTGCGGCAGTCATAGCAGACGCACACGCCCTTGCGCATGGCCTCCTCGCCCTCTTCCACGATCAGCTCGGCAAAAGCCTGGGTAGCGTGGCGGATCACATGGATGTTCATCCGGTTGGTGCCCAGACCCATGGTGCCGCGCAGGCCGGCTGTGCCAAAGGAAAGGGGTGCATAGAAGCGGTCCTCGATCTCCTTGTCGTTGCCGCGGATGGAGTCCAGCTCCTTCCACTCCTCTTCGCTGAGGGCGGGGCTGTTGAGCCACTCCTCATAGGTTTCTCTCCAGGACATAGTTTGCTCCTCCTTATGTTGTTCCTTCGGGGTCGTGCAGCAGTTCCGAGGCATCCGCCCACAGGGAGGCGGGGACGTAGACATCCACGCCGGTACCGCTGACGCCCAATATAATTTTTCCGAAATCGCCATTCTCCGGGTATTGCCGGAGACAGGGAATACCATAGAACTCCATCCTGGAGGTCAGCAGCGCCTCGTCCATGTCCAGGCCGCTGCAATGGCAGAGGAACACCGGCGCGTCCAGCACGCCGTCCTCATCTCTGGGCCAGCGCCGGAGAAGATCTCCCGTCAGCTGTCGGCCCCATTCGCCGGAGGACCATTTGATAGCTTCCATGCTTAATACCCTCTGCCCTTCCTGAAGGTTTGCGGGCGGATGCTGTCCGCCCCTGTGGAAAAACGTTATTTATGATATTTACCGCCGCTCAGCATATTGAACGCCCGGTAAATCTGTTCCAATACGATCACCCGGGCCAGATGGTGGGGAAAGGTCATCCGGGAGAGGGAGAGCCTCTCATCCGCCCGGCGCTTCACCGCCTCCGAAAGCCCGTCCGATCCGCCGATCACAAAGCACAGACGGCTCACCCCGGCGTTCATCTCCCGGGAGAGCAGGTCTCGCAGTTCCTCGCTGGTGTACAGCTTGCCCTCCACGCACAGGGCCACCGTGAAAGCGCCCGCCGGGAGCTTGGCCATGACCGCTGCGCCGTCCCGTTCCAGGTCGCCGCTCTCCGGCAGCTCCAGGATCTCCAGCTCGCAATAGCGGCCCAGACGCTTGCGGTATTCCTCCACGGCCTGCTGGTAAAAGCTCTCCTTCAGCTTTCCCACGCAGATCAGTCGGACTCGCAGCATGCCGGGACCTCCATCTCCATTTCCCCATCCGCCGGAGCCACCAGGACCGGCAGCCGGGCAAAGCCCGCGGCGTCCAGCGAAGCGCGTACCGCCGCGAGGGCCGCGGCCGGGGTATTGTTCTCCTTGCTCAGATGCCCCAGAGCAAAGCTCCGGGTGCCGGCATGGGCAAGTTCGCAGGCAAAGGCGGCGCACAGTTCGTTGGACATGTGCCCGTGCTCGGACAGGATCCGCCGTTTCAGCGAGACCGGATAGGGGCCATAGCGAAGCATCATCTCATCGTGGTTGGCCTCCAGCAGCACGGCGCCGCAGCGGGAAAGATGCCGCTCCATCTCCGGGGTGACGCAGCCGGTGTCCGTGCAGAAGCCCAGACAGCTCTCCCCGCTCTCCAGCCGGTAGCCCACGCTCTCATCCGTGTCATGGGAGGTATGGAAGGCCAGAACGGAGATCTCCCCCAGGTCAAAGCTTTGTTCCGCGGGAATGCTGCGCAGGCATTCGCCGATCTCCGGGATGGCGTATGTCAGCCGCCGCCCCACCACGGGCGGGGCATACACGGGGATGGGATGATATTTCACGATCATGGGCAGGCCGCCGATATGATCGCTGTGCTCATGGGTCACCAAAATGCCGTCGATATCGTCATAGCCGAGGCCGAGATTCCCCAGGGCCCGGCCGATGCGCCGCATGGAAATGCCCGCGTCGATCAGGATATGCGTGTCTCCGCCGCTGACCAGCGCGCAGTTGCCGCCGGAGCCGCTGGCGAAGGTGATCAGCCTCATCCCGCGTTGGCGGCCCAGCGCCGGGGCTCCTCCGGGACGTCGATGATGTGGATGTCCCCGCCCAGGAGCTGGAGCTTGCCGACGAATTCCTGATATCCCCGTTCGATAAAATGGATATCCTCCACGGTGGTGATGCCCTGGGCCGCCAGCCCGGCGATCACCATGGCAGCGCCCGCCCGCAGATCGCAGGCGGCCACACTGGCCCCGTTCAAGGTTTCCACGCCCTCCACTACGGCCACACGGCCGTCCACCTGGATCTGGGCGCCCATCTTTCTCAGCTCGTTGACGTATTTATAGCGGTTGTCCCACACGCCCTCGGTGATCACGCTGGTGCCCTGGGCCAGGGCCAGGCAGGCCCCGATCTGGGGCTGCATATCCGTGGGGAAGCCGGGATAGGGCTGGGTCTTGATGTTGGCGCGGCGCAGCCGCCCGTCCCGACGGACCAGGACGGATTCCGGGTATTCCTCCACCGTGACGCCCATCTCCCGGAGCTTGGCGGTGATGCAGTCCAGGTGTTTGGGGATCACGTTGCGGATCAGCACCTCTCCGCCGCAGGCGGCGGTGGCGGCCATATAGGTCCCGGCCTCGATCTGGTCGGGGATGATGGCGTAGGTGCCGCCGTGGAGCCGGTCCACGCCGTTGATCTTGACGGTATCGGTGCCGGCGCCGCGGACGTCCGCGCCCATGGAGTTCAGGAAGTTGGCCAGGTCCACGATATGGGGCTCCCGGGCCGCGTTTTCAATGACGGTCCGCCCCTCCGCCAGCACGGCGGCGATGATGATGTTCATAGTGGCGCCCACGGACACCTTGTCCAGGTAGATGGACGCCCCCCGGAGCCGACGGCCGGGGACCTCCGCGTCGATAAAGTCTGTGACCTGGACATCCGCGCCCATGGCGTTCATGCCCTTCACATGCTGGTCGATGGGCCGTACGCCGAAGTTGCAGCCGCCGGGCATGGTGGTGCGGGCAATGCCGAAGCGGCCCAGCATGGAGCCCACGAAATAATAGGACGCCCGGATGCCCCGCATCCGGTCATAGTCCGCGCCGTTCCAGGTGGCGTGGGAACAGTCGATCTCCACGGTGGAGGGATTGATCATCCGCACCGTGGCGCCAAGGGATTCCAGGATATATAAAAGAGTAACCGTATCGCTGATCTGGGGCAGGTTTTCGATCCGGCACACGCCGTCCACCAGCAGGGCCGCCGGGATGATGGCCACCGCCGCGTTCTTGGCGCCGGAGATCTCTACCTCGCCATGAAGGCGGCTGCCGCCGTTTATTCTATATTTTTCCAAAAGAAGATTCCCCCTGTTATTCGTCCGCGGAGCGGACCGGCTTCGCATTTTGTCTATGTATCCACGAAGCCGAAGGTATTATACCATATATGGAATGCAAAAGCAACTTTATTCTTGCGCCGCCGCATCCCGGAGATAGGGCCGGGCCTGCAGGATCGCAACGGCGGTCTTCGCGTCCCGGATCTCTCCCCGTTCCGCCATGGCCAGGAGGGTGTCGTAGGGAATGCGCTCCAGCTGCAGGAACTCCCCCGGGTCCGGCCGGGACCGGCCCGCCTTCAGATCCCGGGCCAGATAAATGCGCAGCAGCTCGGTGGAGTAGCCGGGAGAGGTGTAGTACTCCCCCAGAAGGATCATCTCCCCGGCGATCAGGCCCGTCTCCTCCTTCAGCTCCCGGGCGGCGCACAGCGCCGGGTCCTCCCCCGGCTCGATCTTCCCCGCCGGCGCCTCCAGCAGGACCTCCCGCATGGGATAGCGGAACTGATGCTCCACCCAGGCATAGCCCTCCTCATCCACCGGCAGGACGCAGGCCCCGCCGGGGTGGATCACCACTTCCCGGTAGCTCTCGCTCCCGTCGGGCAGGCGCACCTGGTCCACATACAAGTCGACGATAATGCCCTGATATCGGTTGATCTCCCGAAGCTTTTCCTCCTGCAGGTCCATTCCGTGTCTCTCCTTTGACGTTCTCTTAAATATAAATTTTACCATACCGGCCGGGGAAATTCCAGTTTTTTTCACTGTTTTCTCCCTCCGGAACAGGGTATAATGTGAAAAACTCCCGAGCGGAGAAGGAGATAGATATGGAAGAGCAAAAACAGGTCCTGGCGGTGTGTGTCCGCGGCTGCCCCGACGGGGAGGAGGCCCTCGGTCTGGTCCGGGCGGCGCTCCGGGAACGGGGAGATTTCGGCGCGGTGGAGGTGGAGATGCTGCCGGGAAAGCGGGAAACGCTGCTGCTGATCCACCCGGCGGCGGGGGTGTACATAGATCGGCGGGCGGCGGAGTACCTGACGGAACGGCTGCAGCAGCTCTTGACAGACATGGTATAATAATTATACTTCATCATTTCAGGAACGGAGGTGGAAAGCCATGGCAAAGCAAGAGGGGATCAAGGAGATCGCCTCCAACCGCAAGGCCTTCCACGACTACTTCGTTCTGGAGCGGTTTGAGGCCGGGATCGAGCTGTTCGGCACGGAGGTAAAATCCATCCGGGGCGGCCAGATCAATCTGAAGGACAGCTACTGCAGCATCCGGGACGGAGAGCTTTTCGTCCGGGGGATGCACGTCAGCCCCTACGAAAAGGGGAACATCTTCAACCGGGACCCGGTGCGGGTGCGGCGGCTTCTGATGCACAAAAAGGAGATCCGCAAGCTGGGCGACCGGGTGGCCCAGGACGGTGTGGCCCTGATCCCCCTGTCGGTGTACTTCAAGAACAGCCGGGTGAAGGTGGAGCTGGGTCTGTGCAAGGGCAAGAAAACTTACGATAAACGTCAGGCCGACGCCGAGCGGGAGGCCTCCCGCGAGATGGATCGGGCCAGAAAAGAGAGGTTGAATTCATGAGCAATCCCATCGTGACCATCGAGATGGAGGACGGCGGCATCATCAAGCTGGAGCTTTACCCCGACGTCGCCCCCCAGAGCGTACGGAATTTCATCAGCCTGGTGCAGAAGGGCTTTTACGACGGCCTGATCTTCCACCGGGTGATCCCCGGCTTCATGATCCAGGGCGGCGACCCCCAGGGCACCGGCATGGGCGGCCCCGGCTACTGCATCTACGGCGAGTTCCGGCAGAACGGCTTTGACAACCGCCTCAAGCACAAGCGCGGCGTGCTGAGCATGGCCCGGGCCATGGCCCCCAACTCCGCCGGCAGCCAGTTCTTCATCATGCATGACGACGCCCCCCACCTGGACGGCGGCTACGCCGCTTTCGGCAAGGTCACGGAGGGCATGGACGTGGTGGACGCCATCGCCGCGGCGGATACGGACTACAACGACCGGCCCCGGAAAGAGCAGAAGATGAAAAAAGTCAGCGTGGACACCTTCGGCGTGGAATACCCCGAGCCGAAAAAGTATAAATAATCTAAGGCACCCTCCCCTTCTTTGTTCCAAAGAAGGGGGCCTCAAGGGGGAACATGGTTCCTCTATAAGGTGAGATCCTCTCCCCTACTTTGTTCCAAAAAGAAGGGGTACTCAAGGGGGAACATGGTTCCCCCTTGAAGTTGCCCCGCCGCAGGCGGCTTTCGCATTTTCCGCAGAAAATACGGGCAACTCATGGGGGCGTAACGGTTTCGACGGGGATGTAGAGATCGGAATAGCGGGCGGATGCGCCTACCATCCTTAAAATGGGCACTTATAAATTAAAGAACAACGATAACGCTGTTCTGGCCGCGGCTTAAGCCGTGACCCGTCCCCTCCGGGAGTGCCTCGGCCCGGATGCGGGGCGTCGATGAGAGGCGGACGTGCGTGCGCAAAGCTTTGAGCGCACCATGCATCATGAAGCTACCTGACCCTCCGGTTTGACGGTTGACCGGAGGCAAGGGGAATCGGGGCAACCCAAAACAAGCGTCTGCGCCCGGAGAAGTTCCCTTTGAAGCGTTTTCGGACAGGGGTTCAACTCCCCTCGCCTCCACCAAATACAAAAAGCCCTGCCAATCGGCAGGGTTTTTTGTATTTGAAAAGATGGGGAGTTGAACGGGAGCGGGAGTGAATGGGCTGCCGGGGGCAGCCCAGAGCCGCGACCCGGCCTGCCCCGCAGGGCAGGTCAACTCCCCTCGCCTCCACCAAAGCAAGATAATCCGAACCACATCTTCTCAATCGGAGATGGGTTCGGATTTTGCTTTATCATCGATGATTTCCAATTCAGCCGCAAACTTGGTAAGCGCAAGCTAAAATAAAAATATATAATACGGAGGAAATCATCATGAAGAAATTGTTTTTCTTGTAAGTTCAACATCGACACTGCCCGTGTGGAATTGAAGTATTCCGACGGCTCCATGCTGGCCATCGACTGCGATGGCGTTGAGGACGAGTACGCTAAAACCATCCGCCAGCGCTCGGCGCTCGACTACCTGGTCTACAACGTCCCACTGGAATACGCAGAGTTAGTTCTGTGCGGGGATGTGGAGGGGTATTTGAAGATCGCATCGGAACTAGATCATAACGAGTGAAGGCTTATAAAGAATTCTCGCTGACTTCTTTCCATAAAAGAAATCAGCGAGAATGATTCATTAATGATCACAGTAAAGATTCGTCTAATACTTTTGTGCGTTTACTTTGACGCTGGGGTAGGCTTACTGATGGGCCTCCTCTTAATTTTATAGAAGCCATCCCGATCGGCATCTTCTAGATATTCGTAAATCCAGCCTTTTTCCTTAAATGCATCTAATAATTCTTCATTGTTTGCGGTGATCGGAAAATTGGGCTTGCTACTTATGTCTTTCTCCATGGAAGACCTCCTCATTCTTGTTGGTGTTGGTCGGCAAACCTTTCACCTACTCTAATGGGGAGCTTTCTTTTTGTCCATTGCTAAAGCACTTTTTCCCACTGGCATAGCCAGTGGTTGTCTTCCAAAACGAAGGTGCTGTTTCTTCCATGCTATCCTCTTACAAAAGAACTGAGCTTGTGCGCCAGTTCCTTTGTAGAATCGTACAGCGCGTCGTAGACTGCCTGATATTGCTCATACGCCGCGTGCGCTTTCGGATCGGGCGCGTAAGTTCTGCCGGCGCGGACATAGCGCGTCAGCGCGGCATAGTTCTCAAAGCCCGGAAAAGAGACGCCCAGCGCCGCCATCAGCGCGTCTCCGTAGCAGGCGCCGACCGTCACCTGCGGCGTTGAGATCTCCTTGCCGAGAATGTCGGCGATGATCTGCATCCAAATCGGATTCTGCGCGCCGCCGCCAACGGCGATGATTCGTTCGATGCGCGCCTCGGGATGGGATTCCATGATACGGATCTGCTGGTTGACTGAGAAGCCGACCGCCTCCAGCGCGCTGCGGTAGAGATGC
>JAFYAQ010000015.1 GCA_017540645.1 Oscillospiraceae bacterium
CAGAAGCAGCGCATCGCCATCGCGGGGGTGCTGGCCATGCAGCCGGAGGTGCTGGTGCTGGACGAGCCCACCGCCATGCTGGACCCTTCCGGCCGTAAGGAGGTCATCGCCACCATAGAGAGCCTGCGCCGGGAGACCGGGGTGACGGTGCTGCTGATCACCCACCATATGGAGGAGTGCGTAGGCGCCGACCGGGTGATCGTGATCTCGGACGGGCAGCTGGCGCTGGACGGCAGTCCGGCAGAGGTGTTCTCCCAGGTGGAGAAGATGCGCTCTCTGGAACTGGACGTGCCCGACACCACCCAGACCCTGTGGGAGCTGCGTCGGGCCGGGATAGAGCTTCCGCTGACGGCGCTCTCCGTGGGCGACTGCGCCCAGGTCATCGCCGAAGCTTTCGGAAATACACGGTAAAGGACAGACAATATGCCTGAGATCCGTCTGGAGGGCCTGCGCCATGTGTACAGCCCGGGCACTCCGTTTGAAAAAATCGCGCTGGAACGGGTAGATCTCACCATCCCCGCCGGCCAATATGTGGCGCTGCTGGGCCATACCGGCAGCGGCAAAAGCACACTGATCCAGCATCTGAACGGTCTGCTGGCCCCCACGGAGGGCCGGGTGCTGCTGGACGGGGAGGACATCAACCGCTCCAAGGAGTCGCTCCACGCCGTGCGCTTCCGGGTGGGGCTGGTGTTCCAGTACCCGGAGTATCAGCTCTTTGAGGAGACCGTATACAAGGATATCGCCTTCGGTCCGGGCAACATGCGTCTAAGCCAGGAGCAGGTGGACGAGCATGTGCGCCGGGGCGCCCGCTTTGCCGGCGTGGGGGAGGAGCTTTTTGACCAGAATCCCCTGGAGCTGTCCGGCGGACAGAAGCGCCGGGTGGCCATTGCCGGGGTGCTGGCCATGGATCCGGGCGTTCTGGTGCTGGACGAGCCCACCGCGGGTCTGGACCCGGCGGGCGTGCGCTCGGTGCTGAAAAACATTGCCGATTACCACGCTTCCACCGGCAGCACCATCGTTCTGGTGACCCATGACATGAACATCGCCGCCCGGGAGGCGGATCGGCTGGTAGTGCTGGATAAGGGCACGGTGGCCCTGGACGGCACGCCGGAGGCAGTCTTTGCCCACAGCGAGGAGCTGCGCCGCATCGGGCTGGATATCCCCGGCGCGGCGGCCCTGGCCCAGGAGCTGCGGGCCCGGGGCATCGACCTGCCCCCCTCCATCTACACTCCCCGGCAGCTGTGTGAGGCGCTGCTGCGCGGAAGGGAGGTCCCGGTATGCTGAAGGACATCACCCTGGGGCAGTATTTCCCCGCGGATACCTTTGTCCACCGTCTGGATCCCCGGACCAAGCTGCTGGCGTTGGTCTTTCTGATCGTGTGCATCTTTTCGGCCAAGGGGCCCCTGGCTATGGGGCTGGTGGTGGTCACGCTCTGCCTGTGCGTCGCCATCTCCCGCATCCGTCCCTCCGCCCTGTTCAAGGGACTGAAGCCGCTGATCTTCGTGATCTGCCTGACGGCGTTGATGAACCTCTTCTTCACCCCCGGCACGGTGCTGGTCTCCTTCTGGATCCTCCGCATCACCCGGGAGGGCCTTTACCGGTCCGTGCTGATGGTGCTGCGCATCCTGCTGCTGGTCAGCGGCACCTTCCTGCTGACCTATACCACCTCTCCCCTGCAGCTGACCGACGGTCTGGAGCGGCTGATGAACCCGCTGAAAAAGCTCCGCTTCCCGGTCCATGAACTGGCCATGATGATGAGCATCGCTCTGCGCTTTATCCCCACCCTGATCGAGGAGGCGGACAAGATCATGTCCGCACAGAAGGCCCGGGGCGCGGATTTTGAAAACGGGAATCTGATGCAGCGGGCCAAGGCCCTGCTGCCCATCCTGGTGCCCCTGTTCGTCAGCGCTTTTCGCCGGGCGGACGAGCTGGCCACGGCCATGGAGTGCCGCTGCTATCACGGCGGCGAGGGCCGCACCCGGATGAAGATCATGGTCATGAGTCGGGCCGACTGGCTGGTCCTGGTGTTCTGGGTCTTGCTGACGGCGGCGGTCATCGCGGCGTCGAGGTTGAGCCTGTGAGAAACATCGCTCTCCGGCTGCGCTATGACGGATCCAGCTACCACGGCTGGCAGCGGCAGAAGGACCTGCCCACGGTGCAGCAGACTGTGGAGGAGGCCCTGGAAGACATCTGCGGGCACCGGCTCCATGTCACCGGCTGCGGCCGGACCGACAGCGGGGTCCACGCCCTTCGCTACTGCGCCAATTTCCGCACCGACTGCCGCATCCCCATCGACCGGGTGCCGCTGGCGGTGAACGCCCGCCTGCCCGGGGACATTGCGGTAACGGACGCCGTAGAGGTGGACGAGGGCTTCAACGCCATCGGCTCCTGCATCCAGAAGGAGTATATCTACCGGATCCTGAACAGCCGCATCCCGGACCCCTTTCTGGAAAAGAGGGTGTGCTTTTATCCCTCCGCGCTGGATCTGGATTGTATGCAGCGCGCCGCCCACGCCTTTGTGGGCACCCATGATTTTGCCGCTGTGCGCAGCGTGGGCACCCAGACCAAAACCACCGTGCGGACCGTACACTGGTGCGAGGCCTCCCGCCAGGGGGACATCATCACCGTGCGTGTGTGCGCCGACGGCTTTCTCTACAACATGGTCCGGGCCATGGTGGGCACCATGGTATACGCCAGCTACGGCAAGCTCCTCCCCGAGGACATCCCCGCCCTGCTGGAGGCCGGGGACCGGCGGCTGACCGGCCCAACGATGCCGCCCCAGGGACTATATATGCACCGGGTCTGGTACGCCGGTCCCGCCGGGGAGATGATGGGCCGGGGCGCCCCTTGCTTTTTCGGTGAAAATGATGCATTCTAACGATATGGAACCTGTTAAGCGTCCGCTCAGCCGGGTGGCCGCGGCATTGCTGGTGCTGTTGGCGCTGCTGCTGCTTTTGCTGCTGCTCAGCGCGGCCGGGAACCGGGATCTGCTTCCCTTCCGCCGGCCGCCGGTGTTTGAACTGGAGGGCGGAGAGGACGCCGCCTGGAGCGCCGCGGGCAACGGCATGGCCGCCGCCACCACAGAGCATATCCAGCTTTTTTCCGTCCAGGGAAGGACCGTGGCGGAGGAGCCGGTGGCGTTTACCGCGCCGGCCTGCGCGGCTTGCTCTCTTCTGGGGGCATACTACGATGTGGGCAGCCCCGGGCTGCATGTCCTCTACCCCGACGGCAAATCCCGCTTCGCCGACACCGAGGGCGCTGTCCTTCTGGTGGATGTGAACGAAACCGGTCTGGTGGCCGTCTTATCGGATAAAGAGGGGTATCTGGGCTGCGTCACCGTGTATGAGACGGATCTGACGCCCCTGTTCCGCTACGATGCGCTCAGCGCGCCCCCCCTGGTCGCCCGGCTGTCCGCCGACGACCGGCTGTGCCTGGTCTCGGCCTTGGAGGAGGGCAGCACGGTGCGGCTTTTCCGCATCGACCGGGAGACACCCGCGGCGGAGCTTTCCCTGCCCGGGGAGCTGGCCGTGGACGCAGGATTCCTCTCCAATGGTACATTGGCTCTGGTCACGGAGCAGGCGCTGCTGCTGTTGGACCGGGACGGCCGGCTGCTGGATCGGTATTCCTTCGACGGCGCCCACCTCAGCGCCTGGTCCCTGCGGGGGGATTTTGCCGCCGTGGCCTGTGTCCGGGGTCTGGGCGGCGGCACGCAGCTGCTGACCACCGTGGACGGCGACGGCGTCGTCCTGGGCAGTCTGGAGGTCCCCCTGACCATCGTCGATATGGAGAGCCAGAACGACGAGCTGCTGGTGCTGTATATCGGTGAGGAGTCCACTCTCTACTACTCCTCGCTGGAGGAGGATATCTCTTATCAGCCCGCGGAGGACGTGAAGCGGGTGTTTCTGGGCAGTGAGCGGCGGGCCGTGTTTTGCGGCGAGAAAAATGCCGTCATCGTTTCCTTCAAGTAATCTCCAAGAGGAGGCAAAGAATGAAAACCGTCCTGAGTCTCATATTTTTGATCATCCTGATCGCCTGCACCTGGTCCGGGTATAAGAAGGGCCTGATCATGGGCATTTTTAGCTTGCTTGCCTTTGTGGTCTCTGTCTACGGCGCCAACCTTCTGGCCGGCACCTATTCCGGCGAGGTGGTGGACGCCCTGCGCCCCTTTGCCAGCGGCTTTGTGGAGGTCAATATCGTAGACAAATCCGTCCGCCCCGCCATGGGCATGGACGACGCCAACCTGTCCGTCAGCGACTATTTCTCCCAGAACCCGGGCAAGGAGGAGAAATACTGCGTGATGACCTACCAGTATATGGGCATCCATCCCTCCACCAGCGAGCAGATGGCGGAGGAGGCCCTGGACTACGCCGATAAAAACGGCGTGGACATCACGGACGCCGTGGTGGAGGTGCTGTGCCGGCGGGTGGCCTTTGTGGGGGCTTTTATTCTGCTGTTCATGATGCTCCTGATCGCCCTGACCGCCCTGCTGAACATCCCCAATCTCAGCTTCAAGATCCCCAATATGGACCTGCTGAACGATGTGGGCGGTACGGTGATGGGACTGCTGCTGGGCGTCGGTCTTTGTCTGGTGATCGGCTGGGGCATGAAGTTTTTGGGGCTCATCTTCCCTCAGGAGGAGCTGGCCAACACCTTTTTGCTGTCCTGGTTCATGGACAGGACCGTGCTTGTCCGTTTCCTGGGTATCTGAGGCAGCTGTTCATAACCCGCTTCGCCGGCTTCTGAACAGATACAATCTGAGCTTTTTTGTGCGTTGTGTTTTTTAGCAAGGAGTCTGATCTATGCAGCCTATGATGTGCGCGCGCTGCCATAAAAATATGGCGGTGGTATTTATCAACCGGATCGAAAATGGGACCTCCCGCCAGGAGGGGCTCTGTCTCAACTGCGCCCGGGAGCTTCATATCAAGCCCATCGACGATATTATTGCCAAAATGGGCATCAGCGATGATGACCTGCAGAATCTGACCTCGGAGATGACCGAGGTCATGCAGACCCTGCCCGGGGACGGGGAGGGTCTCATGGAGATCGAAAACAGCGATTCCGATTCCGACGAGGACGGGAAAACCGCCACCTTCCCCTTCCTGAACCGGCTCTTCGGCAACCAGAATCCCCCCTCCGGCCAGAACGCCCCGGATGCCTCCGCCCGGAACACGGACGGCGGTGCCAAGGCCGCCCCGGAGCGGAAGAGCAAACGGAAGTTTCTGGAAAGCTACTGCATCAGCCTGACAGGCCGGGCCCGGGAGGGCAAGCTGGACCGGATGGTGGGCCGGGAGGAAGAACTGGAGCGGGTCATCCAGATCCTGAACCGTCGGCAGAAGAACAACCCCTGTCTCATCGGCGAGCCGGGCGTGGGCAAGACGGCCATTGCCGAGGGCCTGGCCCAGCGCATCGCCCAGGGACAGGTCCCCTATAAGCTCCAGGACAAGGAGGTCTATCTTCTGGATCTGACCTCCCTGGTGGCCGGCACACAGTTCCGGGGACAGTTTGAGTCCCGGATGAAGGGTCTGATCGAGGATATCCGCAAGGAGGGCAACATCATCCTGGTGATCGACGAGGTCCACACCCTGGTGGGCGCCGGGGATGCCGAGGGCAGCATGAACGCCGCCAACATCCTCAAGCCCGCCCTCTCCCGGGGAGAGATCCAGGTGATCGGAGCCACCACCTTTGCCGAGTACCGCAAGCACATTGAAAAGGATGCCGCGCTGGAGCGGCGCTTCCAGCCGGTGACGGTGGCGGAGCCCTCCATGGAAGACAGCGTGGCCATTCTGATGGGCGTGCGGAAATACTATGAGGATCACCATGGGGTGAAGATCTCCGACGAGATGTGCCGCCTGGCGGTGCGCCTTTCCGAGCGGTACATCACCGACCGTTTCCTGCCGGACAAGGCCATTGACCTGATCGACGAGGCCAGCTCCGACGTGGCGCTCCACAGCAAATCCATGGAGCGCATGGCCGCCATCCGCAAGGAATGCGCGGATCTGGACAAGGAACGGGAGCTGCTGCTCGCGGACACGAAAAACGAGGACTTTGAGCGGCTGGCGGAGCTGCGCAGCCGGGATCTGCAGCTGAAAAACGAGCTGTCACAGCTGGAGGCCCAGGGGGCCCCGGAGCTGACGGCGGACAATCTCAGCCGGGTGATCGAGCTCTGGACCAAGATCCCCGCCAGCGCCATCCAGACGGATGAGTACGACCGGCTGGCCGGGCTGAAGGAGCGGCTCCAGGCGCACATCATCGGCCAGGACCAGGCTATCGACGTGGTCTGCGCCGCCATCAAGCGCAGCCGTCTCGGCCTTCAGGCCAAGCGCAAGCCGGTAAGCTTCATCTTTGTGGGCTCCACAGGCGTGGGCAAGACCGAGCTGGTCAAGCGGCTGGCGGAAGACCTGTTCAGCGCCCCGGAGTCTCTGATCCGGCTGGATATGTCCGAGTTCATGGAAAAATTTGCCGTGTCCCGGATCATCGGCTCTCCCCCCGGTTATGTGGGCTATGACGAGGCAGGCCAGTTGACCGAGAAGATCCGCCGGCGGCCCTACAGCGTGGTGCTCTTCGACGAGATCGAAAAGGCTCATCCGGATGTGATGAACATCCTCCTGCAGATTCTGGACGAGGGGCGCATCACCGACGCCCAGGGCCGGAGCGTCAATTTTGAAAACACCGTGATCGTCATGACCACCAACGCGGGCAGCGGCAGCAAGACCGGCAGCGTGGGCTTTGCCAAGAGCGCGGACGATCTGGACCGGGAAAAGGCCATCAAAGCCCTGCAGGATTTCCTGCGTCCGGAGTTCATCAACCGGGTGGACGAGATCGTGTACTTCAACCATCTGAGCGAGGAGAACATCCGCTCCATCGCCGCGCTGATGCTGGGCGATCTGAAGACCGCCATGGCCGAGCGGGGCATGGCTCTCAGCTGGGACGAAGATGTGATCGCCCATCTGGCCAATAAGGGCTACAGCGCCGTGTACGGCGCCCGCAACCTCCAGCGGCTGATCCAGAAGGATGTGGAGGATGCCATCGCCACCGAGATCGTGGACCGCTGCCGGGGCGGCGTCTCCCAGGTGAAGCTGGTCATGGAGGGCGAGAACATCAAGGTCTTGACCATGTGAGAGAGCTCGCATTCAATATACGGAAAGGAATCCGATCGACCGTGAAAACAGACAATCTTCGCCAGCAGACGATCCTGGAGGTCACCGACGGGTTGGTGGCCGTGGGCAGCACCGGCTCCCGGCTGGAAAACTGCCCGGATATGAAGGAGCGGGTGGCCAAGTTCATCTCCCTTCTGCGCTGCGCCCTCTATCCCCATGTGTTCGGCACCGGGTCCCGGCGCAGCAGCTCCGCCATCGCGGTGGCCTATGACCTGCAGCGGGCGGCGGATCTTCTCGGCGAGCTGCTCGATACCGTTCAGCCGGACAACGATGAGAACGAGACGCTGATCCTCCGCTTCCTCCAGCGACTGCCGGAGGTGAAGGCCTGTCTGGAGACCGATATCCGGGCCGCCTACGACGGGGACCCGGCGGCCACCAGCTTTGAGGAGATCATGCTGGCCTACCCTGCCTTTGAGGCCATCAGCATCTACCGCATGGCCCACGAGCTGTATCAGCTCCGGGTGGCCGTGCTGCCCCGGATGATGACGGAGTACGCCCATCAGCTCACCGGCATCGACATTCACCCGGGAGCCACCATCGGCCGTTATTTCTTCATCGACCACGGCACCGGCGTGGTGGTCGGCGAGACCACCACCATCGGCGACCATGTGAAGCTCTACCAGGGCGTCACCCTGGGCGCCAAGAGCTTTGCCCTGGATGAAGACGGCAACCCGGTCAAGGGCATCAAACGCCATCCGGATCTGGGCAGCCATGTGGTGGTGTACGCAGGCGCCACCATTCTGGGCGGCGACACCCGCATCGGTGACGGCTGCGTCATCGGCGGCAACGTGTGGCTGACCCACTCGGTGGAGGCCGGACACAAGGTGCTGGCCGCCGAGGAGCGGGGCACCCTGGTGATCTGAAAAACCGCAAGACGACAAAACGGCGCTGGCAGCTCCACTGCCAGCGCCGTTTTTATCTCATTTTATTTCCGTTCCGTCGTATCCTCCGGGAACAGCTTTGTATCGTCCACGTCTTCTTCGTCCGCATTTTCATAGGACTCTTCGCCGTCGGTTTCGTACTCGTCTTCGTATTCCCATTCGTCGTCCTGACGGAGGATCCGGAGGATCAGATACGCCGCGCCCGCGATCACGCCAGCGGCTCCGACGCCCAGCAGGGCGAAGAGCCAGCCGCGGCCGCCGCTCCTTTTTGTCTCCGGAGTCTCAGCCGCAGGGGCGGCTTCCTCTTCCTCCTGAGGCATGCTGCCGGCGGGGATGGGCTGGACGGTCTCATAGCCGCAGACGGAGCATATGCCTTTCTGCTGGCCGTCCTTCTCCTCGGTGGGCCGCACGATGATGGTCCATTCGTAGCTGTGCATAGCCTCCTCCGCGTGATCGCCGCAGACGCACTGGTGCCAGTGGGAGATGCCGTCATGCTCCCAGGCGTCGCTGTAGACGTGCTGGTGGGCTTTCGCGGCGGTGAAGGTCACGTTCACGGTGTAGGAATAGAATGGCTGGGAGACTACGCCGTTGTTGTTGACATACACGGCCGCCCGATAATAGGTGGTGCCCTCCGCTCTGGGCGGGCGATAGCTGCTCTCGGTGGCGCCGGAAATGGGCGTCATGGAGGCGGAGCTGTTGGTGGGGGCGCTGTACCATTGATAGCTGAGCGTGCCGCCGCCGGTAGAGGCCGCCTGGATGGAGAGGGTGAAGTCTTCTTTTTCATCCAGGGCCATAACGCCGCCGGTGGGCTGCCGGGTGATGGTGATGGTGGCGGCCGTGGCCACCACAGCGATCAGGGCGGAACCGGAGAGGGTCTCTCCCCCGGGGCCCTTGAACAGGCAGCGGACCGACCAGCCGTTCAGCTCCCGGGGAATGGCGTTCAGGGTCAGGGTCTCGGTGTTGCCGCCGGAGACCCGGAGGCCGGGAAACAGGCCGTTGATGCTGGTATAGTCATAGCTTGTCCCGTCCTTGTTCACAAAGCGCCAGACATACTCGGTGGCGTTGTCCGCCCGGGCGATGAAGATGGCGGACTCTCCCTCGCTCACCGTCTCCCCGTAGGGCGGCTTCGTCTCCTTGGGCGGATCCGGCTCCGGAGAGGGCGTGGGGGCCGCGTTCACCGTCACGCGGCAGAAAGAGGTGATCACCGCGCCCGCCTCGTTGGAGAACTGACAATAAAACTCCGCGCCGTTATACTCCGCCTTGGCTTGAAGGGAGAGCGCAGGGCTGGTCTGCCCCTCGATGGGCCGGATGTCTGTGGAGTTGAGGACATAGTACCACTGGCACCGCAGCTCCTCCCCGGATGCGGCGGCGCTCAGGCTGATGGTATCCCCCTCGGTGAGCGTCAGGGAGGTGATGCCGATATCCGTCGTCAGCTCCGGCGTTTCCAACACCTTGAGGGCACAGGAGGCGCTCTCCGTGCCGCCCAGGCCGTTGGTCAGGTAGCAGTGATAGGCTCCGGCGTTTGTCGGAGAGGCGCTGCTGACCGTGTAGCTCAGGCCTGTGGCCCCCTCGATGGGCTCATTATTGAAAAACCACTGGCAGGACAGCTCCTCCCCCTCCGCCGTCACGCTCAGGGTAAAGCTGCCTCCTACCGGCACGTTCAGTCTCGCGGGCAGGTCCGTAGTGATCCTGGGCGGGGTACCGTTGATGAGGGGAGTCTCATCTTCCTCTGCGGCCAGCGCCGGGGACGCCCCCAGCAGGCACAGGATCAATAAAAGGCTGATCAGCCGATGCATATATTTTATTCTCATATCCACACTCCTTATCTGGGTGGTTCTCTATTCCCTTAGACGCACGGGAAGGGCAAAACGTTCTCTCCGCCTGACATGTCGGAGCAAAAATCGTCCCGGAGCGGTATTGTACCGCCTCCGGGACGTTTTTGTCAATGCGTTCAGCCCAGCTGACGGAGAGATTCCTCCAGATTGGCGATCAGCGCCTCCAGGGCCTGGGCCCGGTCCTTCTCGGTCTGGACCACGGCGGCGGGGGCCCGGGAGATAAACTTCTCATTGGCAAGCTTCCTGTACTGGTTTTCCAGGAAGCCCCGGTTCTTCTCCAGCTCCTTGGTGAGCCGGGCACGCTCCTTCTCCATGTCCACCAGCTCGTTCATGGGCAGGTAGCACACGGCAAAGCGGGTGGCGATGGTCACCATGCCGCCCGCGTCCTCCGGAGCGGCGGGCAGAATGGTCATATTCTCCAGCATGGCCATCCGGCACAGGTAGTCCCGCCCGCTCTCAAAGGCCGCCGGGTCCTCCGTGGTCAGGAACAGGTGGGGCCGCCGGGAGGGGGGCACGTTCATCTCGCTCCGGCGGGAGCGGATGGCGCCGATGGCGTCCAGCACCTTTTCCAGCCGCTCGCTCTCGGCCGGGAAGCTGAGTTCCTCCCGCCAGACGGGATAATCCTGGATCATCAGCGCCTCCCCCTCGTGGGGCAGCGCCTGGTAGATCTCCTCGGTGATGAAGGGCATGAAGGGGTGCAGCAGCTTGAGCGTCTCGGTCAGGACGTACAGCAGCACCTTCTGGGCCTGGATGTTGGCGGCCTTGTCCTCCCCGGACAGACGGGCCTTGCAGAGCTCGATATACCAGTCGCACAAGCTGTCCCAGATAAAGTCATAGATCTTCTGGGCGGCGATCCCCAGCTCATACTTGTCCATGTTCTCCCCGACCTCGCGTGTCAGGTCGTTGAACTTGGAGAGGATCCACTTGTCCTCCAGGGCCAAGGTCTCGGGCAGCTGGTTTTTCTCGATGCTCAGATTCATCATCACGAAGCGGGAGGCGTTCCAGAGCTTGTTGGCAAAGTTCCGCATGGCCTCGCAGCGCTCGGGATAGAAGCGCATGTCGTTCCCGGGGGAGTTGCCGGTGATGATGTTGAAGCGCAGGGCGTCCGCGCCGTAGTCGTTGATGACCTGGATGGGATCCACGCCGTTGCCCGCGGACTTGGACATCTTTTTGCCCTGGGGGTCCCGGATCAGGCCGTGGATCAGCACCGTGTGGAAGGGCGGCTTTTTTGTATGCTCGCAGCCGGAGAAGATCATCCGGGCCACCCAGAAGAAGATGATATCATAGCCGGTGACCAGCACGTCCGTGGGATAGAAGTAGTCAAGGTCTTCGGTCTTCTCGGGCCAGCCCAGGGTGGAGAAGGGCCACAGGGCGCTGGAGAACCAGGTGTCCAGCACGTCGCTGTCCTGGTGGATGCGCTTGGAATGGCAGTGGGCGCACTCGCAGGGGTCCTCCCGGGCCACGGTCATCTTGCCGCAGTCTTCACAGTACCACACGGGGATCTGGTGGCCCCACCAGAGCTGGCGGGAGATGCACCAATCCCGCACGTTGTGCATCCAGTTCAGATAAGTCTTGGCAAAGCGGTCGGGCACGAAGCGCACCTCGCCGTCCTCCACCACCCGGATGGCCTCCTTCGCCAGAGGCTCCATCTTCACGAACCACTGGTCGCTGGCCAGGGGCTCCACGTCGTTGTGGCAGCGGTAGCAGGTGCCCACGTTGTGGGTGCAGGGCTCGATGGAGACCAGGTAGCCCTGTTCCTCCAGCTCCGCCACGATGGCCTTCCGGGCCTCATAGCGGTCCATACCGTCCCACTTGTAGCCGCCGGTGATCCGGCCCTCCCCGTCCAGCATCAGATACTGGGGCAGATCGTGGCGCAGGCCCACCTCAAAGTCGTTGGGGTCGTGGCAGGGGGTGATCTTCACGCAGCCGGTGCCGAACTCCATGTCCGCATGCTCGTCCCCCACGATGGGGATCTCCCGGCCCACCAGGGGCAGGGTGACGGTCTTGCCGATCAGGTCCTTATACCGGGGATCCTCCGGGTTCACCGCCACGGCGGAGTCGCCCAGCATGGTCTCCGGCCGGGTGGTGGCCACCTCCAGACTGCCGCTGCCGTCGGTCAGAGGGTAGCGGATGTGCCAGAAGAAGCCCTTTTTCTCCACGTACTCCACCTCCGCGTCGGAGAGAGCCGTGGTGCAGTGGGGGCACCAGTTGATGATGCGCTTGCCCTTATAGATATAGCCCTTTTCGTACAGGGAGCAGAAGGCCTCCCGCACGGCCTTGGCGCACTGGGCGTCCATGGTGAAGCGCTGGCGGTCCCAGTCGCAGGAGGAGCCCAGGGTCTTGAGCTGCTCCACGATCCGGTTTCCGTACTGGTTCTTCCAGTCCCAGACCCGCTCCAGGAACTTCTCCCGGCCCAGGTCAAAGCGGGTCAGCCCCTCTTTGCGCAGCACCTCCTCCACCTTGATCTGGGTGGCAATGCCCGCGTGGTCCACGCCGGGGAGCCAGAGAGTGGCGTAGCCGCTCATGCGCTTCCAGCGGGTCAGCACGTCCTGGATGGTCTCGTCAAAAGCGTGGCCCAGATGGAGCTGGCCGGTGACGTTGGGAGGGGGGATGACGATGGTAAAGGGTTTTTTGTCCGGATCCCTCTCGGCGTGGAACCAGTGTCCGTCCATCCAATAGCGGTAGATGCGGCTCTCCACCTGCTTGGGGTCATAGATCTTCGGCAGTTCTTTCATTTTCGGTCCTCCAACAAAAAAACGCCCCGGAACGATCCCGGGGCGTATAAAAATACGTGGTACCACCTGGGTTCCGCGCCTTGGCGCGGCACTCATGCCTGTTAACGGGGGCTGGCCGTCCGCTCCTACTATATCCTCTTCCTTAACAGATATCCCACCGTCTTTCAGGCAAAAATCCTGCCATACTTCGTTGGAGCCCTTGACCATATATCTCCATTATGCTCTGCGGTCTCCGCCTCATCTGGCACAATTTTTGCTCTGAAATCCATGTATGCTCCCTGTTAAGGAACAGGATCATTCAGAGCGGCAGCTCCGGGGCGACCTTCGGTCCTGCGCTCCAAGGGCTTGCACCGACCGCCCTCTCTCTGCCGGAGTGCGCGGGGACCTACTCCTCCCCTTCTGCGCTGTTTTCGAATGTACCGTACAATATAGCGGATAATCCGGCGCTTGTCAACGGCTTATTTCTCCCCCGGCCTCCGATCGCTTTCCCCGATTTCCTCTGCTCCCCATATTTCAACCGCGCTCACTTGACGGTCCCGCAACAATTCTCTATAATAAAATGAATAAAAAACCGGGAGAGGAGGAATCCGAATGGAGCTGAATCTTACGGAGGCCCTGCGCTTTCTGGGAGTCCGTGGCGAGCCGGACCCGGCGCTTGTCGGGGAGATGGCCGCTATGAAAGAGCGGCTGATTGGCAGCGTGAGCCCTCGCTACACTTTTCGGGTGTTCCCCGTCTCCCGCGCCGGCGGGGCGATCGAGCTCAGCGGGGCCGGTCTTGTTCTGCCGGGGACCATGGCCGGGAAAATGCTTGCCGACTGCTCCCGGGCGGCGCTGCTTCTGTGTACCCTGGGGGCCGGCTTTGATGCCATGCTCCGGGCGGAACAGGCCCGGAGCATGGCCCGGGCGGTGATGCTGGACGCCCTGGGCAGCGCCTGGGTGGAGGCCAGCTGCGACGCGGCGGAAGCAGAGCTTTCGCGCCGATTCCCGGAAATGTACCTTACCGACCGCTTCAGTCCCGGCTACGGGGATCTGCCGCTGGCTCTCCAGCAGGACCTGTGCCGGGTCCTGGAGGCGGAAAAACGGCTGGGGGTCACGGTGAACGACAGCTTCCTGCTGAATCCCGCCAAGACCGTGAGCGCCGTGATCGGCCTGGGGAGCGCGCCCCAGCCCGCCCGGATCCGGGGCTGCGGGTACTGCCCCATGCGAGATAATTGCTCATACCGCGAAGGAGGGAGAACCTGTGTTTCCTGAAGCGCTGAAAAACAAAGTGGTTTTGCTGGACGGGGCCATGGGGACGGTCCTCCAGAAAAAAGGTCTGAAGCCCGGCGGAGGGCCGGAGCTGCTGAATCTGACCGACCGGGAGACCATCCTGGCCGTGCACCGGGAATACATCCGGGCCGGGGCCCGGATCATCTACGCCAACACCTTTGGGGCCAACGCTCTGAAGCTGCGCCCCACCGGGCACTCCGCGGCGGAGGTCATAACCGCCGGCGTGTCCGTCGCCCGGGAGGCCGCCGCCGGAACGGGCGTAATGGTAGCTCTGGACATAGGCCCCCTGGGGGAACTGCTGGAGCCTATGGGCACAATGCGCTTTGAGACGGCCTATGAATATTTTAAAGAGATGGCCGTCGCCGGCGCGCAGGCCGGGGCCGATCTGTGCGTGATCGAGACCATGACCGATCTCTACGAGACAAAGGCTGCCCTGCTGGCCGTCAAGGAGAACAGCTCCCTGCCCGTGTTTGTCACCATGTCCTTTGAGCAGAGCGGCCGGACCTTCACCGGCTGCGGCGTCCAGGCCATGGCCCGGACGCTGGAGGGGCTGGGGGCAGACGCGATCGGCGTCAACTGCTCTCTGGGCCCGGAGCTCATGGCGCCCATTCTCTCGGAGCTGTGCCGGGCTACCCGGCTGCCGGTGATCGCCAAGCCCAACGCCGGTCTGCCGGACCCGGCCACCGGGGAATACGATATGGGCCCGGAGGCATTTGCCGCGGCCCTGGCCCCCTGTCTGGAGGCGGGTGTCAGCCTCTTCGGCGGCTGCTGCGGCACTTCCCCGGCGTATATCCGGGCGCTGGCGGCGGCTTTGAAGGACAAAAACCCGGCTCCGAGGACCTTTGACGCCGTCAGCTTCGTCTGCTCGCCGGTGACGGCCTGCCGGATCGACGGGGTACGGGTCATCGGGGAGCGGATCAACCCCACCGGGAAAAAGCGCTTCCAGCAGGCGCTGCTGGAAAACGATCTGGACTACATCCTGGATGTGGCCGTCCAGCAGGAGGACGCCGGTGCGGATATCCTGGACGTGAACGTGGGCTTCCCCGGGGTGGACGAGGTCGCCATGCTGCCCCGGGTAGTCAAAAAGCTGCAGAGCGCCGTCTCGCTGCCCCTCCAGTTGGATTCCTCCGATCCGGACGCTCTGGAGGCGGGCCTGCGGGTCTATAACGGCAAGCCCTCGGTAAACTCGGTCAACGGGGATCCGGAGGCCATGGAGCGGATCCTGCCCATCGTGAAAAAATACGGCGCCGCCGTGGTGGGGCTCTGTCTGGACAAAAACGGCATCCCCCGGAGCGCGGAGGCCCGGTTTACCATCGCGGAGCGGATCCTCTCGGCGGCCCTCGCTCTGGGCATTCCCCGGGAGGACCTGTGGATCGACTGTCTGACCCTGACGGTTTCGGCCCAGCAGGAGCAGGCCGGAGAGACTCTCCGGGCCGTGGACCGGGTCCGCGGGGAGCTGGGGCTTCCGGTGGTGCTGGGCGTATCCAACATCTCCTTCGGTCTGCCGGAACGGTCCCTGATCAATCAGAATTTCCTCATTCAGGCCATGAACCGGGGTCTGACGCTGCCCATCCTCAACCCCAATCTGCGGGAGATGATGGACGCGGTGGCGGCCTTCAAGGTCCTGTCGGGGGAGGACGCCGGGAGCCGGGCGTATATCGAGCGTTTCGCGCATGGGCCCGACCGGGCCGCAGCATCCGGTCTCCCGGCGGCTGCCGGGCCGGCGACGCTGGAAGCCGCCATTCGTCAGGGTCTGAAAGCCGACGCTCAGCGGCTGGCCCGGGAGGCGCTGGCCGCCGAGAGCGAGATGGAGCTGGTGGAAGGCCAGCTGATCCCCGCGCTGGACAGAGTGGGGGCCGACTATGAGGCCGGACGGGCCTTCCTGCCCCAGCTTCTCAGCGCGGCCCAGGCCGCCCAGGCGGTTTTTGAGGTCATAAAGGCCTCCATCGCGGAAAAAGGGGGAACACCGGTCCGGAAGGGCCGCTTCGTCATCGCCACGGTGAAGGGCGATATCCACGACATCGGCAAGAACATCGTCAAAACCGTTTTGGAAAACTACGGGTATGAGGCCATCGACCTGGGCCGGGACGTGCCCGCCGAGTCGGTCCGGGACACGGTGGAAGCGGAGGACATCCGTCTGGTGTGTCTCTCGGCCCTCATGACCACCACGCTGCCCGCCATGGAGGAGACGATCCGCCTGCTCCGCACGCTGGACAGGCCGCCCGTCATCCTTGTGGGCGGCGCGGTGGTGACGCCGGAATACGCCCGGAAGATGGGCGCGGATTACTACGCCAAGGACGCCCGGGAGTCCGTGGAAATTGTTAGAAAGGTGTTGGGATCATGACAATTCGGGAAGTTCTCGCCCAAGGGAAGCCCCTGCTCTTTGACGGCGCCATGGGCACGTACTACGCCTCCCTGCCCGGACGGGCCGGGAGCCGCTGCGAGCTGGCCAACACGGAACACCCGGAGGATATCCTGGCCATCCACCGCCGCTATCTGGACGCGGGAAGCCGGGCCGTGCGCACCAACACTTTTGACGCGAGCGGTCTGTACCCGGACGATCCCGCCCTCGCCCGGGAGATCATCGTCAGCGGCGTCCGGCTGGCCCGGGAGGCCGCGGAGCCCTGCGGGGCCTTTGTGTTTGCCGACATGGGACCCGCCCTTCCGGACGGGGCGCTGACACCGGGGCAGCTCTACTGTCGGCAGGCGGAGCTGTTTCTTTCCCAGGGACTGCGCTGCTTTGTCCTGGAGACCCTGTCCACCGACGAGGGTGTCCGGGAGCTGGCTCGTTATCTGAAGCAGGCCTGCCCGGAGGCCTTCCTCCTGGTCTCCTTTGCCGTTGGGACCGACGGGATCACCCGGGACGGTCTTTCCGGCCGGGTCCTCCTGACGCGGACCGCCGCCATCCCTGAGGTGGACGCGGTGGGCTTCAACTGCATGTCCGGCCCCCATCACCTGTTGGAGCTGATCCGAACGCTGGACCGGTCCGTGCTGGGCGATAAGTTCCTCTCGGTCATGCCCAACGCCGGTTATCCCACCGTTTTGGGCCGCCGGGTGGTCTATCAGAGCCGGAGCGAATACTTCGCCGCCCAGATGGCGGAGATCCGCCGGGCCGGGGCCATGCTGGTGGGCGGCTGCTGCGGCACCACCCCGGACCACATCGCCAAAACGGCGGCCGCGCTCTCGTCGGAGACCTCCGCGCCCGCCGGAGTTCCGGTCCCCGTTTCTGCGCGGGCAGAGCGCCAGCCGGAGGAAAACCGCCTGCGGCAAAAGCTGGAGGCCGGCGAGCGGGTCATCGCCGTGGAGCTGGATCCCCCCGCCGACGACGATGTACGTTCCTTCATGGAGGGCGTCCGGGCGCTGCGGGACGCCGGCGCCGACGCGGTCACCGTGTCCGATTGTCCGGTGGGACGGCCCCGGGCCGACAGCAGCCTCCTGGCCTGCAAGATCCGGCGGGAGCTGGGCGTGGAGCCCCTGCCCCACATGACCTGCCGGGACCGGAATCTGAACGCCACGAAAGCGCTCCTTCTCGGCCTGTCCATCGAGGGGGTGCACAACGTCCTGCTGGTCACCGGCGACCCCATCCCCGATGAAAACCGGGAAGAAGTCAAGAGCGTCTTCAACTTCAACTCCCGAAAGCTGATCCGCTATGTCAGCGATCTGAACCAGCAGGTCTTCACCACGCCCTTCTGCCTGTTCGCCGCGCTGAATGTGAACGCCGTCAATTTTGACGTGCAGCTGCGGCTGGCCCAGGAGAAGGAGGCGGCGGGGGTGTTCGGCTTTTTAACCCAGCCGGTCCACTCTCCTCGGGCACTGGAAAATCTGGCCCGGGCCCGGGAGGTGCTCCATGGGAAGCTGTTGGGCGGGATCTTCCCCATCGTCAGTCACCGGAACGCCGTTTTCCTCAATAATGAGGTGACGGGCGTGACCATCCCCGCGGAGATCGTGGCCCAGTACGAGGGGAAGAGCCGGGAGGCCGCAGAGGAGCTGGCCGTGGAGCTCTCCCTCCGCTTTGCCCGGGAGATGGAGAGCTGCACCGACGGGCTGTATCTGATGACCCCCTTCCGCCGGGTGGAACTGATGCGCCGCATCATGGAGCAGCTGCGGTAGAAGGCAGCACAAGCAACCGGCCGGTACACAAAAAGAGCCCGGGGACGATCCGTCCCCGGGCTCTTTTTATTCTGAGAAAGAAACTCCCGATCCTTATTTCTCTTCCGGCTTCAGATAGCGGTCCAGGAACTTCAGGATGATCTCCTGGGTCTCCTTCTGGAAGAAGTGGTGGTCGGCATGCTCGGCATCCGGGATCAGATACAGCTCGGACGGCCGGCCCGCGTCCTGCAGGGCCTTGTAGAGGTCCACGCTCTGCTGATAGGGCACCTGGGTGTCCAGCTCCCCGTGGAACATCAGCAGCGGAGCGCTCTTTTCCGAAATGTGGGTGGTGGGGTCCGCGTCCGCGGCGATCTCCGGGTTCTCGGCCAGGGGGCCGCCCACCAAGAGCTCCTCGGGAGAGCCGTCAAAGGGCAGGTGCGGCAGCTTTTTCTCCGCTCCCTCCGGCAGCTTGGGCGCCAGTGGCTTCACGTTGTACTTGGGCTTCAGGCCGTTGGCCTCCCGCTGAGCCACGCAGCGGCGCAGATCCGCGGGCCCGAAGAGGCTGACCGCAGCCTGGACGGTGTCGTCCTCCTCCGCCCAGTCCTTCTTCTCCCAGTCGTTGGAGTTCATGGCCATCATGTTGGTCAGATGACCACCGGCGGAAAGGCCCATCACCGCGATGTGGGCCGGGTCCACGCCGAAGACCTCCGCGTTGGCGCGCAGGTAGCGCACGGCGGTCTTGGCGTCCACGATCTGGGCCGGCCAGCCGGCCTCCGGCGTGGTGCGGTAGCGGGCGGCGGCCACCACATAGCCGTGGCGGGCAAACCAGATCAGGAACGGCATGACCTTCACCGGCGGGCACACGATCCACGCCCCGCCCATCAGCCAGAGGATGGCGGGCTTGCGCTCCCTCTCGCCGGGGAGGGGGTCGATGTTGTTGCAGTTGCGCACCACCAGCATCTCCAGGTCCAGGGGCTTATCCCCCAGGCGGGGCGCGGTGACGTGGGTATAGATGTTGCCGTCCAAGATATCCAGACGGTTTTGCTTCAGGCTGATGTTGATCTCGTTGATCTCTTTCATTGTCTGTACCTCTCCGTATTATTTATTCAGGGGCCAGGTGGAGCTTTCCGGGGCGCGGACGGTGCCGGAGCGATAGGCGCACAGGAGCTGGTTGAGATCCCGGACGCGCTGCTCCAGCTCCCTGCCCCCGTCCGTGTCCTTGACCCGCAGCCGCTCCGGGAACTGCTCGATCATGATCTTCCGGGAGAGCATGTCCGTCTGCTGCTTGATGGCTACGGCCGGGTCGAAGGGCTGGTGCTCGGCCAGGTACATATGGTGGGAATTGAATACCAGGGTGTAGCCGCAGATGCCCGTCACCGGCTGATAGGCCTTGCTCAGACCGCCGTCGATGTTGATGAACTTGCCCCCGGCCTTCACCGGGGTCTCGCCCTTGGACTTCTTCACGGGCACATGGCCGTTGATGATGTGGCCCCGCTGGGGGTCGACGCCGAAGTCCTTCAAAATGGTCTCCGCGGTCTCTTCCTTGTCCCAGAGGGTGTAGTACGGATCCTTGGTCTCCACTCCCGCGGCCTTGTCGTTGATGAAGGTCCGCTCAAAAGTGGCGATCTTGTCCTTGCCGTTCAGAGGGGACTTGGGGCCGCACCAGAGATACCAGAGGAAGTCCGTGTTTTGCAGCCGCCGGTCGTAGTTGGCCGTGCGGACCATCCGGTCGCACACATCCATCAGGGCCTTGCCGGCATAGCACTTTCCCTCGATGTTCATGGCGGTGAAGCTGCCGTCCGGCTGCATGGGGGCGCAGCCGTGGAACAGCAGGTTGTTGTTGCAGACCCGGTACATGGCGCCCTTGTCCATGAGGAACCGCAAATGCTCCTGGAGCTTCCGGCTGCGGCGGAAGGTGAGGATCAGCTGGTTGACCACATGCTCCTCCTCCGGGGAGAGGGCGTAGGGATCCTTGAAATTCACCGTGGGGAGGTTGGTCTCGTTGAGCTGATAGGTGACGCCCTTGACCTCCAGGGTGCCGTTTTTCCAGTCCGCCTTGTGCAGCAGCAGCCGGTCGTCCATGTTGTACTCGGGATGCCGGCGGATCAGCTGACCCTCCAGCTTGAACATGATGACGCTGATGGCCTTCAGCAGCTTGGCGGCAACCTCCGGGTCGTCGTCGTTCTGATAGTCGGAGACACGCTTGGGCAGAAAGTTGGGGCAGGGGTCGTCCGCGTACTGCTCCATGGCGAATACGCTCAGCGGCCGGACGTTGATGCCGTAGCCCTCCTCCAGCGTGTCAAAGTTGCCGTATTTTATGGAGTTGCGGATGGCGTTGGCGATACAGGCGGGGTTGCCCATGGCCGCGCCCATCCAAAGAACATCGTGGTTGCCCCAGACAAAGTCCACCCCGGGACGGCTCATCAGATCGTCGATGACCATCTGGGCAGCCGGGCCCCGGTCGAAGAGGTCGCCCACGATGTGGAGCTGCGCCACCGTCAGCCGGAAGATCAGGTTGCACAGGGCGGTGATGAACTCGTCCTGGATACCGGTGCGGAGGATGTTGTTGATGATGCTTTCATTATAGAGCCGCTTGGTGTAGTCCTGCTCGTTGCTGTCGATCAGCTCCTCGATGATGTACTCATAATCCGAGGGGAGCTTGGCCCGCATCTTGGCCCGGGTGTACTTGTAGGTAGCCGTGCGGCAGACCGCCACCAGCCGCCGGATGGTCATTTTATACCAGGCGTCGGGGTGCTCAACGTTGGCCAGCTCCCGCTCCGGGTAGTAGATCAGGGTAGCCAGGGCGTTTTTCTGCTCCACGCTCAGTGAATCACCGAAGCTGTCGTCGATCTTGGCGTGGACCGCGCCGGAGGCGTTTTTCAGGATGTGGATGTAATAGCTGTACTCGCCGTGGATATCGCTCAAAAAGTGCTCGGTGACCTTGGGCAGCTCCAGGATGGCCTGGAGCCGGATGATCTCCGCGGCTGTGCTGCTGACGCTGGGGAAACTTTTGGACAGAAGCTGGAGATACTTGATATCCTGTTTCGTCAAATGAGGCATGGCTCACTTTCCGCCTTTCTTCTTTTCGATATATCGGGAGGCGCTGATGCCGGCTACGTTGCCGTCGCCCACGGCCTTGGCCACCTGATAGGGCGCGCCCACGCAGTCCCCGGCGGCGAACACCCCCGGCACACTGGCGGCCATGTCCCGGTCCACGGCGATGTGGGGCCCGTCCATCTTCAAGCCCTCCAGCAGAGAGTCCGGCGCGGCGGCGCTCCGGAGGATGAACACGCCCTCGCAGGGCACGCTCTCCCCGTTCACCGTGAGGCCCGTGACCTTGCTCTCGCCCTCCAGGGCGTAGTGGGCCTTTTTGTCCGTGAAAAACTGCACGTCGCAGCCCATGGAGCGCAGCAGCTCCGCCTCCTGGTTGGCGTCCGCGGTGAAGCCCAGCACGCAGACCCGGCGGCCCCGATAGAGCATCCCGTCGCAGGTGACGCAGTAGCTGACGCCCCGGCCCAGGAGCTCCGCCTCCCCCGGGAGCTTTTTCCCCGGGGCAATACCGGTGCAGAGGATCACCGCCGTGCCCTCCGCGAATTCGGACCCGAAGGACACGCCGAAGCTCTCTCCCAGGGAAAGAATGGAGTTCACATGGCCCCGCAGCAGCTCCGCCCCGGCCTCCACCGCCTGGGCCTGCATGGCCTCCACCATGGCCCTGCCGCCGATGGCGGGCATGCCGGGGTAATTGGTGATCTCGTGGGCGCGGCTCAGGGAGATATCCTCCACACTGCCGGTGATAAAGGCTACGGTCTTGTTGCGGGCGCGCAGCGTCAGCGCGGCGGAGACCGCCGCGGGTCCGCCGCCCACGATCACGCAGTCATAGCTCATTGGCTCCACTCCTTTTTTCGTTATTTAAAATATATATTATTATACCGAAAAGGATTGCGAATTCAAGCGTCTTCGTGTATAATTGCAAACATTCTACCCCATCACATGAAAAGGAAGAGCAGGCAGACATGGAAGAGATCCGAGACAGCAGCAACTTTATCCATGATTTCGTCCGAGAGGACATCGGCCCCGGCGGCCGATTTGAGGGCATGACGGTCCACACCCGTTTCCCGCCCGAGCCCAACGGCTATCTGCATATCGGCCACTGCAAGGCCCTGTGCATCGACTTTGGCACCGCGGAGAAGTTCGGCGGCATCTGCAACCTGCGGATGGACGACACCAACCCCGCCAAGGAGGACACGGAGTTTGTAGAGGCCATCCAGGAGGACATCCACTGGCTGGGCTTTGACTGGGACGACCGGTTTTTCTACGGCTCCGATTACTTTGAAAAGACCTATGAGCTGGCGGAGGGCCTGATCAAAAAGGGCCTGGCCTACGTGTGCGAGCTGACGCCCGAAGAGTTCAGCAAATACCGGGGCGACACCTCCCATCCCGCGGTGAGCCCCTGGCGGGACCGGCCTATCGAGGAGAGTCTGGACCTCTTCCGCCGGATGCGGGCCGGAGAGTTCCCCGAGGGCAAGTACACCCTGCGGGCCAAGATCGACCTGGCCAGCGGCAACTTCAACATGCGGGACCCGGTGCTGTACCGCATCCGTTACATCGAGCATCACCGCCAGGGCACCAAGTGGTGCATCTTCCCCATGTACGACCTGGCCCACCCCATCCAGGACGCTCTGGAGGGGATCACCCACTCCCTGTGCTCTCTGGAGTATGAGGATCACCGGCCTTTGTACAACTGGGTCATCGATAACTGCGACGTGCCCAGCCGTCCCCGGCAGATCGAGTTTGCCCGTCTGGGCATCAACTACACCGTCATGAGCAAGCGCAAGCTCCGCCGTCTGGTGGAGGAGGGACGGGTCTCCGGCTGGGACGATCCCCGCATGCCCACCCTCTGCGGTCTGCGCCGCCGGGGCTACACCCCCAAATCCATCCGGGACTTCACCGACCGGATCGGCGTTTCCAAGGTGACCTCCACCGTGGATTACTCCCTGCTGGAGAGCTGCCTGCGGGACGATCTGAACGCGCACGCAAAGCGGGTCATGGCCGTGCTGCGGCCGGTGAAGCTGACCATCACCAACTACCCCGAGGGCCACAGCGAAAGCTTTGACATTGAGAACAACCCCACCGACGAGACCGCCGGTACCCGGCCCGTCAGCTTCTCCCGTGAGCTGTGGATCGAGGCGGAGGACTTCATGGAGGTGCCGGTGAAGAAGTATAACCGGCTCTTCCCCGGCAATGAGGTTCGTCTGAAGGGCGCCTATGTGGTGCGCTGCACCGGCTGCGTGAAGGACGAAAACGGGAACGTGACCGAGGTCCTCTGCGAGTACGACCCCGCCACCCGGGGCGGCAACACCCCCGACGGCCGGAAGGTCCGGGGCACCATCCACTGGGTGGACGCCGCCAACTGCTGCGAGGCCGAGGTCCGGCTCTACGACATGCTCTTCTCCGACCCGGAGCCCGACGGCCCGGACAAGGATTTTATGGACTGCCTGAATCCCAACTCTCTGGAAGTCCTGACCGGCTGCAAGGTGGAAAAGAGTCTGGAGAGCTGTGAGGCCACGGACCGCTTCCAGTTCCTGCGCCTGGGCTACTTTGCCCCGGACAACAAGGACTGTGCCCCCGGACATCTGGTGTTCAACCGGGCGGTAGCGCTGAAGGATTCGTTCAAAAAGTAAAAAAGAACCGCCGCCTCTCCCATTTGGGGAGGGGCGGTGGTTTTATCGGTTTTTCGGCGTTGGGGAGGGCATATTTTGTGGATTTTATTGCTTGACAGTCAAGGACTGGTATGGTAGAGTACCCAGCGAGAAAAGACCTCTTTAAGTCGGTACAGAGCTGCCGGCAAGGCGTCACATAGAATCGGGCCTTTCTGCGCCCGGGTGTGCCTTGTCCGACGGCGGACAGGGTTTTTTTATGCCTTGGAAAAGGGGGGAACCGGGATGACCTTCAAAGCGCAGATCATGGACGAAGCCGCCATTGACCGCACGCTGGTGCGCATCGCCCACCAGATCATCGAGAAAAACGGCGGGACCGACGGGCTGTGCCTGGTGGGCATCCACACCCGGGGCGTGCCCCTGGCCCAGCGCCTGCAGGAGAACATTTTCTCCATCGAGGGCGTCCGCGTCCCCACCGGAAAACTGGATATCACGCTCTACCGGGACGATGTGTCCCAGCTCACGGAGACCCCCATCGTTTCCGACACCCACATTCCCTTTGACGTCAACGGGAAAACGGTGGTGTTGTGTGACGATGTTATTTTTACCACCCGCACCGCCCGGGCCGCCATGGACGCCCTGATCTCCCTGGGCCGCCCCGCCCGGGTACAGCTCTTCGCCCTGATCGACCGGGGCCACGCCGAATTCCCCATCCGCCCCAATTTCGTGGGCAAGAACATCCCCACCTCGCTCCGGGAGGTGGTGGTGGTCCGTCTGACGGAGACGGACGGCCAAAACAGCGTTTCCATATTTGAGAAATAAAAACCAAAGAGGAGAAAAGGAGAAAGCAATGAGCAAAGAAGAAAATGCGATCTACAACGCCAAAGAGCTTGGTACCGGAAAGGTGGTCGTGCTTGGTCTGCAGCACCTGTTCGCCATGTTCGGCTCCACCGTTCTCGTCCCCATCCTGACCGGGCTGAGCGTGTCCGCCACGCTGCTGTTCGCCGGTCTCGCCACCCTGTTTATGCACCTGGTCACCGGAAAGAAGGTCCCCGTATTCCTGGGTTCCTCCTTTGCGTTCCTGGGCGGCTACTTTTCCGTGGTCGCCGCCGGCGGTGAGCTGGGCATGACCCAGAGAGAGGCCCTGCCCTACGCCTGTGTGGGCGTGGCCTGCGCCGGTCTCCTGTACCTGATCCTGTCCGCCATCTGCAAGGCCTTCGGCAGCAAGCGCGTGATGCGCTTCTTCCCCCCGGTGGTCACCGGTCCCATCATCATCGCCATCGGCCTGATCCTGGCTCCCTCCGCCATCAACAGCTGCTCCACCAACTGGCTCATCGCCCTGGTGGCCATCGTGGTCATCGTGGTTTGCAACATCTGGGGCAAGGGCATGATCAAGATCGTCCCCATCCTCATGGGCGTGCTGGTCTCCTACCTGGTGGCCGCTCTGGCCGGGAAGGTGGACTTCTCCGGCGTGAAGGAAGCCGCCTGGATCGGCCTCCCCGTTCAGATGCAGGACACCGTGTTCGGCCTGTTCGGCTCCGGTGATGTGAACAAGGGCCTTCTGGTCTCCTCCATCATCATGATCGTCCCCATTGCCTTCGCCACCATGATGGAGCACGTGGGCGACATCTCCGCCATCGGCAGCACCATCGGCAAGAACCTCATCGAGGATCCCGGCCTGCACCGGACCCTGATCGGCGACGGTATCGGCACCGCCATCGCTGCCCTGTTCGGCGCCCCCGCCAACACCACCTACGGCGAGAACACCGGCGTGCTGGTACTCACCAAGGTGTATGACCCCATGGTCGTCCGTCTGGCCGCCGTGTTCGCGGTGGTGCTCAGCTTCTGCCCCAAGTTTGCCGCTCTCATCAGCGCCATGCCCACCGCCACCGTGGGCGGCGTGTCCATCGTCCTCTACGGCATGATCTCCGCCGTGGGCGTCCGGAACATGGTGGAGAACCACACCGACTTCCAGAAGAGCCGCAACGTGATCGTGGCCGCCGTGATCCTGGGCCTGGCCCTGGGCATCAACTTCTCCGGCTCCCTGGGCGCCAACATCACCACCGCCGGCAACAACGCCACCGGCGCCATCTCCTTCATGGTCGGCGACATGAAGATCGCCCTGTCCGGTCTGGCCGTGGCCTCCATCGTAGGCATCGTGCTGAACGCCATCCTGCCCGACAAGCGGGAGGAGTACATGCCCAACACCCAGAACTCCGGCTCCCTGGGCAAGTTCTGATCCATATCCATCCTGTCATACAAGCAAAACGGCCGCCCGATCTGGGCGGTCGTTTTGCAGTTGCGCCGGCTTTCACGGCGTGTTACAATAATTCTCAGAAGACGGGAGGGAGACGGATATGGAGAAAAAAGAGGCGCTGCAGGCGCTGCAGGCGGAGTGTCTGGGCTGTCGGGAGTGTCCCCTTTCCCAGAGCCGGCACAACGTGGTGTTCGGCGTGGGAGACCCGGAGAGCGAGCTGATGTTCATCGGCGAGGGCCCCGGGGAGAACGAGGATCTCCAGGGCGAGCCCTTTGTGGGGGCCGCAGGAAAGCTGCTGGACGATATGCTGGAGATGATCGACCTGCGGCGGCAGCAGGTGTACATCGCCAACGTGGTCAAGTGCCGCCCGCCCCGGAACCGGGACCCCCTGGGGGAAGAACAGGCCGCCTGCCGCCATTGGCTGGACGCCCAGCGGGAGATCATCCGCCCCAAGCTGATCGTCTGCCTGGGCCGGATCGCCGCCGCGGCCGTGATCCGAAGCGATTTTCGCATCACTCGGGAGCACGGCCAGTTTGAGGATGTGGACGGCGTCCGGGCCATGGCCATGTACCATCCCGCCGCCCTGCTCCGGGATCCCTCCAAGCGGCCGGAGACATTTGTGGATCTGATGACCCTGCGCTCGGAGGCCAGGCGGATCTGCCAGCATCTTTATTGAAAAGAGAAGTGGATAAACGATATGAGTGATTTTCAGCCCGTGGGCTTGCAGCATAAGCCCCTGTTTGACGCCTGCCTTGCCTGGGAGGACACATTGAGCTCCACCGACAGCTTCGGCAACGTGTTCCTCTGGGACATCCTCTGCCGCCGGAATGTGGCGCGGCTGGGAGACCGGCTGGGGGTGGAGTATCTGTGCCCCCGAGGGACCTTTTACGCCTACCCCATCGGCCGGGGAGACCTGGGCGAGGCCGTGGAGGCGCTGCGCCGGCGCGCCCGGGCCCAGGGGGTCAACCTGCGTCTGCACGGGGTGTCCGCGTCCCAGCGCCGGGAACTGGAGAGCGCGCTGCCCGGGCGCTTTCGCTTCACGGAGGACCGGGACAGCTTTGATTATCTATACTCTGTGGAGGCCATGGCCACGCTGGCCGGGAAAAAGCTCCACGGCAAGCGGAACTTCTGCAACCGCTTTGAAAGTGCCCACCGCTGGCGCTTTGAGGACCTGTCCCCCGCCCATTTCGACGCCTGCCGGGCCCTGCTCCGTTACTGGGACGGGGAAAAGGACGGCGGGAACGAGGAGGAAAACCAGGCCATCGAGAGAGTTTTCCGTTACTGGGACCATCTGGGCATGTCCGGCGGCGTTTTATACGCAGAGGACGAGCCCGTGGCCTTCACCATCGGGGAGCCCCTCTCCCCCAGAGTGATCGACGCCCACTTTGAAAAGGCCCGGGACGACGTGCCCGGGGCCTATCCCATGGTGGCCCGGGAGTATGCCCGCCGGCTGCAGGAGCGCTGTCCGGATCTGGTTTACATAAATCGGGAAGAGGACATGGGCCTCCCTAATCTGCGCCGCGCCAAGGAGGAGTGGTACCCCGCCCTCCTGCTGGAAAAATACACGGCGGAGTGGGAGGCGGCGGAATGAGCGCCCCCCGCCCTTCCCGTCCCGGGGAAGAGACCGCTCTGCGGGAGCTGTGGACGGCGGTTTTCGGGGACGAAGGAGCGTTTCTGGACCTGTTCTTTTCGGAGATCTATCGCCCCGGCATGGCCCGGGTGATGGAGGCGGAGGGGCGGATCGTCTCCGCCGCCTACGCCCTGCCCTTCGGGGAGGCGCTGTACATCTACGCCGTGGGGACCCTGCCCGCCTTCCGGGGCCGGGGCTGCGGCCGGGCGGTGACCCTGGCCGCCGCCGGAGGAAAGCCTGCCTATCTCTGCCCCGCCAGCGAGAGTCTCAAGCGCTGGTACGGCGAGAGCATGGGCGCTGTTCCGGCGGACTGGCGGCAGCCGTGCGCCCTGCCGGAGGACGCGGAGCCCCTGGCCCCGGCGGAATTCCTCTCCCTGCGGGAGCGGATGCTGGAAGGCGTCCCTCACGCCGCTTACTCCCCCGCTCTGCTGCGGCTCTTTGCCCTGGACGGGAGCTTTTATCGGGGCAGGGACGGCAGGCTCTACGCCGCCGGCTCGGACGGGACCGTATTTGAACAGCTCCCGTCCCCCTCGGGCGGGGAGCCCTACCTCTACGCGCTGAACGGCGCGACCCCCCTCCATTGGGGGATCACGCTGGAATAAAAAAAGGACGTCTTTGGCGGATGCCCAACCAGTTTTGAAAGAAACTGATTGGGTATCCGCCTAACCATTGATAAGCTTCAAAAACTTCGTATCATTCATCTGCTCATTTGTGACGTATTCGCCGTCACAGAACAGCGCATATGTGGTGATCGGGGTCGGAGCCTTCCGGGCATCCTCTCTTGTCCCGATCTTCACGGCCTTAAACGGGATCCCGTTCTTCTCTGCGGTCTCTTCCAGAAGCGGCACGTATTTCGCATTGAACGGGCACTGATTCGTATAGAAAAGAACATATCCCTTGTCATCGATATGCGGATGCTTTGCACATTCTTTGAAGGTCGGAGCGTCCGCCTCTTTTTCAAACGGCAGGTACCACAGCTGGATCCCGTTATCCGCTTCATCGCATTCGACAAAGCCTTTATACTTTAAGAACTTCGGATCGGCCAGGAACGGCCTTTTCTTTGCGGCCGCAAGGATGCAAAGTCCCTTCTTTCCCTTTTCTTTGCTGTCTCTGATACATTCAGAAAGCAGGTCGCCTGCATATCCGTGACCCTTGAAGGAACCGGAGACCCACAGGCAATCAATATACATGTACCCCGGAGCATCTATGGGATTCCATGCCTTCTCCGCGGGGATATACTCTATGAAGCACTTGCCGCGTTCCACGCTCTTCAAGAATACAAGCCCATCATCAAACCTGTCGGCAAGCCAGGCTTTTTTTGACGAAACCTGCACATCCTTGTTATTGGAAATGGCGCAGCAGATATGCTCCTTTTCCAAATTCTCTTTTGTCACCCGGATATATTCCATAAGCTCATACCCTCCTGATCGGATGCCGGATCACTGTCTTCAGCTTCTCCGGCGGGACCTTGCGGGCATCGTTCAGATAGATCTCATGGTGATATCTCCGGTCTGTGATATCAAGCGCATACCCCTGCTCTTCCATAAAGCGGTGCATAGCCTCTACCGTAGCCGGTTCATCATCATAAGCTCCGAAATGCATACACTGCACGCACAGGCCCTCGTCATAGGTGAAGAACTCCACCTTGGAGAAATCCTGCTTTTTCCTGGCCGTGGCTTCTCTGACAGCCCACTCATACTCTGTTTTCGAGACGAAATCCGGAAGCCGGATGAGGGAGATCCATTCAAAGTTTTCCTTATGCGCGTAGTCTATCCCGGCGATTCCATTCTGCCACCAGAAGCCCTCCAGAGGAGGGACCACATAATCAAAGTATCCGTCGATCCGATGATCGCCTTTTTTGCTCATCTTGATGGTAAACGCGATCCCGTACAGAAGTCCTATGGCGGCCTTATATTCTCCATCCTCCGCGTTTGGATCACCGCAGCCGCGTACGGCGAGGAAATTCATCTCCGGTATCGAAACGATTCCCGGAGCGGACTTCGGAAGATAGAACTCCTTATATTCTTTCTTGAAATCAAAGGCCATCGCTTTCACTCCTTCGCGAAAGATCCGATCTCGATCAGGTTTCCCTCCGGATCGGCGATGTAACATGTCCGCTGGCCCCAGGGTTCGGTCGTCGGCTCCATGATCGCCTCGGCACCGGCAGCCACGACCTTTGCGAAGGCGGCGTCTACCTCGGCATAGTTTTCCACGCCAAGAGCGATCTCATAATGACCGTTCACGCCGGTACAATAGGAAAACCTCCGACCCGTCATCTTTTCAAAGTCGGATTTTCTGTAAAGCAGGAACAGGGTCCCATCTTTCTGCAGGAAAACATTGGAGGTATTCTCGTCCTCTGTGATCTCGAAGCCAAGCACATCGCGGTAAAAACGGACCATGACCGCCATGTCGTCTACCATGATTCCAAATCCGTCCAGTTTCATGATATCCATCCTCCTTCGGCGCCGTTTTGGGGAGTAGTTTACATAATTCTAATACGTTCAACCGATGTGCACTCGCCGGTGTCCGTGTCCACGGTGAAGACCGCGCCCTCCAGCTTGCCGGGGCCCTTGGCCTGCTCATAGCGCCGGGGCGGGTCGCCCAGGAATTTGCCGATGCTCTGCTCCGGGGCGATGCCCAGCACCGATTCCGCCGGGCCGGTCATGCCCAGGTCCGTGATGTAGCCGGTGCCTCGGGAGAGGATCTGCTCGTCGGAGGTCTGCACATGGGTGTGGGTGCCCCATACGGCGCTGACCCGTCCGTTCAGGAAATAGCCCATGGCCCGCTTTTCGCTGGTGGCCTCCGCGTGCATATCCACCAGCACCATTCGGGTCTGGTTGTCCGCCAGGAGATTGTCCACCAGGGGGAAAGGGTTATCCGTGTTGTCGTTCAGGGAGAAGCGGCCCAGCAGGTTGATCACCCGGATGGGCCCGAAGGGCGTGGTGAAGGTGGCGTCCCCCCGGCCGGGGCACTGGGGGGCAAAGTTGGCCGGGCGGAGGATGCGGGCCTTTTCGTCCAGATAGGGCTGCAGCTCCCAGCGGGTCCAGGTGTGGTTGCCCAGGGTGATCACGTCCGCCCCGGCGTTGAAGATGGCGTCCGCCTGGGTGGGGGTGATGCCCACCACGTTGGCGTTCTCCCCGTTCACCACGGTGAAGGAGACGCCGTGGAGCCGCTGGAGCGGCTTCAGATGTTCCTTCAGAAAACTCAGTCCGGTCTGGCCCACCACATCGCCCACGGCCAGAATATTGATGGTCATGCTTTGATCTCCTTACCGATGGATAATGATTTTCCCCCGCTCTCCCGGCTGAGGGACCGGAGAACGGGGAAGAAAACACGAAAGCGCCGCGGGAAAAGCTCAGCCCAGGGCGGAGCCGCAGTATTCGCAGCGGTTGTTCTCATCCGGGACAGTGCTGGCGCCGCAGAAGGGGCAAAGCACCGCCTCCCTGGGACGGGCGGCGGCCGCCGCCTGATCCCTGGCCCGCTCCCGGGCTGCGTCCAGGGCGCGTTTGATCTCCCGGGCCAGCCGGTCGGTCTCCCGATACGCCGCGTCCAGCATCCGGGCGCCGGCGGGGATCCCGTTCCGGTACAGCCGTCCGCTCTCCCAGGGCCGGATCTCCACGCCGCTGTTCACCGGAAAGCGCATGGTGTCAAAATACGGCGCGTCCACCCGGACCTCCACATAGAAATGATAGGTATAAATGATATGAGGCGGGTCATAGCTCTCGCTGTGGCTGTGACCCTCCTTGTCCTTCACCGTCCGGGTCTCCTCCCGACGGCTCTCCCGGATGTCGATGTCGCAGCCGGTGATCTGGGAGAAGGACAGCACGTCCGGGTTGGCAGCGTCCAGATCCCGGGCGTCGGTGATCATAAAGCGCATGGCGTCCTCGTCCAGCAACAGACGGGTACTCCGGCCCAGGCTGTGGGTGGTGCGGAAGGCCGCCACCAGGGCGCGGTTCTCCTCCCGGGAATGAAGCTGTCGGCGGATCTCCTCCGCGCTGGCGTGGCGTCGCCCGTCAAACCAGGGGGAAAGCTTTTTTTCACAGTCCCTGCAGAGATTGCCGTCCTCCAGCTTCCGGTTGCCCAGGAACTTGATCTCACGGCCGCAGACGGAACAAATCTTCTTTTCAAACAGTTTCCCGAACAGCCCCATGGCGCGTCACCTCTTCCTCCGTTTCTTCACCGGGGCCAGGTCGGCGGTAAGATACCGGGGCTCCCCGTCCAGGCGGTAATCGATGCGGATGCGATCCCCCACCGTGACGCGAATGTCCTCCGCCTCCCGGAGATGCCGAAGCGCCCGATAGTCGGCGGCCTGCTGTTCGTCATAGCTCCCCATGTCGTCGGAGGTCAGCCACACCCCGCCCAGCAGGGTATTCACCTCCGCCAGCGTGCGCTTCTGCTCCGGGTCCAGGGAGAGATTTTCGCTGCGCAGGAAGAACACGTCCGGATCGTTCAGGAAGGCCCGCCCGTTCAGCTGACGGCGGAACACCGTGTTCTCCAGGCTCTGGCGGGTGGATACCCGCTCCCGGTGGATCCGGCGCATCAGCCAGTTCCCGTCCCAATCCAGGCCCACGTCACAGCCGATGCGGCAGTAGTCCACCCGGCCGAAGGCGGGCAGCAGGGGAACGCCGCAGCCCAGGATCAGCTTGTCCCCGCACAGCTCCCGCAAAAAGTCCATGGCCCGGATCATACGGCCCGCCCTTGTCTCGGTGTAGTAGCCCATGGGCGCCGCGCCGTAGAGGAAGTCCAGCTTCACCAGATCGAAGTCCCAGTCTTCCAGCACCCGGCGAAATACACGGCGCAGGTACTCCTGCACCTCCGGGTTGTCGATGTCCAGGGAGTAGAAGCCGCCCCAGTTGGCGCCGCAGTACCAGGGCTCCTTTTCCACCTGCAGCAGCCAGTCCGGATGGTTTACATAAATATTCGAACCCTTCTGGCAGACGAAGGGCGCCAGCCACAGGCCGGCCTTCAGGCCCATCTGGTGGATGCGCTTCACCAGGGGCGCCATGCCCCAGGGGAATTTGATATTGTCCGCCCGCAGCCAGTCGCCCACCTTCGGCTCCCAGCCGTCGTCGATCTGGAACAGGTCCCCGGGCTGCAGGAATTCGCCGCAGGCCTCCAGATCCGAGAGGATACAGTCCTCGTCGATCTTCTGATAGCGGTTATACCAGCTGGAGTAGCCGCACAGGGGCTCGGTCGTCCGGGGCTTCACCCCCATGGCGGCAAACCAGCCGTCGAACACCTCCTGCTCGGTCCCCTTCTGGAAATAGAGATCAAAGGCGTGGAAGCCCTCGCCGCTGCGCAGGCCCCGGCAGTCCCGCTTTAAGCGCAGCTTGCCGGTGCCGCAGTCATAGCGGATCAGGGTATAGCCGTTGGTCTCGTCCAGGGAGGCCAGCAGGCGGTATTCCTCCCCCCGGCGGGCATAGGCCCAGCTCTCCCCGTGGAAATAGCCGGGCTTTTCCGGGTAGTTCTCAAAGTAGTAATCGCCGTAGCGCTCCAGGCCGAATTTTCTCACGCCCACCTGCGGCAGATGGCGCAGAGAGCGAATGCTGTCCTGGGGGCCCCGCTCCGGACAGTTGGTCCAGCTCTGGAAGCCGTTGACAAAGATCCGGTCCTCCGGATCCAGGTCATAGCGCATGGTGGCCCGCACGGACTGGATCTCGCCCACCGGCAGGTCGCAAACGACCCGGACCGGGCCGCCCTCCACCTTTTCCGTGCCGGAGAAGCTCTTGCCATCGGTCAGCTTGATTTTCCATTTAAGTTCATACATGGCCAACCCTACCTTTCTTTTATTCAATTGCAAAACAAAGCTTTGCAATTGAGGACTCGCGCTTATCGCACGCGGCGGGCGGGAGATCCGCCGCGTTTGGCGGCGCGAGGGTTCGCTCCGCTCGCCTTTTGGTGTTTTGAGGCGGCAAAGCTGCTTCAAAAACGAATTTGAATTTCCTTCGGGGATATTCGATCATTCCACGATAAACGGCACCGTGACGCTCTCCACGCCGGGAGCGGAGAGGGTCAGGCTGGCCGTTCCCTTCTCCCCGATGCTGCGCAGATACGTGCCGGTGCTGCCGCCCTCGGCGGTGATGACCTCCGGTCCCACCAGCGCCGCCGCCCCCCGGACCTCCAGGCGGATGGGGAGCTGGGCGTACACGGCCTGGGTACCGAACTCGTCCAATACCCGGATGCGGACCGCCGCCATGTCGTAGCTGTCGTTCTCACGCATAGTTCGGCTGCTGGGAATGACCTCCAAGCGCAGTTTGGATCCCATGCTGCGGGTCACGCTCTTCACAACGCTGCCGTCCTTTATCGCGTCAAAGCGCCAGCGGACTGCCTCGCCGCCCCAGTTGCCCACGTATTTCCCATAGAGATCGTAGCCGTCCTCCGGCTTCATGCCGAAGCGGACCATGCATTCGGCCATGCGGAGCTTCTCCCGGAGGGGCAGCTTGTCCATGCCGCTGCGGCCCGCCGCCAGCAGGGCCTTGCGGATGGCGTCCGCCTTGGGGCGTGGGAAGCCCTCCTGGGTCATCAGCAGATCGCCGATGGTGTCATCGATGGCGATGGGCGGATGGGCAAGGCCTCCGCCCTCGGCCGGGCGGAAGGCGGTGACAAAAACATCGTTTTTATAAAGCCGTATCTCCTCGGCGTTGGTAAAGGCCCAGACCTCCCCGATCCGGCTGGCGGGATAGTCCCCGATCTCCATAAGCGAGCCGATCTCCAGCACCGGGATCTCCTCCTGCTGGCTGGCGTAGACCGCGGCGGCCAGCTTGGGGTTGCGGAAGGAGTCCAGCACCCCGTGGTAGCAGATCCGGTCCCCGGAGCCGAAGTCCTTGTGGGTGGCGTAATCGAACATGCACCAGCCAAAGCATCCCGCGTGCTCCCCGTCCGAGACCGCGGCGGACTGGACCCGGGCGTGGCGGAGGGCATGCTCCTGCCGGCGCTCCCAGGTGTCAAAGCTCTTGGTGGGGAACATGTGCCCGTTGCACTCGCTGATCAGCAGCGCCTTGCCCATGTCCGGCGTCACGTCCTTCTTGGGCAGACAGCCGGGATTCGTGCCCTCATGGGAGAAGTCGTTGAAGGCGTACACGTCCTCCAGCAGGCTGCTCTTTTTCAGATAGCGGACGCCGGAGGTGGCGCGGGTGGGGTCCAGTTTCCGGGCCATGGCCACGGTGCGCCGGTACAGTTCATCGTTGTCCCGGCTCTCGTTGATGCGCACGCCCCAGAGGACGATGCTGGGATGATTGCGGTACTGCGTCACCATCTCCCGCACGTTCTCCACCGCCTGATCCTGCCACGCCTCGTCCCCGATATGCTGCCAGCCGGGGATCTCCGTGAACACCATCAGCCCCAGTTCGTCGCAGGCGTCAATAAAATGCTGGCTCTGAGGATAGTGGGAGGTGCGCACCGCGTTGCAGCCAAGCTCCTGCCGGAGGATGCGGGCGTCCTCCCGCTGCAGGGAGGCCGGGGCGGCGTATCCGATGTAGGGGTAGCTCTGGTGCCGGTTCAGGCCCCGGAGGAAAACATGGTTCCCGTTCAGGTACAGCCCGTCGCTCCGCCACTCCAGCGTACGGAAGCCGAAGCGGGCGGAGAGGCTGTCGACGACCTGTCCCTCCTCATCCAGCAGTTCCGCCAGGCAGGTATAGAGGACCGGCGTCTCCGGCGACCAGGGCCGGGCGTCCGGTAAGTTTACATAAATATAATTATGGTTGCTCTCCTGGGAGGCGCAGAGCCGGCCCTGTCCGTCCAGGACGGAGACCCGGTACGCCGCCGCGGCGCCGTCCACCGTCAGGCTGGCCTTGATCTGCCGGAGATTGACGCACTCCACGAAGAGATCGGAGATCAGGCTCCTGCCCCGCACATCCAGCCAGGCCTCCCGATACAGGCCGCCGTAGGTGAGATAGTCGATCACATGGCCGAAGGGCGGGATGGAGGGGTTTTCCGTGGCGTCCAGCCGCACGGCCAGGCAGTCGGAGCCGCCGGGGTGGGCCAGATCGGTGATCTCCGTGCGGAAGGCGGTGTAGCCGCACTTATGGTTGCAAAGCTCCTGTCCGTTCAGATACACGGTGGCGATGTGGGCCGCGCCGTCAAACTGCAGGAAAAGGCGCCGGCCTGCGTCCTCGGCCGGGATGCGCAGTGTCCGCCGGTAGCCGCAGAGGCGGGCATAGTCCTGCGTCCGGGCGTAGTGGAGCGGCAGCTCGGCGTTGCTGTGGGGCAGGCGGACGCTCTCGCCGGCGCCCTCCCCCAGGGCAAAGGAATCCTGCCATTCCGGAATATATTCCCATCCGTCGCAAAGACTGATCTTCATGGATATTTCCTCCCGCTGTCATTTCTTCTACAATACACTGAAAGTCGCTTTTTGGCAATGGGCAGCGAAAAAAGAATCGGTTTTCTGTCGCTGTGAAGGGCTTTCTTATTGCTCTTTTCATAAAAGCGTGATATAATCTCCCACAATATTTCTTTTGGGAGGGAGAATTATGGAGAGAGAAAGTTTTGCTTCCCGGCTCGGTTTCATCCTGGTCAGCGCCGGCTGCGCCATCGGTATCGGAAATGTGTGGAAGTTCCCCTACCTGGCGGGACAGTACGGCGGAGGCATCTTTGTTCTGTTCTATCTGCTGTTTCTGATCATCATGGGCATCCCCGTGCTCACCATGGAGCTGGCCATCGGCCGCGCCAGCGGCAAAAGCTCCGTGGGCGGCTACAAGGCCCTGGAGCCCAGGGGGTCCCGGTGGCACATCCACGGTTTTTTCTGCCTGGGCGGCTGCGCTCTGCTGATGATGTATTACACCACCGTGTCCGGGTGGATGCTGGACTACTTTTATAAGTTCGCCACCGGCCAGTTCGAAGCCTTTACGGTGGAGACCTCCAACGACGTATTTATCAACATGCTGGGCAACCCGAAAGAAATGACCATCTTCATGGCCATCACCGTGCTGTTCGGCTTCCTGGTCTGCGCCGGCGGCATCCGCAAGGGCGTGGAAAAGGTCACCAAAGTCATGATGATCTGCCTGCTTGCGCTGATCCTGGTGCTGGCCATCCACTCCCTGACGCTGAAGGGCGCCGGCGAGGGGCTGCGCTTCTACCTGCTCCCCAGTCTGGAGAAGGTGAAGGCAGCAGGTCTGCGCAAGGTGATCACCGCGGCCATGAACCAGGCCTTCTTTACTCTGAGCCTGGGCATCGGCTCCATGGAGATCTTCGGCAGCTATATGTCCAAGGATCATACCCTCACCGGTGAGGCGGTGCGCATCTGCGCGCTGGATACCTTTGTGGCGCTCATGTCCGGTCTGATCATCTTCCCCGCGGTCTTCAGCTTCCCCGGCGTGGAGCCGGGCGAGGGCCCCGCGCTGATCTTCATGACCCTGCCCAAGATCTTCCTGGATATGGCCGGCGGACGGCTGTGGGGCACCTTGTTCTTCCTGTTCATGACCTTTGCCAGCTTCTCCACCGTGACGGCGGTGTTTGAAAACATCGTGGCCATTGTTATGGACGATCTGGGATGGAGCCGGAAGAAGACCGTGATCATCGAGTGCATCTTCTTCCTGATCGCCAGCATGCCCGTGGTGCTGGGCTACAACGTCTGGAGCCATATCCACCCGATCGGCGGCCGGGATATCCTGGACAGCGAGGACTTCATCGTCAGCAACCTGCTGCTGCCTATCGGCGCGCTGGTTTATGTTCTGTTCTGCGTCAGCCGGAAGGGCTGGGGCTTCCAGAACTATCTCAAGGAGGTCAACACCGGCGATGGGCCGATGATGTCCCGTCGGCTGCACAGCGCTTTCCAGTTCCTGCTGCCCGCGCTGATCCTGATCCTGCTGATCCAGGGTCTCATCTGATCAAAAACCGAAAAAGCCGGGGACGCAGCCCTGAACAGCACCCCATTTGTTAGACAGTATGGTATACTGGAAACAAGTGGGGTGTTGTTTTATGCCAAAGGGGATACCAAACAAGAGATACACGGGGGAATTCAAGCAAGAAGTCGTAGAGACAATGCATCGGGAAAAACTG
>JAFYAQ010000016.1 GCA_017540645.1 Oscillospiraceae bacterium
AATGACGCCTTCTATTTCCACTACAATTCCGCCGGAGAGATGGTGGGTTACACCTACCAGGCGGGCAATACGGAGACGGAATGCCTTCTGGTCAAGAACCAGCAGGGGGATGTGGAGAGGGTCATCTCGACCGATGGAACGATCCTGGCTTCCTACAGCTACGACGCCTGGGGCAAGGTGCTTACATCTACCGGCACGCTGGCAGGCGCCAACCCCATCCGGTACAGAGGGTATTACTACGACACCGAGACAGACCTCTACTATCTCCAGAGCCGGTACTACGATCCCCAGGTCGGCAGGTTCCTTAACGCGGATGGCTTTACAAGTACCAGACAAGGGATTTTGGGGTGCAATATGTATGCGTATTGTCTCGATAATCCGGTAAATGGGTGTGATCCAAGCGGTCATAAAAAGTGGTATTTAGATAAAGATGGAAATCCCCAACAGGATGGACAAATAATATATCAGGTTCCATGCCTTGACCAAGAGGAGACAAACCGTTGCTGGGCATATTGTATTCTGATGAGAAAGAGTTATGAGATGGGTTATACCCTCGCAAAAGAACAAATGATTGAATGTATTAATTCATTTGGCTTCCTGTATAAACTGTGTTGGAAAAACAATTGGGGGCTTCCGTTTTTTCTCCAAGGGAAAAAAGCTGACATGAACTCAATTGAAGATTTATTTGAACTTCTGATAGATCAAGGACCTGTTTACGCAGCTTATAAAATTCCACGCTCCTCTAAAGGTCATATCGTGCTTGTCACGGGGGTGGATATTGAAGCAAATCGAGTGTATACAAACAACCCTTGGCATGTAAAAGGGGTACAATCTTTTTCTGGTTTTCAAAACGATTTTTGCCCAGGACAGTCTTCATATGATTCTCGATTTCAGTTATATGCTATCTATACGCCAACATTTTAGGGGAATATGGAGGATCAACAGTATGGGAAAACGACTAATAAAAATACTAAAAATAATACTATTAATTCTTGCAATTGCTATTTGTTTACTAATTCTTGTATACATACTCTTACCTAAAGCAGGCGGGAGGAATGACGTTAATGCAAAACTATATGTAAATGGTGAGCTGCTTGAGGAGCCGGCGAGAATTTACTGGCGCGGCTATTCCGCATTAGCATCATTTCCATTGATTGCAACGCTGGAAAGCCTTGGCTGCCAAGTTAAGGAGGAAAAACAAGAAGACAAAATAATAGTAACGATTCTTTCCGGTGATCGTGAGTTTACAGTAGAGAACGATAATCTGTATGAAAAGGGTCATTATATCTATTATGACATAGCTCGAATAGGATCATGCAGAGGTCTTTTTAAGAGAGAGCAATACTACCTGGATATAAGAAACCATGAAAAACTGCTTAAAGCACTTGGCTTTGATCAGATATCTTGCGAAATTGACGAAAAAACACGGGTCGTACATTTGAATGCTGAATCAACTTGGTAAGCGGATTCCCATATGGGACAGGGGACGGTTCCCTGTCCCAGCCTGAAACAAACAGCAACGGAATTATACCACTTGCACCTCACATGGCGCGAGGAGCTAATCACTCCCCGCGCCATGCTTTTTATCTTTTTCCGGTTGGCCAAAATGCGTTTCGCCTTGAAACGCATTATTTTCTGCCCACCCCTGTCCGCATTTCCCGTCGAAAAACGTTATAAATAATATCCTGGTTGGGGGAAGAGTGGAGGTGAGTGTTTCATGTATCAAAGGTTTTGGAACAAGTTCTATGATGCCAAGGTTGCAAGTTACTATTTTCAGTTTTATGCAATAAGCGCCAGAAGGAATAAAAATGTAGTTTCTGCAGTTTGTCTTCTTGCAACATCAGCATTGCTCTTTCAAATGTCACAGAGTACTACTAATCGCTTGGTATGGATAGTGCTTATTTTTACGTGTCAACTTGTCGCCTTGTTCCAGCCACTGTTTCCTTTTGAGAAACAATACCATGCGGCATGTTACATATACGAAGATATTAATCAACTGTGCTCAGAAATGGAAGCCTACTGGAGAACAATTGGGGACGAAACAAGTGATGAAGAGATCACTCAGCATATTATGCTTTTTTCTGATAAGCAAGATAAGATTGAAAACCGATTCGCAACTGCCGACTTATTTCCTCAAAGGACATGTATTCATGCAAAAGCAGTAAAAAATGCAAATAACTTTTTTAGGGGGCTAAGATAATGAGCGAAAAAGAGATAACGACAAATACTCCGAAAACAAACACTCCTTCAGATGGTGAGGTTTTAATCCATTCACTTGTACCACCAACAACCAAACATCCGAAAGCACCACCGAGGCCTAAGAAATAAGGGAAATAATTGGGGAGGCATATGAATTACGATATGATTTCGAGAGATTTGGAAAGCCAAAAGAAGAAAAATGAGAAAGGCAATCTTCATTTGCTGATTACGAATACAGTCATGGGTGCTTTTGGAAAGGGATAATAATGGACGAAGGAAAAATTATAATGGATGAAAACATAAAAGAGTATCTAGCATTGATACAGGAACCGATAGGAAGGCTTTCAACAGCCTCATCCATTTTCAAAGGATTCGCAGCGACTATCGTTTCAGGGATAGCGGCTTTGTCTTATTCGGAGGTGAAACTAGTCGTTCTTATTCTATCGTTCATTCCGATTCTGGCGTTCGTAGCGCTTGATTTATATTACCTCCAGCTTGAGCGGCTTTACCGAGGGTTATATGATGCAGTTCTGAGCGGGAGTCATCCAATCGATTTTCAAATTGTTCCGCCGAGAGGGAAGGATTTTGTTAAGAAATCTCATGCTTCAATCTGGCAATGCATGACTTCACCTAGTATATGGTTATTCTATCCCGCGATGTTTATTGTCCTCATAGTAATTTCTATCTTGAAAGGTTGTGGAGGTATCTGATATGGCAAGAAAGGTTTTTGTTTCGTATAAATTCCGTGATTATGATGTTAAGGCACTTAGTGGGGTCACTCCTCCAACTTGGCCTTGTCACTATGTATCTTATCTCAAGAACAATATTCTTGTTGGGCAAATTTATAAGGGAGAGCGACAAGATGAAGATCTGTCTGCATACAGCGAGGACTATATCTGGAATCATTTAAAAGATAAGATCTGGGATAGTTCGGTAACTGTTTTGTTGATTTCCCCAAATATGAAAGATGCTGGCAAATGGCAGAAGTCGCAGTGGATACCTTGGGAAATATCATATTCGCTTCGTCTTACTCCCAGAAGTGATCGAACCAGTCAAAGGAATTCTATCGTTGCGGTAAAATTGCCAGATAAGAACGGCAATACATATTATTTTGACAAAAACACCACTTTCTCAATCCTGCGAGAAAACATCGACAATGGATATGTTTATCTTACGGACTGGGATTTCTTCTGCAAGCATCCGGATTACTGTTTCAATGAGGCAGATAAGAAACGCCTTGCGACACCGGATTGGAAGATAACGATATTACTCTAACAAACGGTAAATGAAAACTAAGTAACGGAACTCTGTGTTACTCCAATAAGCCAATTAAGCCACTTAGACCTGAGGTGACTTCTCAATGCTCACTGTTTCCAAGACATGATCTGAGGTGAGAACAATCAATCAGAAACACGAAACCCATTGGCTTATCTGTCCTAAATGCGGGGGAAAAACTAGAGTCAGAATCTGCGAAGACACAGTCCTTTTGAATTTCCCTCTGTTCTGCCCTCAATGCAAACGGGAAACGATTGTAGGTGTAATAAAACTGAAAATGGTAGTCAGCGACGAGCCAGACGCTTAAAGCGCAGAGCCGGCTACTCCGTGAAGGGAGTCGCTGGCTCTGTTTTTATTTAATAGCGTTCAATTTTTTGCCCTTTACAACTTCCAGGGCTCCTCTGACAATGGGAATCAAGGAGGCGATCTGATCATCGCGACAGTCTGAAAGCATGATTTCAAGCTGCGTTCTTGCCGGGGCTTCGGCTGATTCTGACGGATAGAAGATCTCCATCGGGTCGATTTGTAATGCCACGATCAGCGCAGACAGGACATCCAGCTGCGGATTGCCTTCACCGTGCTCAATTTTCCGAATGGTCTGTTCTGTGATGCTGGTACACTCCGCAAGAGCAGCCTGCGTTATGTTCTGGTTTTTTCGATACCTATACACACAGTCTCCTAATGCCTTCGCATATTCCGACATTTTAATTCACCCCATACCGATTGTACAGTATTGGTTTCCTTGTCGGAATTTGTCAAAGTTGCGCTTTTACCGAAAACATAATTGCGGTATAAGCCACTGTATTATCCCTCGGCCATTCCGTTTCATCATGAAACGAATAATGACGAACGATAGAAAGAACGGTATGAAAGCGTCCGCCCGTGTAAGATGAGTGCTGTACGATTACGAGCGGAAGACCACCACTTTTTCCCAAGAGTACAGTATAATAACCTTGCCGGCAACAATAACATTTATTCAAAAAAGAATCAAGCAGAGAGGAAGAAAACAGGATGCGTTTAGTCGATCAAATTCAGGAAACCGCAGCTTCCGCTATTATTACAAACGACACTGGCCGTCTCCTGCGCAGCCTTGGAGCCACCGGGCGGCTGTATGGATATAAGTACATGGAGTATATAGTGGATTACATGTCCCGGCACCAAGACGATCACCAATTTCTCACGAAAGACGTGTATCCGGAGACGGCAAAGCACTTCCATGTTTCCCCGTCCTCGGTGGAACGGGCCTTGAGGACGCTCATTCAGGCAATCTGGAAACGGAGCGATCACAGCAACCTAGACTATGTGGCCGGGGTGCATTTGGAAAAGGCTCCCACCAACAGCGAATTCATCGACATGGTGGTTGCGTTTTTTCAGTACAAGAACTGATGGGAGGGGCGGTCTCTCCGTCCCTCCAAAGCATTTCCGTTCACAGAAGCATACCGGCAGCGGCATGTTTCTGTGAGCCGAAAGGCTCTCCAAAAATGAATAGGGCAGGCAGATACGTTCCGTTTGCATGAAGCCAGACGGCGGGTGCGCCATGATCGTCAGTCGGTAAGGAGGTGAAGGACCGGCGGCAGAGCGATACCACCAGCGCCGTATACAGCCTTTGGCAGGGCTGTTGGCCAGGATATGCGAATGGGAGAGATACTTGCGTTGGCTATGCGTCACAGCGTAGGACGCCCCGCCATAAGAATGGGGGGAGGCACGGTAAAAAACCTATGGAGCGGCAAGCCCAGCCGCCGTCTGTCTTTGCTTTTGATATAAACGTGATACCCTTTGGTCCGCACAGCTTGCATGTGCGGATTTCGTTGTAAAACGTCGATATCCGTTTCATGCTGAAACAGATATTTTTTTAGAAAAGGGAGCTCAATAATTTGACAGATTTCGACACCGATGGGAAAATTACTATAGGAAGTGAATACCCTATGTACCTTGAAAATGTTGAATACTCTGTCATTTATAACGGTGCTTTCGCTGCGGCTCTGAGGTGCTTGAAAGAAGAAGCCGGGAGGGGAGATCTTGGAAATGAATCTGTTTGATGCCTACCCGGATATTATGACCGTCTCTCAAGTCAGCGAAGCTTTGTATATCGGCAGAAACAGCGCCTATAACCTGATCAACCGAAACGCCATCGGTCATTTGCGGATCGGGTCTTCCATCCGGGTGCCGAAAAGCTGTCTGATCGAATACATAGCCTCCGCCTGGCACGCAGCGAATGAGCCAGACAAAACAGGCTGATCTAACTGTCGGAAAGGAGACAGTTATGACCGGCAGCCTGCAAGTAAAGAATGACAAGTTCTATATAATCATCAACCTGAAAGAGGACGGCAAGCGAAAGCAGAAATGGATTGCAACCGGGCTTGACGCAAAAGGAAACAAAAGGAAAGCGGAACATATGTTGCGGGAGACCTTGGTGGAGTGTGAGAAGAATCCGAGAATGCCCTCCAGCGACATTTTGTTTTCCGACTATATCCGAGCCTGGCTGAAGGTGGCGGAGCGCAGAGTGGATTCTGTGACCTTTCAGGGCTACAAGCTGATGGCAAACGCCCAGGTGATCCCGTACTTCGACCAGAGCGGCGTCAGGCTGCAGGAAGTCACACGTGCGGATCTGCAGGCCTATTTCGATGAAAAGGCAACAAGAGGCCGCAAGGACGGAAAGGGCGGCATGTCACCCTCATCCCTGCGGCAGTACAAGAATATCATTCTGCAAACCTTGAATGAAGCCATTAAAAACGACCTCATCCGGACGAATCCCTGTCAGTTTATTGAGCTTCCGAAGAAAGAGCGTTATGAATCCAGCTACTACAGCGCCGAGCAGCTTAAGACGCTGTTTGAGGCGATCCGCGAGGATCCCATTTATCCGCTGGTAAAGATCACCGCCCTGTACGGTCTGCGCCGCAGCGAAGTCCTGGGGTTGAAATGGGACAGCGTGGATTTCACCGCCGGGCGTCTCACCATCAAGCACACGGTTTCCAAGGTCACGACGGCGGTGTGCAAGGATAAGACCAAGAACAGCTCCAGCCACCGATCCTTTCCTCTGACGCCGGAAGCCCGCGAGATCTTCCTTCAGGCAAAAAGGGAAGAGGAAGAGAACCGACAGCTCTGCGGCAAAAGTTACAAGGAGAACGACTTTATCTTCAAGTGGCCGGAGGGAACGCCCTTTTCCCCGGACTATGTTTCTTCCCATTTTGCCCTGCTGCTGAAAAACAACGGCCTGCCGCACATCCGCTTTCATGAACTACGGCACAGCTGCGCCAGCCTTTTGCTCAACAGCGGCTTTACCCTGAAAGACGTGCAGGAGTACATGGGACACTCGGATATTCAGATGACCGCCAACATTTACGGCCATCTGGATGTGCAGAGAAAGCAGCTTTTGACCGAGAAAATGGCCGAAAGTATCTTCTGATCCCGGACAGGGGGCGTTAGAAAAGTGTTAGAAATGGCCCTTTTTGAAAGGAATATGCAAATAGCAGCGGAAGAAAACTTTCCCTGAAATATTCCAAAAAGCATAAAAAAGACCCGAAACCTTGCGGTTTCGAGCCTCTTTTATTGGTGCGCGAGGGGGGACTTGAACCCCCACGTCCGGAATGGACACTAGAACCTGAATCTAGCGAGTCTACCAATTCCACCACTCGCGCATCTGAAAGCTTGACTAATATAGCATTAATCTTTTCGCTTGTCAACAGGTTTCTTTCGGTTTTCAAAAAATTATTGTTTGCTGTCTATGCGCTTGTCACGGCCTGGAGAGTATGATAAAATCACAGTAATTACAGATGATTTCATGCCTTATCAACAACGAGGAGGCGATGTTCATGCTGATGGTGGATCTGATCGAGAAAAAGAAAACCGGCGGCGAACTGACGAAGGAGGAGATCGACTTCCTCATCGGCGGCTACACGGCCGGGGAGATCCCGGATTACCAGATGTCCGCCTTTTTGATGGCGGTGCTGTTCCGGGGCATGACGCCCGGGGAGACCACAGCCCTGACCATGGCCATGGCCCACTCCGGGGACATGGTGGACCTGAGCTCCCTGGGGGAGCATACCGCGGACAAGCACTCCACCGGCGGGGTGGGGGACAAGACCTCTCTGGTTTTGTGCCCCATGGTGGCGGCCTGCGGCGGGACCATGGCAAAGATGTCGGGCCGGGGCCTGGGGCACACCGGGGGCACCATCGACAAGCTGGAGTCGTTCCCCGGCTTTTCCACGGATATGAGCCCGGAGCGTTTTCTGGAGATCGCCCGGACGGTGGGCTTTGTGATCGCCGGGCAGTCGGCCGACCTGGCCCCGGCGGACAAGAAGCTCTATGCGCTGCGGGACGTGACGGCCACGGTGAATTCCATCCCCCTGATCGTCAGCAGCATCATGTCCAAAAAGCTGGCCTCCGGCGCCCGGACCATCGTGCTGGACGTGAAGACCGGCTCCGGCGCTTTTATGAAGACAGAGGATGACGCCCGCGCCCTGGCCCGGGCCATGGTGGACGTGGGAAGGCAGGCGGGGCGGAATATGGCCGCCGTGGTGACGGATATGGACCAGCCCCTGGGCTTCGCCGTAGGCAACGCCCTGGAGGTCAGGGAGGCCATCGCGGTGCTGCAGGGCGTGGACGTGCCGGACCTGCGGGAGCTCTGCCTGGTGCTGGGCAGCCAGATCCTGACCCGCAGCGGGCTTGCCCCGAACGAGGACGCCGCCCGGGAGGCCCTGCTGCGCTCCATTGAGAGCGGCGCGGCGCTCCGGAAGCTGGCGGAGATGGTCAAGGCCCAGGGCGGCGATCCGTCGGCGGTCTTTGATCCCACGCTGCTGCCGGCGGCGGCAGTGCGCCGCACGGTGCGCGCGCCCCGGGACGGGTACATCACTTCCATGGCCGCCCGGGATATCGGCCTTGTCAGCATGCACCTGGGCGGCGGCAGGGCTACCAAGGAGGACAAGATCGACCTCTCCGTGGGCGTACTGCTGGCGGCCAAAGTGGGCGCATATCTCCGGAAGGGAGATCCCCTGGCGGAGATCCACGCCGCCGACGAGGCCGCGGCGGAGCGGGCGGAGGAGGAACTGCTGGCCTGCTATACCTTCGGCGATGCCGCGCCTCAGCTCCCGCCCTTTATCCGGGGCATCGTTTGCTGAATTATGTAAACTAAAATTCCCGCGTCCTTCCGGGCGCGGGAAGCGTTTCAGGGCTGGGCGGAGAACTTCTGCCGCGCCGCCTGTACCTTTTGGGGCTGGGCACTCTCGGTGGGGTACCAGCCGTTGCTCTGCATGATGGTGAAAACGTCGGACTGGATGCCGTGCTCATCGTTGAGGATGTTGAGAAAGGCGTCCCGGAGGTCTGTGCGGGCGCACTCTCCGGCAAAGCTGTTGTAGCCCTCGGAGATGTGCTTCTGGCTCATCAGGGCGTCCTGAAGGATCTCCTTGTCGCCCATATACTGGGTGCATTGATTGGCGTTAACCATGCTCGATCCTCCTTTCAGTTCAGAAACCGGACCAGGGCGTTGAAATGGGCCCGGTGCTTGCCGGCGATGGTCTGCAGCTCCTGCGCGATGGCGGCATTGCTGCACAGGCAGGCCATGGCCTCGTATTTTTTTACCAGCGTCTCTTCGCTGCCCAGCTGATCCTCCAGCGCGGACAGCTCCTTGGAAGTGAGATTTGCCATAGGTGATCCCCCTTGCGTATTTTAACGGCACAGCCGTCTGCATCAGTATGCCCGGTTCCGGGAGGATCATTCTTTTTTTATTTTAAAAGAAAGCGGGGAGGCGGACAAATGGATATCCTGTACGCGGACGAAAAGCTGGTCGTCTGCCTCAAAACTCCGGGACTGCTGTCCACCGATGAGCCGGGAGGTATGCCGTCCCTGCTCCGCCGGGCGCTGCAGACGGAGACCATTTATACCGTCCACCGGCTGGACGCCGCCGTGGGCGGCGTGATGGTCTATGCCCGTACCCGGCACGCGGCATCGGACCTGGGACGGGAGATCCGGACAGGGGAGTTTTACAAGGAATACCGGGCCGTGGTCTCCGCCGGCCTGCCGGAGGACGGGGGCATCCTCCGGGATCTGCTGTGGCGGGACACCCGCCGCCGGGTGACCCGGGTGGCAGCCCGGCCGGGCCCCGGGGTACAGGAGGCGGAGCTGGAATACAAGGTCCTGGCCCTGCGGGAGGGGCTGTCCCTGGTGAAGATCGTCCTGCATACCGGCCGGACCCACCAGATCCGCTGCCAGTTTGCCTCCCGTGGCTGGCCCCTCTGGGGCGACGGGAAGTACGGCGCGGCGGAGGAGGGCCCCATCGCCCTCTGGTCCTGCGCCCTGGGCTTTGTTCACCCGGCCACGGGGGAGCGTATGGATTTTGCCGCGCCGCCCCCGGCCATAGAGCCCTGGACACTGTTTACGGGAGAAGAGCTATGACGATCATCAACAGCAGCCTGTGTTATCTGGAACGGGGCGGGGAGTATCTGATGCTCCACCGCACCAAAAAAGAAGGGGACCTGAATCACGACAAGTGGATCGGCGTGGGAGGCAAGTTTGAACCCGGGGAGAGCCCGGAGGAGTGCCTTCTCCGGGAGTGCCGGGAGGAGACCGGCCTGCGGCTGACCGAGTGGCGCTACCGGGGCATCGTCACTTTTGTTTCGGATGACAGCGTCTGCGAGTATATGCACCTGTTCACGGCCACGGCCTGGGAAGGGGAGCAGCACGAGAGCGACGAGGGGGAGCTGGCCTGGATCGAAAAGCGCCGGCTCTACGCGCTGACCCTCTGGGAGGGAGACCGGATCTTCCTCCGCCTGCTGGAGGAGGGGGCGCCCTTCTTCTCCCTGAAGCTGGTGTACACGGAGGACCGACTGACCTCCGCCGCCCTGAACGGAAGAGCGCTGGCGCTCCCCGGAAAGGGCGAGGGAACGAGAGGACAGGGAAATGGATAAGGTAGTCGTGGGTATGTCCGGCGGCGTGGACAGCGCCGTCGCCGCATATCTTTTGAAGCAGGAGGGATACGAGGTCATCGGCGTTACCCTGCGCACCTGGCGCTCGGACGACGGCACCGAGGGCCGCTGCTGCGAGATCGACGACGCGCGGAGCTCGGCCGTCCGGCTGGGCATTGAGTTTCTGCCGGTCAACTGCATCTCGGACTTTCAGAAATACGTGGTCGAACCCTTCACCGGAGAGTACCTGCGGGGCCGGACGCCCAACCCCTGCATCGTGTGCAACCGCCATGTGAAATGGGAAAAGCTCCTGTATTACGCGAAGGTGGTCGGGGCAAGGTATGTCGCCACCGGGCATTATGCGTCGGTACTTCGCCTCCCGAACGGGCGTTACACCGTAAAGACGGCGCTGCACGGGGAAAAGGACCAGACCTATATGCTCTATCGGCTTACCCAGGAGCAGCTCAGCGCAACGCTGATGCCCCTCGGCGCTTACTCGAAGGCGGAGGTGCGGCGTATCGCCGCGGAGGCGGGACTGGCCGTCGCCTCCAAGCCGGATTCTCAGGAGGTCTGCTTTGTCACGGACGGCAGCTATGCCGATTATATCGAGAGTACGGCGGGCGACAGCCTGCCCGGAGAGGGAGATTTCGTGGACGCTTCCGGGAAGGTCCTGGGGCGGCACAGGGGGATCGTGCACTATACCGTGGGACAGAGAAAGGGCCTGGGCATCGCCCTGGGCCATCCCGCGTATGTGAAAGAGCTCCGCCCGGAGACGAACGAAGTCGTTCTGGGCGACGAGGAGTCCCTGTACCGCCGGGAGCTGCTGTGTGAGGACCCGTGCTTTATGAGCATTCCCGGTCTGAGGGAAGGGGAGGTGCTCCCCTGCGCCGTAAAGATCCGCTATCGCCACGCCCCTCAGAGCGCACAGATCAGCCTGGCGGAAAACGGGCAGGTGAAGGTGTCCTTCGCCGAGCCTGTCCGCGCTCCGGCGCCCGGCCAGTCCGCGGTGTTCTATGACGATGAGGGCTGCGTGATCGGCGGGGGCGTTATCGCCAAAGCATTCTCATAGTTGATTTTTCCGCCGGTATATGGTAATACTTGGTTTGTTGTGACAATAAATGAGTGAGGAAAACACATGAGCGATTTGCAGCGGGAGATCCGGCGGCGGCGCACCTTCGCCATCATCTCCCACCCGGACGCGGGCAAGACAACGTTGACAGAAAAACTGCTGCTGTACGGAGGCGCCATTCAGCTGGCCGGCTCCGTAAAGGGCAAGGCGGCGGCCCGGCACGCCGTATCGGACTGGATGGAGCTGGAGAAGCAGCGCGGCATCTCCATCACCTCCTCCGTCCTCCAGTTTGAGTACGACGGCTATTGCATCAATATCCTGGACACCCCCGGCCACCAGGACTTCTCCGAGGATACCTACCGCACCCTGATGGCGGCGGACAGCGCCGTCATGGTGATCGACGCGGCCAAGGGCATCGAGCCCCAGACCCGCAAGCTCTTCAAGGTCTGCGCCATGCGGCATATCCCCATTTTCACCTTCATCAACAAGATGGACCGGGAATCCCGCAGCCCCTATGATCTCATGGAGGAGCTGGAGAAGGAATTCGGCATCGGGACCTATCCCATGAACTGGCCCATCGGCAGCGGCAGCGATTTCAAGGGCATTTACGACCGGGAGCGGAAGGAAGTGCTGGCCTACACCCAGTTCCACGCGGGCAGCCGGGCCATCCACGCCACCGAGCTGGGCCTGGACGAGACCGACGCCCTCTCCGACATGCTGGGCGAGCGGCTGTACGCCACTCTCCGGGACGATGTGGAGCTGCTGGACGGCGCGGGCTACGACTTTGACCGGGAGCTGGTCCAGAGCGGCGATCTGAGCCCGGTGTTCTTCGGCTCGGCGCTGATGAACTTCGGCGTGGAGCAGTTCCTCCATTCCTTCCTGGACCTGACCACTCCGCCGCTGCCCCGACTTTCCCAGGGGGAGGCGGTGGACCCGGAGAAGGAGCCCTTCTCCGCCTTTGTCTTCAAGATCCAGGCCAACATGAACAAGGCCCACCGGGACCGGATCGCCTTTATGCGCATCTGCTCCGGCCGCTTTGAGCGGGACCAGGAGTATCTCCATGTCCAGAGCGGCAAGGTCATCCGCCTGGCCCAGCCCCAGCAGATGATGGCCGAGGAGCGGCAGATCATCAACGAGGCCTATGCCGGGGACATCATCGGCGTGTTCGATCCGGGCATTTACTCCATCGGGGACACCATCTGCACCAAAGAAAAGCGCCTGTGCTACGAGGGCATCCCCACCTTTGCCCCGGAGCACTTCGCGGCCTTTGAGCGGAAGGACACCATGAAGCGCAAGCAGTTCGAGACCGGCATCCGCCAGATCGCCCAGGAGGGCGCCATCCAGATCTTCCATGAGCCCAACTCCGGCCTGGAAGAGGTCATCGTGGGCGTGGTGGGCGTGCTGCAGTTCGAGGTGCTGGAATACCGTCTGAAGACCGAGTATTCCACCGAGGTCCGCCGCCGGGATCTGCCCTATGAAAATATCCGCTGGATCACCAGCCGCACGGACCCCTCCACGCTGCTCCTGACCCGGGACAGCAAGTGGGTGCAGGACTTCAAGGGCAACGACCTGCTGCTCTTCGGCGGGGAATGGAACATCCCCTATTGCCAGAAGCAGAATCCCGGTCTGGAGCTGGCGGAATTCAGCCGGCAGTGAGCGGGAAGAATTTAAAAAATGCACTGGAATTATTCGCAAAAGCTGATATAATCTTTTTTTAAAGTACAAACCAAAAGGTGATTTCCATGGGCAAACGATATATGACCCGGGAGGGCGGCGCCACGGTGACGGCGTTCGTCCCCTATGACTGCAAAAACAATTGTCCCTTCTGCATCAACAAGCAGGAGTACAAAAACCCGGACGGCTTCAGCGTGGAAGCGGTGTGCCAATCCATCCGCATGTTCGACGAGATCACGCCCCGCTGCGACTTCGTCTTTACCGGCGGCGAGCCCCTGGCTGACCCGGACGGGCTGCAGATCATGCTGGACTGCGTGCCCTCCACCCACCGGGTGTTCATCAACACCACCCTCCCGGTGTCGGAGCATTTCCCGGAGAAGCGGATCATCGACTTCACGGAGCGCAACCGGGATAAGATCACCTGCATCAACGTATCCCGCCACATGGTCCACTATGTGCAGGAGAGCAACGACGCCCTTCTGGGCCGTCTGGCGGTGCCGGTGCGGGTCAACTGCGTCCTGTTCAAAAGCTACCCCCACAGCAACATCAAGGCCTTTGCCGACCGCTTCGGTCAGTACGGGATTCCCATCCAGTTCCGGGCGGATTACACCGTCACGACCCTGGAAAACCTCTATCAGCGGGAGGGCGACGGGATCCTCTCCGACCTGATGGAGAACTTCACCTATCTGGGCCTGGACGGCTGCCGTATCCGCTGCGGCTACCATTTCGACAACCACGGCCAGCACATCGCCTATCACCGGACCCTGCCCTACAGCACCATCCCCACCGTCATCGACGGGGAAGAGGTAGATATCCTCTATGATGTTCTCATCAAGCAGAACGGCGCCCCTCACTCCGACTGGACCGGCGTGCCTCTGGACGTGGAGGCCTACCGGAATGTGATGTACGAGCCCTACGATCTGAAAGTGCTGGAAGGCGACCCCTATCAATAAGGATAAACGAACACCGGCGCGGTTGAGAGGATCAACCGCGCCGGTGTTTTGCGTATGCCGGAGATCTTATCCTCCGGAAGACAGGAAAACATCCTGACCAAACAAGGACAATGATGTCAAATCGCCCGGGTCGATCGGGACAAAGAATTCGAAAACCACGAAATAGTCTCTCCCGGCTCCGCCGCCGTAGACGTCGCTGGCCGGCCGCTCCCCATCCGAAAAGGAGAGTCCTGCGCCCTGATAGCCTGTGACGAAAGCGTCAAATATCTCGGCGGAGTGCCCATCGATCACACCCTCGTCCTCCAGACAGTCCAGCCGGACTGTACACGCCAGAGGAGTGAGCTGCACATCCTCCATTTGGAAGCGGTAATCTCCGATGGTGATCTCCCGGTCAAGGGTCAGCTGCCTGCCCGTGTCGGAAACGGAGTCGAGTTCGATCGCAATATTCCAGTCGCCCTCCTTCTCGCTGTCACCCTCATACAGCGGCACGAACCGTCCCTGTTCATAGCAGCCGAAATCGGATAAGGGGATGATAAACGGCTTTGCCTCAGCATCTTCGGGTATCTCTACCCAATACGGGACGGTATAGGTTCGCGCGGCAAACGGCTCCGAGTGGATGATCTGATAGCGGAGTTCAAATTGGTTGGGGGCGAGGGCGTCGTTCGTATCGCTGTAAATATAATTATGAGACAGAGAATAGAAGCTTCGATTCAAGGTGAATATGCCCAGCAGAGCGGATTCGTCCCCAAAACGATAATATTTCTCTATGCCCTTGCCATCTCTCAGCAAGGTGTCCAGCTGCTTGGCCGTGACGCGCAGGACGATCTCCGCCGTGTTGCCGCCGAAAACGGCTCCCAGCACCTCGATGCGCAGCTCCTCCGTGTCCACCGCCGTGCCAACGGTGCTGCAGGCCATGGCGTCCAGCACATCCAGATCCACATGGCTGACGTTAACGCCCCTGCTGTCCTCCACGATCTGTTGATAGTAGCGCCGAAAAACCTCCGCTCCCATCGCCGGGGCCGGCTCCGACGCCTTGCCTGTGTAGGTGCATCCCACGGCGGCGGCAGCGGCGAGCAGCACCACAAGAGCGAGGATCAGGGAAGGCCTGGGCGCCCTGGCAATGCGCTCCAGGCGCTCTTTCAGCGTTTTCCTGCCCGAGGTCATGGTGGTGGCGCCGCAGAGCAGGTCCGAGGGGCTTGCACCTACCTTGGCCATGCCCAGAAGAGTGCGGCCATATTCGAAACGAGCTTCTTCCCCAAGAGCTTTGATCGTTCCTTCATCACAGGCCAGCTCCGCGTCCTGACGGCTGAGGGCGGCGGCCAGCCATACCAGCGGATCAAACCACCAGATCACAAGGCACAGGCTTCTAAGAAACGCCCACAGCATATCCCCCTGCCGAAAATGGGTCAGTTCATGGGTGATGATCTGCCGCGCCTGGGCCTCATCCGCGGCGGCCTGCTCTGTCAGGTAAATCGCTGGCCAGAACACCCCGCCAAAAAGACAGGGCGAAGGGATGTTCTCCGTCACATAGACCGGCAGAGGGCAGGAATCATCATACAGTCGGCGGTTTTTCTTCAGCCGCCGATAAAGACGGAGGTTCACCGTCAGAAACCACCCGGCCATAAGGGCCATCCCGGCTCGCCATACGCCGCGGAGCACATCCCGCAAGAACACAGCCCTTGCCGGAGCGACGGGGGCCGTGTCCCCACTCCGGGGCGCGGTGGGAGACGGTTGGGCATCGGCCGGCTCCGAGGATGGGCGCGTATACAGGATCGTATAGGACGCCTCTTCCATTTGCGCTGTCACCGGCGCTGCGGCTTCGGCGACGCTAAGCGGACTGGGAAACAAGCTCACGGGCAGCAAAAGCCGGACAAGCACGGTCAGCCACAGGGCATATTGCAGTCTGGCGGAGATCTTGCCCTTTAGCAGGAATCTCAGCAGGACGATGACAAGGATCAGCACGGAGGACGAGATAATAATCTCAAGCATTTCTCTCCTCCTCCGCTTTCTTCAGCATGGCGTACAGCCCGTCGATCTCCTCCTGGGAGAGCCGTGTCTGTTCCAGCAGGGAGGCCATGAGCAGACCGGGGCTGCCTTTGAACACCTTGTCGATGAGCGTGTTTGTCTCCGAGGCGGAGGCCTCCTCCCGGGTCAGGGTGGGGTAGATCCTCCGCGCCTTGCCCCCCTCTTCAAAGCGGAGAAGCCCCTTTGCCTCCATCCGCTTCACCATGGTGGCCACCGTGCTTTTCGACCAGCCGACTTCCCGGGAAAGAGCGTGTACCAGCTCCATCAGGGTTTGGGGGCTTTTGTCCCACAATTGTTCCAGCACCTTCCAATCGCTGGCGTAGATCTGCCTGTCCATATGGCACCTCCCGCAAAGTAGTGTGACACCAGTAACACTATAATACACAAACGTGCGACAGTTGTCAACCTTTTCGCAAAAACAAAACAGAGCCTGCCGCTCCGATCGGGAGCGGCAGGCTCTGCTGGAAATAAGGAAAAAACAGCGTTAACGGATTCAGATCGAAAACTTTTTGCTGTACTCGTCCAGATAGTGCTGGTATTTCTCGCTCTTCATCTCCCGGATACTCTCCAGGTACTCGTGGGTGTCGAAGCTGTCGGACTCGATCTCGATCATGGCCACGGCGATGTTGGAGCAGTGGTCCGCCACCCGCTCAAAGTTCGTGAGCAGGTCGTTGAACACATAGCCCTGGCCCAGGGTGCAGCTGCCGTCCTGGAGCCGGTTGATGTGGTGGAGCTTCATCTCGTCGCACAGGCCGTCGATGACCTCCTCCAGCGGCTCCACCCGGGCCGCCAGGTCAAGATCGTTGGTGATGAAGGCGCTGACCGCGATGGAGACGATCTCGCCCACGGCGGTGCGCAGGGTCTGCAGCTCGTTCAAAGCGGCGGAGGAGAAGGTGATGTTCTTATCATACAGCTCCTGGGCCAGCTCCGCCAGATTCAGGGAGTGGTCGCTGATGCGCTCAAAGTCGCTGATGGAGTGGAGGTATTTGCTGACGTCCTCGCTCTGCCGTTCGCTGATGTTCTGGCTGCTGATCTTCATCAGGTAAGTGCCCAGGGCGTCCTCGTAGGTGTCCACCGCGTCCTCCATATCGGCTACGGCCTGGAAAACCTTTTTGTCAAAATGCCGCAGCAGCTCAAAGGAGGCAGCCAGCCCGTCCTGGGCGCGAAGGGCCATGGAGTTGATGGCCACCCGGCTCTGCTCGATGGCCAGGGTGGGGTGGAGCAAAAAGCGCTCCTCCAGCCGCTCGATGCCGGCGGTCAGCTCGTTGTACTTCTCGGGAGCGGTCTTCTCGGGGATCATCTTCCCGGACAGAGCCTCCAGCTGCCGGAGGAAGGGGCAGAGGATCAGAATGGAGCCCACCCGGAAAAGGGTGTTTACCAAGGCGATGGAAAAGGGACTCATCACCGTATCCATGACCGGCAGACGGTTGACGGCGTTGATGGTGTAAAACACCGCCGATACGATCACCGTGCCGAACACACCCGTGTAAAGGTAAAAGAGGGAGACCCGCCGGCCGTCCCGATTGGCGCCGATGGCGGAGAGCAGCACCGGCACCGCCGCGCCGATGCCCATGCCCATGAGCATGGGGAAGGAGGAGGCGAAGGTGATGGCGCCGGTGGCGGACAGGGCCTGCAGGATACCCACGCTGGCGGAGTTGGACTGGAGCACCGCCGTGACCAGGGCGCCGATCAGAATGCCCAGCAGCGGATGCTCAAACATGGTCATCATGTGCAGAAAGGCTTCGCTCTGCCGCAGGGGGGAGACCGCGTCACTCATGGACTGCATCCCGTACATCAGCACCGCAAAGCCCAGCAGGATCTCGCCGGTGTGCTTTTTCTGGGCGCCCTTGCCGGTCATCCGCAGCAGGATGCCCAGCAGCGCCACCAGCGCGGCGATGGTGGTGGAGCTGAGCAGGGAAAGGGCGCCGCTGCCCCCGCCGATGTAGCTCAGACACAGGATCCAGCCCGTCACCGAGGTGCCCACGTTGGCCCCCAGGATGATGCCGATGGCCTGGCTGAGATTCATGATGCCGGAGTTCACAAAGCCCACCACCATGGCGGAAATGGCGGAGGAGGACTGGACCACGGCCGTGACCACCGTGCCCAGCAGCAGCCCCTTCAGGGCCGTGTTGGTCAGATTGTAAAGCACCAGTTCCAGCTTCGGCCCGGCCACCAGTTTCAGGCTGTCTCCCATCAGACCCATGCCGAACAGGAACAGAGCCACGCCGCCCATGAGATGGAGAATGTTGGCAATACTCATGCTTTTTTCCTCTATATTTCTTTATTTTGAACGAAAACCGATATCACCCTATTATCATCTTACCTTTTCTTTTTTCCCCTGTCAACTGCCAATTCCCTGTTCCGGGAAGGGAATAAAACTGTTGCCCCGGAGAGAGAAACGGGCTATAATGGAAAAAAACAACAAAGGGAGGAAAACTATGGACCGGTCCAGCGTTATTTTCGGCAATCCCATCTCCGACGCGGATCAGCGGAAGGCGGAGCGCTCCAAACGGAAATTTGCCCGGAGGTTCGGGGACGATTCCAATGTGATCTACCCGGCCAGACTCCGGAAAAACGAGTGCCTGAACGAGCCCCTGAACGTCTGGGACATCCGGGTGGGCGAGGGGGAGGGAGAGGTCCCCTTCGACCGGGAAAAGGGCCTGATCGTGGGCAACATCCGTATGGGCTTCGGACACTACCGGATCTCCATCGCCATGGCCAGCGCGGCCCACGCCCTGGGCTACATCCCCTACTGGATGGATCTGAATTCCTTCCCCCAGACCACCTGCACCAAGGTGATCGGCGCCCAGAACGACCTCTACTCCCTGGGCTCCCGGCTGAGCCAGAAATCAAAGCTGTTCAACAAGATCGTGTGGGAGCCCATGAACTATGAGGGCTTCCGGCAGCTGAGCTACAACGCCTCCGACCAGAAGAACGCGGAGCTGATGGCCACGGTCTATCGGAATATCCCCAAGGACATCCCCGTGATCGGCACCCACGTCTGGCCCGCCCAGGCGGCTCTCCACGCGGGCATGAAATACGTGGTGAACGCCATCCCGGACAACTGGCCCATGGCGCTCCACCTGGCCGAGGGCAGCGTCCACACCATCCAGACCCGCCAGTCCTGGATGGGCTACCGGATCCTGAACGGGATGCAGAAGAAGGACGTACTCAAGCCCATGCCGGCCGACGCCCTGGTCTATACCGGCCATTACGTGGACCATGAGCTGGTGGCCAATATCGAGAGCGACTGCGCGGCAAGGCTTTCCCGGAAGGACCGGGGAGAGCCCATGCGCTTTCTGCTGACCATCGGCGGCGCGGGGGCCCAGCGGGAGCTGTTCGCCGCGGTGATCCGCTACCTGCTGCCCGCGGTAAAGGAAAAGCGCGCCGCCCTCTATGTGAACGTGGGCGACTATAAAAACGTGTGGGACGAGCTGCAAAAGGACATCCCCGGTCTGGGAGAGGTCAGCACGCTCCACTCGAACGACTGGGCGGACACCTGCGCCTTTGCCGAAAAAGCCCTGACCGGGCCGGTGGAGGGCGTCCACGCCTTCTGGCACGAGAATATCTTTGAGGCGGTGTACTGCACCAACCTTCTCATGCGCTCCTGCGACGTGCTGCTCACCAAGCCCAGCGAGCTGGCCTTCTACCCGGTGCCCAAGCTCTTCTTAAAGCGCATCGGCGGCCACGAGCGCTGGGGCGCCATCCACAGCGCGGAGATGGGGGACGGGACTCTGGAGTGCCGGGACGTGGGTCACACCCTGCAGATGGTGGACCTGTTTTTGAACGAGCGGGAGACCCTGGCCCAGATGTGCCAATGCATTGTGCAAAACAAGGCGGCCGGCCTGTACGACGGCGCATATAAAGCCGTTGAACTGGCCATGGCGCTGAAGAACAAATAACGGGGGAAAAGAAAAATGGAACAGACGCAAAAGCTCTCCGGCAAATCCAAGCTGTCCTATGCCCTGGGTGCCGTGGGCAAGGACATGGTGTACATGCTCTCGGCCAGCTATGTTCTCTATTACTTCCAGGACCTGCTGGGCGTCAGCGCCATCGCCATGGGCACCATTCTGCTGGTGGCCCGGGTGTTCGACGCCTTCAACGATCCCATCATGGGCGTGATCGTGGCCAAGACCCGTACCCGCTGGGGCAAATTCCGGCCCTGGCTGATGATCGGCACGCTGACCAACGCGGTGGTGCTGTTTCTTATGTTCGCCGCGCCCCCCAAAATGGACGCCGCCGGTCTCACCGCCTACGCCGCCGTCACCTACATCCTCTGGGGCGTCACCTACACCATGATGGACATCCCCTACTGGTCCATGATCCCCGCCTTCACCCAGGGGGGCAAGGAGCGGGAGAATCTGACCACCCTGGCCCGGTCCTGCGCCGGCGTGGGCAGCGCCATCGTCACCATCGTCACCATGATCGCCGTCCATGCCCTGGGCTCTGCGGGAGAGAACGCCCGGATGGTGGAGATCCTGGGCTTCAAGTGGTTCTCCCTGATCGTGGCGGTGCTGTTTGTGGGCTTCACGATCCTCACCTGCGTCAACGTAAAAGAGCGTTCCACCACCGAGATGCAGACCGTTTCCGTGGGCCAGATGTTCAAGGCGCTGGTGCAGAACGACCAGGCCATGACCGTCACGGTGGCCATCGTGCTGATCAACTCTGCCATTTACATCACCTCCAACCTGGTGCTGTACTTCTTCAAATATGACTTCGGCGGCACGGGCTGGTTCAACAGCTACACCCTGTTCAACACCTTCGGCGGCGGCATCCAGATCCTGTCCATGATGGCGCTCTACCCGCTGCTGCGCAACGTCTTCAAGCTGCCCAACATCCGGATCTTCTATCTGTGTCTCATCATGGCGGCGGCGGGATACGCGGTGCTGCTGATCCTGGCCTTCACCAATATGAGCAACGTACTGATCCTGTTCATTCCGGGCTTCTTCATTTTCGCGGCCAGCGGCCTTCTGAACATCCTCACCACGGTATTTTTGGCCAACACCGTGGACTACGGCGAGCTGAAAAACAACCGCCGGGACGAGAGCGTGATCTTCTCCATGCAGACCTTCGTGGTAAAACTGGCCAGCGGTCTGGCGGCTTTTATCGCCTCCCTCTGCCTGCAGTTCAACAAGCTCTCCAACGCCGCGGTATCCGAGGCGGACAAGCTGGTGGACTTCTCCCTCAGCGTCAGCGCCGGAGCCAAGGCCGGGCTGCGCATGACCATGACCGTGATCCCGATCATCGGCCTGGTGGCCGCCCTGTTCTGGTTCAGAAAGCGCTTCATCCTCACCGATGAGAAGGTGGCGGAGATCGCCGGAAAGGTCAAAGCCCTCCACGGCCAGGAGTGACTGCGGTCGCAAAGGACCGCTCCCCGGCAGGTATGCTCCCGTAAAAAAGCAAGGATTAACCGTTTTCCGACGCTTTGGCACTTGACAAGGTGTGTCGGAAAGCCTATAATACAAACGTTATAAGCCGAAAGTTTGGTCTCCCAAAGCGTTTCGGCGCCTGCGGAGGGAGGGATATAGAATGTCTGAGATCCATGTGAAGGAGAACGAGTCTCTGGATGCCGCTCTGAAGCGCTTCAAGCGCTCCTGCGCCAAGTCCGGTGTGCTGGCTGATCTGCGCAAGAAAGAGTATTACCAGAGCCCCAGCGTCAAAAGACGCAAGAAATCCGAAGCTGCCCGCAAGAACAAGCGCTATTATTGATCGATCGATCGGAAAAAGCCCGCTCCCTGTGAGCGGGTTTTTTGTTGCTAACGGACGCGGGATTTGATATACTAATTATAATTGCAGTCATCTGAAGGAGGGATCATCATGCAGCCGGAGATCCAGACATTGAAACAGTGGATTCAAGACAGCGACAACATTGTCTTTTTCGGCGGCGCCGGCGTCTCCACGGAATCCGGTATCCCGGACTTCCGCAGCGCAGACGGCCTGTATAACCAACAATATGACTATCCTCCGGAGACCATCATCAGCCACAGCTTTTTCCTCCGCTACCCGGCGGAGTTCTATCGCTTTTACCGGGACAAGCTGATCCCCCCGTCTACGGTGAAGCCAAACGCCGCCCATCTGCGTCTGGCGGAGCTGGAGCGGGAGGGCAAGCTCCGGGCGGTGATCACCCAGAATATCGACGGCCTGCACCAGATGGCCGGCAGCCAGCGGGTCATCGAGCTCCATGGCTCCGTGCATCGCTGCTACTGCGCCCAGTGCCGGAAGCCCTACCCGGAATCGTTCGTGAACCGGGGGGAGGGAGTGCCCCGCTGCAGCTGCGGAGGGGTGGTCCGCCCGGACGTGGTGCTGTATGAGGAGGGCCTGAATGAAGCGGATATGTATGAGGCCGTGAACCTTATCCGCAGCGCGGACGTCCTGTTGGTAGGAGGCACCTCCCTGAACGTGTACCCGGCGGCGGGGCTCCTCCGATACTACCGGGGAGACAAGCTCTGCCTGATCAACCTGGGCGCCACGCCCTATGACGACGCGGCGGACCTGGTGATCCGGGAAAAGATCGGGAGGGTGTTCTCCCAGATATGAGAAAAGAGATCCTGGGGATCGGCTTTGACGATCTGGATTTCTCCCAGGCTTTGGAGACGGCGGACGCCCTCTGCCGGAGCGGGCGGGGCGGCAGCATCGTCACCGCCAACCCGGAGCTGATCCTTCACGCCCGAAAGGAGAAGGGACTCCGGATGGCCGCAGCGGGGGCGGACCTGGTCCTGGCCGACGGGATCGGCGTGCTGTACGCCGCCCGCATCCTGGGAACGCCGCTCCCGGAGCGGATCGCGGGGGCGGATCTTGTGCCGGCGCTGCTGTCGCGCCTGGCGGCGCGGGGGGACTCTGTGTTCCTGTACGGAGGAAAGCCGGGGATCGCCCGGCGCGCCGGAGAGGTACTGAAGCGGAGCTTCCCCGGCCTTGGTATCGCCGGAACGGAAAACGGGTATATTTCCCGAGAGGAAGAGCTTTTGGAGCGCATCCGGGCGTCCGGGCCGGAGCTTTTGCTCCTGGGCCTGGGCGCGCCCCGCCAGGAGCTTTGGATGGCGGAGCACCGAGAGGAGCTGCCCGCCGTGATGATCGGGGTCGGCGGCCTGCTGGACGTGCTGGCCGGGGATAAATCCCGGGCACCGGAGCGCTTTCAGCGCCTGGGCCTGGAGTGGCTTTACCGCCTTTACCGGGAACCCCGCCGTTTTCACCGGATGCTCCCCCTGCCGGGAGTGCTGCTGATGGCAGGCTGGGAGAGATTAAAAAACGGGGTCCCGAAGGACCCCGACGACAGGCCTGTTCGCTGACGTTCAGCAGCAGCCGTTGTCGTTACAGCCGCAGCCGTTTCCGCAGCCGCAGCCGCAGTTGCTGTTTCCGCAGCCGCAGCCGTTTCCGCATCCGACCAGCAGAAGGATGATGAGGACCCAGATGATATTGTTGTTGCAGCCGTTTCCGCAGAACATGGAACTCTCCCTTTCTCCGCGCTGAAATCCGTACCGGGGAGCGCGGAAGGACCCGGACGTCATGGGCTTTGGCTCTGGCTGGGGGAGACGTTCTCCTCCATCCGCGCCATCCTATGCCCTCCCGGACCGGACGGTTCCTGAGCGGGATCACAGCATCTTTTTCCAAGGAGGAACAAATGGACGAAAAGAACAACACGCCGGAGCAGGCCGAGCAGCTCCCGGAAATAACGGACGAGCCCACCACCCCGATCCCTCCGGCGGAGGAGCACAGCCCCAAGCCGCCTCTCTCCACGGAGGACCGGACGGCCACCTTTGAGACCGCCTCGGAGAAAGAGGTGGTAAAAGCCCCGGAGGAGCCGGAGCGGCCTTCAGAACCGCAGAGCGCAAAGCCGCTCCCCGGAAAGAGCGCCCACCCGGCCAAAAAGAGAGCCGCGCCGAAAACCGCCGCTCCCAAAACCGCCGGGCAAAAAAAGAAGGCTCCCGCCAAAAAGAAGAAAAGGAAAAAGGTCGAGCTTCCCACCGAGGAGGACCCCTGGGAGGAGGAGCGCAATTACCGTCCCATCCGCACCCGGCGGGACGGGCGCATCGGCTGCCTGGGCGGACTGATGTATGCGGTGTTCATTATCAGCGCCAGCATCCTGCTGGCGGTGTTCGGGTGGATCTGCGCCTCCGACCTGCTGGCGCTGAACAAAGAGAGCAACACGGTGGAGATCACGCTGCCGGAGACGGTCTTTACGGAAAAAGAGGTAGAGATCAAAAATGACGACGGCCTGGTCACCGGTATCCGGACCGTCCGCACGGCGGATATCAACGCCGTGGCCGGGGTCCTGAAGGACTACGGCCTGATCAATTACAAGTGGCTCTTCAAGCTCTATTCCCGCTTCTCCCACGCGGAAAACCAGCTGGACCCGGGCACCTATGTACTGACCACCAATCTGGACTACCGGGCGCTGGTGAAAAAAATGCAGTCCGGCGCGGGCTCTCAGCTCCAGACCCTGGTCATGCTCCCCGAGGGCTACAATATGGACCAGATCTTTGAAAAGCTGGAGAAGGAGGGGGTCTGTTCCCGGGAGGATCTGTACGAGGCGGCGGCGCAGACCGAGTTCTCCTATGCCTTCCTGGAGGACATGGAGACCGGAGACGCCTACCGGCTGGAGGGCTACCTCTTCCCGGATACCTACTACTTCTACCAGGGGATGCAGGCGGCCAGCGCCATCAATAAGTTCCTCTCCAACTTCCACTATCGCATCACGGATGAGATGTGGCAGCGGACAAAGGCGCTGAACCTCAGCTTCCGGGAGATGCTCACCGTTGCCTCGCTCATCGAGAAGGAGGCGGCGGACGACGACGAACGGTCGCTGATCGCCTCGGTGATCTACAACCGTCTGGCCAGCGGAATGCCGCTGCAGATCGACGCCACGGTGATCTACGCCCTGCGGGACGAGGGCTATACCAGGCTGACCACGGAGCTGATCCAGTCCACGGACAGCCCCTACAACACCTACCTCTATACGGGGCTCACCCCGGGACCCATCTGCAGCCCGGGCATGGCCTCCATCCAGGCGGCACTGGATCCCGCCACCACCGGTTATTACTACTATGCTCTGGACGTGGAGAGCGGCACCCACCGCTTCTTCACCAACCTGGACGATCACGAGGCCTTCGTGGCCACCCAGGATTACGGTTGATCCTCAAAACCAAAAAAGAGACGGTCCGCGTGAGATACGCGGACCGCCTCTTTTTGCTATATGCGGTGAGGATGCTTGATTTTACACGTCCAGAGCGGCGTGATAGCCCTGGTAGACGGCATGGGTGATGGTGTCGGGACGCACGCAGTTGCCGATGGAGAAGAACTTGGGCGCGGTGCCCCGCAGCTCCTCCACCACGTCGGTCTTGGGCACCAGGCCCAGGCCCGCCAGGATGCTGTCGCCCTTGATCTCCACTGTCTCGCCTTCGGGGGTCTCGCAGAAGACGCTGTTGCCCTCCACCCGTTTGCAGGTGCAGTTGAGATGGATGTCCACATGGACCTTGTCCAGCTCCGCCATCAGCAGGGGACGGTAGCGGACGTTGGCGTCCGGGCAGAGCTGGTCACGCATCTCCACCAGATGGACGTTCTTGCCGTCTCTGGCCAGGCACACGGCCATCTCGCAGCCCACCAGACCGCCGCCCAGAACGATGCAGGTATCGCCGATCTGATCCTTTTTCAGATGGTAATCCTCCGCCGGAAACATGATGGGGCTCTCCCGCAGACCGGGGATGGGGGGCAGCAGGGGCTCCGAGCCGGCGGCCACGATCAGGGCGTCCGGGGCCTCCTTTTCCACATAGGCCCGGTCCACCCGGGTGTTCAGGCGGATCTCCACGCCCGCCTTTTCCGCCATGTGGCGGTAGGTCTCGCCCAGGAGATACATGTCATACTTGAAGGGGATGGCCGCCTCGCCGATCAGCAGACCGCCGGTCCGGTCGGTGGCTTCGCAGAGGATGACCTGGTGCCCGCGGCGGGCCGCGGTATAGGCGGCGTACAGACCACCGGGGCCGCCGCCCACCACCAGGACCTTCTTGGGCTCGGGGGACTTGGGGATCTCGCCGAAGCCCTCATTCTCCCGGCCGATCAGGGGGTTGACGGTGCAGCGGCGGGTGAAGGTGGAGGCCCGCTCCGCCATGCAGGTGAAGCAGCGCAGGCAGTGGACGATCTCGTCGTCGCGGTTGGCCATGACCTTGTTGGGGAACTGGTTGTCCGCCAGAAGCTGACGGGCCATGTAGATGATGTCGGCCTTGCCGGAGGCGATGATCTCCTCCATCATGGCCGGGTCGCTGAGGCCACCGATGGTGGCCACAGGCTTTTTCACATGCTTTTTGATCTCCGCGGCCAGGTAGACGTTGCGGCCGTGCTCCTCGAACCAGGAGGGGTGGGTGATGCCGAAGGTCTTCTGATACGTACCGGCGGAGACATGGATGATGTCCACCAGATCCTCGATGGCCTGGGCGATGCGAACGCCTTCATCCAGATGGTATCCGCCCTCTACGAACTCGTCTCCGCTGAGACGCACTTCGATGGGAAACCAGGGGCCCACGGCCTTGCGGACGGAGGTCAGCACCTCCCGGGCAAAGCGGACCCGGTTTTCCAGAGAGCCGCCGTACTCGTCGGTGCGGTGATTGAACAGGGGGGAGAGGAACTGGTTGATCAGCCAGCCGTGGCCGGCGTGGACCATGACCATCTCAAAACCGGCCCGCTTGACCAGAGCGGCGGCATTGCCGTAGGCCGCCACGATCTCGTCGATCATCTCCTTGGTCAGAGCCTTGACAGGAACGCCGTCGGCACGGACGCCGTCGGAGGGACCCCACTGGGCCATGGAGGCCTTCCGGTTTTTGTCCGCCAGGTAGGTCCCGGCGAACTGGCCGGAGTGGCTGAGCTCCACAGAGGGGATGGCTCCGTGGCGCTTGATCGCGTCGGCCGTGTAGGTAAAGCTGGGCAGACTTTCGGGAACGGAGAGGTCGATCCGATAGGCGTGGCTGCCGTCGGAGGGGTGGACCATGCACTCGGAAATGGTCACCGCCGCCGCGCCGCCGTAGGCGCGCAGCTCGTAGAATTTCAGGGAGCGGGGACCGATGCAGCCGTCGGCGGTGATATCCGTGCCGCCCATGGGGGAGGAGAACATGCGGTTGCGGAAAACAGTCTTGCCGATGGTGATGGGGGAGCAGAGATGCGGATACTTGTACTCCATCTGGGTTTCCTCCTGAAAAATAATTATGTAAACCTATTGTGCGACACACTCAATACCGGTGGAATTGCTGTGGCGTCGGTCGGTACTTGACGCCGGACACCAGTCCCACGGCGGCGAAAGTAGACATGAGCGATGAGCCCCCGTAGCTGAAGAAGGGGAGGGTGATGCCGATAACGGGGGTGATGCCGATGCACATGCCGGTGTTGACCAGCATCTGGAAGAAGATGCTGGACGCCACGCCGATGCACACCAGCATACTCATGGTATTGTTGGAGCGGAGCCCCACCATGACACAGTGGATGATGACGATGGACAGCAGGATGATGATGATCACACAGGCGATCATGCCCAGCTCCTCTCCGGCCACGGAGAAGATGAAGTCCGTGTGCTTGCCGGTCAGGGAGTTGGTCTGGGTCTGGATGCCCTTGCCGTAGCCCACGCCGGTCAGCTGACCGGAGGCCAGGGCGATCTTGCTTCGGGTGGTCTGCCAGGTGATGCCCCAGCCGGTGGGATCGATGGTGGGATCGTAGGGGGCCAGAATGCGCTCCCGCTGATAGGTGTCCAGGATGCTCCACATAAACGGCACCGCCATGGCCGCCAGGGCGCCGCCGATGAGGAACCAGTAGAATTTGATCCCGGCCACCAGCATCATGATCACAAAAATGGCGCCGAACACCACGGCCGAGCCCAGGTCCTTGGCGGTGATCATGATCAGCACGAAGGTGTAGCCAAAGTGGACCAGCAGCTGGAGCATGCTGGGGATGGAGTTGATATCCCTGTATTCCTTCAGAAAGGTCATCTGGCGGGCCATCAATATGATGAACACCACCTTGACGATCTCCGAGGGCTGGATGCCGATGCCCAGGAAGCGGAGCCAGCCGGAGTTGCCGGTATCGCCGGATACGCCGAAGGGGATCAGTAGCGCCATCAGAAAGGTCTCAAAGATCAACAGGATGATCCACTTGTCGGCGATGATCTCCACGTCGATGACCGTGAACACATAATAGAGTACCAGTCCCAGAATAAAGGCGAAGACCTGCACCGGAACATAGGTGTGGCTGACGTAGGCGCGGACGGCGCTGGCGATCAGCACCAGACCGAAGACGGTGCATATGCAGCTCATAGCCAGCAGGAACATGTCCCCCCGGTGGAAAAAGTCGGAGGTGTGGTTCCAGACATAGAGAACGGCCGAACGGGTCTCCAGCCAGAGATTGCGGAGTTTAACGTTCAAATCGGTACCTCCCGGGAACAAACAGATAAGGATTGGGTGAATTTTTTCAATTTCACATTGTAGCACAAGCTGTCTTTTTCTGCAATAGGCGGGAAAAATGCTTTACTCCGCCCCGCGGCTGGTGTATACTCACCCATAGAATCCCATAAGAGAGGAAAACCATGATATATACATCCAACAGCGAGGCCGAGAGCGAGGCTCTCGGCGAGCGTCTGGCCCGCTGCCTCCCCCCGGGAGGCGTGGTGATCGCCATGTACGGTGAGCTGGGCGCGGGGAAGACCGCCTTCGTCCGGGGCCTTGCCCGGGGCCTGGGTATTCATGACGGCGTGGTCAGCCCCACCTTTACCATCGTCAACGAATTTCAGGGAGAGCGGGAGCTGTTCCATTTTGATATGTACCGCCTGGGCAGCGCGGACGAGCTTTTTGACATCGGCTGGGAGGATTACCTCCGGCGGGGCGGCGTGTGCGCCGTGGAGTGGAGTGAGAACGTCCCGGAGGCCTTTGACGGCTCCGAGATCCGCGTCACCATAGAGAAAACGTCCGACACGGCCCGGACCATTACCATCGAGGGGGCGGAGTTATGCTGATCCTGGCGCTGGAAACCACAGCGGCCGCGGCTTCCGCCGCGCTCTGCCGGGACGGGGAGATCCTCTCCTACAGCTATCAGCGCAGCGGTCTTACCCACAGCCGGACGCTGCTGCCCATGGTGGAGGACCTGTTCCGCAACACAGAGATCGAAAAAACCGGCATCGACGCGGTGGCGGTGGCCCGGGGGCCCGGCTCCTTTACCGGTGTGCGCATCGGGGTCTCCACAGCCAAGGGCCTGTGCTGGGGCCTCGGCAAGCCCGCCATCGGGGTCTCCACCCTGGAGGCCATGGCCTGGCTCGCCCTGGGCGCTCCCGCAGACGCGCTGATCTGCCCCGCCATGGACGCGAGAAGGAGCCAGCTCTACAATGCCTTTTTTGAGCTGAGGGACGGCAAGCCGGCCCGCCTTTGCCCGGACCGGGCTGTTTCCGCCGCGGACATGGCCGCCGAGGCGGCGGCTCTCGGCCGCCGGGTCTGGGTGCTGGGGGACGGCGCTGAAATCGCCGGCAGGGCCCTGGCAGAGAAAAACGTCCCTGTCATCCTGGCTCCGGAGCTTTCCCGCTGGCAGAGTGCCTGCGGCGTGGCTCTGTGCGCCATGGAAAAAGATCCTGCCCCGGCGCAGGATCTGCTGCCCGTGTATCTGCGCCTGTCCCAGGCCGAGCGGGAGCGGCAGGAGAGATTGGAAACAATTGGAAACAAATAATCATAACATGATAAAAGGAGAAACAAAATGAGCCAGCTGCATGTATTTGACCACCCCCTGATCCAGCACAAGCTGTCCATCCTCCGTGACAAGAACACCGGCGTGAAGGAATTCCGGGAGCTGGTGGGCGAGATCGCCATGCTCATGTGCTATGAGGTCACCCGTGATCTTCCCGTGGAGGAAGTGGAGATCGAGACCCCCGTGGCGACGGCCAAGGTCAAGCGTTTGGCCGGCAAAAAGATGGCCATTGTCCCCATCCTCCGGGCCGGATTGGGTATGGTGGACGGCATGGTCGCCATGATCCCCTCCGCCAAGGTGGGCCACATCGGCCTGTATCGGGACCCCAATACCCTGGAGCCCGTGGAGTACTACTGCAAGCTTCCCCCGGATATCGCCGAGCGTGACGTGATCGTGGTGGACCCCATGTTCGCCACCGGCGGCAGCGCCAGCGCCGCCTGCACCTTCCTGAAGGAGCACGGCTGCAAGCACATCAAGCTGATGTGCATCATCGGCGCGCCTCCCGCCTGGGAAAAGATGCGCAAGGATCACCCGGATGTGGATGCCTATGTGGCAGCTATGGACGACCATCTGAACGAGCACGGCTACATCGTCCCCGGCCTGGGCGACGCCGGCGACCGGATTTTCGGCACGAAGTAATCATCCTTGCGCAGTCTGACCTCAACCGTGTTGCGAAAGATGAGAACACAAACAAAAGACCTGCGGACCCGGACGCTGTGGGATGCCCTGGCGGTTTTGATGCCCCTGTTTTTGGCATTTGGGCGGACGATCTGGTTTCCCGCGCTGGAGAGAGTTTTTTTCTACGGGGTCTTTATTGACCGGCTCTTTTTCAGCGCGCTGACCATCGTTCTCCTGCTCCGCCGTTTCCTCCGGCGGAAGACGGAGGCGCGCGTTACAAAGCACTTTCTTGTTTTCGCCGGGATGATGATCTTCTGGATCGCCTACGGTGCGGCGGGCGTGGCTCTCAGCTCGTATTCCTACCTTTGGGAGGGAGGCAAGGACTGCTTTTATCTGCTCAGGGGTCTTTGTCTCCTGTACTGCATGTACGAGGTGCTGGATACCCGGCGGAGGACAGAGCTGTTCCTCACCTCCCTGCGCCTGATCTGCGCCGGGCTGGTGCTTCTGGGCCTGTGGGAGATCTTCGCAGGCTGGCATTTTGAGATATCCCAGTATGACCCCATGCCGATCCTGACGGTGGACGGACGCCGCCGGCTTGCAGGACTCTGCTTTGAGCGCTTGTTTTTCGCCACCGGCCCGTTTTTCAACGAGAACAATTTCTGCACTTTCCTGACTGTTTTCGCTCCGCTCTTTTTCCTCAGCGCCGATCTCCGCCCCGGCCGGGCGGCGCTCCGATTCGCGTATCTGATCGCGCTGAGCTTTCTGCTTCGCGTCGACGATGCAACGATTTGCTCCGTGGCTCTCCTGGTCGGACTGCTGGCCTATGTGATCCTGGTGCGGCGGAATTGGCTGAGAAAGACTCTGATGGCAGGGGGTATCCTCCTGATCTACACCCGGGCGGCGAACTGGATGGCGCAGCTGCTGGTACGGCTGAAGGAACAGCTTTCCATAGGGATCACCGGGGAGGAGCTTTTTTCCCGCGCCGGGGTAAAGACGCCGTATTATATTTTGGCCCGCATCCCGTCCGAGACGGAAAGGGAGATCTCTTTGGCGAGCAATCTTATGCAGGAGATGACGACCACCAACCACTCCCGCCCGGTGAGAGTGCGCATCCTGATCACCATGGACGAGCTGGACGCCTTCCTGGAGAGCAAGGGCCTGGGGCTCGGCCCCGACGGCTACGCCGCCTATATCCGGGCCAACCAGGGAGGGCACTCGGGATTCGTCAACACCCATAACTGGTGGATGGAGATCCTGACCCAGTACGGCATTCCCGTATTTGCCGCATACCTTGCCAGTATCCTCTGGCTGTATGTATCCCTGATCCGCGCCTACCTGAAAAACCATGACGAGCTGTATGCCGCAGTAGTGGCTATGTGCACGGCCTTCGTGGTGGCCTGCGTGGCGCCCAGCAGTTACATCCGAGAGACATATCAATGGGTTCTGCCCGCGCTGTGCATCGTGCTGCTTCGCCAGCATGGGATGCCTCGCGGGGAGGAGACACCGATGCTTTGATTCCAACAGACAAGAGCAGCTCCGGCTTTGACCGGAACTGCTTTTGTTGCCATCTGTGCCGGAAACGGCATTTCCCGGGAGGAGGACATGGAACTTTCATTCAAAATAGGGACGGGGAGCCAGAGCGTTTCCGTGGCGGACGAGGACCTTCTGGCGCTGCTGCAGCCGGAGGAGATCTTGACCGCCGCCCCGGAGGAGGAGATCCTGGAGAACGCCCTGGAAAACCCCATCGGAACGCCCCGGCTCCGCGAGATCGTTCGCCCTGGGGAGAAGATCGCCGTCGTCACCAGCGATATCACCCGGCCCATGCCCACCGCCCGTGTGATGGGCCCGGTGTTGGACGAGCTGTACGCCGCCGGCTGCCGGCGGGAGGATATCACGCTGGTGTTCGCTCTGGGCAGCCATCGTGGCCATATCCCGGAGGAGCGCCGGCGTCTGGCCGGGGAGCGGGCCTGGGAGGAGATCCGCTGCACGGACGCAAACCCCAATGACTGCGTCCGTCTCGGCATGACCCGGAACGGCACCCCCGTGGACATAGACCGGCGGGTGGCGGAGGCGGACCGGCGCATCTGCCTGGGGAATATCGAGTATCACTACTTTGCCGGCTACTCCGGCGGAGCCAAGGCCATCATGCCCGGGGTCTCCACCCGCGCCGCCATCCAGGCCAACCACAGCCGCATGGTGGACCCCATGGCCCGTGCCGGACAGCTGGAGGGCAACCCGGTGCGTATGGATATCGAGGAGGCCGCCGGCCTGGTGGGAGTGGATTTCATCCTGAACGTGGTGCTGGACGCCCATAAGCGCATCGTCCACGCGGCGGCAGGGGACGTGACGATGGCCCACCGGGCGGGCTGCCGGTATCTGGACAAAATGTACCGCCGGGAGATCCCGGCGCTGGCGGATATCGTGCTGGTGTCCCAGGGCGGCGCGCCCAAGGATCTGAACCTCTACCAGACCCATAAGGCCCTGGCCAATGCCGAACACGCGGTTGCGCCCGGGGGCGTGATCATCCTGGCGGGCTCCTGCCGGGAAGGCCTGGGGGAGGCCACCTTCCAGGAATGGATGCTCTCCGCCGGGGAGCCCCACGCGCTGGTGGAGCGCATCCAGAGGGAGTTCCGCCTGGGCGGACACAAGGCGGCGGCCATCGCCATGGTGCTGGAAAGGGCGGACATCTATCTGGTGTCGGAGCTTCCCGACGACCTGGTGCGGCGGATCTTCCTGCAGCCGTATCCGTCCGTGGAGGAGGCCTACCTGGCGGCGCGAGAAAAATGCGGCCCGGGCGCAAAAGTCATCGCCATGCCCTACGGCGGCTCCACGCTGCCTGTGCTGAAAAGGTAAAGATAAATGCCCCCGGCATGGCCCGGATCGGAACAGATTTCTCTTGCTCCGGACAAAATGACATGGTAAAATAAGAAAAACTCGACCAAATCGGACAAAAAAACACACGGCAAGGGGGAGGCACGTCATGTTCAACAAGATGGAAAAGATCAAAATAATCCTGCACAACGCCTGTGAACTGCTGGAGCTGTTGATGGCTGCGATCGTGCTGGTCGGGGTGGTCATGGCCATCCTTGGCCTTGTCATGGACGGAATGCTTTTCCGCAGCATTCTCAGCGATTCGGGCGGCCTGATCCTCTATGTGGAACGGATTTTCTCCATCGTCATCGGCATCGAGTTCATGCAGATGCTCTGCAGGCCCAACACCGATAACGTCATTGAGATCATCATCTTCCTGGTGGCCCGTCACATGATCGTGGGGGAGACCACGCCGGTCCAGAACCTCATCTCCATCCTCAGCCTTACCGTTTTGATCATCCTTCGCTGGATGGCCCATGATCTCCACCGCCGGCGGGAACGCCTGGACAAGGATAAGGAAGCCACAGGAAGAAGAGAACTGGAATAGAGCTTATGCGGCAAAAAGCGCCCGGGATGAACCCCGGGCGCTTTTTGTCGCCTTCCTCCCGCCAAGCGGCGGAAAAACTTATTTTTTCGACTGCTTTACGATGTCCGAAACGTCCTGCAGGGAGACGAAGGCCGTCGCGTCAATGTCGGTGACGAGCTTTTTCAGACGGTTGATCTGGAAATGGTTGACCACGAAGTAAATGATCTGCTTTTCATCCTTGGAGTAGCCGCCGATGGCGTTCACAATGGTGCCGCCGGCCATGAAATGCTCCGACAGGGCGGCGGACACCGCCTCCGCCTTGGTGGTCACGATCATGGCGCACATAGAGCGGTCAAAGCCCTCCACGATATAATCCACCGTTTTGGAGCCCACATAATAGGTGACGATGGAGTACAAGGGCAGGATCCAGCTCTGGATCACGATCCCGCAAATGATGTAAAGGATCGTGTTGAAGACCATCACAAAGCTGCCCATGGAGATGCCGATGGTCTTGGCAAAGATCACCGAAAGTACGTCGATACCGTCCAGCGCGCCGCCCAGGCGGATGGTCAGACCGCTGCCTACGCCGGAGATGAGCCCGCCGAAGACCGCGCACAGCAAAAGGTCCCGCCCCGCCAGCGGCGAGACGAAATTCACATTGACGGGAAGCACATGCATGATCAGGTGAGCCACCAGGGAGTAGGCGGCGATGGTGTAGATGGAGTACACGGTGAAAGGGAAACCCTCTTTTTTCAGCCCGAAGAGGAAGATGGGAACGTTCAGGAGCAGCAGGAAGCCGGAGAGAGTGAAAGAGGGCGGGGTCACCTGATCCAGCAGCATGGAAAGACCGGAAATGCCGCTGTCATAGAGCTTCACCGGGAACAGAAAGATGGTGACGCCAAAGGCATTGATGATGCCCACAACGGTCAAAAAGAGGAACGTAACGGGCTTCAGTTCCTTCAGCTCCTTTTTTATGTTTTTCATGTGTTTTTTGAAAAAACGTTTCATAATCCCTCCATAAAATGTAAAGCGGCTTTGTCACCGCCGGTAGATCACCAGCTTGCGGATCAGGAAATTATAGCTGAACACGAGCACGGTGGCGATGATCTTCGAGAGCATGTCCGCCAGACCAAGCCGGTCCACCAGCACCCACATGATCAGAAGATTGAGCAGCAGCCCCACGATCGCCGCGGCGTAGATCTTGCCCAGCTCCGCCCAGATGTTGCCCCTTTCCGCGTCCTTGAAGGTCCACAGCCGGCCCAGCAGCCAGTTTGCAAAAGTGGAAATGCAGAAGGCGATGGCGGTGGCCAGCAGATACTGGACGCCCAGCGCCGAATCCAGCAGCCAGAAAAAGACCCACTCCACCGCTGTGGCCGCGGCCCCCACGAAAAGATAGGAGATCAGGGGGATGGCGAAGAGATCTTTGATGAGCTTGAACATGTGCGGTTTTCTCCCGTCCGGAAAGTGTCAGAACGCCGATCCTCCCGCAGGACGGAACGGCATTTTTAAATTATATCTTTTCTGCGCCTGTTTTTCAATGGCATTCTTTCCGAGGCTCTGACTTCTTTTGTCGGATGATCCGTTTTATCTTGGCAATCGGAAAAATGGATGCTATAATTTCAAATACATAATTCTCACTCAGAACAATGGCGGAACCCTCCCGGGGAGGGTTCCCCGCACCGGAGACGGTATACGGCCGTTTTCCCGCAGAAGAGTCAGGCCGGAAAGGAAAAGGGCAATGAAAATTGCGTGCGTACAAATGGATATATCCCTGGGCAACGTGGAGGTGAATTTCCACAATGCACGGGACGGCCTGCGGCGGGCCGCGGAGCAGGGAGCGGACACGGTGCTCCTGCCGGAGATGTGGAATTCCGGCTTTCTCCCGCCCGGCGGCCTGGGCGGGCTGACCGACTGGGACGGCCGCCGGGTGGAGGAGACTCTGGGGGCCCTCTGTGCCGAGTATCAGGTCAATCTGGTGGCGGGCAGCGTCACCAATGTCCGCCGGGGCAAGACCTATAACACCTGCCTGGTGTTCGACCGCCAGGGCAGGAGAGTGGCGGAGTATGACAAAATGCACCTGTTTCTCCCCGGCGGAGAGGGAAACTACTTCACTGCCGGAGACCATGTGGGCAGCTTTACCCTGGACGGGGTCTCCTGCGGCGTGGTGGTTTGCTACGATCTCCGATTCCCGGAGCAGCCCCGGGAGCTGGCCATGAAGGGCGCCCAGATCCTCTTCATTCCCGCCGAGTGGCCGGCCTCCCGCTATCTCCACTGGCAGGTGCTGACCCGGGCCCGTGCCATCGTAAACCAGATCTTCGTGGTGGGCTGCAACTGCGTGGGACTGCTGGGCGGCGGACACTCCCTGGCCTGGAAGCCCTCCGGCGAGCCTCTGGGCGAGGCCGGCGATGGGGAGGAGATCCTGATGGTGGACTGCGATCTCACCCTGACAGGCCGCGTGTGGGATGAGCGCAACGCCCCCAGGGCCGCACGCCCGGAGATGTACCGGGGGTATTGACCCGCCCGCGACGCGGAAAGCGGCGGGAGGCTCCTTACCGATAGCCCGGACGATCCGGCCCTTGCTCCTCTTTGTAAAAAAGAGGGGCCTTTTTTTATGCGAAAAATAGAAAAAGCTTTTCATTCTTGACATCTTCGGCCCGGTATGTTTGACTTAAAATCAAAGAAAGGGGATGAACGCATGGCAAGTTATAATTACGTGATCACCAACGATGCGGATATCTTAAAGCTTCGCCATACTCTGATCGAGCGTGTCTGCCGTCTGGCATGGGACGGCAATCTGAATGAGGAGACCAAGGAGGCCCTGGTTCGGGAGATGATCCCCGGGCCCAAGCCCGCCTGGCGCTGCTGCGTTCACAAGGAACGGGCCATCATCCGGGAGCGCATCCGTCTGGCCTGCGGCCAGAACACCAGCTCCAACCCGGATTCCAAGCTCCAGGTCCAGGTCATCGACGCTGCCTGTGACGAATGCCCCCTCTCCGCCTACTCCGTCACCGACAACTGCCGTTTCTGCCTGGGCAAGGCCTGTCTGAATAACTGCCGCTTCAACGCCATCGAACCGGGCGAGGTGCGCATGCACATCGACGCCTCCAAGTGCAAGGAGTGCGGCCTGTGCGCCAAGGCCTGCCCCTTTGAGGCCATCGTCCATCTGACCCGGCCCTGCAAGCGTGTCTGCCCCGTGGGCGCCATCACCTACGATGAGTACGGCTACTGCAAGATCGACGAGAAAAAGTGCATCCAGTGCGGCCACTGCATCCATTCCTGCCCCTTCGGCGCCATCAGCGCCAAGTCCTATCTGGTCCCCATCATCGAGGCGATCCGTTCCGGCAAACAGGTCTACGCCATGTGCGCTCCCGCGCTGGAGGGACAGTACGGCCCCGGCGTGACCATGGCCTCCATCCGGGAAGCGCTGCAGCGCATCGGCTTCGCGGATATGGTGGAGGTGGGCCTGGGCGGCGATATGACCGCGGCCTATGAGTCGGAGGAATGGAGCGAGGCGTTCAAGGAAGGCCGGAAGATGACCACCTCCTGCTGCCCGGCTTTTGTGAACATGCTCATCAAGCACTTCCCCGAGCAGTACAAAAACAACATGTCCACCACCATCACCCCCATGTGGGCCGTCTCCCGCTATCTGAAGGCCATCCACCCCGACTGCGTCACTGTGTTTATCGGGCCCTGTGTGGCGAAAAAAGCGGAAAGCATGGATCCGGATCTGGAGGGCAACGCGGATTATGTCATGACCTTCGGCGAGTTCTTCATGCTGATGCAGTCCCGGGACATCATTTTCGAGGCACCCGCGGAGGGCTACCAGGAATCCTCCCTCTGGGGCAAGGGCTTTGCCTCCAGCGGCGGCGTGGCCAACGCGGTCATGGAGTGCATGCGCGAGCGGGGAGAGGATACCTCCAACATCAAGCTGCTGGCCGCGGCCGGCGCCAAGGAGTGCTACGCCGCCCTGATGCAGCTCAAGATGGGCCGCCTGAAGGAGGACTTCATCGAGGGCATGGTTTGCCCCGGCGGCTGCGTCAGCGGTCCGTCCAAGGTCGTCTCCGAGGCGGAGGTCACCCGCTCCCGGACCAAGCTCTTCCAGCAGGCCGACAAACGGGAGATCCTAGAGAACCTGAAAAACTATCCCATGGATAAGTTCTCCATGCACAGCAAAAAAACCAGCGTCTGACGCCGTCCCCGGCCCGGCCGACAGCGCCGGGATATCATACGCGGAGCAGTCCCCGGTATTCTTGTACGATTTGTTGAAATGAGGTAAGCTAAACCCAGGGCAAAAACCGGCACATTTTGGAAAGGAGAGTACATATCATGGCAAATCCCACTGATATCAGCCCCGCTGTTTCCCATGGCGGCGGCCTGTACAGCTTTGTGGTGGACACGACAGAGCACAACCAGATGCTCGATATCACCGCGTCCGTTCAGAAGGTTATCTCCTCTGCGGGGGCGGCGGAGGGCATATGCACCGTTTTCGCGCCTCATACCACCTGCGCCGTAACGCTCAACGAGAATACGGACCCCGATGTGAAAAAGGATCTGTTCAAGGAACTGAACAAAGTGATTCCCTGGGATGACGGCTACGCCCACATGGGCGGGAACAGCGCGGCTCACATCCAGTCATCCCTGCTCGGCGCCAGCGAGACCCTGCCGATCCACGGCGGCAAGCTGGTGATCGGTCCCTGGCAGAGCCTGTTCTTTGTGGAGCTGGACGGCGGCCGGACCCGCAACGTCTATGTGAAGGTCCTCCGGGGCTGAATCCCGCGGCAGTATAAAATCAACCGTCCGGGCGAGGCTTGACCTCGCCCGGATTGCTGTTTTACAGGGCGTTCAAAGCGAAAATCCATAGTTTCTCGGCTCGATTATATTAATGTCCCAATGTCCTAAAGACGCCTTTCCACAAAGGACATTAAAGAAAGATTATATAAAATTATTGTCCTAATAGTCCGCAGAAGAAGACGCTTCCTTCTCAAGGTTTGTTCAAATCAATCTTTTTTGGCTCGCTTCCAGCAAATTGAGAGCAGGAGGGGGCGTTTGATTTTGCGGCTTTTGACAGCTCTTTGTCGGTCAGTACCCTATTGAGAAGCGCGGCAAAGCATGCTATACTCTGGGTGAAAGACAAACGTAGCGTTTTGCTGTGAAGAAAGATACCATCACGGGTCAGTCGTATGAAGGAAGGAGCGCGTTTAAAATGCCGGAAATAATGGATGGAATCCCTCCTGCGGAAGCGGCGGAAAGCGCGCCAACACAGGACAATACGGCTGCCCGGGCCAGGCAGCGCGGCGGAAGGCGAAAATGGTCCAAGAGCGGACATACGATACTGCAGAATGGCTCCAAAGTCCGGTCTATGGCTGTCAAATGCTATGACGAACAGCTTCCCTATGGCTGGCAGTATGTTCAGGCAACGATCAAAGCCGTTGACCCCGCCCTTTTTCACGTTGTTGCGATCAAACACGACAAGGATACGGTCTCGGATGATAGTTTTTGGAAGACCGCTTTGGAGAAGGCGCATTATCATATTCTCTTGCGCAGTGCGAAAAATGAGAGTTACTACGTAAAGGATCTTCTTTTAAACCTCGGGATCGTGTTCCGCCCCGGGGAGGACGATCTTCTGTGGGATCATCATGCGGTGGAGACCGTCAACAATTTCGCCGGCTATACGACGTATCTGACTCACGAGACAGAGGACGCCGTCTCTGCCGGGGAAGCGCCATACGGCAGGGGCGAATTGGTAAGCAACTTGGATGCTGAAAGCTTGGATAAAATTCGGGAGGGATATTTCAGCACCTCCGGGAATACTCAGGAGTCGGCGAACAAAGCGTTGGAGGAGCTGGAAAGCGCCGCTTATGCGACAGGCTATGCCTTGAAGGATTTTGACGCTTGGTTTGATGCGCAGTCTTCCAAATCGCTGAGCAATGCCAGGATGAAAACGATCAGAAATTCCTATGATCGCGGAGTTCGAAAGCGTATCCAGGAACAGGAAGCCGTCCGGAAGCGGATGGAAAAGCAAGGAAAGTTTTTTGCCCATACCATCCTTGACTTTATGCAGGAGCTGACGGGGGAGCGTCCCCAATTCAAGACATACTCTGAGGCGTTGTCCGCGGTTCGTGATGCTATGGCAGAGTATAGATCCGTCACCGAGGAAGCGGCGAAACAGAAAGCACAGGAACTGGCCAGGGCTGAATTTGATCAAAAGTGGGAGGATGCCCTGGAAGAACAGAAAGCAGTGTTGACGGAGTTGGAAGAACTCAGAGATAAGCTGCGGAAGGCTGTAGATACGGACGCCAGCAGAAAGCGCTTCATGGAAGCACGCCGTTATAAAGACGGCACAACGCTGGAAGATGCCTATCAGAAGACTTTGAGAAAGAGAAGAGCACACACGGAGAGATTGCTTGAACAGGCTGTGGATTTAGCTGCCAGGCAGGAGACCAAACGGAAGGCTTCCGATGAGCCTGAATACGACTGAAAAACGGCACCCGGAACGGGTGCCGTTTTTTGGAACATTTTGTAATCTATGTGCAGTCGGCGTATAGATGCGCAGATGTGCGAACGCGCAAAACGGATATAGGAGACGTGAAAATTAGGCTGAAAAACATAAAAGGACATCAGAATTAGGACAGCATTTCGCTTTGTCCCAGGCCGCAATCAGCCGCAAAAAATACCAGCAAAAAAGAAAAAATAATGCGTGACAAATGGTTGCAAATGTGTTATAGTGCTTTTTGGATTATAGCGCTCACTATGGATACTTTTAAAATTTTATGGAACGGATCATGGTGATTTGCAGCGGACCCGAAAAAACCACCGCGAACGCCCTGCCAGCAGGTAGTATGCGACCCTTTTTTTGCCTGCGATATGATATATATTGTCATATATTTTAGCCGCAGGACAGTAGACAGCGCCTGGATGTACGAAGTGAATAACACCGGCGAGAGTCGGGTTTTCAAAGATGGGCCGGGAGACCGGCCGCAACGCTAAGGAGGAAATGTGATGAAGAAGTACGCGAACAAGAGATTGCTTGCCATGTTTGTGGTTATCACCATGGTGATCGGTCTCTTCCCGGTGAACGTGCTTGCCGCAAGTCCTGAGAGTGCCCTGCCCACCGGACAGGAAGAGGTCAGCCAAGAGACCGCTCCTCCGGCGGAGGGCAATGTCTCCGCTGACGACAACGGCGAACAGGCCGGCGCCTCTGATGGCGGCGGTCAGCTGACCGATGCCGCTGAGGGCGACGGTCAGCAGACCAATGTCACCGATGGCGACGGTCAGCAGACCGATGCCGCTGAGGGCGACGGTCAGCAGACCAACGTCACCGATGGCGACGGCCAGCAGACCAATGTCACCGATGGCGACGGTCAGCAGACCAATGTCACCGAGGATGATAACGAAGAGCCTCCGGTTGAAGAGCCGAAGGACGAGGAGCAGAAGGCAGTATATACATATAAATATATTGCCAACAAGGGCGGCAAGGTCACCCGCGGCTCCGAGAAGGTAGAGGAAGGCACCAGGGCCAAGGGCGCTTCCGCCGCGGCCGCTGAGGGCTACCGCTTCGTGAACTGGACCATCAAGGTGAACGGCTCTGAGAAGGTCGTCAGCACCAGCGCTTTTCTGCGTCCGGCCTACAAGGGCAGCATGATCTTCTATGCCAACTTTGAGCCCATCCCCGAGGACGAAGAAGCTGCGGTAGTCGAGGAGACCGCCGAGCCCGAGGAAGAGGAAGAGGATGAGTCCGAAGTCGACATCAGCGAGTTCGTCGGCGAGGGCGATGAGCTGGAGGCAGTGGTGGACGACGAGGACGCCGCCGTTGTCGACGAGGCTCGCAAGGCGCCCGTTACCCGCGAGGCCGTGACCGCGATCGATGCTAAAGCTAACGCTGATGCTGCTGTCGATGTCGATGCTGTCGACGGTGACGATACCGATGCCGATGCTGTAGACGCCGACGCTGTCGACGGTGAGGGCGAGGGTGAAGAGACCGAAGAAGAGGAGCCCACCCGTGCCGCGCCCATTACGGTCACCTTCAATCCCACCACGGATCCCGATGAGCCTCTCGCGCCCCAGACGATCCAGGTCGAAGAGGGCGAGACCATCGGCGATCAGCTTCCCGCTTGTCCCACAGTGCCCGGCTACACCACGAAGTGGGTCATTGAAGGAACCACCACCGAAGTGACGGCCGAAACTATTGTGACCGAGCCCTTCACGGCCGTCGTGGCACAGGAGAAGATCATCTACACGGTAACCTTCCTTAAAGAAGATGGCACAACTCTTAAATCAGTTGATGTCGATGTTGACAGTGCATTTACTGTACCGGATACAGATTATCCGGAGGTTCCTGCAAAGCCGAACCAAGTTGGTAAATGGGTTCTGCAGGGAACGACTACGGAGTTCCCTGTAGGCACAAGAGTTTCTCAAGACACTGTTGTAGAACCTGCCTATGTGCAGAACATCTTTACCGTGATCTTCATGGTCGACAACGCTCAGTATGAGCAGATGACCACGGCCACCGGCACCACCATCGTGCTGCCTTCTGACCCGATCAAGGCCGGCATGACCTTTGTGGGCTGGTTTACGGAGCCCGATGGCGCGGGCACCCAGTACACGGCGGAGTCCACCGTCAGCGAGGATCTGACGCTTTACGCGTTCTTTGCGGAACAGGTCCGCGTGTCCTTCCTGGTCAAGGACGATAACGGCAACGTCATCACCTCCAAGTCCCAGTACTTTATTGACCTGGCGGCTGGCGACCAGATCACCACCATGCCGGACGATCCCTTTATAGAAGGGAAGGTCTTCGATCACTGGGAGCGTGAGACCAATGGCGACACGGTTGCAATCGGCTACACGGTTGATAAATCCTTCGACGCCGTGGCTGTCTTCAAAGAGATCGAGACCTATGTATTCACGGTAGACTATTATTATATCAATGGTAATGGCGATCGGATCGATATTGGCTCCCAGGTCTATGAGCTCGTTGAGGGAGACTTTCCTTACACCGTGACGGCTCCCGGCTTTACGCCGACGGACGAGTATACCACAGATCCCATTTATTATCCGAGAAATCCGACCATAACGGTTACGAAGGATCAGTTTACCAAGGACGAGACGACCGGTAAATATACGTACTCTGAAGAGGACGAATACATCGCCGCCGATGCCACTTACAATGTTAACCATTATCTCAATGGCCTTAACGGCGGCAGCCCTGAGTTGATCGAATCTGTCGAAAAGGTCGGCGTAAAGAACTCCAAAGTAACGCCTGACTACAACAGCTATGCCTATGCGGATCCGGATCATCGTGACGAGAATGTCACACTCACCGGCAACGCCGGTCAGGTGCTGAACGTCTACTATAACCGGAAAGATTTTACTCTTTCCTACAACGTGGGTGAAGGCGACTACATCAACGCGGTGACCGCGCCTTACGGCACCCAGATCACCCTGCCCACCGATGCCACCCGCTCGGGTTATACCTTCGACGGCTGGTACAAGGACTCTGCTTACACCCAGGCGGCGTCCTCTCCCTTCACACTGGAGGAGAATACTACCCTTTACGCCAAGTGGAACCCGGCCCAGAGCGAATACAAGATCGTCTACATGATCGAGAACGCGAACGACGATAACTATTCCTACCTGGCTACCGTGACCAAGACGGCGGCGACCGGTTCTTCGATCACCATGACGGCCCAGACCGCCGGCGCCGACGGCACCCGTCCCAGCGAGCTGGACACCACCAACTTCACCTTCAAGGACTCCACCACGGAGACCGTCCTGGCGGACGGCACCACGGTGGTCACGGTGCGCTACAGCCGCAACGTGTATACGCTGCAGGGTAGAAATGGCAATAACAGTGCCAATGTAAGTCTTCAGGCGAAATACGGCGCGGATATTACCGCTCTGTGGGCCAGCACATTTGGCAGCGGCAACAATGCCCAGTACAGCTGGAGCTATAACAACCAGAACAACAGCAAGTTCAAGAGCCTGACGATCATGCCGTCGCTGAGCGTCCGTACGAACAACAGCCCGGCGAACACGATTTATGTGTATCGGCATAATGATACGGCGGAATATTACCAGCATCTGGAATACTGGCTCCAGAACTACACGGAAGGCGACGCCACGACGACCTACAACGGCAAGACCTACGGCCGTGTCAAGTCCATCGACATGCGGTATAACTACCTGAGCGACGTGGACGACTGGTATGAAATCGAGGGCTATTCCAAGGCTGGGTATACTGCTACTGCCAGTGAGACTCAGAATGGTACATATAGCAACTTCACATATTCCTGGGGCAGTCAGTTTAGCTCATATACCCACACAACCGGTTGGGGATGGAATACTACTACCCATTACGATGCAAAATACACCCGCTTCAACTTCTACTATGACGCGCAGGATTATCCCCTGACCTTCTATAATTATAACGGATCGCTGATCAGCACCCAGCAGGTTACGCTGGGCAATGATATCTCCAGCTATCTGACGAGCAACGTCCCGGCCGCCCCCATGGAGGGCGCCACCTGGCGGGGCTGGTTCACAGATTCGGAGCATAATAACCCTTATACTTACGAGGGTACGCCCAAGATGCCGGCCGGCCTGGTGCTCTACGGTGACTTCCAGTTCCCGACCCGCACCGTCAGCTTCGACACCAACGGCGGCTCCGCTAACCCGGAGTCCCAGACCGACGAGTACGGCTTCTATGCCACAAAGCCGAACGATCCCACGAAGCCACACTATACCTTCCAGGGCTGGTTCACCAAGGCGGACGAGACCGGCTCCCCTTACGACTGGAACAAGCCGGTAACGGAGGATATCACCCTCTACGCCCACTGGACGCAGGACACCATCGGCTACACCGTACATTATTATGAGGAAGGGACAACGACGCCGGTCCTGCCTGACAAGGTAGTCTCGGATCCCTCCTACACGGAAGGTTATGCGATCACCGAGAACGCACCGACCGTTTCCGGCTATGTGCCTGATGAAGCAAGCAAGACGATCACACTCGGATTCGATGAGAATGTTATCATTTTCTACTACTCTCAGATTCCCAATGTGCTGACCTATACGGTCAACTACGTCCTGAAGGATCATCCGGAAATCAAGGTCGCGGCATCCAAAACGGTAACCGTCCCCGGCACCACCACCAACGTGATGGAAATGGCCAAGGAAGTCGACACGGCGTATCTGGGGACCCAGACTACCGACGCGGACATTCTCGGCCAGAACTACAAGCCGACAGAGACGAGCAAGGAACTGCAGCTCGCTCTGGAAAACAACGTCATCACCTTCGAGTACATCCCCTATACTACCACCAAGATCACGGTCAACTATTATGACATGGACGGCAAATCGATCCATGAATCCGAGACCAGCTTTGTGGAAAAGGGCGACACCTTCACCGTGCAGAATAAGGCGCCTGACGGCTTTGTGTATCACCACGCCTATCTGGACGGCACGACCACTGCGCCTCAGGCGACCTATCAGATCACCGGCAATGAAGGCAATCTGGTCATCAATATCTACTACCAGAAAAAGCTGATCATCATTGCCAACAACAAGGCTAAGACCTATGACGGCACGGCGCTGGCCAGCGATCCCAACAATACCAGCGATTACACAGTCACCGGCATCGCGCGCGGCGATACGCTTACCTCGATCGAATTTGACGGATCGCAGACCAACGCCGGCACCAACGCCACCACGCCGAAGAACGCGGTCATCGAGCTGGGCGATACGAACAACGTAGCCCCCGAGGAGTACTACAGTGTCGTTTATGTCCCCGGCTCTCTGACGGTGAAGCCGGTCAGCGTTTACATCAGCATCAGCGCCGACCA
>JAFYAQ010000017.1 GCA_017540645.1 Oscillospiraceae bacterium
ATGGGAATGAAGATTCGTAAAGATGACAAGGTAGTCGTCCTGTCCGGCCGCGACAAGGGCAAGGAGGGCAAGGTCCTCTCCGCCGACCCCAAGAACGGCAAGCTCATCGTGGAAGGCGTGCTGGTGGCCTCCCGTCACCAGAAGCCCCGCCGTCAGGGCGAGGAGGGCGGTATCATCAAGCGTGAGACCCCCATCTACGCCAGCAAGGTCATGCTGATCTGCCCCAAGTGCGGCAAGCCCACCCGCGTGGGCCACGCCTTTGCGGACGGCAAGAAACTGCGCGCCTGCAAAAAGTGCGGCGCCAGCTTTTGAGAGAGGAGAGTGACAGATCATTATGGCATACGTTGCAAGTCTGAAGAAGCAGTATAATGAGCAGGTCGCTCCCGCTCTGATGAAGAAGTTCCAGTACAAGTCCACCATGCAGATCCCCCGCCTGGACAAGATCGTTGTGTCCGTGGGCTGCGGCGACTGCAAGGACAACGCCAAGATGCTGGAGTCCGTGATCAAGGACATCAGCGCCATCACCGGTCAGCACGCGGTGGCCACCGTGGCCCGCAAGAGCGTGGCCAACTTCAAGCTCCGCGAGGGCATGAAGGTCGGCGTGAAGGTCACCCTCCGGCAGGACCGGATGTGGGAGTTCCTGGACCGCCTGTTCAACGTGGCGCTCCCCCGTGTGCGCGACTTCCGCGGCATTTCCGCCGACGCCTTCGACGGCCGGGGCAACTACTCCCTGGGCCTGAAGGAGCAGATCATCTTCCCCGAGATCGAGTACGACAAGATCGAAAAGCTCCGGGGCATGAACATCGCCATCTGCACCACCGCCAAGACCGATGAGGAGGCCCGCGAGCTGCTGCGCGCGCTGGGCGCTCCCTTCGCCAACGACTAAGGAGGAGAAAGAAAATGGCTAAACTTTCCATGAAGCTCAAGCAGGCGCGCGAGCCCAAGTTCTCCACCCGTCGCTACAACCGCTGCAAGATCTGCGGCCGCCCCCACGCCTATCTCCGGGACTACGGCATCTGCCGTATCTGCTTCCGTGAGCTGGCCTACAAGGGCCAGATCCCCGGCGTAAAGAAGTCTTCCTGGTAAGACTTCACCCCGCCCGCCCCGCCTCCGGAAATGCCCGGGGGCGGGGGAGGGCGTCGATTCATGTTTAAAAGGATGACGAAAGGCCGCGGTCAATCAGGTATTGACGCGGAACCTCGCCGCCTGAACCGGAAGCCGAAAGCTCCGGTAACTCTAATAAGGAGGAAAAGACCCCATGCAAATCACCGACCCCATTGCCGACATGCTGACCCGGATCCGGAACGCCGGAGTGGCCAAGCATGAAACCGTGGACGTGCCCTCTTCCAAGATGAAGAAGGCCATCGCCGACATCCTGCTGAGCGAGGGCTACATCAAGTCCTATCAGCTGGTGGACGACGGGACCCAGGGCATCATCCGCATCACTCTCAAGTATCTCCCCGGCAAGGAGAAGGCCATCCAGGGCCTGAAGAGAGTTTCCAAGCCCGGCCTGCGTGTGTACGCCGGCGCCGACGAGCTGCCCCGCGTCCTGAAGGGACTGGGCATCGCCATCATCTCCACCTCCAAGGGCATCATGACCGACAAGCAGGCTCGCGCCCAGCACGTCGGCGGCGAAGTCCTGGCGTTCGTGTGGTAAGGGAGGAGAGAGAACATGTCACGAATCGGTAGAACTCCCATCGCGATTCCCGCCGGCGTGGAAGTCACCCTCGGCGAGAATAATCACGTCACTGTCAAAGGCCCCAAGGGCACGGTGGAGCGCACGCTCAACCCCCACATGACCCTGGAGCTGGAGAACGGACACCTTCTTGTCAAGCGCCCCAACGATGAGCAGGAGATGCGCGCCATGCACGGCCTGACCCGCGCTCTGCTCCACGACATGGTGGTGGGCGTGTCCGAGGGCTTCTCCAAGACGCTGGAGATCCAGGGCATCGGCTACCGCGCCGCCAAGGAAGGCAACAATCTGGTGATGAACCTGGGCTTCAGCCATCAGGTCATCGTCCCCGAGATCGAGGGCATCACCATTGAGGTGCCCGACGCCAACCATGTGGTCATCAAGGGCATCGACAAGCAGAAGGTCGGCCAGTTTGCTGCTGACACCCGCAAGAAGCGTCCCCCCGAGCCCTACAAGGGCAAGGGCATCCGCTATCAGGGCGAGGTTGTCCGCATCAAAGAAGGCAAGACCGGTGCGAAATAAGGAGGTACGTCTGAATGGTTAACAGACCGAATACCGCTGCCCAGCGCAAAATGCGCCACGCCCGTGTCCGCGGCAAGATCTCCGGCACCCCGGAGCGTCCCCGGCTGTGCGTATTCCGCAGCGAGTGCAATATCTATGCCCAGATCATCGACGATGTGGCCGGCAACACCCTGGTGTCCGCCTCTACCGTTGAGAAGGCTTTCGAGGGCAAGGGCGGCAACGTGGAAGCCGCCAAGAAGATCGGCGCTCTGATCGCTGAGCGCGCCGTGGAGAAGGGCATCAAGGACGTGGTCTTCGACCGCGGCGGCTATATCTACCACGGACGCGTCAAGGCTCTGGCCGAGGCTGCCCGCGAGGGCGGTCTGCAGTTCTAAGCGGGAGGAGGAAACGAATTATGGCTTACAACAATGATCGCCGCGACAATCGCCGCGGCCGTGAAGAGGGCAGCGAGCTGATCGAGAAGGTCGTTTCTCTCAACCGCGTCAGCAAGACCGTCAAGGGCGGCCGTGTCATGAAGTTCTCCGCGCTCATGGTCGTCGGTGACGGCAAGGGCAAGGTCGGCTTCGGCATGGGCAAGGCCGGCGAAGTCAGCGAAGCGATCCGCAAGGGCATCGAGGATGCCAAGAAGCACATGGAGACCATCACCCTCAGCGGCACCACCATTCCCCACGAGGTCATGGGCGCTTTCGGCGCCGGCCGCGTGCTGCTCAAGCCTGCCGCTCCCGGTACCGGCATCATCGCCGGCGGCGCCGTGCGTGCCGTGATGGAGGCCGCGGGCATCCGGGATATCCGTGCCAAGTCCCTGCGCTCCAACAACCCCAATAACGTCGTCTCCGCCACCATGCAGGGCCTGCGTTCTCTGCGTGACGCCGAGCAGGTTTCCGTTTACCGGGGCAAGCCGGCGGACGAGCTGACGAAGGCGTAAGGAGGAAACAAAGATGGCAAATCTGAAGATCAAGCTCGTCAAGAGCCTGAACGGCAGACTGGATAAACACATTGCCACTGCCAACTCCCTGGGTCTGTACAAGATCGGCAACGAGACGACCCAGCCCGACAATCCCCAGACCCGCGGCAAGATCGCCAAGATCGGCTACCTGCTGCAGGTGACGGAAGAATAAGGAGGCCCGAACATGTTTATGAACGAACTGTCCCCCGCTGAGGGCAGCACCCATGTTGCCAAGCGCAAGGGAAGAGGCATCGGCACCGGCAACGGCAAGACCGGCGGCCGCGGCCACAAGGGCCAGAAAGCCCGCTCCGGCGGCGGCGTCCGCATCGGATTTGAGGGCGGCCAGATGCCTCTGGCCCGCCGCATCCCCAAGCGCGGCTTCCACAATATCTTTGCCAAGCCCCTGACGAGCGTGAACGTCTCCGAACTGAACATCTTCGAGGACGGCGCGGTGGTGGACGCCAATGTGCTCCTGGCCGAGGGCGTGCTCTCCAAGTGCGCCAACGGCGTCAAGATCCTCGGCAACGGCGAACTCACCCGCAAGCTGACCGTGAAGGCAGCCGCTTTCTCGGAGAGCGCCAAGGAGAAGATCGAAGCTGCCGGAGGAAAGGCCGAGGTGGTGTAAGGTGTTCCAGACTTTCCGTAACGCATGGAAGATCGACGAACTGCGGCGGAAGATCCTTTTCACCCTGTTCATCATCCTCCTGTACCGGCTCGGCAACGCCGTGCCCGTGCCTTATGTGAACACGACCGCTCTTTCTCAGTATTTCCTGACACTGCAGAACACGGTCCTGGGCCTGTATAACACCATGTCCGGCGGAGCCTTCTCCGTCGCAACGATCTTTGCGCTGAGCATCCAGCCCTATATCAACGCCTCCATCATCATCCAGCTCCTGTGCGTGGCCATCCCCGCCCTGGAGCGGCTGAGCAAGGAAGGCGGCGAGGAGGGCCGGAAGAAGATCGCCTCCATCACCCGGTATTCCACCGTGGCCATCGGCCTGCTGCAGGGCTTCGGCTACTTCATGCTGATGAGGAACAACGGCCTTCTGGCCGCCGACGCCCCCGCGGTCTGGGCGGGCATCGTCATCGTGATGACCTTCACCGCCGGCTCCGCCCTGGTCATGTGGCTGGGCGAGCAGATCAATGAATTCGGCATCGGCAACGGTATCTCCATCATCCTGTTTGCCAGTATCGTCAGCCGCTTCCCCACGGGCGTGGGCAACCTGATCAACAAGGCCATCCAGGGAAATCTCTCCTGGATCGCCACGATCCTGATGCTTCTGGGCGCCCTGTGCATGATCGTGCTGATCGTGCTGGTGAACGACGCGGAGCGCCGCATCCCGGTGCAGTACGCCAAGCGCGTGGTGGGCCGTAAGATGTACGGCGGCCAGGCTACCCACCTTCCCATGAAGGTGAACATGTCCGGCGTCATGCCCATCATCTTCGCCCAGTCCATCGCCTCCCTGCCGGCCACCATCATCGCGCTGGCCGGCGGCAGTCAGGACGGATGGTTCCTGCGGAACTTCAACTCCGGCACCATCCCCTACGCCATCGTTTACTTCCTGCTGATCCTCTTCTTCGCGTACTTCTACGCCACCATCCAGTTCAACCCCGTGGAGGTGGCCAACAACCTGAAGAAGAACGGCGGATTTATCCCGGGCTACCGTCCCGGCAAGCCCACCAGTGACTTCATCCAGAAGGTCCTGAACAAGATCACCCTCTTCGGCGCCGTTTATCTTGGCATCATCGCCTGCGTGCCCATCATCATCAGCGCCTGCTCCAAGGCCGCTGCCAATACGGGCATCTCTCTGGGCGGCACCTCCATCATCATCGTGATCGGCGTTGCCATCGAGACCGTGCAGGCGCTGGAGAACCAGATGCTCATGCGCCACTATAAGGGCTTCCTGGAATAAGGAGGAAAAGGCTGTGAAAATGATTCTTCTCGGCGCCCCCGGCGCCGGAAAAGGAACTCAGGCCGAGGTCCTCTCCAAGAAGCTGGGTATTCCCACCATCTCCACCGGCAACATGCTCCGCGCCGCCATCAGCAACGGCAGCGCCGTGGGCCTGGCCGCCAAGTCCTTTATGGACAAGGGCCAGCTGGTGCCGGACAGCGTGATCATTGACATCGTAAAAGAGCGCCTTGCCCAGCCGGACTGCCAGAAGGGCTTCATCCTGGACGGCATGCCCCGCACCATCCCCCAGGCCCAGGCACTGGAGGATGGGGGCGTGGAGCTTACCACCGTGCTGTCCCTGGAGGTCTCCGACGAGGAGATCGTGGACCGTATGAGCGGGCGGCGGGTCTGCCCCAAGTGCGGCGCCACCTTCCATGTGGTCAGCCATCCCCCCAAGACCGAGGGTGTGTGCGACAACTGCGGCGAAGGACTGATCATCCGCAAGGACGACGCCAAAGAAACCGTACTGGATCGCTTGAACGTCTACCACAGCCAGACCGAGCCCCTGAAGGACTTCTACGCCCGGCGGGGACTGCTGATCTCCGTGGAAAACCAGGGATCCATTGAGGCTACCAGCCGCGCCATCTTCCGGGCCCTGGGAATCGGCGAATGATGATTACGATCAAGTCCAGCAGAGAGATCGAGCTGATGCGCCAGACGTGCAGGATTGCCGCCGGCGCACGGAGCGTTGGCCGCCAGGCCATACGCGACGGACTGACCACCAAAGAGATCAATCGGGCCGCCCATGAGTATATCGTGAAATCCGGCGCTGTCCCGACCCAGATCGGGTTTGAGGGATATCCCGCGGCGACCTGCATTTCCGTCAATGACGAGGTCATCCACGGCATTCCGGGCAAGAGAGTCGTCCGCAACGGGGACATCGTCTCCGTGGACCTGTGTACTACCTGGAAAGGTTTTGTGGGAGACTGCGCGGGCACCTTCCCCTGCGGGGAGGTGAGTCCGGAGGCCCGGCGGCTGATGGACACGGCGCGCAAGGCCTTTTTCGAGGGCCTGAAGTACGCCAGACCCGGATATCGGATTTACGATATCAGCGGCGCGGTCCAGGACTGCGTAGAGAGCGAAGGCTTCAGCGTGGTGCGCGCCTTTGTGGGCCACGGGATCGGACGGAGCATGCATGAGGACCCGGAGGTCCCCAACTACCGTCCGGACCGCCGCTCCGGCGGCAACCCCAGACTGGTGAAGGGCATGACGATCTGCATCGAGCCCATGATCACCGCCGGGGACTACGACGTACGCATCCTGAACGACGGATGGACCGTAGTGACGACGGACCACTCCCTGGCCGCCCACTACGAAAACACGGTCCTGATCACGGACGGGGAACCCGAAATTCTGACTATGTCAGACGATATCTGAAGGAGGGGACAGTTTTGGCGAAAGACGATATGATCGAGCTGGAGGGGACAGTGGTTGAGTCCCTGCCCAACACCATGTTCCAGGTGGACATTGGCAACGGGCATACCATCCTGGCCCACATTTCCGGAAAGCTCCGCATGAATTTTATCCGCATCCTGCCCGGCGACAAGGTGACGGTTCAGATGAGTCCTTACGATCTGACCCGGGGCCGCATCACCTGGCGATCCAAGTAAAGCGCCTATTTAATTAAGGAGGGCCAACCATGAAAGTGCGTCCCAGTGTGAAGCCCATGTGCGAGAAGTGCAAGATCATCAAGCGCAAGGGCAAAGTCATGTGCATCTGCGAGAACCCCAAGCACAAGCAGCGTCAGGGCTGAGCGCAGAATTTATTCAAAATTTGTAATAAGGGCATACGCTTTAGGGCGAGCCTTATCTATGCCAAAGGCTCTCGACATGCCCCAAATGGCATAAGATCATTGAAAGGAATGATTTAGACATGGCACGAATTGCCGGCGTTGACCTGCCCAGAGATAAGAGAATCGAGATCGGTCTCACTTATGTTTTCGGTATCGGCAGAACAAGCGCAAAGAAGATCCTGGAGGAGACCGGGATCAATCCCGACACCCGCGTCCGCGACCTCACCGATGAGGAAGAGGCCAAGATCCGTGAGTGCATCGACAAGGAGTTCATCGTGGAAGGCGATCTGCGCCGCCAGGTGGCTCTGAACATCAAGAACCTGACCGAGATCGGTTCCTACCGTGGCCAGCGGCACCGCAAGGGCCTTCCCGTCCGCGGCCAGCGGAGCAAGACCAACGCCCGTACCCGCAAGGGTCCGAAGCACACCATCGCCAATAAGAAGAAGTAAGGGAGGGATTTGAACAATGGCTGCTAACAACGCCCAGAAGGGCAAAAAGGTTCGTACCCGCCGCAGAGAGCGGAAAAATATTGAGAAGGGCCAGGTTCATATCAGCTCTTCCTTCAACAACACCATGGTGACCATTACCGATACCCAGGGCAACGCCATCTCCTGGGCCTCCGCCGGCGGCATGGGCTTCCGCGGAAGCCGGAAGAGCACCCCGTTTGCCGCTCAGACCGCCTCCGAGACTGCGGCCCGCGCCGCCATGGAGCACGGCCTGAAGAGCGTGGAAGTCTTCGTCAAGGGCCCCGGCTCCGGACGTGAGGCTGCCATCCGCGCCCTGCAGACCGCCGGTCTGGAAGTCACGATGATCAAGGACGTTACGCCCATCCCCCACAACGGATGCCGTCCTCCGAAGCGTCGTCGCGTATAATTGAAGGAGGTAGAGTGTAATGGCTAAGAACAGACAGCCCGTAGCAAAGCGCTGCAAGGCGCTGGGCATCAGCCCCGCCGCCATGGGCTATTACAAGAAAGAGACCACCCGCAACGCCCAGAACCAGTCCCGGAAGAAGAAGTCCGAGTACGCCATGCAGCTGCAGGAAAAGCAGAAGGTCAAGTTCGTCTACGGCGTGCTGGAGAAGCAGTTCCGCGGCTACTATGAGAAGGCCGAACGCATGTCCGGCAAGACCGGCGACAACCTGCTGATCCTGCTGGAGCGCCGGCTGGACAACGTGGTCTTCCGCATGGGCTACGCCGCCACCCGCCGCGAGGCCCGCCAGATGGTCACCCACGGCCACTTCACCGTGGACGGCAAGAATGTCAACATCCCCAGCTACCAGGTGAAGCCCGGCATGGTCATCGCTCTCAAGGAGAGCAGCCGCAGCATCGAGCGGTTCAAGACCAACGTCGAGGAGAACGCCTATCACACCATGCCCCGCTGGATGGAGTTCGACGCCGCCAACATGGTCGGTAAGATCGTCGCCATCCCCACCCGTGAGGACGTGGATCTGCCCATCGAGGAGCACCTGATCGTCGAGCTGTATTCTAAGTAATACCCCGCCTGATTGGTAAGCTGATCCATTGCGCACTGCGGCGTCCCTCTCTATGACGCCGACATTTTAAGGAGGGTACTACATGATCGAAATTGAGAAGCCGCGTATCGAGTGCATTGAATCTCCTGCGGAAGAATCCTACGGCAGATTCATTGTGGAGCCTCTGGAGCGCGGCTACGGCACGACACTGGGCAATTCCCTGCGGCGTGTGCTTCTCTCCTCTCTTCCCGGCACAGCCGTTACCCGGATCAAGATCGCCGGGGTCCAGCATGAATTCACCACTATCCCCGGCATCACCGAGGATGTGACGGAGATCGTCCTCAATGTGAAGGGCATCATCGCCCGCCTCTACAGCGAGGGCGCCAAGACGGTCTATATCGAGGCCTCCGGCGAGGGCGAAGTCACCGCCGGCGACATCAAGGCTGACAGCGAGGTGGAGATCCTCAATCCGGAGCACCACATCGCCACCCTGGGCCCCAACGCTTCTCTGTCCATGGAGCTGACGGTGGACCACGGCCGGGGCTATGTGACTGCCGAGCACAACAAACTTACCACCCCCGTGCTGGGCACCATCCCCGTGGATTCCATCTATTCCCCCATCCTCAAGGTCAACTACACCGTGGAGAACACCCGTGTGGGCAACCAGACGGACTACGACAAGCTGACCATCGAGGTTTGGACGGACAAGACCATCACCGCTCGGGATGCCCTTTCTCTGGGCGCCAAGATCCTGGTGGACCACTTCACCCTCTTCACCGACCTCTCGGATGCCGCCGGCAGCCAGAGCGTGGTGGTGGAGCGGCAGGAGCAGCCCCGGGACCAGGTGCTGGAGATGACCATTGAGGAGCTGGATCTGTCGGTCCGCAGCTTCAACTGCCTGAAGCGCGCCAACATCAACACGGTGGAGGATCTGATTTCCAAGACCGAAGAAGAGATGATCAAGGTCCGCAACCTGGGCCGCAAGTCCCTGGAAGAAGTGGAGCACAAGCTGGCCATGATGGGCCTGTCCCTGGCCAGCGACGACAACAATAACCAGTAATTAGGAGGACTACACCAATGCCTGCTTATAGAAAACTCGGTAAGACTACCGATCAGCGCATGGCAATGCTCCGCCAGCAGGTCACGGACCTCCTGGACAAGGGGCGCATGGAGACCACCGTCACCCGCGCCAAGGAGATCGCCCCCCTGGCGGAGGACATGATCACCCTGGCCAAGAAGGGCGGCCTTGCCAACTACCGCGAGGCGCTGGCCTTCATCACCCGCGAGGACGTAGCCAAGCGTACCTTTGATGAGCTTTCCAAGAAGTATGCCGACCGGAACGGCGGCTACACCCGCATCACCCGCATCGGGGCCCGTCGGGGCGACAGTGCGGAGATGGCGGTCATCGAGCTTCTGTAAAGAAAAAGAGACCCCGGAGCAGTTGCTCCGGGGCTCTTTTTTGTTCCGGGTCTCAATCCTCCCAGAACAGTTCGTCCAGGGTCTTGTGCAGTACTTTGCAGATTTTCAGGCACAGGGAGATGGTGGGGTTATAATCTCCCTTTTCTACCGCGTTGATGGTCTGTCGGCTGACGCCGCAGAGCTCCGCCAGATCCTGCTGACTCAGATCCAGTCCCGCACGGGCGGCTTTCATCCGGAGATTCTTCATTCCTGATCCTCCCGGGCATTCTGCCCGCGGCGGATCATCAGAGCCGCCAGGATCACCAGCCAAAGCACCGCAATGCCCGGAGAGATGCACTTGCCCGTGAGCTGCCCGTTGACCACCATCTCGCCGCTCCGGATGGACCCTACCGTGCTCATACCCTCGATGAGACAGAGGAAAAGACCCAGGGCCAGGAAGTTTTTCCATTTGGCGTGAATGCCCAGATAGGCGTCATGGAACACGCAGTACACCGCGTAGAACCCGATGGGGATCAGCAGGGTCAGCACATAGAGCGCGCCGCTGGTGAAGGGGACCCACAGCTTCAGGCCCTCCAGGAACATCAGCACGGCCAGCTCCGCCATGTAGAGGAAGAAGCCGATCTGATAGGCCTTCCCCCGTACCAGAAGCTGCCGCTCGTCCGCGTCGCCCTTGCCCTGATGCCGCAGCTTGCCCCGGAACAGGAACCAGGCCAGCAGGCCCACCGCGATCCCGGCTGCCAGCCCCAGCAGATACGCATTGCTTTTACCTTCCATCGTTATGCCCTCCTTGTTTTTGCTTGCATACAAAGAGTAGCATATAGATGTTAAAGTGTCAAGTATAAATTACATAAAATTAGATAAATTTTTCATAATGCCTTCAGCAGCACCAGCACCAGACCGTAGACGACGCTGCTGCCCACGCCGTAGACGATCACCGGCCCGGCAATGACGAACATCTTGGCGCAGGTGCCGCCCACCAGCCCCTCCCGCTTGAACTCCAGCGCCGGGGCCACCACGGAGTTGGCAAAGCCGGTGATGGGCACCAGCGTCCCGGCCCCGGCGAAGCGGGCGATGTCGTCGTAAATGCCGCTGCCGGTCAGCACCGCACCCAGGAACACCAGGGTGACGGATACGGCCGTGCCGGCGGTTTCCGCACCGAGACCCGCGTTTTGGAAAAGAAGGCTCAGCCCCTGGCCCAGAGTACAGATCAGGCCGCCCACCAGAAAGGCGCGGAGCATATCCCGACCCAGCGGGGAGCGGGGCTGCCGGTCCTTGAGATATTTTCCGTATTCCTCCTTGGTCATGTCCATAAAAAATCGCCTCCCGGGGCAGTATACCCCGGGAGGCGGTGTTTATACGGGATTCACGGCTCCACCTTCACGTTTTCGATGCCGTTTTTCTCAAACTCGCTGTAGTATTCGTCCATCCGCTCGTTCAGCTCGTCCATGTCCTCCTGGGGGACGGAATCATTGTCCATATCTCTTCTCGCCAGTTCCTCGGCCAGGATATCATAGAACACCGCGTCCTCATAATCGGCGATGGCTTCGTGGATGCCGCCCTCGGTATAGGCCCGGGAAGGGTAGGCGTGGCCCTCCCAATACTCGGTCAGCGCCTCCATGCCCTGCTCAGGGCACAGGGCAAAGAGCTTTTCCTCCACGTCGTCGTAATCCTGAAAGCGGTCGTTCTCCCGGCAGGAGTTCAGGATCCAGTTTCCGATATACACCATGTCCAACAATCGGCGAAACTCTTTGTTCGTCAGTTCGATCTGCATGAGCATCCCCTCCGATCCGCCGTGATAAAGAAGTATATCATACAATATATTATTATAGCGCCGAAAGCAAGAGTCATTCACAGATTTTTTTCTTGTCAAAACCGCAGCGCCAGCATATAATAAATAGCCCAAGGAAAGGAGGGGAAGGGCATGCAGATGAAAGATGTGATCATTTCCGTCACCGGTATCCAGCAGGGGGCGGATGGACCGGACGCGCTGGAGCTGGTCACCGCGGGCCGCTACGGCGTCTCGCCGGACGAGATCCTCCTGACCTGGGAGGAGAGCGAGCTGACCGGCATGCAGGGGACCCATACCTCTCTCTCCGTCCACCCCCGGAGCGTGGTCCTGTCCCGGGAGGGGGCCATGAACTCCCAGATGGAGTTTGAAGAGGGGAAGAAGCACTATTTTCTCTACGAGACCCCCTTCGGCTCCGCCACCATGGGCCTGAACACCAACCGGATCCGCAACAGCCTGGGACACCACGGCGGGGACATCGAGATCGACTATGTGGTGGACATCGACCAGTCCGTGGTGGGGCGCAACCGCTTCTTCATCCAGGTCCGGGAACCAAAGGAGAGCCATGCCAACGACATCCGCTGGCCGAACTAAAGGACAGGAAAGAAAACCTCGCAGAGTTTGCGCCCGCGGGCGCAAAAATACAGGATCATTTTCGCCGGCGGCATGTACGTCGGCGAAAATTCATATCCGGGCGCAAACGTGCGAGTAAAACGAGTGCGCTGCAGCGCCCCGCGCTCTCCCATCCCATGAGAACCCGGCGAAGCGATTCTCATGGGAAGAACAGCCGCACGCTCCAGGCAGCGGAGAGAAAGCCCACCAGATCGGCGCACAGGGCGGCGGCGACCACCCGGCGGGACACCCCCGCGCCCGCCCCGCCGAAATAGACGCTGATCACATAAAAGGTGGTCTCCGTGGAGCCCAGCATCACCGCCGCCGTCCGCCCCACCGGGGAATCCGGCCCGAAGCGGGCCATCAGCTCGATCCCCAGGGCCAGGGCGGCGCTGCCGCTCAGGGGCCGGATCAGCAGCAGCGGCACGGTTTCCGGCGGGACACCGACCCGGGAGAAAAGAGGGGAGAGGAGATCCGCCGCGGCCTCCAGCGCCCCGGAGGCGCGGAGCATGTACACCGCCGGCAGCAGGGCCGCCAGGGAGGTCAGCACCCGCCCCAGCACCGGCAGGGCGTCCGCGGCGCCCCGGGTGAAGGCGGCATACACGTCTGTTTTCTTCCCCAGCCCCCAGAGCCCGGCCAGGGTCAGCAGCAGGGCCGGCAGCAGGGCGAGGACCGCCTTCACGGCCGCAGCAGCCCTTCGGCCAGCAGCCCCGCCGTCACGGACAGGAGCGAGACGATCCACACCGCCGGTAGGATGTCAAAAGGGGACGCCGCGCCCAGGGACTGGCGCACAGCCCCCACCGTGGCGGGGATGAGCTGCAGCGAGGCGGTGTTCATCACCACCAACCGGCACAGTTCTCCCCGGTCCGGGCTGCCCCGGGCCTGCAGCAGGGAGGCGGCCCGGATCCCCGCCGGAGTGGCGGCGTTGCCCAACCCCAGCAGATTGGCGCTCAGATTCGCCCCCAGGGCGGCCGACAGCTCTTCATCCTCCCGGCAGCTGGGGAAGAGCCTGACCAGCAGCGGGGAGAGCCGACGGCCCAGGGCACCGGCGATCCCGGAGCGGGCGAGCAGCTCCTGCAGCCCGGACCAGAACAGCAGCGGACCGGCCAGAGTCAGCAGCAGCTCCACCGCCGCATTCGCCCCCTCCAGAGCTGCGGCCCCCACCGCCGCGGCGTTCCCGCAGCCGAGACCGCAGGCAAGGGACAGCAGCAGCATCACCGTCCATATCCCGGAGAGCAGCATTTCCCCTCACATCCTTTCACGGGGAGTATATGCGCGGAAAAAACGGAATATAAGGAGGAAAAATTCTTGCTTTTTCCCAGGGGCTGGTTTACAATAATAGCTGCGCTGGCGGGTGCAAAGATGGCGGTGGGGTGAGAGAGTATGAAAGCGACCGGGATCGTCCGGAAAATCGACGAGCTGGGGAGAGTGGTCCTTCCCATTGAGCTGCGGCGGACAATGAACCTGAACGAACGGGACCCGGTGGAGATCTTCCTGGACGGGGACTCCATCATTCTCCGGAAGTATGAAGCGGCATGTCTGTTCTGCGGCGGGACCCATGGTTTGGCCAGCTTCAGGGGCAAGCAGATCTGCAGGGCCTGCCTGGATCAGCTCAGAGAAAAGTGAAAAACGGACAGGCGAAGACCCCCGGAACCGTTGTTCCGGGGGTCTTCGCCTTGGATCGGGCGCTCAAAGGGGCGCTTTTTTCTTTTTTTCCGGCAGGGAGTTGAGAGCGACGCTGACGATGATGATGGCGCTGCCGAGCAGGAAGCTTGCGGTCATCTCCTCGTGGAGCAGCAGGAAGCCGAAGATCATGCTCACCATGGGCTGGATGGGGTAAAAGGAGGCGCAGCGGCTGGCATCCTCGTGGGCCATGCACAGGTTCCAGAGCATATGGCTCAGGGCGGTACAGAACAGGGAGATGAAAAGGATATTAAAGACGATCACCGCCGAGAAGTGCATTTCCTGGCCGGAGGCCAGCTGGATGCCGCCGCCGATGAGACTGGCGATGCCCGCGATGCCCTGGCCGTAGGCCGTGATCACCATGGGGTGATATTTTTTTGACAGGCGCTTCATCAGAATGGAAGCCACGCTCCAAAAGCAGATGCTTCCCAGGGCACAGAGGATGCCCAGCAGGTTGATGTTGGCTCCGGGGGCGCCGATGATGATGGCCGCGCCGAGGATAGCCAGCACGATCAGGGCGATGCGCCGGGGGGTGATCTTCTCCCCCAGGATCAGGTAGGCGAAGAGCATGATGAACAGGGGGTTCATGGAGTTGAGCAGACTGCTGAGGGAGGCACTGGTCAGCTTGGTGCATACGGTCAGCAGCGCGTTGGAGAGGAAATAGCCGATCAGACCCAGGAAGAGCATCAAAGGCAGATCTTCTCTATGGATCATTTCCAGGTGCAGGGCCTTGGACACGGCCAGCAGGACCAGTCCGCCGAAGAAAAAGCGAAAGAACAGCACCACCAGGACCGGCATGGCGGCCAGCAGCACCCGGTTGGAGATGTACAGGGAGCCCCAGAAGGTCATCACGATCAGCAGGAGCACCGTGTAAAAGCCGTGGGACTGGGTGGGCAGTTGGAACTTCTTCATGAGAAAGGTTTATCCTTTGTTTATCACTTTAATACAGGGAGCAGATGATGTCCGCGCATTTTTCCAGACCCAGGACGCCGCTGTCCAGGATCACATGGTAGTGATCCATCTTGCCCCACTCCAGATCGGTGTAGAACTGATAGTACAGGGCCCGGCGCTTGTCCTTTTCCCGCAGGCGCTTTTCCGTGGGGACCTCGGTCTCGCCGTATTTTTCCACGATGCGGGCGGCCCGGTGTTCAAAGTCGGCGTGGATGAACACCTTCAGCAGGTCCGCCGTGTCCTCCAGGATGGCGTCGGCGCAGCGGCCTACGATGACGCAGTTTTCCTTTTCCCCCAGCTGGAGGATGATCTTCCGCTGGATGGCCCAGAGGTAATCCTGGTTGGAGGGCACGCCCATGGAGCGCACCGAGGAGAAAGCCACCGCCGTCCAGCTGCTGTGGGAGGCGTACTCGCTCTCGTCCCGGATGTAGTCCTTCGAGAGACCGCTCTCCTCCGCCAGCTTTTCGATCAGCTCCTGGTCATAGCAGGGGATGCCCAGCCGCTCGGACACCATCTTGCCGATGGTGCGTCCGCCGCTGCCGAATTCACGTCCGATGGTGATGATTCGTTTTTTCATGGATTGCAAGCCTCCTGTCAGCGTATTTTTTACAAGAACACTATATCATATTTCTTCCCCGGTGGGAAGAGTTTCTTCTTTGCTGCGGATCAAAGAGGCGTGGTACAGGTCGTTGCGGCTCCGGCCGGTCTCCCCGGCGGCCTTTTTCGCGGCCTCCTTCAGGGAAAGACCCGAGGCGCGGTAACTCTCCACCAGGGCCAGAGCCTCCTCCAGACTCTGACGGGGACCCTTTTCCTCCGGCGCGCCCCGGATCACCAGCACGAACTCCCCCCGGGGGGCCACGCTCCGGTAATGCTCCAGCGCCTGAGCCAGGGTGGCGCGCCGCACCTCCTCATGGAGCTTGGTCAGCTCCCGGCACAGGGCCACGTCCCGGTCTCCCAGGGTCTCCAGCAGGTCCTCCAGGGTGGCGACCAGTTTGTGGGGGGCCTCATAGAGCACCATGGTCCGATGCTCGTTTTTCAGGCTTTCCAGATGTTCCCGCCGGTTTTTTCCGGCGTTGGAGAGAAAGCCCTCAAAGGTGAAGCGCTGGGTGGGCAGGCCGGACAGGGCGATGGCGGTGATCACCGCGCTGGGCCCGGGAGCGGTGGACACCGGGATGCCCTGCTCGGCGCACAGCCGTACCAGCTGCTCCCCCGGGTCGGAGATGGCGGGCATGCCCGCGTCGGACACCAGGGCGCAGCTCTCCCCGGCAAGGAGCCGGGGCAGGATCACCGCGGCGCTCTCCACCTTGTTGTGTTCGTAATAGCTCAGCAGGGGCTTTTTGATGCCGAAGTGGTTCAAAAGCTTCAGGGTCACCCGGGTGTCCTCCGCCGCGATAAAGTCCACGTCGGACAAAATCTCCCGGGCCCTGGGGCTCAGATCTCCCAGGTTCCCGATGGGTGTGCCCACCAAATACAGCGTTCCGGCCATGGCCTACGCCTCCCAATGACAGATTTTACGGTATTCTGCCGTCTCCGTGCCGTCCGGCCCATACTGGCAGAGAGGCGGCTCCTCCCGCAGAGGGGAACTCTCGCCCTTCCGGGCCTCCAGAAGGAAGACCCGGCCCGGCCTCTCCTGCCGGGACCGCAGCTCCCGGAACCGTACCGGAGAGAGACCGGCCTTCTCCAGGGCACGAAAAAGCTCCGCCTTCCGCTCCATACGGTGGACCAGGCAGAAGCGCCCGCCCGGGATCAGGAGCGCCGCCGCGGCGGCGGAAAGCTCGGCGAGAGTCGCGGTCTCGGTGCGCATCCGGGCCCGCTCCCCGTCCGGGGAGACTCGGCCCCTCCCCGGGGCAAAATAGGGGGGATTGGTCACCACCAGCTCATAGCTCTCCGAGGGCAGCGCCCCTGCCCGGAGATCGGCCCGGACCACGGTGCAGCGATCGGTCAGAGCGTTTATCTCCAGATTTCTTTGGCACTGGGCCGCCGCGCCCGGGCGGATCTCCACCCCGTCCACGGCGATCGACCGCTGCCCGGCAGTCAGCAGCAGTATCAGTATGCCGCAGCCGCAGCCCAGGTCGGCGGCGCGCCGGACAGCATTCGCCCGGGCGAAGTCCGCCAGGGCCAGGGAGTCCGCGCTCACCGCGTCTCCCTCATAGACCGGTCCACCCGGCCAAAGAGCATGTTCGTTCATAGCCTCATCATAAAACAAAATCGCTGTCCATGCAAGCGCACAGACAGCGATTTTACATTCCGCTTACCCAAAAGGCCTCGCAGAGTTTGCGCCCGCCGGCACAAATCCGCCCGGATCGTTTTCTCCGGCGGCATGTACGTCGGAGAAAACACTTTGCGGTCCGCAAATGTGCGAGCGTAAGCGAGTGCGCTGCCGCGGACCGTAGTCTTCTCAAAAAAGCGGCGGCGCCGCTTTTTTGAAGCCTAAACAAAATCGCTGTCCATGCAAGCGCACGGACAGCGATTTTGCTTTTGGCTTCTTACTGCTCCTCGATGGCTCCGGTGGGGCAGGCGGCAACGCAGGTGCCGCACTGCAGGCACATGTCCTGGTTGATCTCGTAGTGCTCTTCGCCCTCGGAAATGGCCTCGACGGGGCACTCGCCGGCGCAGGTGCCGCAGGAAACGCAAGCATCGGTGATAACAAACATGGGTATGACCTCCTCATTTTTAAGGGTTTCCTGTATTGTACCATAGAATCAGCAAAATGCAACAGGGAATCCGGGGAAAAAGCCAATTTCTCTGTGCCGGGGCCCTCCGAGTTCGACGCTTGAGGCGGAGGGGAGCGGGTATAATGATAGGAAAACAGCAGGGAGCAAGGAAAAATGAACGAACGATTCACCGAGCGGGCCAAAAAGGCCATTGAAAACGCGCAGTCGGCGGCGGCGGAGCTTGGCCACAGTTATGTGGGCACGGAGCATCTGCTGCTGGGCATCGCCAGGGAGACGGAGGGTCTGGGCAGCCGGGTGCTGCGGCAAAACGGCTTTGACCCTCCGGCGGTGGAAGCGCAGCTGTTGGCCGATCGGGGCCGGGGAGCGCCCGGACTCCCGGTCCAGGGCCTGACGCCCCGCTTCCGCCGGGTGCTGGAGAACGCCGCCGCCGACGCACAGCGCCTTGGCCACAGCTTTGTGGGCACAGAGCACCTGCTGATGGGAATCCTCCGGGAGACGGAGTGCAGCGCCGCCCGGATGCTGGAGGAGGCGGGCGGGGATCTGAACAAGCTCTATACCCAGGTCCTGGACTGCTTTGCCGCCCCCGGGCGGCATCCACCGGTTCCCGGGTCCCGTCCCGCCCGCAGAGGCGACACCAAGACCCTGGACCAGTTCAGCCGGGACATGACAGAGCTGGCCCGCCGGGGGGAGCTGGACCCGGTGATCGGTCGGGAGAGGGAACTGGAGCGGGTGATGGAGATTCTCTCCCGCCGGACGAAAAACAATCCCCTGCTGCTGGGAGAGCCCGGAGTGGGCAAGACCGCCGTGGCGGAGGCCCTGGCGGAGCGCATCGCCGCGGGGACGGCGGGCGGGGAGCTGGGAGGCATGCGCCTTGTGTCCCTGGACCTGACCGCCATGCTGGCGGGGACCAAGTACCGGGGAGATTTTGAGGACCGGATGAAAAACGTCCTCCGGGAAGTGGTGAAGGCCGGGGACGTACTGCTGTTCATCGATGAGCTGCACACCATCGTGGGAGCCGGAGCCGCAGAGGGTGCCATCGACGCGGCCAACATCCTCAAGCCGGCCCTCTCCCGGGGGGAGATCCAGATCATCGGCGCCACCACCCTGGAGGAATACCGGCGGCACATCGAAAAGGACGCGGCTCTGGAGCGGCGCTTCCAGAGCGTGACGGTCAGCGAGCCCAGCGCCGGAGAGTGCGTGCAGATCCTGGAGGGCCTGCGGGAGCGTTACGAGCGCCACCACCGGCTGACGATCCGTCCGGAGGCTATACGGGCGGCGGTGGAGCTGTCCGGCCGCTATCTCCCGGACCGCTTCTGGCCGGACAAGGCCATCGACCTGATGGACGAGGCCTGCTCTCTGGTGCGGCTCCGGGGCCGGAAGACCCCGGAAGGGATGCTCTCCCTGGAGGGGGAGCTGCAGAGCCTGCGCACGGAAAAGGCCCAGGCCCTCCAGTGCGAAAACTACGAGGAGGCCGCCCGGCTCCGGGACCGGGAGGGCAGCACTCGCACGGCCCTGGCCGATGCTAGACGGGAGTGGGAGAGCCGGGGAGCGGGGATCGGCGTGGGGGCGGAGGATGTGGCGGCGGTGCTGAGCGCCTGGACCGGCATCCCCGCCCAGCGCCTGACGGAGAGCCAGCGCTCCCGGCTGCTGGGCCTGGAGCAGGTCCTGCGCCGCCGGGTGATCGGCCAGGAGGAGGCGGTGGCCGCCGTGGCCCGGGCCATCCGCCGCAGCCGCGCCGGCATCCGGGACCCCCGGCGGCCGGTGGGCAGCTTTCTTTTTCTGGGCCCCACCGGTGTGGGCAAAACGGAGCTTTGCAAGGCCCTGGCCCTGGCTCTGTTCGGCCGGGAAGACGCCATGATCTGCCTGGACATGTCCGAGTATATGGAGAAGCACAGCGTCTCCCGCTTTCTGGGCTCGCCCCCTGGTTATGTGGGCTACGAGGAGGGAGGGCAGCTCACCGAGAAGGTCCGCCGCCGTCCCTACAGCGTGGTGCTGCTGGACGAGATCGAAAAGGCCCACGAGGATATATACAATCTGCTGCTCCAGCTTTTGGACGAGGGGCGGCTGACCGACGGCAGGGGCCGGACCGTCAGCTTTCGCAGTACCGTGGTGGTCATGACCTCCAACGTGGGCGCCCGCGCGCTCACCCGGCGCCGGGCCGCCCTGGGCTTTGCCAACCCGGAAGGGGAGACCGGGGACCGGGAGCGGGTGCGCGCCCAGGTGATGGAGGAGGTGAAAAGGCTTTTCCGGCCGGAGCTTGTCCATCGGATCGACGAGATCATCGTTTTTGACCCCCTGGGCCCGGCGGAGCTTCGCGCGGTGGCCGAGAAAATGCTTGCGGAGCTGGGCGCGCGGATGGAGGACCTGGGCATCGGCCTGCGCTATGGAGCCGAGACCCTGGCCCTCCTGGCGGAGACCTCCGGAGATCCGGACTCCGGCGGCGCCCGCCCCCTGGCCCGGGCCATCCGGGAGAAAGTGGAGGACCGTCTGGCAGAGGCCCTGCTGGCCGGGAAGCTCCGCCGGGGCGACACCGCCTGTCTGAGCGTGGAAAACGGCGTGTTGGAGCTGCGAAAGGAGTAAGGGATGCGTCCCTCCGGGGACGGCGCGGAAGTGTCGGCTCCCTGAGAATACGAGCGCCTCACCGGCGGTCTTGTCCCCCGCACTCCGCGCGCAGTAGGGGACCGGACAGCAACTTTTGCACACTTGCTATTTTCCCTGACACATGATATGGTAGTGGCGTATGCAAAGGAGGGACAATATATGGTGATCAGCGGTCTTATGAAGCTGACCCTGCTGGACTATCCGGGTCATACGGCCTGCACGGTGTTCACGCCCGGCTGCAACTGGCGCTGCCCCTTCTGCCACAACGCGGCCCTGGTGCTGCGGCCCGGGGAGCAGCCCGCGCTGGATACGGAGGAATTCTTTGCCTTTCTGCGGAAGCGCCGGGGCCTTCTGGACGGGGTGGCCGTCACCGGCGGCGAGCCCACGCTCCACGCCGACCTGCCCGATTTCCTCCGGCGGGTACGCGCCGAGGGCTTCCAGACAAAGCTGGACACCAACGGCACCAACCCCGCCATGCTGCGGCGGATCCTGGAGGAGGGCCTGGTCGATTACGTGGCCATGGACATCAAGGCCGGACGGGACAATTATCCCGCCGTCACCGGCACCCTCCGGCCCGGTCTGGACGCGGTGGAGGAGAGCGCCGCGATGCTGATGGCGGGGGACACGCCCTTTGAATTTCGCACCACCGTGGTCAGGGAGCTGCACACGGCGGAGGACTTTGAGGATATCGCCCGCTGGCTTGCCGGCAGCGAGCCCTATTTTCTCCAGGGCTTCAAGGATTCCGGGGATAATATCTCCGGGGGCTATTCCGCGTATTCCCGTCAGGAAATGGAGGCTTTTCGCACGATCCAGCTGCCTTTTATCCCTTTGACGGAGATCCGGGGCATGGACCTGTGAACAGACAGAGCACAACATATTGCGGTAAAGCAACAAATTATTAAAAACACATACAAGATATTGACGCGCGGGATACATCGTGTTAATATATGACACAGCGCCGCGAGAGCGGCGCTGTGTTGACAAAAGCAAAACCGATACCTCAGGGGGAAAGAAAAATGTACAGAGTAGTGAAGCGTGACGGACGTGTGGTAGACTTTGAACTGCCCAAGATCGCCAATGCCATGAAGCGGGCGTTCGAAGCCACCGACACCAATTATAATGAGAGCGTGATCGATTTCCTGGCCGTGATGGTCACCGCCGATTTCCAGCGGAAGATCAAGGACGGTCTGATCGCCATCGAGGACATCCAGGACAGCGTGGAGAGCGTCCTCTCCCGGGGCGGCTATGAGAACGTGGCCAAGGCCTACATCCTCTACCGCAAGCAGCATGAGAATCTGCGCAACGTCAGCGGCACCATTCTTGACTACAAAAAGACGGTAGACAACTATCTGAAGATCAACGACTGGCGCGTGAAGGAAAACAGCACCGTCACCTATTCCGTAGGCGGCCTGATCCTCTCCAACTCCGGCGCCATCACCGCCAACTACTGGCTCTCCGAGGTTTACGACAAGGAGATCTCCGAGGCCCACCGGAACGCGGACATCCACCTGCACGATCTGAGCATGCTGACCGGCTACTGCGCTGGCTGGAGCCTGAAGCAGCTGATCCAGCAGGGACTGGGCATCCCCGGCAAGATCAACTCCTCTCCGGCCAGCCACCTGTCCACCCTCTGCAACCAGATGGTCAACTTCCTGGGCATCATGCAGAACGAGTGGGCCGGAGCCCAGGCCTTCTCCAGCTTTGACACCTACCTGGCCCCCTTCGTCAAGGTGGACAACCTGAGCCAGAAGGAAGTCAAGCAGTGCGTCCAGTCCTTCATCTTCGGCGTGAACACCCCCTCCCGCTGGGGCACCCAGGCCCCCTTCTCCAACATCACGCTGGACTGGACCGTGCCCGCGGACCTGCGGGACCAGCCGGCCATCGTGGGCGGCAAGGAGATGGATTTCACCTACGGCGACTGCAAGCGGGAAATGGACATGGTGAACAAGGCCTTCATCGAGATCATGACCGAGGGCGACGCCAACGGCCGCGGCTTCCAGTACCCCATCCCCACCTACTCCATCACCAAGGACTTTGACTGGAGCGAGACGGAGAACAACCGCCTGCTCTTCGGTATGACCGCCAAGTACGGCACCCCCTATTTCTCCAACTACATCAACTCCGACATGGAGCCCAACGACGTGCGCAGCATGTGCTGCCGCCTGCGTCTGGACCTGCGGGAGCTGCGCAAAAAGTCCGGCGGCTTCTTCGGCTCCGGCGAGAGCACCGGCAGCGTGGGCGTTGTCACCATCAACATGCCCCGGATCGCCTACCTGGCCAAGGATGAGCAGGACTTCTACCAGCGGCTGGACCACCTGATGGACGTGGCCGCCCGCTCCCTGAAGACCAAGCGGAAAGTGATCACCCAGCTGATGGAGGCGGGTCTCTACCCCTACACCAAGTACTATCTGGGCACCTTTGAAAACCATTTCTCCACCATCGGCCTGGTGGGCATGAACGAGGCCTGCCTGAACGCCAAGTGGATCGGCAAGGACCTGACCGAGCCCGAGGCCCAGGAGTTCACCAAGGACGTGCTCAACCACATGCGCGAGCGCCTGAAGGACTACCAGGAGCAGTACGGTGACCTTTACAACCTGGAGGCCACCCCCGCAGAGAGCACCTGCTTTCGCCTGGCCAAGCACGATGTGGAGCGCTATCCCGACATCATCACCGCCAACCGGAACGGCACTCCCTACTACACCAACAGCTCCCACCTGCCCGTGGGCTACACCGAGGATATCTTCACCGCTCTGGACATCCAGGACGATCTCCAGACCCTCTACACCTCCGGCACCGTGTTCCACGCCTTCCTGGGCGAGAAGCTGCCTGACTGGCGGGCCGCGGCGGATCTGGTGCGGAAGATCGCCGAGAACTACAAGCTGCCCTATTACACCATGAGCCCCACCTATTCCGTGTGCCAGGAACACGGCTATCTGAGCGGCGAGCAGGGAGTGTGCCCCATCTGCGGCGCCAAGACCGAGGTATGGAGCCGGATCACCGGCTACTACCGCCCGGTGCAGAACTGGAACGACGGCAAGGTGCAGGAGTACAAGGACCGTAAGGAGTACGATCTGGGCCTCTCCCACTTCCACGGCAGCCATGTGGCGGTGACGGAGGACACCTGCGCCTGCGACGATACCGTGGGCGGCGTGCAGCCCGAGGACCTGGGCAGCGTGCGCGGCCAGCGGAAGGCCACCCTCTTCACCCGCACCACCTGCCCCAACTGCCGGGTGGCGGAAAAGATCCTGGACAAGGCGGGCTTCGACTACGAGAATCTGACCGCCGAGGAGTACCCGGAGCTCTGCCGCCAGTACGGCATCAAGGGCGCCCCCACCATGATCATCACGGACGGGGAGCACTTTGAAAAGTACTACGGCGTGGCCGAAATCAAAAAGCTGGTGCAGGATGCCGGCCAGAAGGTGAGCTGACGTCGGCGATACCTCAAAGGGAAAAGAAACCCGGCCGTATGGCAATATGAGAGAAGAGAGGCGAAGACATGAAAGCAAAAAAACGCGTCTGTTCCCTGTTGATCATGGTGATCCTGACAATTTCCCTTCTCCCTATGACCGGCAAGGCGTACAGCAACGACTTCCAGAGACAGCTGACCGAAGCTGCGGTGGATGTGTATTTCGCGAGAAAAGAAGCCACCCATGTGGCAGACAGCAGCAAGATCCTCACGTACGCGATCCCCTTCAACGTGGAGAACGAGCAGTATTATTTCACCCCGGACATTACCCTGGCCTCCAATGAAAATGAATTTTTCCTGAACGACGGCAGCAACAACTACGATATGCACCGGAAGGGATACATCCACAACGGGCATATCTATACCAGCCGCCTCGTCAGCGAGAACGCATTGCAGACCGAGTGCCCGCACCTGAACGATTACGTCACCGTCGTCTACTCGATCGAAGGGGACGCCGAGCCCTTTGAGCGTATGTCCAGAGGCAGGGTGGGTGAGTGGTACATGCGCGATGGCGACGCCCACTTCCTCAGTCTGGATATGGACGAAAAGGTCTCGGAAGACAGGAACTCCTGGGGATTTGTTTTCCTGGACGACGGGAACTTCGCGGGCTGGTATTTCAACTCCGGCAACTCCCTGCATGACGGATTTGTCGGTCTCAGATGGTACGATCAGACGACCCACCACATCCTGAGGAACAATCCCACCCCCAGCCCTGAACCCGAGGCCGTTTCCACGCCGGCGCCGGAGGAAGAGTCGGAAACCTCTCCCGAGACTGCCGTCGACGGGGAACCTGCGAAAAACACCGAGACGGAGGCAGAAAACACCGAGACGGAGGCTGCTCCCACGGCCACGCCGGAAACTTCCGTGAAGAACGAAAACAAGGGCGGGAGAACGATGGGGATCAGCACCGTCATCCTGCTGATTCTCGGCATTGCCGGTCTGCTGGTATTCTATAAAGCCCGGTAAAAAAGACCGGCGTCCCCAACCCGGAGAGTCCTCAAGCCCGATGATCCTGTTTATATCGCCGCGAGGGAGAACGAGATCATCCCGACAGTCGATCCGAAACACCCCGCGGGGACCCATATACAAAGCAGGAAAAGAGAGGGGTCGCAGCCCCTCTCTTTTCCTTCAGACAAAAAGGAGAGGACAGCATGTATGATATCATCATCGTCGGGGCGGGTCCGGCGGGACTGACCGCCGCCCTCTACGCCCGGCGCAACGGGAAGAGAGTCCTTCTGCTGGAAAAAGAGGGCTTCGGCGGGCAGATCGCCCTGGCCCCTCTGGTGGAGAATTACCCCGGCATCCCCTCTATCCGGGGGGAGGCCCTGGCCGAACAGATGGCCGCCCAGGTCATGGACCTGGACACGGAGGTGGAGTTCGGCACCGCCGTATCCGTGGAGACCCGGGGCGACGTGAAGCTGGTTGCCACCGAGGAAGGGGAGGTTTACCAGGGCAGGGCCGTGATCCTGGCCCTGGGCGCCCGGCACCGGGCTCTGGGGCTCCCCGGGGAGGCGGAGCTGCTGGGCCGGGGACTGAGCTGCTGCGCGGTGTGCGACGGGGCCTTTTACGCCGACCAGGACGTGGCCGTGGTAGGCGGCGGGGACAGCGCCCTGCAGGAGGCCCTGCTGCTGGCCGGGATCTGCCGCCGGGTGTATGTGATCCACCGGCGGGAGCAGTTCCGGGGGGACCGGACCAAGCAGCAGGCCCTCCGGGAAAAGGAGAACGTGGAGATCCTCACACCCATGGAGGTGCAGGGCTTTGAAACCCGGGAGGGAGAGCTTTCGGCCCTGCAGCTCCGAGACCGGACGGACGGCCAGACCCGGCGATTGGAGGTCCGGGCCCTGTTCGTCTCCGTGGGCCGGGAGCCGGCGCTCTCCGGCTTTGCCAATGTGCTGCATCTGAGCCGGAGCGGCTACGCCCTGGCGGGGGAGAACGGAGAGAGCGGGGACGGCATTTTCGTGGCCGGGGACTGCCGGGAAAAAACCGTGCGGCAGCTGGCCACCGCCGTGGGAGACGGAGCCGCCGCCGCTTTGGCTGCCTGCCGATATCTGGAGAAGGCGACATAATTTTCGTGAAATAATTTTGAATTATGGATTATGGTCCGCGCCTGTCGGCGCGGACCATTTTTCTGCCATTTTCTCTATCTTGGGCAAAGTTTTGGCTGAAACCACCGTAAATTGTGGCAGCCTTGGAGAAAATTGGAAAAAAATAATGTAAAATGTTGCCAATTAGTAACGATTTATGGAAAATCGTGTGCTATGTTACAATTACATTATGTTAATTTCGTTAACTGATTATGGTAACGAAACGAGGGATGACGGATGGCAGGGAGAGAAAAAAGAGGACTCCGGATCCTGGCGGCAGCGCTGTGTGTGCTGCTGCTCTGCTCCGCGCTGCCTGTCAAAGCTTCTGCCGCCAACCAGAACGGCCTGGTGGTGGACAAGCTGAGCTTCCGGGACATTCTGCGGCTGTACACCGCGGACCGGGCCCACTTCGGCACCGATGCCCTGACCACGGATGAAAACGGCGTGAGCAACGCGGCCAAGAACCTGGCGGAGATGTTTGCCTACACCGTAGGCCTGAACTACACCGGAGAGGGCTACAACTACAATTACTTCGGCAAGGACATCAGCAAAAAGATGGGCTCCGAGCCCTATACGGAGGCCAATCTCCTGGCCACCTACTCCGTGGAGATCCTCCCCGTCCGTTCCCGCGCCCAGGCGCTGCCGGAGGGGGAGACCACCCGCATCCGGGTATATCTGGCCGGATATAAAAACGCCGCCAACGGGGTGGAGCCCGTGCTGCACTACGCCTGGCAGGAAAACGGCAGCTGGCTGGCGGTGAAGGATGACAACCCCTATTACCGGGTAAGCTATAACGGACAGAGCGCGGCGGAGTGCCCCTATACCCTGGTCCGGTGCCACAGCCAGAGCGGGACTGCCGCCCTGGGTTCCTGGGAGAGACTTGCCGGGACCACGGACGGGACCGTGGTGCAGCTCTCCGGCAGCACTCTGGTGGCCGGGACGGGAGGGGCCAGCGTGTTTGCCCTGACCGCCGACTGGAACGGCCTGCAGAATAACGGCGGGCTCAGCTCGCTGATGGCCGTCAGCGACTATGTGCGGGGCGACACCACCTATCAGACCGGCCCGCTGATCTATTCCCGGGACTGCGTGGAGAGCGGCACCAGCCATGTGCTGGCCACCGGGGAGACCCTGCGCCGGGGCGTCAGCTACCGCTTCCGCGTGGTGTTTGACGAGGCCCTGGTCCAGACCGGGGGGACGCCTCAGGCCCTGGTCCATTCCCAGGTCAACGGCCGGGAGAGCGCGGCGGAGAGCTTTGTATGGTACGGCGCCTCCGAATACCTGACCAGCGATAAGTACAATCCCCACACAGTGGAGTTCAGCTTTACCCCCAACGGTGAGGGACAGGGCGTCTGCAGCTTCTCCCTCCAGGGCCTGGCAGGCAGCGAATCCCGCCTGACGCCGGCCCAGTTCCACATCTGCGTAGACGCGGGGAACGAACCGGCCATCGCCCCGACGGCTACCCCCGCTCCGGCTGCGGAGGCCCCGGCCACGGAGGCACCGGCGGAAGAGATCCCGGCGGCGGAGACCACGGCGGCGCCTACGGCTGCCCCCACACCCGCTCCCACACAGGTCCCGACCCCGGCATCTACCCCGGCGCCGGCCGCCACTCCCTCGGCCATGACGGAGGCCACCACCCTCCCGCTGCTCACGGCGGGCGGCAGCGGCGCGCCCGTCACCAGAGGGATGCTGGCCCAGTCCCTGTGGGTCCTCAGCGGACGCCAGGTGACCGGCCTTCCCGGCGGCTTTACGGACATGTCCGGCAGCTCGGAGATGGACCAGGCGGTGATCTGGGCCGCCGCCACCGGACTGATCTCCGGCCGGGCGGACGGCAGCTTCGGCGTGAACAGTACCGTCACCCGGGAGGAGGCCGCCTGTATCCTCTGGCGCTATGCGGCGCTGAAGGGCCTGAACATCGCCTCCGGAGGCGATCTCAGCCCCTGGGCGGACGGAGGACAGGTCAGTGGCGAAAACCGGACAGCGGTGCGCTGGGCGGTGGAAAACGGGCTGCTGCCTCTCCGGGACGGCAACAGCATCGCCCCCGGATCTCCCGCCCTGTGCGGCGAGGTCACCGGCATGATCTACCGGCTGCAGAGAATGTAAAACGAGGAAAAGGAAAGAGGCCCGCGTTTTCATAACGCGGGCCGTTTTTGCCGAAAGGACGGAGAAGCAATGCCTGAAAACGCCCGGGGTGAGCCCCTGGAGATCGAGAGAAAATTCCTGATCCGGCGCCCTCCGGAGGAGCTGCTGCGCGCCGAGAGCCTGCGATGCATCCGGATCCGGCAGACCTATCTGCTGCCCGGACCCCAGGGGGAGAACCGGCGGGTACGCTGCAGCCGCTTTGAGGGGCAGGAGCACTGGTACTACACCGAAAAGCTCCGGCTCGACGATCTCACGCGGATCGAGCGGGAGAGGGAGATCACGCCCTGCGAGGCGCAGGAGCTGCTGCGTGAAGCGGACGGGAAACGGCAGAGCATCGAAAAGACCCGCTGGTGTGTCCCTTACGGCGGACACACCCTGGAGATCGACCTGTTCCCCTTCTGGGAGCGCCAGGCCTTCTGCGAGGTGGAGATGGGCTCGGCGGAAGAGGAGACGCCCCTGCCTCCCTGGATGGAGCTGATCCGGGAGGTCACGGCGGACCGGAACTACACCAACAGCGCCCTGGCCCTGAATATCCCGCCGGAGGATTGAATTTCACGGAAGGATATGATATAATATTCAATTAGCAGAAAAAAGGGAGAAGTGGACAGAAAATGCATGACGAGCTGACGGCGGTGGATATGGAAAAAATGCGCCAGGAGCTGGAGATGCGGGAAACCGTGCTGATGCCCAAGATACTGGAAGACGTGAAAACGGCCCGGGGCTTCGGCGACCTGAGCGAAAACTTTGAGTATAAATCCGCCAAGGCGGAGCAGCGCAAGAACATGAGCCGCATCCGCTATCTCAAGCAGATGCTCGCCTCCGCCGTGGTCATCGACGCCCGTTCGGCCGACGATGTGGTGGGGCTGTTTGACAAGGTGACGCTCTTCGTGGAGGACGAGGAGGAAGAGATGATCGTGCAGTTCGTCACCACTCTGCGGCAGAACCCCCTGGAGAACCGGATCAGCAAGGAATCCCCCCTGGGTCAGGCGGTGATGGGCCGCCGGGCGGGGGAACGGGTGTATGTCCGCGTCAGCGAGGACTACGGCTACTGGGCCCAGATCCGCGCCATCGAAAAGGGCCGGGACGACGAGGGCATGGAGATCAGCGCGTATTAAAATGAAAACGAATTGTCCCCCCAAAAGGGGGCGAAAGGAGATAGGAATATGGCAACAACCATGGTAGTTATGGCGGCGGGACTGGCCTCCCGCTACGGCAGCGCCAAGCAAATCGAAAAGGTGGGTCCCACCGGGGAGATCCTGATGGAGTACACCATCCACGACGCCATGGCGGCGGGCTTTGACCGTTTTGTCATCGTGCTGCAGCCGGAGATGCTCGCCGACTTCAAGGAGGTCTGCGGCGACCGGCTGGAGAAGAAGACCAGCGTGTCCTACGCCTTCCAGAGCTTTGACTCCCTGCCCGACTGGTACACCATGCCCGATGGCCGGAAAAAGCCCTACGGCACCGTGCCCGCCGTGCTGGCCTGCAAGGACCTGATCCAAGGCCGCTTCGCCGTGGTGAATGCGGACGACTACTACGGCCCCGGCGCCTACAAAGAGATGATGCGGCTCCTGAACGCGCTGCCGGAGCGGGGCGAAGCCTGCATGGTGGCCTACAAGCTGAAAAACACCGTCAGTGACTACGGCACCGTCACCCGGGGCGTCTGCTCCCTCGGCGGCGGAAAGATGACCTCCGTGGAAGAGACCTATGAGATCGGCTTGGCCGCCGACGGCTCCATCCGCTCCTTCCACACCGATAAGGCGGGAGTCCCGCTGGACAGCGAGAGCCCGGTGAGCATGAACTTCTGGGGCTTCACCCCCTGGGCACTGGAGGAGATGGAGACGTATTTCCACGATTTCCTCCGCTCCGACAAAGGCCGGGAGCTGAAGAGCGAGTGCCTGCTGCCCACCATGGTGGGAGACATGATCGCCGCCGGCACACTGAGCGTGGACGCCGCCACCACCGATGAGGTCTGGTTCGGCATGACCTACAAAGAGGACCGGGCCTACACCGCCGCCGCGCTCCACCGTCTGACAGAGCAGGGCGTCTATCCCGAAGTGCTGTTTTGACCCATACCCGCTGTTTCCCGGAGAAAGGATTTCCAATGAAAAGAATCGTTACCATGCAAGATGTGTCCTGCGTAGGCAAATGCTCCCTCACCGTGGCCCTGCCGGTGATCTCCGCCATGGGCGTGGAGTGCGGCGTGATCCCCACCGCGGTACTGTCCACCCACACCATGTTCCGGGGCTTCACCTTCCATGACCTGACCGGGGAGATCAACCCCATCATGGACCACTGGAAAAAAGAGGGCTTTGCCTTTGACGGGGTATACACAGGCTACCTGGGCTCCTTTGAGCAGCTGGGCCTGGCCAAGGCTCTGTTCCGGGAGTTCGGAGAGGGCAAGCTGGTGGTGGTAGACCCCTGTATGGCCGATAACGGCAAGCTCTATCCCGGCTTCACCCAGGAGTTCGCGGACGAAATGCGCTCTGTCTGCGCCATGGCCGATGTGATCGTGCCCAATCTGACGGAGGCGTCCTTCCTGCTCCGGGAGCCCTACCGGACGGAGTACGACGAGGCCTATGTGCGCGAGACCCTCCAAAAGCTCTGCGCCCTGGGCTGCCGAAAGGCGGTGCTGACCGGCATCTCCCTGGAAAAGGGGAAGCTGGGGGCCTACGCCCTGGACAGCGCCACCGGAGAGTATTTCCAGACCTACAAGACCGAACAGCCGGCCAAATTCCACGGCACCGGCGATCTCTGGGCCAGCACCTTCTTTGCCGCCCTGGTGCTGGGGAAGAGCTTTCTGCAGGCGCTGGATATCGCCTGCGACTACACCACGGAGACCATCCGCGTCACCCTGGCCGACCCGGAGCATGTGGACTACGGCGTGGAATTCGAAAAAACGATCCCGTATCTGCTGGGCCTGCTGTAAATCCATAAAAAAACGGACCTCGGGAAGCATTTTGTTTCCCGAGGTCCGTTTTTTGCTGTCTTTTACTGCACCCAGGCGGGGGTCCAGTAGTGGTTGTTGTAAATATCCGTCAGACGATAAGTGACGCTCACGGTCTCGTCCAGATGTTCATAGCTCAGATCCAGACCCTTCGCGCCCACGGTCAGGACGGTGCCGATCTTGTAGGTGCCGCCGTAGCTGCCGTCGTAGAGGTAGTAGTCCGCCAGGAACTCCAGCTTGTCGCCCTGCTCCAGGGCCAGCTCGCCCTTGGCCAGGACCTGGATCTCCCCGTCGTCGTACATGGGCTGCACGCCGGTGACCGCGCCGGTGGGATTCTCGTCGTCGAACACCACCTGGAGATTCACCAGCTCCCCGTTCAGCAGGGCCGGGATATGGCCCCGGACGGTGTAGCCCGCCTCGTCGTCGGTCTCGCTGTCCAGATAATAGGCCACCGGCACGCCGTTCAGGCACATCCAGTCGCCGGAGTATTTCATCACCAAGTCGTCGCCCTCAAAGTCGAAGTCCACGTTGTCCAGACCCATATCCAGATAGCCCTCGCCGTCGTCCACGAAGACGTTCAGCTCCACGGTCTGGATCAGGTCCCACTGCTCGGCGGTCAGGCTCAGCACCCGGCTGCCGTCGTTCCGGACGGTCAGCACCAGATCGGCGGGGTCGATCAGGTTCTCGGCCACGAATTCGGCGCTCCGGGCCATCAACTCCGTGTCGGCCCAGTCCATTTCACTGGGCATGCTGCGGCCGGAGAAGGCGCTCAGCAGCGACATGATGGCGGTGGGGTCGATGCCGGCGCTGCTCGGGGGCTGGGTGCTGCCGGAGGCGGCGCCCAGCAGGGCGCCCAGGGGATTGGTGCTGCCGTAGGCGCTGCTGCCGGCGGAGTAGGAGCTGCCGGAGGGGTAGCTGCTGCCCAGGTAGGAGTTCAGCAGGCCGGTCAGATCCAGACCGTAGCCGCCGCTGCCGCCGCCGTAGGAGGAAGAGGAGGCCGCCACCTGGCCGGAGGACAGCAGGGAGGCAAAGCTGGTGATGCACTTGGTGTACTCGGCGTCCATGCCCACGCTGTTGAAGGTGCTCACAGCGGCCTTCACGCTGTTCATGCTCTCATAGGGGAAGTAGACGGACAGGCCGTAGGCGTGGGAGATATTGGTGTTGTTCACCTTCACGCAGCCCAGGATGGCCTGGGAGAGGGCCTTGGCGTCGGCCGTGCCGATGCGGTTGGCAAAGTCCACCAGGTCGATCTGGTTGATGCGGCTGCTCTGGGCAAACTGGCGGGCGCCGGCCCGGGCGTTGGAGACGGTGCCGTATTCCTTGTTCTGGATCATCCGGTTGGTGGAGGTGGAGAAAGCCCGCAGAGGCGCGGGCACCGCGGCCTGCAGCTGGGCCAGGTCGACCAACGACAGGGACACCTTGGCGCTGGCGCTGGCCTTGGTGCTGGTGGAGATGAAGTCGTCCACGATCTGCTTGCCCAGGGTCACGGTATCCAGGGAGGTGTTGTTGGACAGGGAGGTCAGCCAGTTGGTGTAATACCAGCCGGTGCCGGGCTCGCTCTCCTCGGAGGCGATCATATAGTCGGCGTAGTCGGCGCAGACCATGCCGGTCTCCAGCGTGGCCATCAGACAGGCGTCAAAGCCGATCCAGTCAAAGGTGGTCCCCGCGGCCTTCAAAGCCTGGCCGATCTCCGCCAGGTCCATGGAGCCGGAGGCTTTGTACAGCTCATCGTAGCCGTAGCCGGAGACGGAGCCGCCGCCGTGATCCCAGAAGATCAGGATCCGCCGGTTCGCCGGGTAGTTCTTGTTGCAGAACTGGATGAACTCAACAAGGGTGTCGGGCTTCACCATGGCCTTGGAGCCGATGGCGTCCTTCACCAGACGTACGCCGCCGCTCTCCACCTTGTAGATCTGGTTGGTGGAGTTGGAGACGATCTTGTTTTTCCACAGCTTGCAGCCGCCGGTCTCCACCAGGACGTTCACGTTGCTGCCGATCCTGGCGCTGACCATCTCCTGCAGATCGCTGGTGGCCATGCCGTAGCTGGATTCCAGGTCCGTGCCGCACATATACACCATGACGGTCACGGTGTCGCGGCCGCCGCCCAGGGGGGTGTAGAAGCGGCTGCGCTGGGAGGCGCTGGCGACCGGCGCGGCCGTGGGGGCCTGGGTGACCACAGGGGCCTGGGTAGGCGCGGCGGTGACCACGGGGGCCTGGGTGACTACGGTCTGAGAGGGCGTGTTGTAATAGCTCTGCTGGGAGCTGCCGAAGCTGCCGCAGCCCCTGAGCAGGAGGAAGGCCAGGATCAGCAGAATGGGGGAGGAGATCAGTCCGCCCCGGGCCGCCCGGCTGGGTCCCGGACGGGAGGAGCCGCCCGGACGGGACGAGTTGTAGGAGCCGCCGCTGCCGGGACGCCCGCCGGCGCCTACCGGTCCGTGGGGGGTGTCCACCCGGTCGGTCTTGTTCACATGGACGGACTGACCGTAGGATTTCTTTTCATGTGTGCGCGGTTTTCTGTCCATGGCGGCGCCTCACTTGCCGGTGTCGCCCAGAAGGTTGAAGAGCATGTTCATCAGCCCGCCGCCGCTCTGCTGGGTCTGCTGGGGCTGGGCCGCGCCGCCCATCAGATTCATGAGAGAGCTCAGATCCATCCCCTGGTTCTGCTGCCCCAGGGACTGGAGCGGCTGGGGCTGCTGCTGGGCCAGAAGGGAGTTGAGAAGAGCGGAGGTATTGTTGTTGCTGTAGTACTGGGGTTGCTGCTGTCCGCCCAGCAGGGAGCCCAGGAGAGAGTTGTTCTGGCTGTACTGGGGTTGGGACATGCCGCCCATCAGGTTCATGAGAGAGCCCAGGCCACCCAGGCCCTGGTTCTGCTGCTGGACGCTCTGACCGCCGCCCAGGAGCGCGCTCAGAAGGGAGCCGCTGTTGCTGCTCTGGGAGTTGCCGGAGAAGAGGTACTTGAGGATAAAGGGAGCGGCCAGCAGCAGGATGCTGTTCACCTTGCCCCGCTCCACACCGGTGGCGTCGGCGATCTCCTGAGAGGAGAGGTCCTGGTCCTCGCCCAGGAGACTGACCAGCTCGCCCTCCGTGCTGGCGCCGCGGGTGGGGACGGCCTTGCCGCCGTTGGGAATGGTCTGGAGTACTTTTTCCACATCCTTGGCGTCAATGCCGGAGTCCTTGGCGTCGGCCAGAATGGCGTCCAGGGTCTTTTTGTCAAACAGTTCGTTGATATCCATTATGCATTCTCCTTTTCTTGGCGGAAAAAATATTTCTCCTTGATACCACATATATTACTCTCTTCTTTGTCTTTTTTCAATAAAGAGTTTTCCCGCGATTGAATTTTTCTCAAAGCTCTGCTATAATCATCGAAAAGGCCGTGAGGGGCCAAAACAGGAGGTATGAGAAATGGCGGAGAACAAACCCACCCCCCAGACCGGGGCCAAGCGCAAGCCCACCGCGGCGGATCTGAAGGCGGCCGCGGCGCAGCTGGAGGAACAGGAAACCGGCGTTAAGAAAAACACAGTCATCCTGCGCGTCATCGCCTTTGTGCTGTGGGCACTGGCGGCGGTGGCCATGTACCTGCCCCAGATCGGGGAGTTGAACCTGCCCTTCGGCGCCGTCCGGATGCTCTTCATGAACAATGTGGTCGAGTGCATCGTGGACATCGTGGTAGCCGGCGTGCTGTGCGTGATCGCCGCCCGGCTGTGGGTGAAGGCCAACCATATCCACCCCACCAAATCCCACAACAAGATCATCCAGTTTTTGTGGAACCAGCTGGGCGTTGTGATGGCGGGCATCATCTTTGCTCCCCTGGTCATCATCCTGCTGCAGAAGAACGATAAGATCGACGAGAAGACCAAAAAGCTGGTGACCGCCGTTCTGGCGGTGGTGTTCCTGGCGGCCTCCGCGGCCTCTGCGGACTACCACCCCACCACCCAGGACGCGGTGAACGAGGTGCTGGAAGAGAGCGAGGACTTCGGCATCCACTCCGATTCCGAGGTATATTTCACCAAGTACGGCTATAAGCATCACTACTACCGGGACTGCCAGGCCATCCGCAACTCCAACAATGTGGAGTCCGGCACCCTGCAGGACGCGGTGGAGACCCACCACTCTGACGTCTGCTCCTTCTGCGCCACCCGCGCGGCCAAAGAGGCCGGTGTGACCGACAAAGCGGAGGAGACCCTGGAAGACGTGGCGGAGGCCCTGACCCCCGCCGCCTGACGAATCGCTGATTTTCATCCACGGCATAGGCTCCTATGCCGTGGTGTTTTTCCTTACAAGGAGGCATTTTCCATGAAGATGAAGAAGCTGCACGCCCTGGCGGCGCTGGCTCTGAGCCTGATCCTGATGCTCGGCTTCGCCTCCGCCGCCCTGGCGGCGGATACGGCAAGGCCCGTGATCCTCACCGTCAGCCCCGGCACCGCCGACGAAGAGGCTCTGGAGCAGACCGTGGCGGCGGTGGATAAGGCCCTGCTGCGGGCCCACCCCCGCTACGAGATCCGCCGGGCCTTCCTCTCCGAAACCGCCGCCCGGGCCGCCGGAGAGGACACCCTGGCCCAGGCGCTGGACCGGCTGGCGGACGATGGGGTGACGGACCTGACCATTTCGCCGCTGCTGCTGACCCGGGGAGAGGAGTACCGCGCCCTGGCGGAGACCGCAGCGGAAAAGGCGGGAGAGTTTGCCTCCGTGCGTATCGCCCCGCCCCTGATCGGGGAAGAGGACGGCTCGTCCCTGGTCACCGCTCTGATGCGCACCGAGCTGCGCAGCCGGATGCGCCGGGACGCGGCGATGGTATTCGTGGCCGGAGAGGGGGAGGACCCGGAGCAGCTGGAGCTGTTCCAGACGGCCCTCGGGGCCGACCGGGAACTGCCGCTCTTCGTGGGCCGGGAGGAGGAGCGGGAGGACATTCTCTCCCGGATCGCCGGGGCCGATATCAAGCGCCTGGCCCTGGTGCCCTTGAGCCTGACCGCCGATGAGGACGTGCTGAAGGGGCTGGAACCCTGGCAGGCCGCGGCGGAGGCCGCCGGGCTGGAGGTGGAGATCGTCTCCCACGGCCTGGGCGAGTACAGCGGCGTCCGGGAGCTGTTCATCACCGGACTGAAGAAAGCCCAGAGCCTGGACGAAGTCCTGGCGGTGTGGACAGGGCCCGCGGAAGAGGCGGAGTCCGCGGAAGAGGCGGAACCCGCGGAAGAGGCGGAGCCCGCGGAAGAGGCGGAGCCTGCGGAAGAGGCGGAGCCCGCGGAAGAGGCGGAGCCCGCGGAAGAGGCGGAGCCCGCGGAAGAGGCGGAGCCCGCGGAAGAGACGGAACCCGCGGAAGAGGCGGAACCCGCCGAAGAGACAGAGCCTGCGGAAGAAGCGGAGCCCGCGGAAGAGACCGAACCCGCGGAAGAGGCGGAGCCCGCGGAGACCGGGGAGAGCCGGCAGCCCGCCCTGATAGCCGGGACTTATCCCATCCGCGTGCTGTCCAGCTCCTCCCGCTTTACCGTGAAGAGCGCGGAACTCTTCGTGGCCGACGGACAGATGATCGCGGTGCTGACCATGGAGGGCCGGGATTGCGGCGAGCTGTACGCCGGCACCGCCGCCCAAGCCCTGGAAGCTCCCGAGGAGGAGCTGATCCCCTTCCAGTGGAACGAGGAAGGAGACATGTGCTTTACCGTGCCGGTGGAGAGCCTGGATACGGAGCTGGAGCTGGCGGCCTGGAGTATCCGCCGGGGCTGCTGGCTGGACCGGCTGCTGATCTTTGACGCAGCGTCTCTCCCGGCAAACGCCTTCGCCGGCTGAAAAACAAATCAAATGGCCGACCCCACCGGGGCCGGCCATCCTGCTTTTCTTATTTTCCGATGACGGTGGAAACCTCGTCGATCACATCTCCCATGCTCCGCAGGGCCCGGCTGACCATGTGTTTGCCGGGGTTTTGCTTTCGGGGGAGCATGCGTCCCACCGCGCCGCCGGCCAGCATGCCCAGGCCCATTCCCATCAAAAACTGCTTGCTGTCCAAAAGGACCACCTCCGTAAAAAAGTTTACAGGGGTAGTATGCCCGCCTCGCAGACAAAACAATGCCAATCCTCCTGACAAAAATGCCCTGTAATGGCATAGCCCGCCGAGCGCAGAGCGGCGGCGACCTCGTCCTGCCGCCCTTCGATGATGCCGGAGGTGACGAACACGCCGCCGCCGGAGAGAAAACGACGGGAGATGGGGGCCAGAGGAATGATCACGTCCGCCACGATGTTGGCCAGGACGATGGGGTAATCCCGGCCCAAAGAGCGGCGCATGCCCTCGTCGGTGAGCACGTCCCCGGCGTATACCCGGTAGCGGTCCGGGCCGATGCCGTTGAGCGCGGCGTTTTCCATGGCAATGTCCGGGGCCTTGGGGTCGATATCGCAGCCCACGGCCTCCCGGCAGCCCAGTACCAGCGCCCCGATGGAGAGGATGCCGCTGCCGCAGCCCAGGTCCAGTACCCGGGCCTCCGGCGTTACCAGGGATTCCAGCGCCTCCAGACACATGCGGGTGGTGGGATGGCTGCCCGTGCCGAAGATCAGGCCCGGGTCCAGCCGCAGGGGGATGCGCCCCTCCGGAGAGACCTCCTCCCAGGCGGGGACCACCAGCAGCCGCTCCCCGATGGGCAGGGGCTTGTAGTATTGCTTCCAGTTATTCTCCCAGTCCTCATCCGCGATCAGGGAGATCTCCGGGGCAAAGCCGGCGTTCCGGACCGCGGCGAGGACGGCAGCGCCCTCCTCGTCGCTGCTGAGCCAGAACTTGACCCGGGACAGCCCGGCAAAGCGCTGCTCCAGCTCCCGGTCCACATAGTCCCAGTACGCCCGGTTCTGCTCCAGAAAGTCCCGGAACTCCCGCTCATCCTCCACCGACATGCCGCCCACGCCGCACGTAGCGAGCCTGTCGCAGACGCTCTCCGGGTCCTGACCTGCCGGAACGGTGCACTCCATCCACTGCATTATAAAACGCCTCCCTTGCTACCGGTCGATTTTTCCCCAAGTTTACTTTTATTTTTCGCCCCTGTCAAGGAAACGCCTTGCGCATCGCCTGCCTTTCTGCTAAAATTCAAGGTTAGTAAGAAAAAGAGGGAAAGCAGATGAAATACGCAAACTGGAAAACGCCCTCCCGCGGCCCGGTGATCGCCCCCGGACTGCGCGCCTCCGGCTGCCCGCCCCTGCTGGCGGCCATACTGACCTTGCGGGGCATGGAGTCGGAGACAGAGGCAAAGGCCTTCCTGGGCGGCGGGGCGGAGCTGCTGGAAGATCCCCTGGCGCTGACGGATATGGTCAGCGCCGTGCAGCGGCTCAGCCGGGCGGTGGCCATGGGGGAGCATGTGGCGGTCTACGGCGATTATGACGTGGACGGCATCACCGCCGGCTGCCTGATGGCGGACTATCTCCGCCGGCAGGGGCTGCGCTGTGAGCTTTATATCCCCAACCGGCTCACCGAGGGCTACGGCATGAACACCGATGCCATCGACGCGCTCTACCAAAAGGGCGTCAGCCTGATCATCACGGTAGACTGCGGCGTGACCAATGTCCGGGAGGTGGAGTACGCCGCCTCTCTGGGCGTGGATATGATCATCACCGACCACCACGAGTGCCAGGACGAGCTGCCCGCCGCGGAGGCGGTGGTGGACCCCAAGCGGCCGGACAACGGCCCGGCGGGGACCATGCTGGCCGGCGTGGGCGTGGCCTTCAAGCTGTGCTGCGCCATGGACGGGGATTCCCGCCGGATGCTGGAGCGCTACGCGGACCTGGTGGCGGTGGGCACGGTGGCGGACGTGATGCCCATGCTGGGGGAAAACCGCTTTATCACCCGCTACGGCCTGCGGCAGATCAGCACCCGGCGCTGCCGCCCGGGCTTTCTGGCGCTGCTGGAGGAGGCGGGGGCGGCGGACAAGCGCCTGACCGCCTCGGTGGTGGGCTATACCCTGGCCCCCCGGATCAACGCCGCCGGACGCCTGGGCCAGGCCAAGCTGGCGGTGGACCTGCTGGAGGCCACGGACCGGCGGCAGGCTTCGGAATTGGCCTTTGAGCTGTGCCGGAAAAACCGGGAGCGGCAGGCTCTGGAGCAGGAGATCTGGCAGGACGCCCTGGGAATGCTCCGGGGCGAGCGGCCCAGAGGCCCCATCGTGCTGGCCGCGGAGGGCTGGCACCCGGGGGTGATCGGCATCGTGGCGTCCCGGCTGTCGGACGCCTACGGCGTGCCCACCGTCATGATCTGCCTGGACGGGGACATGGGCAAGGGCTCCTGCCGAAGCACCGGTTCCTTCAATCTCTTTGAGGCCCTGGGAGACTGCGCGGACTGCCTGAGCGGCTTCGGCGGCCACGCCATGGCTGCGGGGGTCACCCTGCGCAGGGAGAAGGTGGACGAACTCCGGGAGCGGCTGGGGGAGTACTATCGGCTCCATCCCGACGAGAGCGACAGCGCGCTGGAAGCGGAGCTCCTGATCGACGGCCCGGAGTATCTGAGCATGGAGGGCGTGGAGTCCCTGGACCGGCTGGAGCCCTGCGGCAACGGCAATCCCCGGCCTCTGCTGTACATGGACGATGTGAGCGTGGACGCCGTGACGCCCATCGGCGCGGGCAAGCATCTGCGCCTGCGCCTGGGGAAGTTCGGCCAGAGCTATGACTGCGTGTTCTTTTCCCAAACCGAGGCCGGACTGGCGGTGCGGGCGGGGGACAGGGCGGATATCCTGTTCCAGCCCCAGATCAACGAGTTCCGCTCCAGAAGAAGCGTACAGCTGGTGATCACGGATCTGCGGCCCCACAGATAATAGACCGAGAAGAAGAGACGGGCGGAGCGTGTCTGCCCGGAGAGAGGTAGAAGGATGGCGGAAGAGATCGTAGAGCTGGAATATCGACAGCTTGCCCGCACCATATTGGAGCATAACCCGGGGGTGGACCTGGGTCGGATCCGCGCGGCCTTTGAGGTGGCGGATCTGGCCCACAGCGGCCAGCGGCGCAAAGCGGGGACGCCCTATGTGACCCATGTGGTCGCCGCTGCCCAGATCTGTGCGGAGATGGGCCTGGATGAGGACAGCATCGTAGCTGCCCTGCTCCACGATACCATCGAAGACACTTCCCTGACCTACGCGGATATTGCCCGACAGTTCGGCACAGAGGTGGCGGACATCGTGGAGGGCGTCACCAAGCTGACCCGGGTGCAGTTCACCAGCCGGGAAGACGAGCAGATGGAAAATCTGCGCAAGATGCTCATGGCCATGGCCAAGGATATCCGGGTCATCCTCATCAAGATCGCCGACCGGCTGCACAACATGCGCACCATGGAGTACATGGCCGCCCACAAGCAGGTGGAGAAGTCCACCGAGACCATGGAGATCTACGCGCCCATCGCCCACCGGCTGGGCCTGCAGAAGTACAAATGGGAGCTGGAGGACCTGTCCCTGAAGTATCTGGACCCGGAGGGCTACCAGGAGATCATGACCTACCTGGACAGCAAGCGGGAGGAACTGGACCGCTTCATGAACAGTGTGGAGACAAAGATCACCAAGCGCCTGGAAGTCCAGAACATCCGGGGCAAGGTCTACGGCCGGATCAAGCACATATACAGCATCTACCGGAAAATGTACAATCAGAAGCGCTCCATGGACGAGATCTTTGATCTGTGCGCTTTCCGGGTGATCGTGGACAGCATTGCCGACTGCTACAACGTCCTGGGCCAGATCCATGACATGTTCACCCCGGTCCCCGGGCGCTTCAAGGACTATATCGCCACTCCCAAGCCCAACGGCTACCAGAGCGTCCACACCACCGTCATCGGGGAGGAGGGCATCATGTTCGAGGTGCAGATCCGCACCTGGACCATGCACCGCACCGCCGAGTACGGCATCGCCGCCCACTGGAAGTACAAGTCCGGCGAGGCCGGCGTCCGGGCGGGGGACGAGGAGAAATTTGCCTGGGTCCGCCGGCTGCTGGAGTCTCAGCAGGACAGCGACGCCGGGGACTTTGTCCACGATCTGAAGATGGACATGTTCAACGACGAGGTGTTCGTCTTCACCCCCCAGGGGGACGTGATCAACCTGCCCGCCGGGGCCTGCCCCATCGACTTTGCCTATATCATCCACTCCGCCGTGGGCAACCACATGATCGGCGCCAAGGTGAACGGGCGGATCGTGTCCTTTGACTACACGCTGCAAAACGGGGATATCGTGGATATCCTGACCTCCAAATCCGCCCCCGGCCCCAGCCGGGACTGGCTGAATCTCTGCAAATCCAACGCCGCCCGCTCCAAGATCCGCCAGTGGCTGAAAAAAGAGCGGCGGGAGGAGAACATCCTCCGGGGCCGGGAGATGTTCGACGCGGAATACCACCGGGCCGGACTGGCGCCGGGCTTCCTCAATGACGACGAGCTGGTGGAGACCTGTACCCAAAAGCTCTCCGTCACCTCCCTGGACGATCTGTACGCCGCCATCGGCTACGGCGGCATGACCGCCACCCGGGCGGTGAACCGCTTCAAGGACGAGATCGCCAGGAACGCCAAGCTCCAGAACGCCCGGAATGCCCTGGACAAGCTGAACGATGCCGCCGAGCGCCGGAACGAAAAGCCCGTCAAGGCGGTGCAGGGCGTCCTGGTGGAGGGGATCGGCAACTGCCTGATCAAGTTTTCCCGCTGCTGCACACCGGTGCCCGGGGACCCCATCGTGGGCTTCATCACCCGGGGCAACGGCGTGTCCATCCACCGGGCGGACTGTCCCAACTATCTGAGCTCTCTCCAGGAGGAGGAAAAGTCCGGGCGCTGGCTGCGGGTCTCCTGGGCGGATAATACCGACGGCGCCTATCTGACCTCCCTGCGGATCCTCTGCACGGACCGGAACGGACTGATCCTGGATATCGCCGGGGTGCTGAACGCCCTGAACTCCAAGGTCCGCTCCCTGAACGCCCGGAGCCTGCCGGAGGGCAAGGCCATGGTGTATGTGGCCATCGAGGTGCCGGATCTGGAGGCGCTGAAAATCATCATCGGACGCATCCGCGCCGTGCGGGGCGTGCGGGAAATCCACAGGGGGAACGGCTGATGCGGGCAGTTTTGACAAGAGTGAAGAGCGCTTCCGTGACTCGAACCGGCACGGGGGAGATCCTGGGAGCCATCGATAAGGGCTTTCTGGTGCTGCTGGGAATCCACATCGAAGACACGGAGAAGGAAGCGGACAAGATCGCGGATAAGATCTGCGGCCTGCGGATCTTTGAGGACGAAAACGGCAAGATGAACATCCGCCCCGCCGACGCGGGGGCGGAGATCCTGATCGTCAGCCAGTTTACCCTCTGGGCGGACTGCCGCTCCCGCCGGCCCGGCTTTACGGCCGCCGCCCGGCCGGACACAGCCATCCCCCTCTACGAGCGGGTCGTGGCCAGGTGCCGGGAGGCGGGCTTTACCGTTGCGACCGGCGAATTCGGAGCGGATATGCAAGTCACGTCCCAAAACGACGGGCCGGTGACCATTATTTTGGATACAAGGGAGCTGTAAACATGCACATCAAAGCCTTAGAGGTAGGATATTTTCAGACCAACTGCTATGTGGCCTTTGACGAGGAGACCCTGGACACCGCCGTGATCGATCCCGGCGCGGACTCCAACAAGATCCTCAATTTCCTGGAGGAGCATCACTGCAAGGTGCGCGCCATTCTGCTGACCCATGCCCATTTTGACCACTGCATGGGACTGGAGGAGGTCTATGAGGCCACCCACGCCCCGGTGTATATGTCCCATCGGGACCTGGAAGCGGACATCGGCAACCTGTATTTCGGCATAGATTGGGCCCTGGACCCGCCGGAGGACACCCATTTCGTGTCCGAGGGCGACGTGATCGAGGCCGGCGTGCTGCGCTTTGAGGTGCTGGAGACCCCGGGCCACACCCCCGGCGGTCTGAGCTTTATCTGCCAGAACGCCCTGTTCACCGGGGACACCCTGTTCCGCCGGAGCATCGGGCGCTATGATCTGCCCGCCAGCGACGCGCTGGAGCTGGGCCACTCCCTGGAAAAGCTCCGGGACCTGCCCGGGGATTACGAGGTCTTCCCCGGCCATGAGAGCGCCACGGAACTGGATTACGAGCGCCGCTTCAACCACTATATGAACGCGCCCTGGGAGCTGTAAGCACCGCAAGGAGAGAGCATGAGAAAGAAAACGCTGAGGCTTCTGGCCTTGCTGCTGTGTCTGCTGCTGTTCTCCGGCAGCGCGGCGGGGGATGTGACCACTGTCGCTACCGGCTATGTTGCCGAGACGGTGCTCTACGGCCAGGCCATGTGCCCGACCCTCCTGCCGGGCAGCGAGGACGGAAGCGTGGTCGTCCGCTGGGCCGCCATGAACAACCGGCCCGTGGTGATCCACTACGGCGCGGACGACGGAAGCGGCGTACTGGGAGAGGATCACCGGACGGAGAAAGCCCAGAGCGCCTATTCCGCCATGCTGGGGCTGCACGTTTACAGCGCGAAGATCCAACTGGAGCCGGGGGACTATATCTACGGCCTTGCGGAAGAGGGCGCAGACATGCCGGAGCGGTTCTATCATCTCCACTGGCGGACCGGGGAGAGCTTCCGGGTGGTCATGTCCTCGGACTCCCACATGTACAACTGGAAGGAAGCCGCCCTCTATGACAATGCGATCATCTCTGGCAGCGGCGCCCGGGACGCGGATATGATCATCCACACCGGCGACTTGAACGACAACACAAAAGCGCCGCCCTATGTGCTCAGCGTCTGCTCCGCCCACACCCGGGTCGTGCCCACCCTTGCCATCTGCGGCAACCACGATGTGCCGGAAATCATATACGCCTTTTTTACTCCCCCCAACCTGGATCGACAGACCAAGGATTTCTGGACAGTGCAGAACAACATCCTCTTCTTGGGCATCAATATCAATGAGCGGAATATGGAGGAGCATCGGCGCTATCTGACCCAGGCGATTACCGAGCATCGGGAGGGCTGCGACTGGACGGTGCTGCTCATCCACTATTCCATGATGTCCAACGGCGTCCACGGCAAAGACCAGCCGGTGTACAATTTTCGGGAGGGCCTGCGGGACCTGATCGCGGAATATGACGTGGATCTGGTCCTCTCCGGCCACGACCACGAGTATGACCGCTCCTATCTCATCGGGGCAACGGATATGGTAGAGGGCTCCGGCGGAAGCGTCGTGAAAAAGCGCCCCGGGGAGACCTTGTATCTCTCCCTTCCCACGGCGGTGGGCAACAAGCTCTATTCCGACAGCCGGGAGCCTGTGTACCCTCTGGCTGTGGAGGGGCCCCAGACGGAGCGGGGCTATGTGACGGCGGACTTTTCCAGCGACGGCATCACCTTCACCGCCTGGTGCGCGGGGGAGGATACCGATTTTATCGTGGACCGATTTGTCCTGCGGCGGGCGTAAGCGAGAGGTACAGCAATGGAGACGGATCAGAAAAAACAGAAGATCTTTCTCGTCCTGGCGGCCGCCGTGTTTTTGCTCATGGCCATGACCATCGCCGTTCTGCTGGTGGACCGGGGCCGCACCGCGGCCGCCCCCACCCCCAGCCCCACGGCGGCGCCTACCAACACCCCCACTCCTGCGGGAGTCACCGTCGCCGGCAAGTTCATCCTCGCCGGGGCGCAGAGCTTTGATCTCACGGGGAAAATGCTCAGCGGGGAGGATATGGCAGCCATCGCCTCCCTCCGGCAGCTGCAGACTCTCTCCCTGAGCAACTGCGGAGTGTCGGACCTGGGCTTTCTCTCGGGCATGAGCACGCTGCGCACGATCTACCTGCCGGGGAACGCCGTCCGGGATCTGCGCCCCCTCGGCGGTCTGACGGAGCTGAAGACCCTGTACCTGGACGGCAACCCCCTGGAGGGCCAGGACCTTACGCCGCTCCAGAGTCTGACCGGGCTCCAGACCCTGTCCCTCCAGGGGATCGTCCTGACGAATTACGCCCTGGAGGACCTGCGGGCCGCCATGCCCGGCTGCCGGATCTTCTGCGACAGCGCGGTGGACGAGCCCCGGCCTCTCAGCCTGGGCGGCGTGGACTTTACCGAGGAGACGGAGGAGCTGGACCTCTCCAACCGGGATATCCGGGATATCTCCGTGCTGCGCTATTGCAGCAATCTCCGCTCGCTGAACCTGTCCGGCGATCCGGTGGAGGATCTGACGGTCCTCCAGAGCCTGCACAGTCTCATCTCCCTGAATCTCAGCGGCACCGGCCGCACGGACGGGGATCTGGACTTTCTCAAAACGCTGCAGCGCCTGGCCTATCTCAATGTGGACGGCAACGAGGCGCTGAGCGACGAGGCGCTGACCGCGCTGGACCAGGCTCTGCCCAACTGCCAGGTGGTGCATAAGGTGATCGTCTATACCCTGGAACTGGGCGGCGAGAGCCTTCGCACCGATCTGACCGCCCTGGATCTCCGGGGCCGGGGCATCCAGAATCTGGCGGGACTGGAAAAATTCAGCGAGCTCCAGAGCCTGTGGCTGGACGACAACGCCATCGCCGACCTCTCCCCTCTGGGTGAGCTGGGAGCGCTGACGGAGCTGACTCTCAGCGCCAACGCCCTGACGGAGATCGGCCCCCTGGCCGGACACCGGACGCTGCGGCGGCTGGATCTGAGCCGGAACCTGATCCAGGACATCACCGCCCTCCGGGGCCTGGTGTGGCTGGAGGAACTGTCCCTGGCCCAGGATCCGATCCGGGATCTGGAGGTGCTGACCACCTGCGTCCGGCTGCGGGAGCTGGATCTGAGCGGCTGCCCGCTGAGCGCCGACCAGATCCGTTCGCTCCAGATGCAGCTCCCGGGCTGCCACATCGTGACGGATATCGATCTTTCCATGCCCGAGCCCACGCCGGAGCCTCCTCCGGAGACGGCGGAGGGATAAACGCCGCCGCCCCGTAGGACAGGGACGGCACGGGAAAACAGAACAGACAGCAGAACACCGCAGAGAGCCGTTGGAAAGCTCTCTGCGGTGTTTTTGAGCAGAAATTATGTAAACCATCATACAGGCCGGAAGCGGAACGCCCAGGCCCTCACTTTCGCGCCGCGACGATCGGCTGATAAAAGCCCGTTTCCTCCGGGAATTTCCACGCGGCCGCGGAGCAGCCGTTGTCGAGCAGCAGCTTCGTCAGCTCCTCCCGGCGGGTCGCCCGGTATTCGCAGGCAAAGCGGCTGATGCGAAGGGTTTCCTCGTCCTCAATGATATATTGGGTCAGCCGGTAGTTTTCCTCCTGCCAGTCCCAGGTCTGGAAGGAGAGGCGCTGCCCCTTGTCGGTCTTGTGGATATAGGGCGGGGAATAGGGCGGCCTGGTCGTCAGCAGGCTGTCGTAGTCCCGGATGCTGGCTACAAAGAGACCGCCTTCCCGCAGTTGTCCGAGGATGCTTTTCACGGCGGCGGCCAGCGCCCGGCCGGTGAGCATGTGCGGCAGGGCATTATCCATGGCGATCACGATGTCAAAGGGCTCTGTGAACGTATCGGACAAGCGGCAGAAATCGGCATGTTCAAAACGGATCTGCACGCCGTTTTTTGCCGCCCGGTCTCTCGCCTGGGCCAATTCCCCGTCGCTGATGTCCGAGGCCGTGACCGCATATCCCAGCGCCGCCAGCCCGATGGCCTGGGTCCCGATCCCGCAGGCGCAGTCCAGCACGCGGGCCGTACGGTCATATCCGTATTCCCGGAAGAGCCTGTCCAGGATCCCGGCCTGCTCCCGTGTTGCCGCCTGCCAATCCTGGAAGAGCTTGTCATACTGCGCCGCCATAGAATCATAAAAGGTCTGCGTGATATTCATTTTTCTACCTCAACACCCGGGAACGGCCCCGTTTTGGGCTTCCTGCTCTTCCGGCTGCCAGACAAACAGCCCCTCTCCGGCCGCTATGGTTTTTACCAGTGCCAACAGTTCTTCATCCGGATGATACAGGGTCATATAGGTGCTGTCCGGCTCGGAGACGATCATGGAATCGCCGAACAGGATGCTGACATACTGCCGGAGCATTTTCCCGGCGATCTCCTCCGGGGGTGGGTTGACGGAAGCCTCTTCGTCAAGCGAAAGCGCCCGGTAGCAGTTCAGCTTCAGGACGGTGTCGATATGCTTTCCCTTGATCTCCGAAAGCCGGGGCTCGGTCAGATAGTACTGCTCGATGGAGAAATACTGTCCGGGGGCGTCCCGGGGGACCTGCCCGGGCAGGATGTCGATGATCCAATAGGGCATCATCAGCAGTTTTTCGATTTTCTCTTCCATTCGCCGATACCTTCTTCCGCAATGCTTCTATGAATCTTATTATACTCCTGCCGGGGCTTCCTGTCACGGGGTCGCAGGGGAAGAAAATCGGAAACGAGCCCGCCGACCCGGCCGTACTTGCAAAGACCGGGGCACGGTGGTATAATCCAAAGCCGCCGTGGGCACATTGCAAACAGGACCAACGGATTTACAATAATCAATATCGGAGGACAATATGAAAAAGACAATCATCGCATTCGTACTATCCGCAGCGCTGGTGTTCTCGCTGGCCGCCTGCGGGAGCGCTCCTGCCGTCGAGCCGCAGGCCCCGGAGACCGAGGAGACTCCCGCGGAAGACGGGCAGAATCCCGTGATGAACTTTGTCGGTGTCTACCATGGGGAGGGCAGCACGGAAGCGCTGGTCGAGGCCGAGGGGATGGAAAACGCGAAGATCACCGTTACCCGGGCGGACAGCCCCTGGTTCCACACGCAGACGGTCATGAGCGGCCCCTTCGATTCGGAGACCCTCACCATGACCTTCAACGGCGCCGCGCTGACGGAGTACAGCTACAAGAGCGACGGCAGCGTAGACGAAGAAAAAAGCAGCCCGGCAGAAAACAGCGGCAAGGCCGTTTTCAGCCTGGAGGCCAACACCATGACCATCACGGAGGATGGTGTGGACACCGTATTTCAGTGGGGGCCCGCCGAGGACATGAAGTATGTGAGCGACCCGGAGCACTATAACGGCGTCACGGCCATGGACAAGGCGGAAATCGAGACCGTGGTCGCTTTCAATGTCCGCAGCGCCTATCTGAGCGAAAACTGGTTTGCCCTGGCGGACATGATCCGCTACCCCATCACGATCAACGGCACCGAGCTGGCCGACGCCGATGCTTTCCTGGGCTACATGATGGATAAAACCGTGGACGAGAGCGACCGCAGCGTCATGCTGGACGAGAACCTGTTCGATATGTTCGTCAACGGCCAGGGGATCTGCATGGGCAGCGGACAGATCTGGCTCAACGACCCCGGTTATATGACCGACAAGGAGCCCACGCTGCAGATCATCGCCATCAGCGGGATCGTGGACAGATAAGAAGAAAAGAGAAAAGCAGCCCGGCCGCCGGCCGGGCTGTTTTTTCATAGAATCAATCTGACCGTTTCTCCTGCAGCGACTTTCCGTAAAGATACCTTCCCGTCAAGAATACGCCCAGTCCGAAAACAGAGGACAGCAGCATAACGACATAACCTGTTCTTGTTATTTTTCCCTCTTCTGTTCGCAAATCGTTGTTTTTCCCGAAGAATCGAATCATACTTTCGCCTCCCGACCCTGTTTTATCGAATGGAGTATATATACCATACGCCGATCGCCGCAACAGCAAAAGGACGTGCTATCTTTCCAATACCACCCCGCCGGCTTCTGTTGGATGATCCATATACGTTATCTCCCCGGCCTTGCTCTTATAGCTCAGGAGCCTGCGAATGATCAGCATATCTCCTGCCGCGGCGTCGGTCATAACGATCCCCAAAAACAGGATATTTGTGTTTTTGACCGCGATTCCGAGTATCATCGGCAGGATCCCCAGGAGGATAAGCGGCATAACGGCGCCGATAAAATACTGCATTTTCTTCAGGGGGACAAGACAGGTGCAGTAAGGATTATACGACGGTCTCATGACCCCGAACTCGATATCTTTGAAATGATGCGGCGTGAAAATACTCCAGGACAATCCATGGATCAGCTCATGGACGACGATAAGCACGATGTAGCCGACAACAAAGAACCAAATGTTAAACCCGCCAAAACCGATCAGGCGGTTAACATAATAATATGCCCCGTACCCGATGATGAACAGCGGGATCAGCAGCAGGATGGCAAAGAGATTTGCCTTCTTCATGTTGATCGTCAGATCATGACGCGCGTACCCCTGGGCCTCCATCTCCCGGACAATGCTTTGAAAATGCTCAAGCCGGTTCTGCTCGGCCTTTGATAAAATTCTTTTTTCTTTCATTTGTCTGCTCTCCCAAAGCGTCTCCTATCCCATAAACGCCGATTTACCGAGCCGAGTATACCACACGCCGACGGGGATAACAATATGAAAGCTCTTTTGCCCCGACGGACAAAAGAGCTTTCTTTCCCGTGCAAGTACGTCTGTAAGGTACATGGACGAAACGCGCCGACCAACCGGAAGCGGCTGAGACCGCTTATTCTTCGCTGACCAGGCTGATCCGCTTAACGGAGCCGACGCGGATGAGCTTTTCCTTGCTGCCTTTCGCGGAATCGATGCGGATCAGGAGCCAGTCACCGTCTGCATCGAGGATCGTATTCGTCCCGTGTTTTGTGTTGCCGTACATTACGATATCAACGTCTTCACAGTCTTCTTTCAGCTCCAGCTTCACCGGTTTGCCTTTATACGCTTCCAGCGCATCCCGCAAGGCCCTCCGTTCTTCAAAGGAGGAGGTCCCTGCGATGCCGGCCAGCTCCTCTTCCAGGGCGACGACTCTTTTCTTAAGGGAAGAGAGCTGGACATAAGCAAGAAGTCCGAAAATCCCGAATATGAAACCTGCATACTCCATCAGTCCCGCTCCTTTACAATCTCCATGGAGAGTACGGAAGAAATCGGAATGAGCTTTTCGATCCTTCCTTTTTTCGCTTCTGCGGCGACCCGCATCCAGTTTCCTTCAAAATCCAGAATGCGGCAGGGCGTGTTGAAAAGATCAACATCGGCTTCCTCGTCAAAAAATTGAAGCTGTACGGTTTTCCCCGCCAGGCTTTTCAAAAGCTTCCCGACGCCTTTTGCCTGTGCCGCACCGGATTCGACCGACTCGTCTTTCAGCAGATAATCACAGCTCACCCCGAGAATGTCGGCGATCTCTCCGATTTTGTCGATATCGGGCAGCGCGGTACCCGCTTCCCACCGGCTGACGGTTTGCCGGGTAACATGCATCCTCTCGGCAAGCTCTATCTGGGTCATCCCCAGGCCCTTTCTTTTTTCGGCGATCTTGATTCCAAGTTTGTCCATAAATCCATTCCCCTATCTGATTTGGTGTCTTTAGGATAGACCTTCCCGTGGCTCACGACAAGAAAACAGCACGCGCAAAATGTAACACGGCGGTTTACATTCTTGCCTTCCCCGGGGATTTTCCTTCCATCGTGATCGGCCTCCCGATAAAGCCAGATCTTGGGAAGCGGCTATTCGATCGTCAGAACCAGTTCCGCCTCATCGTCATACTCAGCGCCGGTAGCGGAAAAGCCCATGCTCTCATACAGCTTTCTGGCTATGGAATTGGTTTTGTTGCAGGTCAACGCGATCCTGCCCGAGTTGCCGAACGGTTTCGTCCGGATAAACACGACGACCTGGTGCAAGGCTTCCCGGCCATATCCGTGACCCTGCATCGATTCGTCGATCATCATGTGCCAGATATCATACTCCGGGACATCATAATCGTAGATCACCATGACATACCCGACCATCCGTCCCTCGGCATAGATTCCGAACGGTTGGCACTGGCCTCTGTATACATATGCCTGGGCAAGGCTCCGGATCGGATGAGACACAAAACGCTCCTGCCCGGCTGCCAGTTTCAGGTTGAACGCGTCAATGAAATTGTCTTCCGTTATCGCTCTCAGTTCTACCATGTGTTGCCCTTTTTATCCCGATGTATCGAGCCGAGTATACCATATGCCGATGGTGATAACAACAAGAAAGCTCTTTTGCCCCGGAAGGCAAAAGAGCTTTCTTGGTTGTGAAAGAGCACGCAAAAGGACACCAAACAATAGAAAGACCGCCTAATAGTATACCCGGCAGGGACATATGCAATCCTTACGCTTTCCAGCAATATTCTATCGTTGCAGGTGTAATTCTTAACTCCGCATTACGATGTTTTTTCCCTTTCCAAATATTGAAATGTAATGTCATTTCACCCCACAGATCAATATCATGTTTGAACATAATCATATTCCATGCATTCAATCCGTTGACTTTTTGTGGATCATTCATTGTATAGTCAACTTTTGTGCCTTGGCTGGTCAGTTGAATAATGCTGAGAGAATAGTCGCTTTCTACAGTATCGAACGTATACGTAATGGTAACGCTGCTGTATGGCTTCCAGAAAGCGTTCTCGCCAATTTTGCTGTACTCAATTGTAAGACCGCTTTCAGTGATCTCAATATGCGTCATGCGTTCATCATGCATAGCTCTGGCTGTATCAAATAAAAAGTTCTTATCATGAAGGTCGAACAATTCTTTCTTCAATGTTTCCACCTCTTCTCAGTAACGCGAATTATATCATTTTTCTTCCTTGACTTCAATCGAATTCTATGTATAAACAAGAAACCTCTTTTGCCCTGGTAGACAAAAGAGGTTTCTTTCATGGCAGCGGGAGAAGGATTCGACCTCCGCTGCGGCGGAGGCCACCTCGGGTTGCAAGGCGCCCCCGGCGCCTTGCCAAGCGCCTTCGGGTTCGAATCCTTCTCAGTAATGAAAAAGACAGCCCGACCGTTGGCCGAGCTGCTTTTTCATGGCAGCGGGAGAAGGATTCGAACCCTCACATACAGAGTCAGAGTCTGCTGTGCTACCCTTACACAATCCCGCTATTTCATACGCGCAAGTGGTATTATACCCAATACGCGAAAAAAGTCAAGAATTATTTGCAATTTTCTTTTCTGTCCTTTCCCTCCGCCTCCCGGTGTGCTACAATGAAGCAACAGAAGATCGAAGGGAGGACTTCCCATGGAAGATATGCGTTCCCCCCGCCGGGTCGTGATCGTGGGCGGCGGCGCGGGCGGACTGGCGGCGGCGGTGGCCGCGGGACGGCTGGGCGCCCGGGTGAGCATCCTGGAAAAGGCGAATCGGGTGGGGAAGAAGCTGCTGAAGACCGGCAACGGCCGCTGCAACCTCTCCAACCGGAACATCAGCCCCGAGGGCTACAACTGCCCGGAATTCGTGGCAACCCTGCTCTCCCGGATCGGGCCCCGGGAGCTGCTGGAGTGGTTTGCCGAGCTGGGCCTCTGGCCCTGCGAGGACGAGGAGGGCCGCGTCTACCCCCGCAGCGATACCGCCTCCTCCGTGCTGGACGTGCTGCGCCTGGGCTGCGCCGACGTGGAGGCGGAGGAGATCTGCTCCACGGAGGTCACCGCCATCCTGCCCCGGAGCGAAGGGGGCTTTCGTCTCCTGACCCGGGAGAGCGGGGAGTTCACGGCGGACCGGGTGATCGTCTCCGCCGGGGGCGGCACGGCGCTGCTCCGGCCTCTGGGCCACCGGTATGTGCCCTTCACTCCGGCCCTGTGCCCGCTTAAAACCGATACCGATCCCATCCGGGGGCTGTCCGGCCTCCGGGTGAAATGCGCCGCCCGGCTCACCCGCGGGGGAGAGGAGATCGCCGCCGAACAGGGCGAGCTGCTGTTCCGGGACCACGGGGTCAGCGGCATCATGGCGCTGGATCTCAGCCGTGTCGCCCGGCCGGGGGACCGGCTCTCCCTGGACCTGCTGCCGGAGGCGGATCTCCACAGCCTGCGGACCTGGATCCGCTCCCGCCGGGGCCTGGTGAACGAGGAGCGGGAAGTGCTGACGGGCCTGTTCCACCGCCGGGTGGGGGAGGCGCTGCTGCGCCGCGCCGGCGGCGACGGAGAGAAGCTCTGCGAGCTGATCAAGGACTTTCCCCTGACGGTGGAGGGTCTGGCGGACACCGCCAACGCCCAGGTGACCCGGGGCGGGGCGGAGCTGTCGGCTTTCGATCCCCTGACTCTGGAGAGCCGGCTGATCCCCGGCCTCTACTGCGTGGGAGAGGCTCTGGACGTGGACGGGCGCTGCGGCGGCTTTAACCTCCACTGGGCCTTCGCCTCGGGCATGGCCGCGGGAAGGAGCGCCGCCCGGTGATCCAGGTCACGGACATCTCCCTGCCGCTGGACGGGGATCTGAAGACCGCCGCGGCCAAAAAGCTGGGCGTGAAGCCCGGCCTGGTGACGGAGGCAAAGCTCCTGCGCCGGAGCGTGGACGCTCGGCATAAAAACGACGTGCGCTTCATCGCCGCGGCGGCGGTGACATTGAAAAAAGGGGAGGAGGCCTATTCTCCCTATATCCCCTGGACGCCCCCGGAGGTCACGGTGCTGCGGCGCCGGCCCCGGCTGCGCCCGGTGGTGTGCGGCGCAGGGCCCGCGGGCCTTTTCGCGGCGCTGACCCTGGCCCGGGCCGGGGCGGAGCCCATCGTGCTGGAGCGGGGCGGCGCCGTGGAGGAGCGCGCCCGGGACGTGGAGCGCTTTCGCGCCACCGGCGTGCTGGATACGGAGTCCAACGTCCAGTTCGGCGAGGGGGGCGCGGGGGCTTTCTCCGACGGCAAACTCACCAGCGGCACCCACGATCCCCGGGGCCGCCTGGTCCTCCATGAGCTGGTCCGGGCCGGAGCGCCGGAGGATATCCTGTGGCTCAACAAGCCTCATATCGGCACGGACCGCCTGCCCCAGGCGGTGCGGGGCCTCCGGGAGGCCATCCTGGCCGCCGGGGGAGAGGTCCGCTTCCGTACCCGGCTGACGGATATAGAGCTGCAAAACGGCGCGATCCGCTCCCTGACCGTCGTGAAAGACGGATTCCAGGAGCGGATCGAGACGGATATTCTGCTGCTCTGCGCCGGGCACAGCGCCCGGGATCTCTTTGCCCTTTTGCAGGCCCGGGGAGCGGAGCTGGAACAAAAGCCCTTTTCCATGGGCTTTCGCTGCGAGCATCCCCAGGAGCTGATCGACCGCATCCAGTACGGCGCCTTTGCCGGGCATCCGGCCCTGGGGGCGGCGGACTACAAGCTGGCGGTCCACCTGCCCGACGGCCGGGGGGTCTACAGCTTCTGCATGTGCCCCGGGGGCACCGTGGTGGCCGCGGCCAGCGAGGAGAGAGGCCTGGTGGTCAACGGCATGAGCGTCTATGCCCGGGACGGGGTGAACGCCAACGCCGCCCTGCTGTGCGAGATTCGGCCCGGGGACTTCGGCTCTCCCGACCCTCTGGCCGGAGTGGAGCTGCAGCGCCGCTGGGAGCGGGCCGCGTATCAGGCGGGCGGCGGGGGCTACCGGGCCCCGGCCCAGCTGCTGGGGGATTTCCTCCGGGGCGTGGCCTCCACAGGCCCGGGGCAGGTGAGCCCCAGCTATCCCCTGGGGGTGCGCTGGGGGAGTCTGGACAGCTGCCTGCCGGACTTCGCGCTGGCCTCTCTGCGGCAGGCGCTGCCCCTGTTCGACCGGAAAATGAAGGGCTACGCCCTGCCGGACGCGGTGCTCACCGGCATCGAGAGCCGCTCCTCCTCCCCGGTGCGGGTGCTGCGCCGGGAGGACGGGCAGAGCAATCTCAAAGGGCTTTACCCCTGCGGCGAGGGCGCGGGCTACGCCGGCGGCATCCTCTCCGCCGCCGTGGACGGCATCCGCCAGGCGGAAAAGGTCCTGGCGGCCCTGGAAGACCGATAAGGGACGCCGCCCCGGTTTACTCGGTCAATTGCCGGATAAACCGCACTTTGCGCAGCCGCCGGGACAGCAGCAGCGCCAGGGAGATCTTCACCAGATCGGGGATGACAAAGGGCAGCACGCACAGGCCCAGCGCCGTGCCCAGGCCGATGGGCCCCTTTGCCCGGGTGTAGACCACCATAAACCAGGCCGTGCCGAAGGCATAGCACACCGCCAGCGCCAGCACCATGCCCAGAAGCTGTACCCAGGGGCTGTTCCCGGCCCGGGCGGTGACGGCCCAGATCACCAGCACCGAGAGGATAAAGCCCAGAATGTAGCCGCCGGTGGGTCCCAGCAGAGCGCCGAAGCCGCCCCGGAAGCCGGAGAACACCGGCAGTCCCACCGCGCCCAGAAAGATGTAGAGCACCACCGCCCACAGACCCCGGCGGCCGCCCAGCAGCAGCGCTGCGGTGAAAACGGCGAAGGTCTGGAGCGTGAAGGGCACGGCGGCGGGGACGGAGATCCAGGAGCAGACGGTGATCACCGCCGCAAACAAAGCGATCAGAGCCATATCTTTCGGCGAGAGCTTCATAATTGTAAACCTCCGATTATTAGTGCTTTACAATTATAGGGCTCTCGCCTTGAATTGTCAACACGGATATAAAAAAGGTTTACAATCCGCTCCCAACCTGCTAAGGTGGGGGAGAAAGGGGAGATGAACGCCATGACAAAGGATGAGGTGCTTTCCATCCTGCTGGGTTCCGAGGGAGATATCTCCGGGGAGGAGATCAGCGCCCGCCTGCACATCAGCCGGGCCGCCGTGAACAACGCGGTGCGCGCCCTCCGGGACGAGGGGTACGCCATCGACTCCGCAACCAGGAAGGGCTACCGCCTGATCGCCGGCCCGGACCGACTGTGCCCGGGGGAGCTTTTGTACCGGCTGGGCCGGGAGCGGATGGAGCGGGTGATCGTGCTGGACAGTGTGGACTCCACCAACACCTACTTAAAAAAACACGCCCGGGAGCTGCCGGACGGGACGGTGTGCATGGCCAACGAGCAGACCGGCGGGCGCGGGCGCATGGGCCGGAGCTTCCACTCCCCCATGAACGAGGGGGTGTACATCTCCTGTCTGATGAAGCCGAACTGCGCCCCGGCGGAGACCATGGGCATCACCGCCATGGCCGCGGTGGAGACCGGCCGGGCGCTGGAGACAGTGACGGGGCTCCGTCCGGGGATCAAATGGGTCAACGATCTGGAGTTGGACGGGAAAAAGCTGGTGGGCATCCTGACCGAGCTGGGCATGGAGGCGGAGAGCGGCCGCATCCAGTATCTCATCGTGGGCGTGGGCATCAACGTGAAGGAGCGGGCCTTTCCCCCGGAGCTGCGGGACATCGCCACCTCTCTGGCCCTTTCCGGTGCGGATGAGGTCTCCCGCTGCGACATCGCCGCGGAGATGGTCCGGCGGCTGGACGCGCTGCGCCGGGATTTCCTCACCCGGCGGGAGAGGTATCTCTCGGAGTTTCGCGCCAACTGCACCACTCTGGGCCGGGAGATCAGCTACTGGCGCGACGACCGGAAGATCATCGCCCGGGCGGAGGACGTGGACGAGAGCTTCGGGCTGATCGTCTCCAATGAGGAGGGACGGAGCGTCCTCCGGGCCGGAGAGGTCAGCGTGCGAAAAGTATAAAATCATGGCCGGACGGCGTGATCGCCGTCCGGCCATGTTGTCACAGCTCCAGAAACTGATATCCGTAAGCGTTGATGATCTCGGTATCGCCCAGACGGCTTCGCCGGGGGATCTTGTAGCCGTAGTTCAGGTGCACGTGCCCGTGGACAAAGTAACGGGGATGCCACCGCTCCACCAGCCCCCGGAAGCTGTCAAAGCCCCGGTGGGCCGGGTCGTCCTGGTCCCCCAGGCCCCGGATGGGGGCGTGGGCCAGCACGATGTCCACCCCTCCGCCCAGCCAGAGGGCGGGGGCCTTTTTTCGGATACGGCGGCGCATCTGCCCTTCGCTGTACTGGTAGGGCCCGCCGTTATACCAGCTGCTGCCCCCCAGACCCAGGATGCGCAGGCCTTCCACCGTCACAAGCCGGCCGTCCACGCACTCGCAGCCCTCCGGCGGCTGGGTCTCGTAGATCCCGTCGTGGTTGCCGGGGACATAGAGCAGCCGGGCGTGGCTCATGGTGACCAGAAAGGAAAGGTATTCCGGCTTCAGATCGCCGCAGGACAAGATCAGATCCACGTCGTCCAGGCGTCCGGGGACAAAGTGATCCCAGAGGAGCGGACTCTCTATATCGGATATCAGCAGCAGTTTCATAGCTGTTTGTCCGTCTCCTTCTCCGGGGGCAGATACTCCCGGTACAGCCCCAGATGCCGCACCAGGTGCCGGGACTCGGGTCGCAGCTCGTCAAAGCCGGGGATGTACCCGTCCACCGCGTCCAGCAGATAGTCCATGCGCATGATCTCCTCCGCCGTCAGGCCCCGGGAGCCGTCGTTCCGGATCTTTCCGGTCTGATCCCGCAGAAGGCAGCGGAAGGGCTCCAGATGCCCGTCGGTGATGTCGCACTGGAGCGTGGTCACCAGACGGCGCAGACCGTCCGGCAGGCTGTCGGACAGATTCAGCGTGATCACCCGGCTGCGCAGGCCCCACCAGTAGTTGATGGCGGCGTAGCCCTTGTCACTGCCGTAACTGCCGTCCAGGATGGAGCGGATCACCCGGGTGTAATACCGGCCCCAGGCCCAGCCGGTGGAGGCCAGAGGCTGGAGGCTGTTGTCGTGCCGGAGACGGTACAATGACCAGTCCTGGTCTTCCCGGGGCTCGTCGATGGCCTCCTGCCGGGAGATCACGCGGCAGCCCGCCTGCCGGAGGAGGTCCTCCGGCCGGTCGTCGATACAGGACCAGCGCAGCAGCACATGGGCTTCCGGGTCCACACAGCGGGCGCCCAGCACGAAGGCGTTGATGGCCGCCGGGACGCCGTAGATGGGATAGTCCGCCACATAGCCGATGGAGCCGCCCCGGCACATGGCGCCGGCCACCGCCCCGGCCAGGAACTTGGTCTCATACATGCGGCTGTAGTAGCAGCGCACCCCCGGATAGGAGCCGGACAGGGAACAGTTGAGGATCTTCACCCCGGGATGGAGGGCCGCGGTTTTGCGGCAGACGTCCATCAGTGTGGGAGTGACGGCAAAGATCACGTCGCAGCCGTCCTTTACGGCGGTCTCCATGGTCTCCTGGGCGCTCTCCAGACTGGTGATGTAGGTGCGGGTGGAGACGGCGTCGCCCATGACCCGCTCCAGGTGGAGACGGCCGTTCTCATGGGCGGTGATCCAGCGGCTGTTCTCCGGCCGGGCCGGATAGATGAAGGCCGCGTTGACATGATCCGCCCGGACAAAGCCCAGCAGGGTGGAGGAGAGGGACTTCTCCGCCTTGGGAGGCTCGGTGCTGACCTGGATGGGCTTGTCGTGGGCCAGGGATTCCACATTTTTCTGCAGAGTGTCCAGGGCCTTGCCGATCTCCGGCAGGGTCTTTTTCGTCAGGTCGGAGAAGGGATAGATCCCCAGCCAGGAGAGCAGGATATCCCCCGCCGTAACTCCCTCGGGGAGGGGCTCCTTTTTGGCCAGGGCGTCCCGGAGCCGGACATAACCGCTGGTGAAGCGGCGGCGCTCCTCCTCCGTCCACACATGGTCCGGCTCCATGCCCAGGGCGGCCTGGAGCTTGGCATAGCTGCCCAGACGGGAAAAACGGGGCAGATAAAGCTTGCTCAGAGGGTAAAAGCGCATGAATTCGTAGTAGATCTGCACGCTCAGATCTTCGGAGTAGGCGGGCACGAAGCGCACCACGTTGCCCATCACGTCCGGGCAGTCCAGGCTCTTCAGGACGCTGACCCGCTTGTTGCCCTCCTGGACGTAAAACCGGCCCATGTACTCAAAGCAGCGGATGGGATCCCGGATGCCCTCGTCCAGATGGGAGGCGCACAGGCTGATCCACTTGCTGCCGAACTCGGTGTTGGCCTCCAGCAGCGGCATGAAGTTCCCGGCAAAGGCCTCCCGTCGGCCCGCCGCCTTGGTCCCCACGATCAGCTCCGTGGGGATTTCCATCAGGCCCAGATCCTGCCGTCCGGCGATCTGGCTCTCCTCCACCATGTCGTCCAGCACCGGGGGATAGGGGTAGCGCCCCCGGGCCACCGCGGCGCGGTAGTATTTCAAGGCCGCCTTCTGGGCCTTTTCATATTGTGTTCTCCCTTGCAGGATCTGTTCCGACATATCTATCACCTCATGTTCTTTCGCGGCCTTTATACCCCATAACGCCCAAAAAAGCAAGAGCCCGGGAGAAAAAACCGGAGGCTCGGTGCGAGCCTCCGGCAACTTCCGGCGATCCGATACATTTTTTTACAGTTCCCGGCTCTCGTAAACCCGGAGGGAGATCCGCCAGGAGAGGGCAAAGAGCGCGGCGGCGATGGGGAGAATGGTCCACATACCCGGACCGGCAATCTCTGCGCGCTGCTGGGTGATCCAAGTGCCGTCGATCTGGCTCATGACCGCGGTTGCGATGCCGATGATGGCAAAGTAAACCAGACGGCCCTTTTCCATGCCCCACTTTAGGGTGACGGGGATCATCAGCGCCGGAGCCGCCAGTCCGACCCCCGGCAGCAGACAGGCAAGCCGCCCCAGCACCTCCGCCCTTCCCTTTGGGAGGAGCAGCGGCGCGTGAATGCCCAGCGTGATCAGATAGAGGGCCAGGAAACAGAGCAGCGTCATCAAATAGCGCTCATTCACCACGGTTTTGCGGGATACGGGCATGGTGTCGCACAGTGCGTTCCAGCCGTCCCTCTCCTCATAGGAGATCAGATTCACCGGCAGCACACCACCGAACAGCACGGGGTAGAGGATAAAAAAGGCGTTTCCCCCCGAAATGGCCCCCAGCACCAGAAACAGCGCGCTGATCAGCAGCAGAAGCCGCCCGTAGCGCCATATCATGTAGAGGTCCTTGCGCAGCAGTCCTTTCATCCTTCTTCCTCCCTCACCATCAGAATAAACAGGTCTTCGATGCTCACCGGCTCCAGCGCCAGGCCCATCGGCGCTTTGCTGCGCTCCACGATGGCGGAGACTCCATAGGGGCTGGAGCGGTGGCCAAGGACCGCCTCCGGGTCCAGCGCGTCAAAATCGCGTTTGGAGAGCTGGGCCAGACCGAAGCGCTGGCGCAGCGCGTCCATATCCTCGCACAGCAGCAGCCGGCCCCGGTGCAGGAAGGCCACATAGTCGCAGAGCTTCTCCAGATCGCTGACGATGTGGGAGGAGATGAGGATCGAGTGGGTCTCATCCCGGGTAAAGTCCGAGAAAAGCTCCACCACCTCGTCTCGCACCACCGGGTCCAGCCCCGAGGTGGGCTCGTCCAGCACCAGCAGTCTGGGGCGGTGGCTCAGGGCCACGGCGATGGCCTGCTTCATCTTCATGCCCCGGGAATAGTTGCCGCAGGGCTTGTCGGCGGGCAGGGAGAGCTTTGCAAGATAGCTGCGGTAGGCTTCCGCGTCCCAGTTTTTGTAGATGCCGGCCATGACCTTGCCCAGCTGAGCCGCGGTCAGACTCCCAGGCAGACAGCCCTCGGTGAGCACCACCCCGATGTCCTCCCGCACGGGCGCAAAATCCTTGTCCACGCGGTGGCCGAGGACGGAGATTTCCCCCGCGTCCGGGCGGATCATGCCGAGAAGGGCTTTGATGACGGTGGTTTTGCCCGCCCCGTTTTCGCCGATCATGCCCAGGATATAGCCCTGGGGCAGCTTCAGATCCAGCTGCAGCTCAAATCCCGGGTAGCGCTTTTCAAGTCCCCGGATCTCAATGGCGTTCATAGGTCGTCCTCCCATGTGTCATACAGCGTCCAAAGCTCCTCCCGGCTGATGCCGCAGAGCCTGGCCAGTCGCCGCAGCTCCTGCAGATGCTCCTCCAGCTGCCGCAGGTGTTCCTCCCGCAGCAGCGCCTCATTCCGCGCCGCCACAAAGCTGCCCTTGCCGGGGAGCGTATAGATGAAGCCCGCGTTCTCCAGCTCCTCGTAAGCCCGCTTGGTGGTGATCACGCTGATCCGCAGGTCCTTGGCCAGCGTGCGGATGGAGGGCAGCGCCGTATCCTCCGGCAGAGTCCCCGCAAAGATCTGATCCCGGATCTGGGTGAAGATCTGCTCATAGATCGGCGCGCCGGAACGATTGTCGATCAGAATGGTCATGACTTCTCTCCGTTCATTCTGTATATACTCAATATATACACTATAACCATCAAGCTGTCAAGCAGAATAAGAAAAAACCGGAGGCTTGTCATTCGCCTCCGGTAAACATATAAAACTGGCTATCCCGGCGGGATCACACCATAAGATTTGCCACCAGGCGGGAGAAGCGGGCAGGATCCTCCAGAGGCAGGTCGGCGATCAGCAGAGCCTGGTCGTAGAGCAGCTCGGCGTAATCGGCGGCCTTGTCCGGGTCGGAGTCCACCGCAGCGCGCAGCGCGATGAAGGCGGGGGCCTCCGCGTTCAGTTCCAGAACACGCTCGGCCTTCATATACTCCAGCATCTCCGGATTCTGGCGTTTCAGGGTCTTCTCCATCTCCAGGGAAATGGGTCCGTCCGCGGTGAGGCAGGCGGCGTTCTCCCCCAGGATCTGGGACAGGCGGACCTCCTTCACCTTGTCGCCCAGGCTCTTCTTCACAAAGTCCAGCACAGGGCGGTTGGCCTCCGTGTCCTCCTTGGCCTTCTGCTTGCTCTCCTCGCTGACGGGCAGGGCGTCCTCGGCGGTGACGCTCTTGATGGTCTTGCCGTCATAGCTCACCAGAGCCTGGAGGCAGAACTCATCCACATCCTCGGTCAGATACAGCACCTCATAGCCGGCTTCCCGGACCCGCTGGGTCTGGGGCAGGGCGGCGGCCCGCTGCAGGGACTCGCCCCCGGCGTAGTAGATGAACTCCTGGCTCTCACCCATGCGGGAGCGGTACTCCTTCAGGGTCGTGCCTTTTTCCTCGATGGAGGAGGGGAAGAGCAGCAGATCCTGGAGCTTGTCCTTGTCCGCGCCGTAATCGGCCATGACGCCGTACTTGATCTGGGGGCCGAAGGCCTTCCAGAAGCTCTCGTACTTCTCCCGGTCCTCGCTCAGCATTTTGGAAAGCTCGGCGCGGATCTTTTTGTCCAGACTGCGGGCGATCACCTTCAGCTCCCGGGTGTGCTGGAGCATCTCCCGGCTGATGTTCAGACTCACGTCCGGCGTGTCCACCACGCCCTTGACAAAGCGCAGATACTCCGGCAGCAGGTCGCCGCATTTGTCCATGATCAGCACTCCGTTGGAGTAGAGCTGCAGGCCCTTTTCATACTCCCGGGTGTAGTAGTCGTAGGGGGTCCTGGCGGGGATGAAGAGCAGGGCTTCGTAGCTGACGGTGCCCTCCGCCGCCACCCGCAGGGTGCGCAGGGGAGCGGTGTAGTCGCCGAACTTGTCCTGATAGAAGGAGGCGTACTCCTCCTCGGTCACGTCCTCGCTCTTCCGGTGCCAGATGGGCACCATGGAGTTGAGGGTCTCCCACTCCGTGTAGTCCTCCCACTCGGGCTTGTAGTCCTCGGGCGCGTCCTCGGGGCGGGGCTTCTGGCGGGAGCGCTTCATCTCCATGCGGATGGGATAGTGGATATAGTCGCTGTACTTCTTCACCAGCTCCTGCAGCCGGTACTGGTCCAGGAACTCGCTGTACTTCTCGTCCTCCGTGTCCGGCTTCAGGTGGATGATCACATCCGTGCCCACACTCTCCTTCTTGTCCTGGGTGATGGTGTAGCCGTCTTCCCCGTTGGATTGCCAGCGCCAGGCCACCTCGCTGCCGGCGGGACGGCTCAGCACCGTCACCTCGTCCGCCACCATGAAGGCGGAATAAAAGCCCACGCCGAACTGACCGATCACGTCGATGTCGGGATTCTCTCCATCCAGGGCATTCTTGAAGTCCAGAGAGCCGGAGCGGCAGATGGTGCCCAGATTGTCGTCCAGGGCCTTGTCGTCCATGCCGATGCCGTTGTCGGAGACCGTCAGGGTCCCGGCCTCCTTGTCCGCCCGAAGGACGATCTTCAGGTCGTTCCGGTCCACCTGCAGACTGTCGTCCGTCAGCGCCCGGTAGGCCAGCTTGTCCTCGGCGTCAGAGGCGTTGGAGATCAGCTCCCGGAGAAAGATCTCCTTGTGGGTGTAGATGGAGTTGATCATCAGATCCAGCAGCCGCCGGCTCTCCGCCTTGAATTGCATTTTTTCCATAATATAGATAAAGCCTCCTTTGTGGTTTTCCTTTGTCAGGCTCCTATTATAGCACGGAATTGGCACTCGTCAAGAGAGAGCGCTAAAAAGCATGTAAAGCTTTTGTGAACATTCGCGTCAAAACAGCTTGCACATGCCGAAGTGAGCTGATATAATACAGCAAATCGAAAAAGTGCAGGGGGGATCGACATGGAAATGTACCTGGCCGACACCAGACTGACCCTTTGCACGGCGCTGCTGTTCTGGGCGATCCTGGCCGCCTTCATGCACGTGGAGCGCCGCCGCTTCCGCAACTGCTTTCTGCTGCTGGTGGCGCTGGGGGCCACGGTGCCCTTCCTCTGCTCCCTGGCCGGGGACAACGCCTTTACGGCGCTGGTGGCGGTGGCCTTCGCCGTGGGCCTGGTACTGCTGATCGTGCCCTTTTTCCTGATGGTCAACGGCATCATCGTCCTGCGCCGGGAGGGGCTGAGCCTGGCCCACTGTCTCCCTTTGTTTTTCGGGCTCTTTATCCTGGCCGGGGAAGTGGCCTGCTTCGGAGCGCTGTGGAATTTTGTGCGGTATTATACCTCGCTTCGATGGCAGCAGCTGACGCTGACCGGGCTGCTGCTGGCCTTCGGGCTCAGCGTGTTCTATGTGTCCCTGGTGTTCGTCAGCTTTATGCTGTACAACGGCCTGATCCAGATCATCCCCCGGACCCGGGACTTTGACTATGTGATCATCCACGGCGCGGGCCTGCTCCACGGGAAAGAGGTCTCGCCCCTGCTGCGCAGCCGGATCGACAAGGCCATCCGGGTCTACCGCAAGGACCCCACGCCCCCCGTTCTGGTGCCCTCCGGGGGCAAGGGCGGGGACGAGACCGTGTCCGAGGCCCGGGCCATCGCGGATTACCTGCTCTCCCAGGGCATCCCGCCCGAGAAGATCCTGCTGGAGGACCGCTCCACCACCACCATGGAGAACCTGGAGCTCTCCGCCAAGCTGATCCAGGCCCGACCGGGACGGCACTTCACTGCTCTGGTCACCAGCAACTACCATGTCTACCGGGCCCTTTCCTACACCCGGGAGCTGGGCTTTCCCTGTACGGGCATCGGCAGCCACACTGCCTTCTATTACTGGCCCAGCGCCCTGATCCGGGAGTTCGCGGCCATTGTGTGGGAGAAGCGGAACCGCCGGCGCTTTCTGCTGGGCTGGGCGCTGCTGATGGGGGGCATGGCGCTGCTGATGCTGCTGCAGTATGCTCTTTATTATTACAGGTAAAACAGTTTAAATATCAAAAAAATATGAAACAGGGAGGAAACAAAATGAAAAAAGAAGCTGTATTCCGCGGCGCGGCCACCGCGCTGATCACCCCCCTGAATGAAAAGGGGATCGACTTTGAGGCTTACGGCCGTCTGATTGACTGGCAGATCGACCAGGGCATCGACGCCCTGGTGGTGGTGGGCACCACCGGCGAGGGCTCCACCCTGAACTACCAGGAGCACCGGAATGCCATCCGCTATGCCGTCCGCCGGGTCAACGGCCGGGTGCCCGTCATCGCCGGCACCGGCTCCAACGACACGGCCCACGCCATCCAGCTGACCAAGTTTGCCTGCGACAACGGGGTGGACGGGGTGCTGCTGGTGACGCCCTACTACAACAAGGCCACCCAGAACGGCCTGATCAAGATGTACACCGCCATCGCGGACGCTTCTACCAAGCCCTGCATCCTCTACAACGTCCCCTCCCGGACCGGCGTGAACATCGAGCCGACCACCTACCAGGCGCTGGCCGACCACCCCATGATCTACGGCATCAAGGAGGCCAACGGCAACATCTCCAAGATCGCAGAGACCTTTGAGCGGGTGGGGGATAAGGTGGCGATCTACTCCGGCAACGACGACCAGATCGTGCCCATCCTCTCTCTGGGGGGCCAGGGCGTGATCTCGGTGCTGTCCAATCTGGTGCCGGCCCAGACCTCGGAGATGTGCCACAAGTTCTTCCGGCGGGACGTGGCGGGCGCCACAAAAATGCAGCTGGAGTACCTGCCCCTGGTCCGCGCCCTGTTCTGCGAGGTCAACCCCATCCCCGTGAAGGCCGCCATGGCCGCCATGGGCTTCGGGGAGAACTATCTGCGCCTGCCCCTGACCCCCATGGAAGACGCCCACCGGGAAGTACTGCTTGACATCATGCGCGGCCACGGCCTGATCTGAGGGGCAAGCATGCGGATCATAGTATACGGTATCACCGGTCACATGGGCCGGATCGTCGCCTCTCTGCTGGATAAGGGCTTCGGCGGCCACAGCCTGGCCGCCGGCGTGTCCCCCAACGCCCCCGCCGGCTTTGGCGAGTACGGCTACGCCTCCCTGGCGGATTTCCCGGGAGAGGCGGACTGCGTGGTGGATTTCTCCCGGCATGACGCCGTGGGAGAGCTTTTGGACTGGTGCGTGGAGAAGAAGCTGCCCCTGGTCATCGCCACCACCGGCCACACGCCTTCGGAAAAGGCCGCCATCGCCGCGGCGGCGGAGCGCATCCCCATTTTCTTCTCCGCCAACATGTCCGTGGGCGTAGCCCTGCTGGTAAAGATGGCCCGGGAGACGGCGAAGATGTTCCCGGACGCGGATATCGAGATCGTGGAGGCCCACCACAACCGGAAGCTGGACGTACCCAGCGGCACCGCGCTGATGATCGCCGAGGAGCTGCGCTCTGTCCGCCCCGAGGCGGAGCTGGTGATCGGCCGGCATGAAAACGGCAGGCGGAAAAAGACGGAGATCGGCATCCACTCCCTGCGTCTGGGCAACGAGGTGGGGAGCCACGAGGTGATCGTCTCCGCCGGCAGCCAGACCATCACGCTCCGCCACCAGGCGGAGGACCGCGCCCTCTTTGCCGAGGGAGCGCTGACCGCCGCCTCCTTCCTGGAGGGGCGGGGACCGGGGCTGTACGGCATGAAGGATTTGATCGGAGGAACAAAATGAACGCCCAGGAGATCATCAACTACATCAGCGCCGCGGAGAAAAAGACCCCGGTGAAGCTCTATGTGAAGGAAAAGGAGAGCGTGGACTGGGGTACGGCCCGGGTCTTCGGCGCAGGGGACAAGGTCATCTTCGGCGACTGGCGGGAGCTGGGGCCCATTCTGGATAAAAACCGGGAGAAGCTGGCGGACCTGGTAATCGAAAACGACTGCCGCAACAGCGCCATCCCCCTGCTGGACATGAAGGATATCCCCGCCCGGATCGAGCCGGGCGCCATCATCCGCGAGCAGGTGGAGATCGGGAAAAACGCGGTGATCATGATGGGCGCCATCATCAACATCGGCGCGGTGATCGGCGAGGGGACCATGATCGACATGGGCGCCGTGCTGGGCGGACGGGCCACCGTGGGCAAAAACTGCCACATCGGGGCCGGCGCCGTGCTGGCCGGGGTGATCGAGCCCGCCTCCGCCACCCCCGTGATCATCGAGGACGGGGTGCTGGTGGGAGCCAACGCCGTGGTCATCGAGGGCGTCCGGGTGGGCAAAAACGCCGTGGTAGCCGCCGGAGCCGTGGTGGTGGAGGACGTGCCGGAAAACACGGTGGTGGCGGGCTGCCCGGCCCGGGTCATCAAGCAAAAGGACGCCGGCACCACCCAGAAGACCGCCCTGGAGGCGGCCTTGAGAAAGCTGTAACGCGGGATGAGAGAGCATCTGAACAGCGCCCTTTTTGCTCTGCAGCGCAGCGCCATCCGGGAGTTTTCCAGACTGGCCAGGGAGACTCCCGGCTGCGTCAGCCTGACCCTGGGGGAGCCGGATTTCGATACCCCCGCCCCCATCCGGGCTGCGGCGGCGTCGGCGCTGGAGTCCCACGAGACCCACTATATCGAAAATAACGGCGCTCTCCTCCTGCGGGAGAAGATCGCCGCTTTTGAGCGGGAAAAGCACGGCTGCGCCTACGCCCCGGAGGAGGTCATCGTCACCGCCGGTGCCACGGAGGCGATCTTCGTGGCCCTCTTCGGCATCCTGAATCCGGGGGATGAGGTCATCGTCCCCATGCCCGCCTTTGTGCTGTATCAGGAGATCATCAAGCTCTGCCGGGGGGTCTGCGTGCCCCTGGACACGGCGAAGACCGGCTTCCAGATCGACGAGACGGCCCTCCGAAGCCGGATCACGCCCCGCACCAAGGCCATCGTCCTGAACTCCCCCAACAACCCCACCGGCTGCGTGCTGCATGGGGAGAGCCTGGCCGCAGTGCGAAAGTGCGTGGAGGGCCGGGACATTTTCGTGGTCTGCGACGATGTGTACCGGGAGCTGATCTACACCGGCGATTACCACAGCTTCGCGGAGTTTTCCGATCTGCGCTCCCAGATCCTCCTGTGCCAGAGCTTTTCCAAGCCCTGGGCCATGACGGGCTGGCGCATGGGCTATCTCCTGGCGGACGCCTCCGTCAAGGAGCGGCTGGAGCTGCTGCACCAGTTCATGGTGGTGTCCACCCCGGCGCCCTTTCAACGCGCCTGCGTCCGGGCGCTGGACTATGATCCCAAGGGGTTGAGAGACACCTACGCCCGCCGCAGGGAATATGTGCTGGGGCGTCTTTCGGCCATGGGCCTGTCCGCCCCCGCGCCGGAGGGGGCCTTCTATGTCTTCCCATCTATCCAGCGCTACGGCCTGGATTCCGCCGACTTCTGCCGCCGGATGATCCGTGAGGCGGGACTGGCCGCCACGCCCGGGGTCTGCTTCGGGGGGGAGGGCCACATCCGGCTCAGCTACTGCTACAGCGACGAAGAGCTGCGGGAGGCTCTGGACCGGCTGGAACGCTTTCTTCACAGCCTGGAGGGATGAGCATGGAGAGCCAAAGCTTTCTCTCCCGGGCCGGGGAGCTGCGGGGCGAGCTTGCCGAGATCTGGCATACGCTCCACCGTCACCCGGAGCTGGGAAATCAGGAACACTTCACCTCAAAAACCATAGAGGCAGAGCTGTGCGCGCTGGGTCTGGAGGTCCGGCGGGTGCTGGATACCGGCCTGGCGGCCGAGCTCATTGGCGCGGAGGCGGGCCGGACCGTGGTCTTCCGGGCCGACATGGATGCCCTGCCCGTGCAGGAGGCCACCGGCGTGGCCTTTGCCTCCGAGATCCCCGGATGCATGCACGCCTGCGGCCACGATTTTCATGTGACCGCCGCCCTGGGCGCGGCCCGGCTGCTCGCCGAGCGGAGAGACCGGCTGCGGGGTACCGTGCGCTTCCTCTTCCAGCCGGACGAAGAGGGGGACGGGGGCGCGGCGCGCCTGATCGCCGCCGGATGCCTGCAGGGGGCGGACGCCGTTTTCGGCGCCCATGTGAGCCCGGAGCTGCCCGCGGGCACCGTGGGGGTACGCTACGGAAAGTTTTACGCCGCCTCGGACATGTTCAACATCGCCGTCCGAGGCCGCAGCTGCCATGCCGCCACCCCGGAAAAGGGGGCGGACGCCCTGGCGGCGGCGGCGGAGATGGTCGGCGCTGCCGCGGCGCTGCGACGGGAGCTGACGGAGCTCTTCGGTCCGACGGTGATCTCCGTGGGCTCTCTCCGGGCCGGCACGGCCCGAAACGTCATCGCCGATACCGCGGCGATGGAGGGCATCATCCGCACCCTGGGCCCCCAGGCCAGGGCCGCCGCCGTGGAGGCGCTGCGCTCCCGGGTGGAGGAGATCGCCGCCGCCCATGGGGTTCGGGCGGAATTCGAGCGCCGGGAGAGCTATCCCGGCGTGGTGAACCAGGACGCGGCCACGGCGCACGCGGAGGCCTCCGCTGTTCAGATGCTGGGGAAGGATCGGGTGCTGCGCATTGATACGCCCACCATGACCACGGAGGACTTCGGCTACTACCTCCAGTGCCTTCCCGGCAGCTTCTACCACATCGGCGTGGGAGGCGATCAGCCTCTCCACAGCCCCCGTTTCCTCCCGGACGAGGCGGCCCTTCCCGTTGCCGCCGCCGTCCACGCCCAGGTGCTGTACGATTATCTAAACAAATAAAAAACCTGCTGCGTCCCTGCGGGCGGTGCTTTCCCTCCGCCTACATGGATGCAGCAGGTTTTTTCTGCGGTATTCAGAAGATAAGGCTCCAGAGCCTGCTCAGCGGCAGCACCAGGAGCAGGGCCGGCATCATGTCCACCAGGGGCATGCTCTTGATCCGGCTGACCCGGAAGCCCGTCACGATGGTCAGCAGTCCCCCGCAGGCGGTGAGATCCGCCATCATCTCCGCCGTCACCCAGGGGGCCAGCAGCCGACCGGCCAGAAACACCAGCCCCAGGCATACCGCCTGCACCGGCGTTATGGCGCACATGCTCCGCCCCAGAGTGGCGGCGAACACCGCGGCGGTGAAAAAGTCCAGCACCGCCTTGGAGAAGAGGATGCTCGGGTCCCCGGCAATGGCCTCGGTGAGGACGGCGTACCAGCCAAAGCCGCTGCAGCAGAACAGGGCCACCGCCGTGATGTAAAGATCCATGTCCGTATTCTTCCCGCCCAGGTGCAGCGTCCGCACCAGCCAGGCGAAGAAGCGGATGGCGTTTTTCTCCAGATGCAGCAGTCCGCCCAGCACGAAGCCGAAGAGCGTGGCCAGCACCACCACCGCCATGGCGTGGACCTTGATGACGGAATTGATGCCGATGGCCATGGCACAAAAGCCGAACAGCACGTTCAGGTCGTCCTTGTTCTCTTTCGGGATCAGGCCCCCTACCAGCGTCCCGCACAGGATGCCGGCAAAGCCGGCGCAGCAGTTCACGATCAGCCCGATGGGCATCCGATCACCTCCCAGCATAATAAATATATATTATCACAAAAGGGGAAAAAAGAAAAGGTTTTCTTTTACTATTTAAAGGGAAAAAGTCAAAAAGGCCTGAAATATGAACAAATGGTAAAATAGTTCATTGACAGGCTCCCCGATACTATGATATAAAGAAAAGTACCACAAAATTTTGGGAGAAATCCCGCATTTTTCCGCCGGGGGCGGCAACAACGAAATGAGGAGGAAAGAACCGGAATGAAAAAAGTCCTCGCGTTCCTGGACGAGAATCTGGAAGAGTACATCATGGCATTCCTGCTGGGAGTGATCTCCATTGTTATGATGAGCCAGGTCATCGCCCGCTATGTGTTCCATCACGGCTTTACCTGGGCCGAGGAGGTCTGCCGCTACTGCTTTGTCTACAGCGGCCTGCTCTCCGCCGGCTACTGCGCCCGCAAGGGCATTTCCCTTCGGGTAGACGCCATCTTCAACTTCTTCCCCAAGCCGGTGCAGATCATCATCGATCTGCTGAGCAAGCTGCTGATCATCTTCCTGTACGGCTTCTTCTTCGTGAAGTCCTTTGGCCTGATCGCCACGACCAACAACTTCAGCACGGCCATGCAGCTTCCCATGAAGTACGTTTACGCCGCCATCCCCCTGGGCATGGGCCTGGGCGTGATCCGCTGCGTGCAGGATCTGATCAAGTTCTGCGCGGCCAACTTCGGCAAAAAGAAAGAGGAGGCGAAGTAAATGTTAGGAGTTATGTTCGGCGCGTTCCTGGTGCTGATGTTCCTGGGTATCCCCATCGCCGGCGCCATGATCACTTCCACGGTGCTTCCCACTCTGATGAACGCCTCCTTCCCCGGCAATGTGAACTTTATCATGCGGGCCATGGTGGGCGGCCTGGATACCATCAGCATTCTGGCCATCCCTCTGTTCATGCTCTCCGGCGCCATTATGGCTATGGGCGGCATCTCCGGCAAGCTCTTTGACGTGTTCGCCGTGTTCATCGGCAAGCTGAAGGCCGGCATGCCCTGCGCCGTGGTCATCACCTGCCTCTTTTACGGCGCCATCTCCGGCTCCGGCCCGGCCACCTGCGCCGCCGTGGGCGCCATGTGCATCCCCGTGCTGACGGAGCTGGGCTATCCCCTCCTGTTCTCCGCCGCCGTGGTGGCCACTTCCGCGGGCCTGGGCGTCATCATCCCGCCCTCCATCCCCTTCATCATGTACGGCGTCACCACCGGTGAATCCGTAGGCGAGATGTTCACCGCCGGCGTCATCCCCGGTATCCTGATCGCCCTGTGCCTGATGATCTACTGCATCTATTTCTGCATCCGCCACGGCGAGGATAAAGAGAAGATCAACAAGCGGGTCAACGCTCTCCGGGAGCGGGGCTACCTGAAGGTCATCCTGGACGGCTTCTGGGCCCTGATGGCTCCGGTCATCATCCTGGGCGGCATCTACTCCGGCATCGTCACCCCCACCGAGGCGGCCTGCGTCAGCGTGTTCTACGCCATCATCGTCAGCTGCTTCATCTACAAGACCATGAAGGTCTCCGACATCTGGGCCCATCTGAAGGCCGCCGTCCGCAGCTACGCCCCCATCTGCCTGCTGATCGGCTTCGCCATCGCCTTCGGCCGCATCCTCAGCCTGCTGAAGGCTCCCGCCCTGATCTCCGCCTTCCTGACCAAGACCTTCTCCAGCCGCTTCATGTTCCTGCTGGCTCTGGACATCGTCATGTTCTTCATCGGCATGTTCATGGACACCGGCTCCGCCATTGCCATTCTGGGCCCCATCCTGCTGGTGACGGCCAAGAACTTCGGCATCGACGGCATCCAGTTCGGCATCATCCTGGTCACCAACCTGGCCGTGGGCCTGGTCAGCCCTCCCGTGGGCCTGAACCTGTTTGTGGCCGCCCCCATGGTGAAAGTCAGCGCCGGCGAGCTGGGCAAGCACGTCCTGGCCCCCATGGCCTTCTTCATCGTGGCGCTGCTGCTGATCACCTTTGTACCCTGGTTCTCCCTGGTGCTGCTCGGCCGAGCCTGAGCATCCCAGCGCAGAATACATAAAAAGCCAAATATTTTGAAAAGGAGACAAACCATGAAGAAGATCATCGCTCTGGTGATGGCTCTGGCCATGGTGTTTGCTCTGGCCGCCTGCGGCTCCAGCAACACCAGCGCTCCCGCTGCCAACACCGCCCCCGCTGCCGAGGCTGCTCCCGCTGCCGAGGCTGCTCCCGCCGCTGAGGCTCCCGCCGGCCTGCCCGAGGGCTGCCCCGTGGTCACCAGCACCGACAAGGTGGACATCATCTGGTCCCACAACGCCAACGAGGCCACCGTGGGCCACAAGGCTGCCCTGCTGTTTGCTGAGCACATGAACCAGTACTCCAACGGCAACATCAATGTCACCGTTTACCCCAACGGCGAGCTGGGCTCCGTTCCTGAGAACGACCAGGCCGTGAAGGAAGGCACCGTGCAGATCGTCTCCGGCACCACCGGCGGCGCTGCCGACCCCAAGCTGAGCTACTTCGACACCCCCATGATGGTGAACAGCCAGGATGAGGCTTACGCCATGATGCAGCCCGACACCGAGCTGTATGCCTACACCCAGGGCGTGTACAACAGCCTGGGCCTGCAGATGCTGGGCATCGTGCCCGCCGGCTTCCGTGAGACTTCCTCCAACAAGGCCGTCCGCAGCTATGAGGACCTGAAGGGTCTGAACATCCGCACCATGGAAGTGCCCGCCCACATCGCCTACTGGAAGGCCTGGGGCTGCAACCCCACTCCCGTGGCCTGGGGCGAGACCTACCTGGCCCTGCAGCAGGGTCTGGTGGACGCTCAGGAGAACGCCTATGAGACCATTTACGCCGCCAAGCTCAATGAGGTGCAGAAGTACATCATCAACACCAACCACATCGTCATGTGGTCCGGCATGTACATGAACCTGGACTTCTACAACAACCTGCCCGACGATTACCGCGAGCTGCTGAACTGGGTCGTTGCCAACGAGATCATGCCTTACCTCTATGAAGAGCAGGCTGTCGCCAACGACGCCGCGCTGCAGGCCATGGTGGACCAGGGCATCGAGGTCATCGACCTGAGCGCCGAGGACTACACCAAGATGCGTGAGAACGCTGCCCCCGCCATCGAGCTGATCACCCAGGCCGCCGGTCAGGAGGCCATGGACATCCTGGCCGCCGCTCAGGCTGCCGCCGCTGCCGCATAAAGCATCTCTTCAAAGCAAAAAACCTTGACATTATCCCCCTCATGGCTTTACCATGAGGGGGATAATTTTAGAGAAGCGAGGGCGCTCCATGAAGCATGTCTATACCGCCGGCCGCCGGCTGAGCGTTGTCAAGACCCTGTCCACCGTGGTCAACTGCGCGGTGGTCTTTGTGTTTTATTTTATTTACCGCTTCCTGTTTGCCGAGTCCGCGCCGAATTTCGTGGGCTGGCCTCTGGCGGCCGTCTTTGTGGCTTTCGCCATCCTGGTGGTGTTCCTGACCTTAAAGCTCTGGGAGCGCTACGGCGACGCCATCCAGTACAAGGTCACGGCGGACGCTCTGCTGGTGGGCAAGGGGGAGAAGACAAAGAAATACCCCTGGAACCGCTTCGCCTGGATCGAGATGCGCAGCGATACCGCCTTCCACTTTGAAGCGGTGTTCCCCGCCATCTTCCACATGAAGGAGGAGACCCTGGTGATCAACCATTATGTGGGGGACAGCTACGGCCTGGCCGGGGAGATCGTGGAGCATATCCAGGACCATGTGACCATCCCGCCGGAGCTGCGCCGCCAGATCTCCGCCATGCGGGGATTGCGATAAAGAACGAAAAAATGCCATCGGAGCGATCCGATGGCATTTTTTTCTGTGCGTATAAGACTTACTCGATGTGGTTTGCCACCTCGTAGGCGTCCCACACGGCCTGATGCACGTTCTTGAACTCCCGGCAGTCGCCCAGCTTGTAGATCTCCTGGGCGTCCTGCATGGCGTCGTACAGGCTGGCGTCGCTCTTGAAGCCCACGGCCAGCACCACGGTGTCGGCCTCCAGCTCCTCCTGGGCCCCGGTATCCAGATTCTTCACAAGAAGACCCTTGGGCGTGGTCTTCACGGCGGTGGTCTTCAGCATCACCCGGCAGCCGGAGAAAGGCACCATCTGCTCCAGCATGTCCCGGTTGGCGGAGCAGATCGGGGCGTTCACGGCCAGCAGCTTGTGCAGGGCCTCCACCACGGTCACGTCTTTCCCCAGATCCTTGCGCAGCCACAACGCCAGCTCGCAGCCTACCATGCCGCCGCCGATGACCACGATCTTGTCGCCGATCCCCTCGGCCTTTTCACGCAGCACGGTCTTGGCGTCCAGCACGGGCTTGTCCTCGCCCAGAGGGAACATCTTGGGCAGAGCGCCGGTGGCGATGATCAGGGTGTCATACTTGAGCCCCAGCAGCATTTCCCGGGTGACCTCGGTGTGGAAGTGGATCTCCACCCCCAGCTTTTCCATCTGGGTGACGTACCACTTGATGAGGGCCCGGTCGTCCTCCTTGAAGCTGGGCACACCGGCCTCGGCCAGAGCGCCGCCCAGCTTGCCGGTCTTTTCATAGATCACCGGCTCGTGGCCCCGGATGGCCAGCACCCGGGCCGCTTCCATGCCGGCCACACCGCCGCCCACGATGACCACTTTTTTCTTCCGGTAGATGGGCCGGTAGGCGTAGTCCTGTTCTCTCGCGCACTGGGGGTTTACGGCGCAGTTGATCATGGAGAAATTCTGGATGCGGCCGATGCAGCCCTCCTGGCAGGAGATGCAGGGGCGGATGTCCTCCGGGTGTCCGGCCCGCAGCTTGTTTACATAATCCGGATCCGCCAGCAGGGGCCGACCCAGGGAGACCATGTCGATCCAGCCCTTCCGAACGGCGTCGGAGGCAAGATCCGGATCGTCCATGCGCCCGGCGCAGAGGATGGGGCACTTCACGACTTCTTTGACCATCCGGGCGTAGGGAAGGTACAGGCCCTTCTCCTGATACATGGGGGGATGCGACCACCACCAGGAGTCGTAGGAGCCCACGTCCACGTCCAGGGCGTCATAGCCGTACTGCTCCAGGAGCTTGGCGGCCTCCAGGCCCTCGGGGATATCCCGGCCCTTCTCCTCAAATTCCTCGCCGGGCATGGCGCCCTTCCGCCAGTCCTTGATGAAGCTCTTCAGACCGTAGCGCATGACCACGGGGAAGTCCCAGCCGCAGGTCTTAGCAATCTCCTCCCGGATCTCCCGGGCGAAGCGCAGCCGGTTTTCCAGACTGCCGCCGTACTCGTCGGTCCGCTGATTGAACATGCTGATGGCGAACTGGTCGATCAGATAGCCCTCGTGGACCGCGTGGATCATGATGCCGTCAAAGCCGGCCCGCTTGGCGTTTTTCGCGCCTTCGCCGAAGGACTTGACGATGTGGTGGATCTCGTCCACGGTCAGCTCGTGGCAGATCTTGTCCACCCAGCGGTGCATGATGGGGGAGGGGGCCACCGGATTGTCGGCGCCCTGATCCTCCGGGACGGACACCCGGCCGAAGCCGCCGGACATCATCAGAAAGATCTTGCTTCCGTAGGCGTGGATGCGCTCGGTCATCTCCTTGCCGGTACGGACGAACTGATGCTCGTTTTTGGTGGGGACGGGCACGCCGGGGCAGGTGTGCTCCTCCACGGTATAATCGGAGAAGGTGACGCCCGTGACGATCAGACCCGTGCCGCCCTTGGCCCGCTGGGTGTAGTACTCCACGCCCCGCTGGTTGAAGGCGCCCTCCGCGTCGCCCAGACCCAGAGGTCCCATGGGCGCCAGGAGAAAGCGGTTCTTGATCTCCACATTGCCGATCTTCACCGGCTCGAAAAGGATCTTGTATTCTTCCTGCATAGAATAGCCTCCCTTGTCTTTGATTTACAGGTAAAAGTATACAATTTTACCGTCGATCTGTCAATAGAAATGGGCAAATTAACGGGAAACGGGGGCGCGCCCATGGAGAAGCAAGCGGAAAAAATAGCTTGTTTTACCATGGGTCTGTGGTATAATATCTGAGAAAAGTTTATTCTTTCGCCGGCGGCCTCTCGCCGGCGAAAAACGCATAAAAACAGAGAAAAAGGGAGCCGGCGATTTCGGCGGCCCCAAAGAGGAGAGAGCATGACACTCAACGAGCTGCCTGTGGGCAAGACCGCCACGGTCACCGCCGTGGGCGGCAGCGGCGCACTGCGCCAGCATTTTCTGGATATGGGCCTGATTCCCGGCGCGGAGGTCACGCTGGTAAAGTACGCCCCCATGGGGGACCCCATGGAGCTGCGCATCCATCGCTACGAGCTTTCCCTGCGTCTGGCGGACGCGGAGGAGATCGGCATTGAGCATGTCCGGACCCTCCCGGCAGAGCCCAAGCCGGAAGTGCGCCGCGTGTCGGTGGAGCACCCCGGCCTGGGCGAGGGGGGACGCTTCCACGACCGCCGGGATGAGCATCCCCTCCCGGCGGGCACCACGCTGACCTTCGCCCTGGCCGGCAACCAGAACTGCGGCAAGACCACGCTGTTCAACCAGCTCACCGGCGCCAACCAGCATGTGGGCAATTTCCCCGGCGTCACCGTGGACCGGAAGGATGGAGTGATCCGGGGTCACAGCTGCACCCTGGTCACCGATCTGCCGGGCATCTACTCCATGTCGCCCTACACCAGCGAGGAGATCGTCTCCCGGCAGTTCATCCTGGACGAGCATCCCCGGGGCATCATCAATATTGTGGACGCCACCAATATCCAGCGCAATCTCTATCTCACCATGCAGCTCCTGGAGCTGGGCATACCCATGGTGGTGGCATTGAACATGATGGACGAGGTGCGCCAGAACGGCGGCTCCATCATGGTCAACGAGCTGGAGCGGGAGCTGGGCGTGCCGGTGATCCCTATCTCCGCCGCCCGGAACGAGGGTATCAGCGAGCTGGTGGACCACGCCATCCATGTGGCCAAGTACCAGGAAAAACCCCAGCGCCAGGACTTCTGTTCCCCGGACGCCAAGGGCGGCGCGGTACACCGCTGCCTTCACAGCATCATGCATCTTATTGAGGACCACGCCGCCGCCTCGGACATCCCCGCCCGCTTTGCGGCGGCCAAGCTGGCCGAAGGGGACGAGCGGGTCATGGAGCGCCTGGGCCTGGACCAGAACGAGCGGGAGACCATCGAGCACATCCTGCTGCAGATGGAGCGGGAGTGCGGTCTGGACCGCTCCGCGGCCATGGCGGATATGCGCTTTTCCTTTATCAACCGGGTCTGCGCCCAGTGCGTGGTGGAGCCCCGGGAGAGCGCCGAGCGCATCCGCTCCGGAAAGATCGACCGGCTTCTCACCGGAAAATACACGGCCATCCCCGCCTTCATCGGCATCATGGGACTGGTGTTTTACCTGACCTTCAACGTGATCGGGCCCTTCTTCCAGGACTTGCTGGCCGCGCTGATCCAGGCGCTGACCGAGTGGGTGGACGCAGCGATGCTCTCCCTGGGGGTGAACCGGGTGATCCGCTCCCTGGTGATCGACGGGGTGTTCAACGGCGTGGGCACGGTGGTCAGCTTTGTACCCATCATCGTGACGCTGTTTTTCTTCCTCTCCATCCTGGAGGACTCGGGCTACACCGCCCGGGTGGCCTTCATTATGGATAAGCTGATGCGGAAGATCGGCCTCACCGGCCGGAGCATCGTGCCGCTGCTGATCGGCTTCGGCTGCACGGTACCGGGAGTCATGGCCAGCCGTACCCTGCCCTCGGAACGGGACCGCAAGCAGACCATCCTGCTCACGCCCTTTATGTCCTGCTCGGCCAAGGTGCCCATTTACGCCTTTTTCACCGCGGCCTTCTTCCCCCGCCACGGCGCGCTGGTGATGATCTCGCTGTATGTCCTGGGCATCGCGGTGGGCATCCTCACCGCCTTTGTGATGAAGAAGCTGAGCTTCCGGGGGGAGCCGGTGCCCTTTGTGATGGAGCTGCCCAACTACCGGCTGCCCGGGGCCAAAAACGTGCTGCGGCTTTTGTGGGATAAGGCCAAGGACTTCCTGCAGCGGGCTTTCACGGTGATCTTTGTGGCCACCGTGGTGATCTGGTGCCTGCAGAGCTTTGATCTGCGGCTGAATCTGGTGGAGGACTCCTCCCGGAGCATCTTGGCTGCCCTGGCGGGGGTGATCGCCCCGGTGTTCCGGCCCCTGGGCTTCGGCGACTGGCGGGTGAGCACGGCGCTGATCTCCGGCTTTATGGCCAAGGAGAGCGTGGTCTCCACCCTGACGCTGCTTTACGGCAGCGCCGGGACCCTGGCCGCCTCTCTGTCCGGCGCGGCGGCTGCCGCGCTGCTGGTGTTCTGCCTGCTGTACACCCCCTGTGTGGCGGCCGTTGCCAGCGTGCGGCGGGAGCTGGGCGGCTGGTGGGCCGCGCTGGTGGTGGGGGAGCAGTGCGCCATCGCCTGGATCTGCGGCTTTGCGGTCTATCGGCTGGCGCTGCTGATCGCCTAAAAACGCAACGGCACTTGCCCCGGCGCAGAGGCTGTGGTACAATAACGAAAAAGACACCGGAGGTCATAGCTTTGGAGATCTATAAGAAAGTGCTTTTGGAGGACTGCCCCTTCTGCGGCGGTCCCGGACTGCTGGAAGAAGAGGCCGGTTCCGGCTGGTATGCCATCTGCCTGGACTGCGGCTCCCAGACCGCGGAGATGGAGTTCAAATCGCCTCTGGAGCGGCTGGAGGCCGCTCAAAAGGCGGCGGATCTTTGGAACAACGGCAAGGTGCTGCGCATGGGCATGGGGGACTGACCCCCGATATTCACCCGAAGGTTTCAGAGGGAGCGTAAAAAGATATGGGCAATCCCCCCAACAGAAAGAAAAATAAGCGAGGACTGGAGCATTGGCAGCGCATCGCCCTGTTCCTGATGTTCTGCGACTTCCTGGCGATCCATGCGGCCTACTTCCTGGCCCTCTGGGTCCGTTTTGACTGCGTTTATTCCCAGATACCGGTCTCCTATTTAAAGCCCTATCGCGCCTTCATTACGCCCTTTGCCATCGGCTCCATCGTGCTGTTCTGGTTTTTCAACATGTACCGCAGCATGTGGCGCTTTGCCAGCTACAGCGAGCTGATCAAGACATTTTTCGGCTCCCTTACCTCCTCTGTGCTCCACGTCCTTCTGATCACCCTGCTTTTCCGTCGTTTCCCCCTGTCGTATTATATGTGGGGCGCGGCGGCGCAGCTGGTGTTTCTGGTCATCCCCCGGTTTTCTTACCGGCTCTTTTTGTTCCTGCGCTCCGGCTTTCAATCGGACAATGATTCCCATGGCCGGGTCATGATTTTCGGCGCGGGACAGGCGGGGCAGATGCTTTTGCGGGACATGCGCACCGCGGCGGAGATACACAGCCGGGCGGTCTGTTTCCTGGACGACAACCCGAACAAATGGGGGCGCTTTATCGACGGCGTTCCCATCGTCGGCGGCCGGGACAGCATTCTGGAGACCGTGGAAAAATACAAGATCACGGACATCTATTTCGCCATCCCCACGGCGTCGGCGGCGGACAAGCGGGAGATCATCAATATCTGCAACGAGACCGGCTGCAGCGTAAAGCAGCTGCCCGGCATCTATCAGCTGGTGCTGGGACAGGTGACGGTCAGCGCCCTGAAGGAGGTCTCCATCGAGGACCTGCTGGGCCGGGAGCCGATCCAGGCGGATATGCAGGGCGTGTTCAAGTTCATCAACGGCAAGGTGGTCATGGTCACGGGGGGCGGCGGCAGCATCGGCTCCGAGCTGTGCCGCCAGATCGCCGCCCACAATCCCCGGCAGCTCATCATCTTTGACGTATATGAGAACAGCACCTACGATCTCCAGCTGGAACTGCGGGATGCCTACCCGGAGCTGGATCTGGTGGTCCTTATCGGCTCGGTCCGGGACAGCCGCCGGATGTTCGACGTTTTCTCCGAATACCGGCCCCAGATCGTATACCACGCCGCGGCCCACAAGCATGTGCCTCTGATGGAGGACAGCCCCAACGAGGCCATCAAGAACAACACCATCGGCACGTATAAGACCGCCTACGCGGCCATGCTCAACGGCTGCGAGCGCTTTGTGCTGATTTCCACGGACAAGGCGGTCAACCCCACCAACGTCATGGGCGCTAGCAAGCGCCTGTGCGAGATGATCATCCAGTCCTTTGACGCCAAGATCAAGGCCGGCAAGGCTGCCGAGATCCCCCGGCTCTTCACCCACACGGAGGAGGACATGGCCCCCCTGCCGGGGAGCGGCGATTTCCGCGATGTGAAAACGGAGTTCGTGGCCGTGCGCTTCGGCAACGTGCTGGGCTCCAACGGCTCGGTGATCCCGATCTTCAAAAAACAGATCGAGAGGGGAGGACCCATCACCGTCACCCATCCGGACATCATCCGCTACTTTATGACCATCAAGGAGGCCGTCTCCCTGATCATGCTGGCCGGCACCTATGCCAAGGGCGGGGAGATCTTCGTCCTGGATATGGGCAGCCCGGTGAAGATCGACACCCTGGCGAGGAATCTGATCAAGCTCAGCGGGCTCAAGCCGGATGTGGATATCAAGATCGTCTATACCGGTCTCCGCCCCGGGGAAAAGCTGTATGAGGAGAAGCTGATGGCGGAGGAGGGCCTGAAGAGGACGGACAACGACCTGATCCATATCGGACGCCCGATCCCCTTCGATATCGAGGAGTTTCTCCAGCAGATGGGAGATCTGATGAAGGACGCCTACAGCAACCGGAAGGATATCCGGGAGAGAGTGGCGGCCATGGTGAGCACTTATCACCCGGACAATCCCCCCGTGACGGTGGTAAAGGATCAGAAATACGTCGCGCTGGTCACGGGAGAGGAGTCCTGATCCCTCGGAAGACCCGCATAATACACAATTGATGGAGGCTCCGATCCATCCTTGGAGGTTTCCTATGAAGCATCTATCCCCCCAACTCCTGGCCGAGACGGTGATCAGCCGGAGAAAAAGCCTGAAGCTCTCCCAGTCTGCCCTCTCGGAAAAGACGAAAATCAACCGCTCTGTCCTCTCCCGCCTGGAAGCGGGAGATTACAGCCCCTCCGTGGACCAGCTGCTGACGCTTTGCGAGGTGCTGGGCTTTCACCCCTCCGACGTGATCGTGGACCAGGAGGCGGAGAAGACCCCGGTGGAGCGAAAGAAGATCGCGGTGGCCGGCACCGGCTATGTGGGCTTGTCCCTCTCGGTGTTGCTCTCCCAGCATAACGACGTGACCGCCGTGGACATCGTCCCCGCCAAGGTGGAGCAGATCAACGCCTGGCAGAGCCCCATCCAGGACGAGTATATTGAAAAGTATATGGCCGAGCATGAGCAGCGGGGCCTGTCCCTGCATGCCACCGCGGACGCGGCGGCCGCCTATGCCAATGCCGATTTCATCATCATCGCGGTCCCCACCAACTATGACCCCAAGACCAACTTTTTCGATTGCTCCGCCGTGGAGACCGTGCTGGCCCTGATCCGGGAGGCCACTGCCCAGAGGGAGCAAAAGCCCGTTGTGGTCATCAAATCCACCGTTCCCGTGGGCTACACCGCCGGCATCCGCCGGCGGATGGGGATGGACAACATCCTCTTCAGCCCGGAGTTTTTGCGGGAGTCCAAGGCGCTCTACGATAACCTCTATCCCAGCCGGATCATCGTGGGCACCGACGAGGAGAACCAGGAGCAGGCGCGGATCTTTGCCGAGCTGCTGCAGCAGGGCGCCATCAAGACTTCGATCCCGGTCCTGTTCATGGAATCCACGGAGGCGGAGGCCACCAAGCTGTTCGTGAACACCTACCTGGCCCTGCGGGTGAGCTACTTCAACGAGCTGGACACCTACGCGGAGGTAAAGCATCTCAAGACCGCGTCCATCATCAAGGGCGTGTGCCTGGACCCCCGGGTGGGCGACTATTACAACAACCCCAGCTTCGGCTACGGCGGCTACTGCCTGCCCAAGGACACCAAGCAGCTCCTGGCCAACTATCGGGACGTGCCGGAGAATCTGATCCAGGCCATCGTGGAATCCAACCGGACCCGGAAGGACTTCATCGCCGACCGGGTGCTGGAGCTGGCCGGGACCTACGGCAACAGCGCGGCCTACGACCCGGTCCGGGAGAGCCGGCAGAAGGACGTGGTGGTGGGCGTGTACCGCCTGACCATGAAATCCAACTCCGACAACTTCCGCCAGTCCTCCATCCAGGGCGTCATGAAGCGCATCAAGGCCAAGGGCGCCACCGTGGTGATCTATGAGCCCACGCTGGAAGACGGCTCCACTTTTTTCGGCTCTGTGGTGGTCAACGACCTGCGGAAATTCAAGAGGATGTGCGGCTGCATCATCGCCAACCGCTACGACCCGGCGCTGGACGACGTGGCAGAGAAGGTCTACACCCGGGACCTGTTCCGGAGAGATTGATTGCAGGAGGTATACGCCGTGTTTGAGAACAACGCCGGTCCCATGGGAAAATACATCATCCAGGAGCTGCGCGCTCCCGTCACCGGCACGCCGGAATTCCAGGCCATGTACAACCGCTTTGCCAAGCGCATCCTCTGGATCGACGATGATGTCTGCCCCGGCGCCTTTCAGATGAACACCGCCTGGTACAAAGCCGTGCCCGAAAAGGACCCGGTGTTTGAAGAGCATGTCCACGAGTACGACGAGCTGATCGGCTTTTTCGGCAGCGACCCGGAGGACCCCTACAACCTGAACGCGGAGTTGGAGGTGACCCTGGACGGGGAGACCCACCGCCTTACCCGCTCCAGCCTGATCTTCTGCCCCGCGGGGATGAAGCACATGCCCCTGCGCATCCTTCGGGTGGATCGGCCCATTTTCCACTTCTCCGTGGTCTCCGGCCCCAGCTATAACGGCGGCGCTTACAAGTGACCGCCCGGGACGAAAAACAGAAAGAAAGACCAAACAGCATCGCCGCTCTGCCGATCCTTGACCGGCAGAGCGGCGTTTTCAAAAAAGGAGGGGGGAGAGCCCCATGGCACAGCAGAGGACCTATATCGCCATCGACCTGAAATCCTTTTACGCCAGCGTGGAGTGCGCGGAGCGGGGGCTGGACCCGCTGACCAACCACCTGGTGGTGGCGGATCAGAGCCGCACAGACAAGACCATCTGTCTCGCGGTGTCGCCGTCCCTGAAGGCATTGGGCATCCCCGGGCGGCCGCGCCTGTTCGAGGTGGTGGAGGCGGTGAAGACCATCAACGCCCGCCGGCTCCAGAAGGCCCCCGGTCATCGCTTCAGCGGCGCCTCCCATAAGGTTGCCGAGCTGGCCGCGGACCCCTCCCTGGCCCTGGATTACATCGTTGCCAAGCCCCGCATGGCCTATTATATCCAGTACAGCACCGGCATTTACAACATCTACCTGCGTTATGTGGCCCCGGAGGACATCCATATCTACTCGGTGGATGAGGTGTTCATGGACGTGACGGACTATCTGTCCACCTACGGGCTCAGCGCCCGGGAGCTCTGCCGGAAGATGATCGGCGAGGTGCTCCACGCCACCGGCATCACCGCCACGGCGGGGATCGGCAGCAATCTGTATCTGTGCAAGATCGCCATGGACATCGTGGCTAAGCACATGGAGCCGGACGAGCAGGGGGTGCGCATCGCGGAGCTGGACGAGGAGAGTTACCGCCGCCTGCTCTGGACCCACCGGCCTCTGACGGACTTCTGGCGGGTGGGGCATGGCATCCGGGACCGGCTGGAGAGCCTGGGACTGTATACCATGGGAGACGTGGCCCGCTGCTCCCTGGGAAAACCGGGGGAGTTTTATAACGAGGACCTGCTATACAAGACCTTCGGCATCAACGCGGAGCTGCTGATCGACCACGCCTGGGGCTATGAGAGCTGCACCATGGCGGACATCAAGGCCTGCCGCCCGGAGAAAAACTCCCTGAGCGTGGGCCAGGTGCTGGCCGCGCCCTATGATTTTGAAAAAGGCCTCCTGATCGTCCGGGAGATGGCGGAGAGCCTTGCCATGCAGCTGCTGGAGAAAGGCCTTGTCACGGACCAGGTGACCCTGACCGTGGGCTATGACCGGGACAACATCCGCTACGCCGCCGCCCCCGGCTCCCGGCAGGGCCCGGTGACGGAAGACCGCTACGGCCGCAGTGTCCCCAAGCACGCCCACGGCAGCGAGCATCTGCCGGCGCCCGGCTCCTCCCTGCGGGAGATCACCCGCGCGGCCGTGAGCATTTACCGGCGCTGTGTGTCCCCCCGGCTGCTGGTGCGTCGGCTGAACATATCGGCGGAGAACGTGCTGCCCGAGACCCAGGCCGGGGCCGTGCCCGCCGGAGAGCAGCTGGACCTGTTCTCCTCCATGGAGCAGCCCGCCGCCCCCCGGGAGGACCCGGCGCGGGAGAAGCGGCGGCAGGAGGCGGTGCTGGCCATCCGCCAGCGCTACGGGAAGAACGCCATCGTCAAGGGCATGGATCTGGAGGAGGGGGCCACCGCCATGGAACGCAATCAACAGATCGGAGGACACAAAGCATGAGCTGGAACCGGGACGACCCCCATCGCTATGAGGATATCATCGGCCTGCCCCACCATGTCAGCGAGACCCATCCCCCCATGAGCCGACTGGACCGGGCGGCCCAGTTCGCCCCCTTCGCGGCCCTGACCGGACTGGAGGAGGCCATGGGGGAGACGGCCCGGCTCACCGAGCAGCGGCCGGAGCTTTCCGAGGGCGCCGCCGCGGAGCTGGACGCCGCCCTCCGCCGCCTTATGGAGCGGCGGCAGCAGCACCCCGCCCTCTCACTGACCTACTTCCAGCCGGACGAGCGAAAGCCCGGCGGGGCGATCCTGACGCGCAGCGGAGAGCTGGATACCGTGGATACCCTCCGGGGCGAACTGCGCCTGACCGACCGGACCAGGATCCCCCTCCGGGATATCCTCTCCCTCCGGGAAACAGACTAAAGGCCGGAGTTCCGGCCTTTAGATGTTAACATAATATATTTTATGTTTCTATATACAGGAACCGCAGCAGCCAAAGCAGGGCCAGGTGGGCCGGGTAAAAGGCGTAGAAGAAATACTTGGGCTGGGGGCCCCGCCGGCCGTTATAGAGGTGGAGCAGGGGGAAGGCGATCCAGCCTACCATCTCGATCCATCCGGCGGTGAGCAGGACCAGCCCGGCGCTCAGATCCCGGAGCCAGACCCGGCGGCGGAAGAGATAGAGGAGCAAAATGAAAGCCACGCCGGTCCAGCCGTAATCCGTTTTCAAAATCTCGGCGCCCCCCATGGCGGCAGCGGATACGGCGGCGCAGCCCAGCACACGAAGAAGCTGTCCCGTCCACGGCCGCTCCCGCCAGCCCTCCTCCATGATGAGGGAGAGGCTCCACACCGCCAGCAGACCAAGGAACAGGGTAAAGTACACATTCTGGTACTGCCAGGTCAAGTGCCCGAACAGGGCGTGATCAAAGGGAAGCTCGGAGATCAGCCCAAAAACCAGCAGCCGCCCCAAATAGTGCCGAATGTCCCGGGTGTGGAAAAAGCCCTCCACCAGCAAAAAGCAGAAGATGGGAAAGGCGGGCCGCCCCACGGCCCGGAGGATATCGTACAGCTGGTATTCCCAAGCCGAGAGGATCGGGGAGATCCCCGCGGCCCTGCGCAGAGGGACCAGCCAGGTGATATAGGCCATGGCTGTGGCGTGGTCAATGAACATGGTGACAATGGCCGTCCACTTCAGCACGGCCCCGCTCAGCCCCCGGGGCGCTGTTTTTTTCTCCGTTTCCTCCATTTTCCCCATCCCTTCTCTCAATGAATGACAGAAAAAATATACCACGCCGCGGGAAAAGCTACAAGAATTTCTTGACAGGGACTAGGGAACAGGAGTATTATCAATTCAACGAACGTTTAATCGTTTGATTGATTGGAACAGGAGGAGCACCTCATGAAAAAGAGCTATAAGATCGAAGTGGACTGCGCCAACTGCGCCGCCAAGATGGAGGAGGCCGCCAAAAAGACCCCCGGCGTTAGGGACGCGGCGGTCACCTTTATGACCCAGAAAATGAAGGTGGAGTTTGAGGAGGGGGCGGACCCCGCCGCCGTCATGGAGGCGGTGCTGAAAAACTGCAAAAAGGTCGAGTCCGACTGTGAGATCTTTTTCTGACAGACCGGCTGTCTGCCGGGAGGCGAAAGAATGACTAAAAAACAGAAAAAGCTGTTGTGGCGTATCCTGGCAGCCGCGGTGCTGTTTGTGCCGCTGTACCTGATCTCCGAGGGCGTCGTGGTCTCGCCTCTGCCCAGTTGGGCGGTGTTTTTGCTCTTTCTGGCGCCCTATCTGCTGGCGGGACACGATATTCTCCGCAAGGCCTTTCTGGGCATCCGGAACCGGCAGGTATTTGACGAGAACTTTCTCATGGCCATCGCCACCCTGGGGGCCATCGTCCTGGGGGAGTACGGCGAGGGCGTGGCGGTCATGCTGCTCTACCAGGTGGGAGAGCTGTTCCAGAGCGTGGCCGTGGGCAAGAGCCGCCGGAACATCAGCGCCCTGATGGATATCCGCCCGGACTATGCCAATCTGGAGACAGAAGCCGGTGCGGAGCGGGTGGACCCGGACGAGGTGGAGATCGGCAGCATCATCGTGGTGGAGCCGGGGGAGAAGATCCCCCTGGACGGCGTGGTGGTGGAGGGAAGTTCTTCTCTGAACACCAGCGCCCTCACCGGCGAGAGCCTGCCCCGGGACGTACAGCCGGGGGAGACCGTTCTCTCCGGCAGCGTCAACATGACCGGGGTCTTGCGGGTGCGCACCACCACCGCCTTTGAGGAATCCACCGCCTCCAAGATCCTGGATCTGGTGGAGAACGCCGCCTCCCGGAAATCCCGCTCCGAAGCATTCATCACCCGCTTTGCCCGGTACTACACCCCCGTGGTGTGCGTCGGAGCCCTGGCTCTGGCGGTATTGGGACCTGTATTTATTATGTTTACCGGAATCGGTCGGGCGGCTTACCCCGGCCCGGGGGCGATCTGGAGCGACTGGGCCCTGCGGGCCTGCACCTTCCTGGTGATCAGTTGCCCCTGCGCGCTGGTCATCTCCATCCCGCTGAGCTTTTTCGCCGGACTGGGCGGGGCCAGCGGACAGGGCATCCTGATCAAGGGCTCCAACTATCTGGAAGCCCTCTCCCGGGTGAGGACCGTGGTCTTTGACAAGACCGGCACTCTGACCCGCGGCAACTTTGCCGTTACCGGCGTACACCACAGCCCTCTGGAGGACCAAAAGCTCCTGGAGCTGGCGGCCCACGCGGAGTGCCATTCCTCCCACCCCATCAGCCGCAGCCTGCGCAGCGCCTGCCGTCAGGAGATCGACCCCCGGCGGGTCAGCGACGTGCGGGAGATCAGCGGCGAGGGCATCCTGGCCCGGGTGGACGGGGTTGAAGTGGCTGTGGGCAATGAGAAGCTGATGCGCCGCCTGGAGATCGATGCCAAGCCCTGCTCCCACACGGGCACCATCGTGTATGTGGCGCTGGGAGGTACATACAGCGGCCACATCGTCATCGAGGACGAGATCAAGGAGTACAGCCGGGAGGCTATGGACAGCCTCCGGGCCGCGGGTGTGGACCGGCTGGTGATGCTCACCGGGGACGCGGAGAGCGTGGCCCAAAAGGTGGCCGCGGACACGGGTCTGAGGGAATACCGGGCCCGGCTCCTGCCGGGGGACAAGGTGGCCTGCGTGGAGCAGCTGCTCTCCCAGTGCAGGAGCGGACAGCTGCTGGCCTTTGTGGGCGACGGCATCAACGACGCGCCGGTGCTGTCCCGGGCGGATGTGGGCATCGCCATGGGGGCCCTGGGCTCCGACGCGGCCATCGAGGCCGCCGACGTGGTCCTCATGGACGACGATCCCCGAAAGATCGCCCGGGCGATCAAGATCTCCCGGAAGTGCCTGCGCATCGTGCGGGAGAACATCGTCTTCTCCCTGGGTGTCAAGGGCCTGTGCCTGGTACTGGCGGCCCTGGGGCTTGCCAACATGTGGCTGGCCATCGCGGCGGACGTGGGCGTGATGATCCTGGCGGTCCTGAACGCCATCCGCTGTCTGTTTGTCAAGAACCTGTAAAAAAAGAGCGTTACCGCCCAAACGGCGATAACGCTCTTTTTTGTATTTTGTTTCACGCCTGTTCCGGGCGCCCGCGAAGCCGGGGCAGCAGGGTGATCAAAGGGAGACCCAGCAGGTACAGTACGCCGGACTCTCCCAGGCCCACGGTGAAGGCGTTGAAGCCGTAGGAGGCAAGAGGGCTTTCAAACTCCTGGAACAGGTAGCCCCAGGTGAGCACCGCGCCGACGATGACGGCGTTGAAGACCACGGGCATCAGACAGCCCAGCAGACGGTTTTTCACGGTATTGCCCTTTTTGCCGAAATAGGCGGTGAGCAGCGCGGCGAGCAGGGTCGCCAGGGAGCCGAAAAGGATGTCCAGGACGCTGCCGGTGAAGAGATTGGCCAGGAAGCAGCCGACGAAGAGACCCCAGACGGTATAGGGCATCAGAAAGGGTAAAACGGTGAGGGCTTCGCTGACGCGGAACTGGATGGGACCGTAGCTGATGGGGGCCAGCAGCAGGGTCAGGGCCGCGTACATGGCGGCCACAATGGCGGGGATGACGAGTTTTTCTCTCAGGGCTTTGCTTTGCATGGGGGTACTCCTTTTTTATTATTTTATCCTGCCGGGTTAGGGGACCGGCAGCATAAGACCTTATGAACGGGCGTCTTCCGGCCAGCCGCAGCCGCACCAGGCCTGACGGTACAGGCCGTATTCGCGGCTCAGCTCGATGCTCCGGCGGTAGCCGTCCCGCTTTTTGAAGTCCGAGGGGAGCCAGGCAACTGCGGTTTCCTCGCCCAGCCTCTCCCCGAGGGCGTTGATCAGGACCGCGTTCTTGTGGGGGGAGACGGTGAGAGTGGTGGCAAAAAAGTCGTAGCCGCCTGCGCGGGCCATGTCCGCGGTCTTTTGCAGCCGCAGCTCAAAGCAGCGCGTACAGCGCTTGCCGCCCTCCGGTTCCCCCTCCAGGCCCCGGGCGGCGGCAAGGAAGGCCTCCTCGTCCCACTCCGGCACCAGCAGCTCCACGCCCCGGGCAAAGGGGGCCGAGGCCAGCAGCTGCCTTAGCCAGTAAAGGCGCTTTTCAAACTCCGCCTCCGGCCGGGTGTTGGGGTTGTAGTACAAAACGGTGGTGTCAAAATGGGGCGTCAGCCGCTCCAGCACGGAGCTGGCGCAGGGGCTGCAGCAGGCGTGGAGCAGCAGCCGGGGCCGGGACGGACCCAGGGCCCGGATCATCTCCGTCATCTCCCGGTCGTAATTGCGCACCATGCCATCGCCTCCCTCTCTGCGAATGTCCGCGGGTTTTGAGTATACCACAGATTTTCCCGAATGCAACCGGAAAATGTTGACGCATCCCCGCCGAACGTGTAAGATGGGGGACAAAGAGGAGTGATACGCCATGGATCAGCGACGGAGCAAAGAAAACTACTATCTGGATATTGCCGAGGCCGCCCAGGAGCGCAGCACCTGTCTGCGCCGCCGATACGGGGCCATCATCGTCCGGGACGACGAGATCGTGGCCACCGGCTACAACGGCGCGCCCCGGGGCCGGCAGAACTGCACCGATCTGGGCCGCTGCGCCCGGAAGATGCTGAACATCCCCGCCGGTGAGCGCTATGAGCTGTGCCGCAGCGTCCACGCGGAGGCCAACGCCATCATCTCCGCCGCACGGCGGGATATGATGGGCGCCACCCTGTACCTGGCGGGCAAGGACGCCCAGACCGGCGCCATCAATCCGGACACCACCCCCTGCGCCATGTGCCGGCGGCTGATCATCAACGCCGGGATCCAAAAGGTCGTGGCCCGGGTGGGGGAGGACCGATACACCGTCACCCTGGTGGACGAGTGGATCCAGAACGACGATACCCTGACAGAGTAAAAAAGAGGACCGGACGATTTCCCGTCCGGTCCTCTTTTTTACGCAATACTCAGCCTGCGTCTTGTTCTTCCCCGTAGAGAAAGCGCTCCAGGGCCTGGCCGAAGAGCTTGGTAAACAGCCACAGCGCCCGGCCGACCAAGATCGCCATGAGCACCGTGCCCAGGCCGATGCCCTCCAGCCGATGGAAGACGAGCAGGGACACCGAGGTGGAGAAGGTCACACACACCAGGTCGAAGACGTTTTTCGTGATGGACAGGCTGTGCCCCAGCTTATCGGAGAGGACCTGCACCAGTCCGTCGGCGGCGTTGGGGATCAGCCTTGCGGTGAGGTAGCACATGACCCCCGCCCCGGAGCTCAGGGCCGCCAGCAGGATCAGCAGCAGCCGGGCCGCCAGGCCTGTGGGGTTGATCCCCTGGAAAAGCACGCCGCTCAAGGTGACGAACTTCCCGAACAGCACGGCGCAGGGCACCTGCAAAAGCTGGATCCAGTGGAACTCCCTCCGCAGGAGCAGTATCTCGATCAGCACAAAGACGCTGAATACCGCGATGGTCATGTTCCCTACCTCCACGCCCAGCACATTGCCCAGCACCAGGGCCACGGAGCTGACCGGCGCCACCCCCAGGGAGCTCCGGATGGACAGGGACACCCCGCAGGCCAACAGAAAGAGGCCGAGCACATAGACGACCAGGCGTTTCGGGGAGATCTTTTGCTTCGACATAGAGGTTCTCCTTAAAAATGTGGCTGCACTACACGGTAGTGCAGCCACAAACGGTGATGCGATGTTTTTTGTTGATCCTGCGATCAGCCGCGGGTCTGTCCGCCGGTGGCCAGGTAGGCGTCCACAACGTCGGCGCCGATGTCGTTGGCGATCTGATCCCAGACGGGCTTGGCAGCGGCGACCATGGCGTTGTAGATGTCGTCGGTGCACTCCAGCACGTCAACATGATCCTTGCCGGTCAGCTCGGCCATCTTCTGGTAGGTCAGCACGTCGTCCTCAATCTGCACGGTGTAGCAGTTGTGCAGCCAGGTGTGAGCGAAGTCCTCCAGAGCCTGCTGGTAGGCGGGATCCAGGGAGTTGAAGGTATCCAGGTTCATGATCAGGAAGCTGACAAAGGGGAAGGCGGGGATGGCCATCCAGTACTTCTGGACCTCGTTGAACTTGGTGGCGAGCAGAGCGCCCACGGGGTTATCCTGGGCCTCTACCGTGCCCTGCTGCAGGCCGGTGTACAGCTCGGGGAAGGCCATGGGAGTGGGGGCGGCGCCCATGTTCTCCCAGAAAGCCTGGTGGTAGCGGTTCTCCATGATGCGGATCTTCATGCCCTTGAAATCCTCGGGGGTCTTCAGCTCCCGGTTGGTGGACAGGCCGCGGAACTGGGTGAAGCCCATGCCCAGGATCTTCAGACCCACGTTCTCAAAGATGGGGTCGAAGGTCTCTTCGAACTGGCCGATGCCGGCGAAGGCGGTCTCACCGTCGTTGTAGACAACGGGGCAGTCGAACACGCCGATCTCGGGGATGTAGCTCAGCAGGGGGGAGGAAGCGCAGGAGACGATGGGGATATCGCCGGCGAAGCAGGCCTCGATCAGCTCGGCGTCGCCGCCCAGGGTGCCGTCCCAGCTCAGCTGGAAGGTCATCTTGCCGCCGGTGGCCTCGGTGGTGGCAGCGGCGTCATCCACCTGGGTCTTGTAGGTGGCGTTGCTGGAAGCGGCGCTGGAGGCGATGATGAAGTTCACAGGGGCCAGATTGTCAAAGGCACCGGCCTCGACAGGGGCGGCCTCAGCGGGAGCAGCGGGAGCAGCGGGGGCGGCGGGAGCAGCGGGAGCAGCGGGGGCGCTGGCAGGGGCACTGGAGCTGCCGCAAGCGGCCATACCCAGAACCAGAACCAGGCACAGGGACAGAGCCAGAACGGTCTTCAGGGTCTTTTTCATGATGTTCCTCCTTCATGAATTGCTTTTAATTTTATCCTCTCCGCCCGCATGCCGCGGGCGGAGAAGCCAAGCACAAAATCAGCCAAGCAGCATCAGGCTGAGCTGGGGCACGTAGGTGATGATCAGCAGCGCTACCACATAGTAGCCGATGAAGGGCAGGGCGCGCTTGCCTACGTCCATGGGCGGCCGCTGGATCATGGGGGCGGCGACGAAGAGGTTCATGCCAAAGGGCGGGGTCACCATGCCGACCGCCAGGTTGCAGGTCATGACGATGCCCAGATGTACGGCGTTCACGCCGAGAGACTCGGCAAAGGGCAGCAGCATGGGGGCCAGGATCATGATGGCGGGACCCACGTCCAGCACCATGCCCATCAGGAACAGCACGATATTCAGTACCAGCAGGAACATGAACTTCGTATGGATCGCGCTGGAAAGCATGATGGCCAGGCTCTGGGGGGCGTTCAGCAGCGTCAGGATCCGGGCAAAGGCGGAGGCCAGGGCCAGCATCATGCCCAGGGGGGCGTAGGAGTACACGGCCTCCTTCAGGAATTTGGCCAGATCCTTGAACTTCACGGTCTTGTAGATGAGAAGGCACACAAGGATGGAGTAGAACACGCTGACGCAGGCGGCCTCGGTGGGGGTGACGATGCCGGAGTAAATGCCGCCCAGGATGATGACGGGGGTCAGCAGGGCCCAGAAGCCGTCCAGGATGACCCGGCCCACGCCCCGGGCGCGCAGCTCATTGTAGTTCTTCTCCACCACTTCCCGGTTTTCGCCCTTGGTGCGGCAGTAGACGTTTACGTACAGGATCAGGGCCAGGGCGATCAGGATGCCGGGCAGGATGCCCGCCAGGAACAGGTTGCCCACGGAGGTGTTGGTCACCAGACCGTAGGAGATGTAGGGGATGGAGGGCGGGATGATGACGCCCAGACCGGCGGAGGTGGCCACCAGAGCGGCGGCGAAGACCTTGTCGTAGCCCAGGGAGGTCAGTACGGGGATGCACATGGCGCCGACGGCGGCGCAGGTGGCCGGGCCGGAGCCGGAAATGGCGCCGTAGAACAGGCAGGTGACGACCACGGCGGAGGGCATGCCGCCCTTGATCTTGCCGATGAACGCGGCGAATACGTCAAAGAGCCGCTTGGAAAGGCCGCCGGTGGCCATGATGGCGCCGGAGAGCATGAACAGGGGAATGGCCAGGATGGTGGTGGAGTCCACCGCCTTGATGATGGTCCGGACCACGAACTGCAGATTGCCGGAGAAGGCGGGGTCGATCAGGGCGGGGAGAATGGTGGTGAAGCCCAGGCACATGGCCAGGGGCACCGCCAGCACGATCAGCAGAAGAAATACTCCGAAAAGCAGACCTACCATTATGCTTTCTCCTCCTTTTCCTCAGCCTTCTCGGCCGGCGCATTCATGGGCTTGTTGAAATCGCGGACAGCGAACACGAGGGACTGGATGGAGCGGATGATGCCCAGGCCGAAGCCAACGGGGGCGCTGGCGTAGATGAACTTCATGGGGATCAGCATAGCGGGGGAGGTCTGCCACTTGGCGCCGATCTTGGTGGCGGCCACGGCGCGGACGGAGGGCATGAACATGATGCAGCAGAAGGCAAGGCACAGGAGCTTTGCCATCAGATCCAGCACCTTCTGCACTTTCTCCGGCAGCAGGGTGGTGACCATGTCCACCTTCAGCATCCGGTTGGTGCGGATGCAGAAGCTGGTGGCCAGCATGACCGACCAGACGAAGCAGTAGCGGCAGAATTCCTCCGGCCAGGGCAGAGCATGCCCGGTAACGTACCTGGCGATGACCTGCAGCATCATGACGCAGCTGAGCGCCGCCAGCAGGATGACCATGATGGTCTCCTCAAAGTGCAGATCCAGCCATTTGAGCCACTTGGGAAATTTCATCGCGAACCTCCTATATGTAATTTAATTGCGCTTGATTTGCTCAGATCTTGGCTTCCAGACCGAATTCCCGGCGGAAGGAGGCGCAGATCCCGTCGTGGACCCAGCGGGTCAGGGGCTGATCCACCACGCAGAAGCCGTGGGTCACCCGGGGGGCGGAGATGATCTCGCAGGGGACCTTGTAATGCAGCAGCTTCAGAGCGTACTGCAGACCCTCATCCCGCAGGGGATCGTACTCGGCCACTACCACAAAGTGGGGACCCAGGTGCTGCAGATCCCGGCAGTAGAGAGGCATGGAATAATAGGAGACGGGATTCCCGTCGGGGTTCAGGAAGATGGCCTCGGGTTCCTCCAGATAGCTGGGCATGGGGGCGCCCATCAGCCCGCCGAACATCAGCTTGGACTCGGTCATGTCCATGGTGAGAGCGGGGACGTTCAGCACCGTCAGGGCCGGGGCGGGCTCCCCGTGATCCCGGATCCAGAGGGCCAGACCGGCGCTGAGGTTGCCGCCGGCGCTGGTGCCGTGGACACCGATGCGGGAGCTGTCGCCGCCGATCTCCTCGGCGTGCTCCAGCAGCCACCGGTAGGCCGCGTGGCAGTCCATCAGCAGGTCAATGGCCTTGTTGTCCCGGGTGGCCAGCCGGTACTCGATGCTGGTGACGATGCAGGGGGTGTGCTCGGCCAGGTAGATGTTCCGGTAGTTGTCGATATCCAGATTGCCGCCCACAAAGCCGCCGCCGTGGATGTCCAGGATCACCGGGCTCTTCTCGGGCAGGCCGGCCGGAGTGATGATGCGCAGCTTCAGCTCCACGCCCTCTTCCGGGCCGGGGATCATGATGTCCTTCATGGTGGTGCCGGGGCCCAGAGTGTAGGCCTTGATGGTCTCCTGCAGCTCCTTCATGCTGACATTCCCGCCCGCATCGGTGGAAAGGTTCATGGCCACATGGGCCTCGTAACCGGGATGGGGATACAGGGCGGTCGCCTTGACTTTCATAGGGGTGCACCCTCCTTTGTGAATTATTTGTAAATATTTTACCGCGGCATTTCCAAAATTGCAAATATATGTTAAATTACATAAAGCATAACTTAAAAATTATAGAATATAGAACGGAGGCCGTTATGGAGCTGCTGCAACTGCGTTATTTTGCGGAAGTGGCCCGTCTGGGCAGCTATACCCGGGCGGCGGAGGCCCTGCATGTATCCCAGCCCTCTCTCAGCCAGACCGTCCGCCGTCTGGAAAAAGAGATCGGTACGGAATTCTTCTGGAAGGACGGACGGAAAATCCGCCTGACAGAGGGGGGCCGGACCTTTTACGCGCGGGTGGTCAATATCCTCCGGGATCTGGACGAGGCGGCGTACCAGGCGGGGGGACATAAGGAGAACCTCCAGGGCAACATCAACATCGGGACCTATATGTCCATTGAGCCCCTGCTGGAGTGCTTGCGCCTTTTTGCAGAGGAGAATCCGGACGTGACCTTCACCATCCACCAGATCAACTCTCTCGGGCGGGAGGAACACAGCTTTCTGGATGTGCTGCTGTGCTATGACCACTCGGATCTGCTGGGCTTCAACGAGGTGGTGCGGCTGGACACGGTGGCGGGGGAGTATGTTCTCCCCGCCGATCATCCCGCCCCGGGGGAGAGCGGGCGCTATACGCTTATGGAATTGAAAGACGATTACTTTGTCACCCTGATCTGGGAGGACGGGACTTATGAGGAGGTCTTCAATGACTTTCATCACGGCGGAATCTCCATCAAAGCCCGTTATCGCACCAACAGCTCCCTGGTAAAAAAGGAGATCCTGGAGGCGGGCCTGGCCGTGGGGGTCTCCAACCAGATGCTGACCTCCACCTTCCGCAATACGGGGCGTTATTTCGTCACCGCCCGGCTCCCGGAGGAGCATGAGGTGGGCATCATGCTGGTCTGGCGGGACACAGACACCCTTTCTCCCGCTGCCTGTGCCTTCAAGCGCTTCACCCTGGAGCGGCTCCGGCCCGTGCCTCTCACCGGGGAGGAGCAGGCCAAGCTCCGCAAAGGCAGCCACGCGCTGTGATCTTTTTGCTTCCGGAAAGAAGAAATCCCCCGCGTTCGACGCAGGTCGAAGGCGGGGAATTTCTTTTGATTGCTTATTCGTCGTATTTCCTGCTCTGGTAGTACCAGAGGCCGCCCACACCGGCCAGCCCTACGACCACCAGACCCAGGGCGATGCCCAGGATGGTCTTGAGCGGGCTGCGCTTGGTGGTGGATGCGGGCGCGGCGGTGGGCGCGGGAATCTCATTGCCCTGACTGTCGCGCACGGTCAGCGTGGCGCTGTTGCTCTCGGTCTTGCCGGAGGCGTTGCTCACGGTGCAGCGGTACTTCCAGCCGTTTTGCTCGGCGGTGACCTTCCGCACGCTGAGAGCGGCGCCGGTGCCGTCGGGCAGGTCGGTCCAGCCCTTGCCGTCGCCCTTGTCCACCTGCCACTGGTAGGTCAGGGGCGCCGTTCCGCTGGCGGTGACATTGAGGGTGATGCTGTCGCCCTCCTTCACTTCACCGCTGAGGGGCTGGGCGCTGATGGCGGGAGCCGCGGTGGTGGAATTGGCGCGGATACTGAACTTGGCCTTGGCGCTGCCGTTTTTATAGTGGAGCGTCAGATTGTGGGAGCCGGTAGAGAGAGTGGACAGGTATTCGCTGGAGACGGTGACAGCGCTTTGATCCGTGGAGTAGCTCAGATATTTGCTGTCCACCCGGCTGCCGTCGATCTCTACGCTGAAGTTCTCCTTGCCGCTGCCCTGGAAGGTCAGCCCCTCTTCGGTCCCCCGGGCCCACTGGGTGTTGTTCCCGGCGGTCACGTTGTAGCTTACGCCGGCCACCACCATGGTCATCTGGCGGGTGGCGGTGCCCCGGGCATTGGAAGCCTTGACGGCGAAACGGAAGGTGCCCTCCGAGGTGGGGGTGCCGGAGAGCAGGCCGGTGGTGCTTCCCAGGCTGATGCCGTCGGGCAGCGTGCCGGTGAAGGTCCAGGTGATGGGGGCGGTGCCGGTGGCCGTCAACTGCTGGCTGTAGGCGCTGCCCAGCGTGGCGGCGGCGAGGGTCGTGGTCGTGATGCTGGGGGCAACGCCGACGACCGGCGTATAGTTACCGCCGCCGCCACCTCCGCCGGTATAGTTCACACCGCTGACGGTAATGGTCTGGTTGGCCTGGATGTTGGAGACGGTGTACACGTTCCCGTTCTTGGGTACGGTGAGGTTGTTGGCTTTCACGGTCATGTTGGCCCCGGAATAGCCGCTGTTTACGGTCACGGTGAAGCTGTAGGAGCCGCCGGCGGCCACCGGACTTGCCGAGCCGCTGGTCGGGTTGACCGAGTAGCCGGTGGGATTCTTCGGGAGGGTCACGGTGTAGGTGACGGGCGTTTTCTCCACGCCGGTGACGGTGATGGTCTGATTGCCCTGGATATCGGAGATGGTGTAGACCCCGTTGCTTTCGTTGAGGGTCACGCCGTTGGACTTGACGGCAAAGCCGCTGCCCTTCCGATAGCCTTTCTCCAGAGTCACCTTGAATTTGAAGGTGCCGCCGGCGGCGACAGGACTGGAGGAGCCGCTGGCAGTCACGGTAAAGCCCTCGCCGCTGGGGAGTGTCACGCTGTAGGTGGTCTGATAGGCGGGGATATCGATGCGGCAGATCTTGCTGCGGATGCCCTGGTCACTCTCCACGAGAACGAAGATGTACCGAGCGGCGGCAGAATCCAGCGACCGCAGCTCGAAGCTCATCTGGGTGCCGGCCGTGCAGTTGGCTTTGTTGACCTGGCGCATGATCTCGTTCGCGCTGGGCTCGTCGCTCTTCAGGCTGATCTGATACCAGTATTTGCCGGACTGGGAGGAAGTGAAGTTGAACTTGGCCGTGCTGGAGCTGAGGCGCTGAGGATCCGTGTAAGTGATGGTGGGGATGGGCGCCACGCCCTCCACGGTGACGATCTTGTTTTCCCGGATGTCTTCAATGGTGTAGACGCCGCCGGCCTCGGAGAGAGCCGTCCCTCCGACCTTGACGGCAAAGGCGCTGCTCTTCTCATAGCCGCTGGCAATGGTCACGGTGAAGCTGAAGCTGCCGCCCCGCCGGACGGAGGTGCCCGAGCTGGCCTTGGCGGTGTAGCCGCTGCCGGTGGGCAGGGTCACTGTATAGATGGGAATGGGGGCCACGCCCTCGACGGTGACGGTCTTGTTTTCCCGGATGTCTTCAATGGTGTAGACGCCGCCGGCCTCGGAGAGCGCCGTATCGCCGACCTTGACGGCAAAGCCGCTGCCCTTTTCATAGCCGTCGGCGATGGTCACGGTGAAGCTGAAGCTGCCGCCCCGACGGACAGAGCTGCCGGAGCTGGCCTTGGCGGTGTAGCCCTCGCCGGTGGGCAGGGTCACCGTATAGACGGGGATGGCGGTCACGCCCTCCACGGTGACGGTCTTGTCCTCCTGGACATTTTCGATGGTGTAGACGCCGCCGGCCTCGGAGAGCGCCGTATCGCCGACCTTGACGGCAAAGCCGCTGCCCTTTTCATAGCCGTCGGCAATGGTCACGGTGAAACTGAAATTGCCGCCCCGCCGGACCGAAGTACCGGAGCTGGCCTTGGCGGTGTAGCCCTCGCCGGTGGGCAGGGTCACCGTGTAAACGGGGATGGCGGTTACGCCCTCCACGGTGACGGTCTTGTCCTCCCGGACGTCTTCAATGGTGTAGACGCCGTCGGCCTCGGAGAGCGCCGTATCGCCGACCTTGACGGCAAAGCCGCTTCCCTTCTCGTAGCCGTCGGCGATGGTCACGGTGAAGCGGAAATCATGGCCCCGCAGCACCGTGCTGCCGTCGCTGGCCGCAGCGGTGTAGCCGGTGCCGGTGGGCAGGGTCACCGTATAGACGGGGATGGCGGTCACGCCCTCCACGGTGACGGTCTTGTCTTCCTGGACGTTTTCAATGGTGTAGACGCCGTCGGCCTCGGAGAGCGCCGCATCGCCGACCTTGACGGCGAAGCCGCTTCCCTTCTCGTAGCCGTCAGCGATGGTCACGGTGAAGCGGAAATCATGGCCCCGCAGCACCGTGCTGCCATCGCTGCCCGCGGCGGTGTAGCCCTCGCCGGAGGGGAGAGTCACGGTGTAGACGGGAATGGGGACGCCTTCGGCGGTGATGGTGATGGGGCCGGTGATGGCCGCCCCGGGGACGGTCAGCAGACCGTTTTCAAAGCTGACGCCGCCCAGCGCGTCGCCGCTGTCGGTGAGGGTCACGCTGACGCTCTCCGGCAGGGTGTAGTTGCCGTCGGGGCTCAGCGTGGCGGTATAATCCTGTCCCTCCGTGGCCGTAGCGGCGCCGTTGGAGGAGAGACCGGTGAGAGCGTTGGTTACGGCAAAGGTCCCCGCCCAAATGGCGGTGTAGCTGCCGTCAGCGGTGATGCTGCCGGGAAGCGCGGGGTCCCAGCCGACAAAGTTGTAGTTGCTTCTGCTGGGGATGTACGTCGGGGCCGCAGCGCCGGCCATCACCCGGTCCACATGGGTGGGCTCGTCGGCATCCGCGCCGTTATTGTATGTCACGGTGAAGCAGCGGCGGAAGCTGTAGTTCTTGCCGCCTTCCGGGGCGGAGTTGAAGGCGTCCTCGCTGACGGCGGTGCCGCCCACAAAGGCCCAGTAGCCGTCCGCAGCCAGATCGTTCAGCGTGGGGGCGCTGCTTCCGTCCCCGTCCCAGATCAGAGCGCCGTTGAGGGTGGTGTTCTGGAGCGTGATGCCGGAATAGCCGTCATGCAGGATCATGGCCTTGGGCGCGGAGATGCTTCCATCCATATGGATATCGATGGAATAGCCGCTGGCGCCCGGGAGGGCGATCACGGCGATCTCGTCGCTGTCGATGTTCTTGCTGGTCTGCAGGGTCAGTGCGGCCCCGGAGCCCAGCGCGATCAGATTGGATTTATGGCCGCTGTGGGCAACGCTCACTTTCCCCTTCAGAGTCAGCGATCTGTTCCCCGAATCTCCCGCCAGGAAAAAGGCGTAGGGAGTGGCCTGCTGCTGAGAGCCGCCGGGCAGGGAGGCTGCCTTTACAGCGCCGGAGCCCGTCACGGTCAGATGGCCGCCGGGCTTGATGTTGAACACGGTCAGAGTGCTGAGCGCATCGCCGGTCTCATAGCTGGCGGTGATGGTCTGGCCGTTCAGCTCGATGGTCAGCGACCGGTCGATGGTCAGCGGCGCATCCAGAGCGATGGTCTCGCTGCCGGCGGCCAGAACGATCTTGCTCCTGCCGCTGTCGGCCACAGCCTCTGTCAGAGCTTCCTTGGTGGCTTCGATGGGATCATCCGCCCCCTCCGCCAGCGCGGCGGCGGGCAGCAGGCCCAGCATCAGCAGCGCCGAGAGAAGCAGAGCAAAGCTTTTTTTCCACATAGATATCTTCCTCCTTGCGATCGCGGTGCGAACACCGCAAAAGGGTATTTCTGTAGCATAGACGCGCGAGACCCCCAAAAGGTTTCCTCCCGACGGCGGAATCGCGGAAAAAGAAGCATCCATTTTTTTCCAGAGCCCGAAACCGCGGCGGGGCGGGGTGCAAAACGCCTCTCCCGGCTGACGGGAGAGGCGTGAATCCCTGGCGGCTTTACTCGATGGGGACGAAGTCGGAGGCCGGGTGCTTGCACAGCGGGCAGACAAAGTCCGCCGGCAGAGTCTCCCCCTCATAGACGTAGCCGCAGATGGTACAGACAAAGCCCTTCTTCTTTTCCGCGGGCTTTTGCTGGGTCTTCACGTGGGCGTGGTAGTAGGCGTAGGTGACGGCCGGCTCCTCGGAGAGCTTTTGGGCCTCGGTGACCTCCGCCACAAAGAGGGTGTGGGTGCCGTAATCCTGAGCGGAGAGCACCTTGGCGGAGATAAAGGAGCAGACGTTTTCCGTAAGGTACAGAAGGCCGTTTTCGGACCGGCGGCCCAGGCCTTCCCGGGCGAACTTGTCCACATCCCGGCCGGACTGGAAGCCGAAATGCTGGTAGAGGCTGAAGGGGGCCTTCTCGCTGAGCACGGAGACATTGAACACGCCGGTGCGCAGGATCATGTCGTGGGTGAGACCGCCCTTGTTCACGCAGATGCTCACCCGGTTGGGGGAGGTGGTGATCTGCTGCAGGGTGTTGATGATGCAGCCGTTGTCCTTGTCGCCCTCTCTGGCGCTGAGCACAAAGAGACCGTAGCTCACCGAGCGGAAAGCGCCGTTCTGGATCTCTCCCACAGGGACGGCGATCTCTGCCGGAGCCGCCGTCTGGGGCATGCTGGCCTGGATGGCGTCGCACACGGCCTCGATCTCCTGGAGCTGGCCCTCCTTCAGGGAGGAGCGGAGGGTCACGCCGGCCTCCAGGATGGCGGTGTTTTTCAAACCCGAGAGGATCTCCCGCATCAGCTTGCCGCTCTGGGGAGCCCAGGAGCCATTCTCCAGCACGGCGATGGTGCGGTTCTGAAGATTGTGGTTCACAAGATCATGGAGCAGATCCTCCATGGTGACGAAGATCCCGTTATTATAGGTAGTGGAGGCAAAGACCAGGTGGCTGTACTTAAAGCAGGCGGAGATGATCTCGCTGGCGGGAATAACGGAGGAATCGAACATCACGGTCTTTACGCCCCGCTCCCGGAGTTTGGTGGACAGGATCTCCGCGGCATTTTCCGTGTTGCCGTACACGCTGGCGTAGGCGATCACCACGCCGGTCTCCTCCGGCGTGTAGGTGCTCCACTTATTGTAGACATCCAGGAAACTGCCGATGTCCCGGCGCCACACAAAGCCGTGGAGGGGCAGCAGCATTTCCACGGGCAGACCTTTGATCTTCTTGAACAGAGCCTGGACCTGCTGGCCGTACTTGCCCACGATGTTGGTGTAGTAGCGCCGCGCCTCGTCCAGATAATCCCGCTCAAAGTTCACTTCGTCGGCGAAGATCGCGCCGTTGAGGGCTCCGAAGCAGCCAAAAGCGTCGGCGGTGAAGAAGAGCTTGTCGGTCTTGTCGTAGGTCATCATGACCTCCGGCCAGTGGATCATGGGGGCCATCACAAAAGTCAGCTCGTGATGCCCGGCGTTCAGCACGTCTCCCTCTTTGACGATGTAGGCCCGGTCCTTGACGTCCAGATTCATGAACTGGCCGATCATGGCGGCGATCTTGGCGTTGCAGACCACGGTGACCTCCGGATAGCGGAGCAGCAGCTCGCCCAGAGTGGCGGAGTGGTCCGGCTCCATGTGCTGAACCACCACGTAGTCCAGCTTGCGCCCGTCCAGCGCATGGGCCAGGTTTTCAAAGAATACCTTGCCAACCGCCTTGTCCACGGTGTCCATCAGCACCGTAGACTCGTCCAGGATCAGATAGGAGTTATAGGACACGCCGTCGGGGACGGAGTATACGCCCTCAAACATGGCAAGCCGCCGGTCGTTTCCGCCGACCCATACGATATCGGGGGTGATCTGTCTGGTGCAGTACATATGTATACCTCCTGAAAAGCTTATTTCTTCAATATCTACAGTCTACCGTGAAAGCGGGGGAAACGCAAGGGTTTTTCCAAAAATCGAAAGAGCGGTTTTAGATAAAAAACACACAAAACCGGGGGAGAAGGGCGCAAAAAACGGTATTCTGCGCTCTTGGCAGAAAAACGGGAAATCATTATAATACTGCCTATGAAAGAGAAGAACGCAAAAAAAGCGGCGGTCTGTGCGGTGCTGGCGGCGCTGGTCTGGGGACTGGCCTTTGCCTTCCAGCGGATGGCCACCGAATATCTGGGGCCCTTTTCCTTCCAGCTGGGCCGGAGCATCCCGGCGGCGCTGTGCCTGGGGGTGCTGGCGGCGCTGCGCGCAAAGGCCGGCGCGGTCCCCTGCCAGCCGGGAGGGGAAAAGAAAATGGTGCTGGGGGCCGTCATCTGCGGCGCCCTCCTGTTTGCCGCCTCCTATTGCCAGCAGGCGGGTCTTGCCACCACCACGGCGGGCATGGCGGGCTTTCTCACGGCGATCTATATCGTGCTGGTGCCGGTGATCGCCGCCGTCTTCCTGCGCCGGAAACTGGCGCTGCCGGTGTGGCTGGGCGTGGCATTGGCCGCTTTGGGGCTCTATTTCATCAGTGTGGCCCCGGGGAGCTTTCATATCGGCCGGGGCGATACTCTGGTGATCTGCTGCGCGCTGCTGTTCGCCTTCCACATCCTGACGGTGGAGCGCTTCATCCCCGGCAACGATCCGGTGGTTTTCAGCTGCATCCAGTTCTGGACCTGCGCGGCGCTGAATCTTGTCGGCATGATGATTTCCGGCGAGAACCCCGGTCCGGAGGATTTCCGCCTCTGCCTCGGCTCCATCCTCTATGTGGGCGTGGTGTCCGGCGCCGTAGGCTACACGCTGCAGATCGCGGCCCAGAAGGCCGGCAATACGGTGGGCGTTTCCCTGCTGCTGAGTCTGGAGTGCGTGTTCAGCCTTCTGGGCGGCGCGCTGCTGCTGGGCGAGCGGCTGAGTCTGCGGCAGGGCGTCGGCTGTGCGCTGATCTTTGCCGCCGTGACGCTGACCCAGCTTTTTGCCGGCGGCGAGGAAGAAACAAAACACAGCGCTGACCCTGCGGACTGAAGCCGCGCCGGGATCAGCGCTGTGTCCTTTCAGGAAAAACGAGCGGCGAACCGGGCCAGAGGTTCTACCACCGTCTGGAGGGCGGTGATCGTCTCCTGCAGAGCCTCAAAGTCCACCTTTTCCATGGCCTCGGACAGCGCCTGCAGACTGCGGTCGGCCTGTTCCAGAGAGCTGTTCATACCGGTTCCCAGCGTCTCCCAGTCTATGGCCTCCATGGCCTGGGCCGTGCGCTCCAGAGCCCGGATGCTCTCTTTCAGCTCCTGGGCGTCCAGATCTGCGGTCAGCTCATCTGCCCGGGCGACGACGGTCTGGATCTCCGCTCCCAGCTCCCGGACGTCTCTGACGGTCCGCAGGAGACTGACGGACAGCACCAGAGCCAGACACAGCAGCACAAGCACCGCCGCCGTCAGGATCTGCAGCCATCGCAGCTGCTTTTTTGCCATTGCTTCTGCTTCCATACCGATCTTCCTCTCTTTATAATAATGTAAGATGCTCCGCCGCTTATCGCTCGCCCCAGGCCTCCAGCTCCTGACGGGCGAGCTGCACATACTGTTGGGCGCTTTGGAGGATCTCCGCCTCCTGGCCGGTCAGGCCGGTCCGGACCACCTTTCCCGGCACACCCAGCACCAGAGAGGCCGGGGGCACGACGGTCCCCTTGGTGACCACGCAGCCGGCGCCGATGACGCTGCCTCGGCCGATCACCGCCCCGTCCAGCACCACGGCCCCCATGCCCACGGTGCAGTGGTCTTCCACGACGCAGCCGTGGATCACGGCGTTGTGACCCACCACCACGCCGTCCCCCAGCCGGGGATCTTCATGGAAGGTCACGTTGTCCTGAATGGAACACTCCCGGCCGATGACGATGGGGCCGGCGTCCCCCCGCAGCACGGCGCCGTACCAGATGCTGGTATCCGCGCCGACGGTCACATCTCCGGTCACCACGGCGTTCTCCGCCAGACGTACGCTGGGGTGCAGAACGGGCGTCTTGCCCAGACAAGGCTTCACGATCATGACAATCACCTCAAGGCTTATTGTATACCCGCCGGCTGCCCTTTGTCAAAGCTTGACAAAGGGGTGGCCCGTGGTATACTTGCGCTAATATCAACATTGGGGGGCTGGGAAGAATGAAGAAGGTCGTGCTTTTAACCGGCGGAAGCTCCGGGATCGGACGGGCGGCGGCAGACTGGCTCAGCGCCCGCGGCTGCGTCGTGTACGAGCTCAGCCGCCGGGGCGAGGACCGGCCCGGCGTGCGCCATCTCCGCGGCGATGTGACGGACACGGCGTCTGTGGCCGCGGCGGTGCAGACAGTGCTGGACGCGGAGGGCCGGATCGACGTGCTGGTGAACAACGCGGGCTTCGGTATCTCGGGCGCGGCGGAATTCACCGACCTGGAGGAGGCCAAACGCCAGCTGGACGTAAACTTCTTCGGCATGGTCCGGGCCACCCAGGCAGTGCTGCCCGTCATGCGCCGGCAGGGCGGGGGCCGTATCGTCAACACCAGTTCCGTGGCGGGGGCGGTGCCCATCCCCTTTCAGAGCTTTTACTCCGTGTCCAAGGCCGCCATCAACTCCTACACCATGTCGGTCCAGAACGAGGTCCGGCCCTGGGGCATCCGCATCTGCGCGGTGATGCCCGGGGACACCCGCACGGGCTTTACCGACGCCCGGGCCCGGAGCTTTGCCGGGGACGAGGAGTACGGAGGCCGGATCGCCCGGTCGGTGGCGAAGATGGAGAAGGACGAGCGCACCGGCGCCAGCCCGGAGACGGTGGGCGCGCTGATCGGCAGGGCCGCCCTGGCAAAGGGCGGGCGCGTGTTCTATACCCCCGGGGTGTACAAGCTGGTGATCCTCCTGATGCGGCTGCTGCCCTCGGGCCTTGCCAACCGTCTGCTCTATATGCTTTACGCAAGTTGACATAATAAAAAACAGACGCTTCTCAGAGAATCCCCATCTGGACAGACGGGGATTCCTGTGATAAAATTATAAATTAAAAATAATAAATATAAAAAGGCGAGGTACATTATGGCTTACTATTATCCGGAACCCTCCCGCACCTTCAACGAATACCTGCTGATCCCCGGCTATACCTCCGAGGACTGCATCCCCGCCAACGTCTCTCTGCGCACGCCTCTGGTGCGCTACCGCCCGGACCGGGAGGAGTGCCCCCTGTGTCTGAACATCCCCATGGTCTCCGCCATCATGCAGTCGGTCAGCAATGACACCATGGCGGTGGCGCTGGCCAAAGAGGGCGGCCTGTCCTTTATTTACGGGTCCCAGTCCATTGCGGACGAGGCCGCCATGGTCCGGAAGGTGAAAAATCACAAGGCGGGCTTTGTGGTCAGCGCCTCCAACCTGACGCCGGACAACACCCTCCAGGACGTGCTGGACCTGAAGGCGAGAAACGGCTTTTCCACCGTGGCCATCACCGAGGACGCCAGCCCCAACGGCAAGCTCCTGGGTCTTGTCACCAGCCGTGACTACCGGGTCTCCCGCATGAGCGGGGAGACGCCCATCCGCCAGTTCATGACCCCCCGGGAGAAGCTGGTCACCGCTCCGGCGTCGACCACTTTGAAGGAGGCCAACGACATCATCTGGGACCACAAGCTCAACAATCTGCCCATCGTGGACGAAAACGACCATCTGATGTATTTCGTCTTCCGCAAGGACTATGCCGAGCACAAGGAGCATCCTCTGGGACTTCAGGACGCGGAAAAGCGCTACCGGGTAGGCGCGGGCATCAACTCCCGGGATTACGCCCAGCGGGTCCCCGCTCTGGTGGAGGCAGGCGCGGACGTGCTGTGCATCGACTCCTCCGAGGGCCACTCCATCTGGCAGAAGAGGACCATCGAATTCATTCGGGAGCGCTACGGCGAGAGCGTGAAGGTCGGCGCCGGCAACGTGGTGGACCGGGAGGGCTTCCTGTACCTGGCAGAGGCCGGCGCGGACTTTGTCAAGGTAGGCATCGGCGGCGGCTCCATCTGCATCACCCGGGAGACCAAGGGCATCGGCCGGGGCCAGGCCACCGCCCTCATCGAGGTGGCAAAGGCCCGGGATGAGTATTTTGAAAAAACCGGCATCTATGTCCCCGTCTGCTCCGACGGCGGCATCGTCCAGGACTACCACATCACCCTGGCCCTGGCCATGGGCGCGGACTTCGTCATGCTGGGCCGCTACTTCGCCCGCTTTGACGAGAGCCCCACCCCCCGCCTGATGGTGAACGGCCAGTACGTCAAGGAGTACTGGGGCGAGGGCTCCAACCGGGCCCGGAACTGGCAGCGCTACGATCTGGGCGGCGCCAACACCCTGGCCTTCGAGGAGGGCGTGGACTCCTATGTGGCCTACGCCGGTCCGCTTCAGGACAACGTGGCCAAGACCCTCTACAAGGTGAAGTCCACCATGTGCAACTGCGGCGTCACCACCATTCCGGACCTGCAGAAGAAGGCGCGGCTCACGGTGGTATCCTCCACCAGCATCGTGGAGGGCGGCTACCACGACGTGACTCTCCGGGCCACCGTGGGAGAAAAATAAAAGACAGAAAAACCGGGGACGCGGCTTGAAGTGAACCCCAAAAGTTAGACAAATATTTTTAGTTAAGCGACCTGAAGGGTCTGGTATCTGTGTTGAGCAGGTGTCAGGCCCTTTAGTTTTAGCTTGATTCTGCGGTTATTGTAGTAGTCA
>JAFYAQ010000003.1 GCA_017540645.1 Oscillospiraceae bacterium
AGGAGTCCAAGACCGCCACCCCATACAGAGAGGTCGTGGAGGGCATGAAGTTCGACCGTGGCTACATCTCCCCCTACATGGTCACCGACAGCGAGAAGATGGAAGCCGTCATCGACGACGCGTACCTGCTGATCACCGATAAGAAGATCTCCAACATCCAGGAGATCCTGCCCCTGCTGGAGCAGGTGGTGAAGGCCGGCCAGAAGCTGGTCATCATCGCCGAGGACGTGGAGGGCGAGGCCCTGGCCACCATCCTGCTGAACAAGCTGCGCGGCACCTTCACCTGCGTGTGCGTCAAGGCTCCCGCCTTCGGCGACCGCCGCAAGGAGACCCTGATGGATATCGCCATCCTGACCGGCGGCCAGGTGGTCTCCAGCGACTACGGCATGGAGCTGAAGGAGGCCACTCCCGACATGCTGGGCCGTGCCCGCCAGGTGAAGATCTCCAAGGAGAACACCATCATTGTCGACGGCGCCGGCTCTGCCGAAGCCATCGCCGACCGTGTGGCCCAGATCAAGAACCAGTATGAGGTGACTACCTCCGATTACGACAAGGAGAAGCTGATGGAGCGTCTGGCCCGTCTGGCCGGCGGTGTTGCCGTCATCAAGGTCGGCGCCGCCACCGAGGCCGAGATGAAGGAGAAGAAGCTCCGGGTAGAGGACGCCCTGAACGCCACCAAGGCCGCCGTGGAGGAAGGCATCGTGGCCGGCGGCGGCTCCGCCTACGTGCTGGGCTCCAAGGCTGCCGCCAAGATCGCCGCCGAGCTGGAGGGCGATGAGAAGACCGGCGCCGCCATCGTGGCCAAGGCCCTGCAGGCTCCCCTGATGCAGATCGCCGCCAACGCTGGACTGGAAGGCGCCGTGATCCTGGACCGCGTCCAGGCCAGCGACATCCCCGGCTACGGCTTCGACGCCGCCAACGAGGAGTATGTGGACATGATCGCCGCCGGCATCGTGGACCCCACCAAGGTCGCCCGCAGCGCCATGGAGAACGCGGCCTCCGTCGCCGCCACCGTGCTGACCACCGAGGCCATGGTGGTGAACATCCCCACGCCTCCCGCCGCCGCTCCCGCCTCCCCCGACATGGGCGGCATGTACTAAAATCCGGCAATCCCACAGATGATAGGGCGCCCGGGCCGATGCAGGCCCGGGCGTCTTTTTGATGGGGGGCTCTCTCTTGATATTTCCCGGTTGAAACGGGGGGAAAAGCTGGGTATAATAAGCTCATATTTCCGTAATGCAAAAGGGGATCGCTATATGGCACAGAAAAAGAGAAGACGCCGGAGAAAGGCCTCAGCCGGTGCCGTGCTGCTGGGGATCGTGCTGTCCCTGGCCCTGGCCGGGGGCGCCGTGGCGGGCACGTACTACTGGGCCTCCACCCAGCCGGGACCGGCCCTGCTCCGGGAGGAGAAGCAGCCGGAGAAAACGGCGCTGGACCTGTACGTCTCGCCCCAGGCGGTGACCGGGACGGCTCCCGAGCCGGCAGCGGCGCCCGTCCCGGAGGAGCAGAGCGCCGGCGAGGAGGAATTCGCGGAGATCCTGGGCCGGGAGGAGGGCCTGACGGTGGCCCGGGTCCAGGGCAAGCGCTGGCGGGGCTTCATCGCTCTGGTGGAGGACCCCGGCCGCCTGGAGGTGGCCACCTGCCCCTACTTCTATGACGGGGCCAAGGGCCGCACGGTGGATGAGATGGCGGCAGAGCACGGCGCGGTGCTGGCCATCAACGGCGGCGGCTTTGCCGACGACGGGGGCTACGGCACCGGCGGGCTGCCCATCGGCAACGTGGTGTCCGAGGGAAAGATGCTCTGGCCCGGCGGCGGCTACACCGTGGCCATGGACTATGAGGGCAAGATCCATGTGGGAGAGATCAGCGGCGACGCCTGCAAGGCGGCGGGCTATCGCTGGGCCCTGAGCTACGGCCCCATCCTGATCCAAAACGGCAGCATCCTCCCCAATCTGGACACCCGCCAGCAGGAGCCCCGCACCGCCGTGGGCCAGCGGGAGGACGGCACCGTGGTGCTGCTGAACATCCAGGGGCGGCAGGCCTCCGCCCTGGGCGTCACCTGTCGGGAGCTGGCGGAGATCATGCAGTCCTACGGCTGCGTGAATGCCGGGAACCTGGACGGCGGCGCGTCCAGCGATATGTGGTATCGGGGGAATTATGTAAACATCTCCAACATCTCCAGCGGGCCCCGGCCCATCCCCACCAGCTTGGTGGTGCTGCCGGCGGCGGAGACGGAAGAGGAGGCGCAGGGATGAAGAAGGGAATGCTGGTATTGCTGTGCCTGCTGCTGTTCGCCATCACCGCCGGAGCGGGGGCGGCCTGGCTGTGGCTGAGCCCCGAGGGCGCCATGCGCGCCGATTTGCCGGAGGACGTGATGGAGGCCTGGCTGGACGAAAAGGACCCCGATTTCTGGAAAGAGGAGTATCTGCGCCAGATCCGGCTGCCTGTGACGGAGTTTGAGGACGGGCAGGCGCTGCTGGGGAAGCTCTACGACGCCGCCGTGGGGGAGGCGGAGGTCCGCTTCTCCCCCCTGAGCGCCGATAGCGACGGCGATACGCGCCGCTATCTGATCCGCCTGGGAGAGGCGGACCTGTTCCGGGCCGCTGTCCAATACCGGGAGGGCACCTGGCAGGTGACGGAGCTGAGCGCCCTGGACGCGCTGAGCGCCGCCACCCATGAGATCTCCGTGCTGCTGCCGGAGGACGCCGCCCTGACGGTGAACGGCGTGGCGGTGGGGGAGGAGTATCTGCGCCAGAGCGGCCTGGACTACCCGGACATGACCGCGCTGGAGCTGGGGGATCCCCATCGCCCCACCCGTAAGCTTTACACCGTCTCCGGTCTCTATGAGGCTCCCCGGGTGGAGGCCGACCGGGAGAACGGGCTGGTGCTGCTCTCCGCGGCGGATGGGTTCTGGGAGTACACCGTGCCGGACGCGGCGGGCTACGCTTTCGCCGTCAGCGCTCCCCGGAGCGCCACGGTTTTCCTGGGCGAGCAGGCCCTGGGGAGCGAGAACATCGCGGCCACGTCTGTGTATGTCACCAGACTGGACATTCCGGAGGAGCTGCAGGGCTATCTGCCGGAGTACGTCACCTACACCGCCGGGGGCCTGTACACCCTGCCGGAGATCAGCGCCCGGACCGGGGACGGCACGGCGCTGGAATCCTCGGAGGTCAACGGGGTGCTGACCTTCGCCCTGCCGGGGACGGAGGAACTGCGCCAATCCCAGCACCAGAGGGCGGAGGACTTTATCCGGGCCCTGACCAAACTTGGCGCCGGCAACGGCACTCTGGCCGCGGCGGCGGCCTATGTCTCTCCCGACTCCCAGGTGCAGCTCTATATGGGCCGGGCCATGGCCTCCCTGCACTGGACCCGCAACGTGACACTGACCTTCCAGGACGTGACGGCGGACAGCTATGTCCCCCTGGGGGAGAACGCCTATCTCTGCCGCGCCCGGGCTCAGTTCACCACCAAGACCTGGTACCAGACCAAGGAACTGAGCTGGGACTTTGAGATGCTCTGGCGCAACGAGGACGGAGCCTGGATGCTCTGGGACCTGGCTTTCCTGTGATACAGTAAAAAGAGCACCGCGAGGCGCTCTTTTTGTCTTTTTTCGACGGGACCTTGTACTTTTCGAAGGACAACGGTATAATGTAGAAAACTCGGTCGAAAGGGGGGCGCTGCCGTGTCGATCCGGGAGATTCTGTGGTCGAATTGGGGACGCTATGACTGGATCATCTTTGTGCTGGGCGCCGTCAACGCGGGGGTCTTTGTCTACACCCTGCGCCTGGCAAAGGAGATGTACCGGAAGGTCTACTCCGGCGGCCTTCACGCGCTGCTCCAGTGGGATCTGGATTCCCTGCTCCGAAAGCTGAACAGCGCGAATCTGGAGGAACTGAGCGAAAGCCAGAACCGGACGGAACACTGGTATGCCTTCTTTGTGAACCTGACGGCCATCTTTCCTTTGCTGGGCATCCTGGGGACGGTGATCTCCCTGCTGCCCATGGTGGCCAGTCTTTCGGATATGCAGCAAAACTTCTTTGCCGCCCTGACCTCCACCTTCTGGGGCCTGGTCTTTGCCATCGCCTTCAAGCTGGCCGACGGCTACCTCTCCTCCCGGGTGGAGATCAACGCCCAGCAGCTGGGATTGCTGCTGGAGCAGCGGGACAAGATCCAGCGGCGGAACGAGGCGCAGAGGGAGGAGGCCCTGCGGTGAGACGGCGGGAGATCTTTCTGGAACTGACCTCCCTGCTGGACGTGATCATGATCATGCTCTTCGTGCTGCTGACCCAGGCCCGGACCCAGACCGCGGAGGCCCTCTCCGCCGCGGAGGCGGACCGGGCGGCGGCAACGGAGCTGCGGGCGGAGCTGTCCGGGCTCCGGGAGGAGCGGGACGCGGCGCTGGAGCGGGCAGAGGCCCTGGACCGGGCGCGGATCACAGACGATCTGGTGCTGGACGAGAGTCTGGTGATCACCCTGAGCGCGGATCGCCGGGGCGCCATTCGCCTGGAGAGCGAGGAGCTGCAAGAGAGCATCCCCTATGACTGGGACGACGATACCTATGCCGCCAACTCCCTGCGGGCCCGGCTGCTGGGCCTGCTCCGCCAGACGGACCGGGAGGCGGTGTTCATCGTGTTCCAGTTTGACCGGGCCGCCATCTACCGCGCGGAATACACCATGATCGGCCGGGTCGTGAACGAGATCAAGCTGGAGGCAAAGCAGCGGGACATCCCGCTGAGCTATATGGAACTGGATACCGGCGAAAACTGAACGGAGGGATTATCATGGCGGAAAAAAGGCATCATCCGGTAAGGAATACCGCGGCGGGCGTGGGCGCGGTGGCGCTGCTTGCCATGCTGCTGGGAGGCCGCTTCGGCCTGGGCATGGGCGGAAACGGCGGGGAGGGACTGCTCCCGGCCCAGGACAGCGCTCCGGAACCGGTCCAGGCGGAGACGGAGACGGAGGAGGTCGTTCAGGAGCCCGACGACGGGGTACTGACCATCACCGTGCGGGAGGACGGCCTTGACTACGAAGGGAAAAGCGTCAGCCTCTCCGAGCTGGAGGCTGCGCTGCTGAGCGAGTATAAAGAGGGCGCCAGCGTAGAGCTGGTGGACGACCACGCCGTCAAGGCCAGCTACGACGAGGTCTGTGCCCTGCTGCAGCAGCTCTCCATCGAGTACACGGAAAAATAAGAGACCGGGCAGAGGATTTACGCGATCCCCTGCCCGGTTATCTTCTCCGCCGCTGATCGCGCCGCAGCCGCTCGATCAGCTTTTCTTTTTTCTCCGGCGGGATGACCGCGGGCTGTGAGCTCTGCTGGTGCCGCACCGCGTAGGCGATGGCGGCTGCCATCACCAGATCGTCGTGGTGCCCGGCCAGGGCCTCCGGCCGGTGGTCCTCGTTGTAGCAGAAGGTCAGCATCTCTCCTAGAAGCTCGGCGTCCCGGAACCACTGGGGGTGGTTGGAAAAGACTTCCACCAGCGTGGCGATGGCCCGGGGCCGGGTCTGCCGGTCGGTCTTGAAGCCGTAGCGCCGCTGGAGCTGACCGGTATAGGTGTCCTCCCGCTCCCGGGTGTACTGGTTGGGATAGCCCAGCTCCTGGAGCTTCATGACGGGGTAGGTGGAGAAGTTGGCCTCCACGGCCAGGAGCGCCCAGCGATAATAGCGGCCCAGAGCGTAGATCTGGCGCACGAATTCCGACTCGGAGTACTGCCGCCGGAGAGAGGCCACCTGCTCGCCGGTGCTGTTGTCCAGCACATAGGCCGTGAACCAGTCCGACCCGTCCCCGGCGGTGTCGGCCCCGATGACGTAGGGATGGCCCTCCGCGGGAAGACGAAAGAGCTTGATCTCGCCCCGGGGATCGCTCTCCCAGACGCTCTCGCCCCCCTCCGCCCAGACAAAGCGGCCCCGGTCCGGGGGCTCGGCTGCCAGCTCCCGGCGCAGTTCCACCAGGGCGTTGTCAAACACGCCCGTGCCCGAGTGGAGGAAGGCCTCGTCCGGGTTGGAGGGGTACTCCTGCCGGAAAGTGTCCGCGCTGCCGCCGCAGTTGTTGGCGATGCACCAGCGCCGCCAGGTCATCTGCTCCTCCGTCAGACCGTAGCGGGCGCGCAGCTCCTCCTCGTCCGGGCTCCAGATCGTCCCCGGCACCGTGGGCATGGCGTACTCCGGATTTTCATACCAGGCGAAGAACACGGCCTCGAAGTCGTTTTCCCCGGCCACGGCGGCGTCCCAGCGGGCCTTGAAATCGTCGTAGCCGTTGGCGGTGCTCTCGATCACCACCATGGTCCCGGGCATGGCGGGCACCGCCTGCAGGATCCCCTGGAGAGTGGCGGCCTTCCCCTCCGCCCCCTCCGGCCAGAAGGCGTACTCGGAGATATGCACGCACTGCAGGGTGTCGGAACGGCCGATGCCCTTGCCCCCGGCGGTGGCGCAGCGCAGCCGGGACCGGAGGCCGGGCCGCCGCTCCTTCTCCCGCAGACTTTTGCTGGGGTTTTCAAACACCAGTTCCTGGGCGTTGGAGGTCTTCAGCATGGGCCGCAGGGGCGGCGACAGCTCGTCGTAAAAGAGCTTGCTCATGCGGAAGAGGTTGGCCGTGGCGTCCTCCCGGTGGGTGACGATCAGGGCGTTCACGTTCTCCCGGGTGGCGCAGGCGTGAAAAATCAGGCCCTCGGTCAGGGTGGAAAACCCCAGCTGACGGGCCTTCAATATAATGATACGCACCGGCTTTCCCGCCTGCTGCTGGCGCAGGGCCACGGCATAGAGCTTTTCCTGGGCGCGGTTCAGGCGAAAGGGCACGATCTGCCCGCTCTTGCTGCGGATCTTCAGCGCCCCTTCGATGTACTCCCGGGCGATCAGAGGGTTCATAGCTTTCCGCCCCCCTGCTCCCGGATCCACTCCTCAAAGCTCAGCGGCTCTTCCTCCGCCTCCCGCTCATCCGAGCGGAGGGCCCGCATGTGCTCGTCCAGCTCGTGGAGGGCCCGCATGGCCCCGGCGGGGTCAAACTCCCAGTTGCCGTCCGGCTCCCGCTGCTTTGTCTCCGGGTTCCGGCTGAGGTGGGGCGTCTCCTGCATGCAGCGGTTCACGATCTCCACCAGCCGCCGCCCGATCCAGGCCGAGGAGATGCCCATGGCGTCGAAAAGCCGCTGCTCCATCTCCCGGCGTGCGCGCTGGATCTTGGGGTCCCGCAGCAGTCTCGCGCCCTGGGCCGCCGCCGTGGCGCTGCTGTAGCCGGCGGCCAGGGCCGCCTCCGCGGCATCCCCGCAGCTCAGATACTCCTCCAGAAAACGCCGCTGCCGCGCCGTCAATTCGTCCTTTTTCCCCGTATCCCTTCCTCCTTTTTCACAGGGGGAGCCGGTCATAAAAGCCCTCCCGCAGCCGGTACAGCCGCTGCACCGGGATGCCCGTCCGCTCCCAGATCCGCGCCGGGGCGATCCCCCGCACCGCCACATCAAACAGAGCCCGGCCCTCCTCCGGCGTCTCAGCCAGCTCCCCGATCAGCGAGCGCACCGCCTCCCGCCGCTCCAGCGGCAGCCGGGAGAATACCTCCATGGAGGCCCAGATATACCGCTGCTCCGAGGGTGTCCGGTGACAGCGCCGCATCACCTGAAATCGCATTCCCATGCCCTCCTCCTGACAAAGAATTACACGAAACGTGTACGCGCAAAGCAAAAAATGATCCGGCCCTGCCGGTTGATGATGTTCGGTCTCTCGCCGTACACGTTTCGTGTAATAATTATATAACACGTTCTGTCTGCATTGTCAACACGTTTTGTGAATTTTTAATTTGACATTTTACACAAATCGTGATAATCTGAGGCTGAGGTGATGGCAATGTCCGGATTCAGTGAGACTCTTGCCTCTCTGCGCAAGCGCGAGAGGCTGACCCAGGCGGAGCTGGGAACTCGGCTGGGGATCAGCAAATCCGCCGTGAGCATGTACGAGCGGGGCCAGCGCCAGCCGGAGCTGGAGCTGCTGGAGAAGATGGCGGACACGTTCCGTGTGAGCGTCAGCACTCTGCTGGGCCGGGCGGACGGAGCGCCGGAGGGGGACCCGGAACTGAACGAGTATCTGACCGTGCTGCGGGACCGCCCGGAGATGCGCATGCTCTTCTCCCTGACCAAGAACGCCAACAAGGAAGACGTGGAGACCGCTGTGCGGCTGATCGAGGCGCTGCAAAAGGGAAAATGATCGGCGCCGAAGACTGTTTTGTCCGCGTCCTGGAGCTGCCCGCCTCCGTCCGGGGGGTGACGGTGCCCAATGACGACGGGACCTTCTCCATCTATATCAACGCTCTCTACGGCGACGAGACCCAGCGAAAGATCCTGCGCCATGAGCTGGAGCATATCGCCCGGGACCATTTTTACAAAAACGAGCCCATCGCCCGCCAGGAGGCGGAGGCCGAGGGGAGAGTGCCGCCCCCGCCCACGGAGAGCGGGCCGGAGGGAGGCGTCCGCTGCTACCGCAGCCTGCGGGCGCTGGAGGACTACCTTCGCTCTCTGGACGCCCTCTCGCCCCCCGTGGAGGAGCTGGCGGAGGAATAAAAGACCGGATCGACGAAACGCCGGCCCCTGCATCATTGGGTGCAGGGGCCGGCGTTTTGTCATGATCGGTTTTACAGCCCGTTCTCGTGGAAGACCTCCGCGATGATGCCCACGGCCTCGTCGATCAGCTCGTGGGTCAGGGTGGCCATCAGACTGCAGCGCAGCAGGCAGCCGCCGGGCGGGCAGGCGGGGGGGATGGTGGCGTTCACGTACACGCCCCGCTCGTACAGCTCCTTCTGCATGGTCAGGGTGGGGATGGGCTCATAGGTGTAGATGGGGATGATGGGGACCTGGTTGTCGATGGTCTTGATCCCGTTTTCATTGAGCTTTTGGCGCATGTAGGCCGTCAGATCCAACAGCCGCTGGGGCAGTTCCGGATGGGCCTGGAGGTATTCCAGGGCGGCGGTGGCCACAGCGATGCTGGCCGGGGGGATGCTGGCGGCGAAGATGTAGGGCCGGGAGTTGCAGCGGATGAAGTCGATGACCTTGGCGTCCGCGGCGGCAAAGCCCCCCAGAGAGGCCAGGGATTTGGAGAAGGTGCCGGTGATCACGTCCACTTCCTTTGTCAGGCCGAAGCGGTCTGCCGTGCCCCGGCCGCCGCTGCCCAGGATGCCGAAGCCGTGGGCGTCGTCCACCATGACCCGGGCGCCGTACTTCCGGGCCAGGTCACAGATCTCCGGCAGGTTGGCGATGTCGCCGCTCATGGAGAAAACGCCGTCGGTGATGATCAGACAGCCGGCGCTCTCCGGGACGCTGCGAAGCCGCTTTTCCAGCTCCGCCATATCGTTGTGCTTATAGCGCAGCATGGTGCCGTAGCTGAGCTTGCAGCCGGCATAGATGCTGGCGTGGTTCTCCCGGTCGCAGATCATGTAGTCGCCCCGGCCCACCAGCGCGCTGATGGCGCCCAGATTGCCCTGGAAGCCGGCGGGGAAGGTGGCCACGTCGTCCTTGCCCAGGAAGGCGGAGAGCTTTTCCTCAAACTCCCGGTGCAGCACCAGGGTGCCGTTCAAAAGCCGGGAGCCGGAGCAGCCCGTGCCGTAGTCCCGAAGGGCCCGGATGCCCGCTTCGATGATCTCCGGCTGGACGGTCAGCCCCAGGTAGTTGTTGCTGCCCAGCATGATGCGGCGCTTGCCCTCCATGATGACCTCGGTGTCCTGGCGGGACTGGAGCTCGCGAAAATACGGAAAGAGGCCCATGGCGCGGAACTCGTCGGCCTGTTTGAACTGCTGTACTTTATCGAATAGATCCATAGAAGCGCCTCCGTTCTGTGAGTTTTCAAAATACATCGAAAATTAAATGCTTTTTCAATATAACACATCCTTCCGCAAAAGAAAAGCTTTTTCTTTCCGGCGGGAGTTTTTTGTTCTTTTTCCAGCGGCGCTTTTGCCGAAGACCTTCGGTCTTCTCTTGTAGACAGGAAAATCCTGTGTTATAATAAAATGATAAATACTATTTGTTGGAGGTTCCCATGCCCGAGTTTCATGTAGTCAGCCCTTACCAGCCCTCCGGAGATCAGCCCCAGGCCATCGAGGCCCTGGCGCAGGGCGTGTTGAACGGCCTCCAGGAGCAGACGCTTCTGGGTGTGACCGGCTCGGGCAAGACCTTCACCATGGCCAAGGTGATCGAGCAGGTCCAGCGCCCCACCCTGGTGCTGGCCCACAACAAGACCCTGGCGGCCCAGCTGTGCAGCGAGTTCAAGGAGTTCTTCCCGGACAATGCGGTGGAGTACTTCGTCTCCTATTACGATTACTACCAGCCGGAGGCCTACATCCCCCACACGGACACCTACATTGAAAAGGACGCCTCCACCAACGAGGAGATCGACCGGCTGCGCCTGAGCGCCACCTTCTCCCTGCTGGAGCGGCGGGACGTGATCGTGGTGGCCTCGGTGAGCTGCATCTACGGTCTGGGGGAGCCGGAGGACTTTGCCAACATGGCCATCTCCCTGCGCCCGGGGACCGAGCTCCCCCAGGAGGAACTGCTGCGAAAGCTGATCGAAAGCCGCTATGAGCGCAACGACATCGCCTTTGAGCGGAACATGTTCCGGGTCCGGGGGGACACGGTGGAGATCTTCCCCGCCTACTGGAAGGATCGGGCCATCCGGGTGGAGTACTTCGGCGACGAGATCGAGCGCATCAGCCAGATCGACCCTCTGACCGGCAAGGCGGAGCGTACGTTGAGCCACACGGCCATCTACCCCGCCAGCCACTATGTCACCCCGGCGGAAAAACTGGCCCGGGCCGTGCGGGAGATCCGCGCCGAGTGCGACGAGCGGGTGGCCTGGTTCCAGGCCCAGGGCAAGCCCCTGGAGGCTGAGCGCATCGCCCAGCGGACCAATTTTGACATTGAGATGATCCAGGAGCTGGGCTACTGCTCCGGCATCGAGAACTATTCCCGCATCATTTCCGGCCGGCCGGTGGGCAGCGCCCCCATGACCCTGCTGGACTACTTCCCCAAGGATTTCCTCCTGTTCGTGGATGAGAGCCATGTGACCCTGCCCCAGGTGCGGGCCATGTACCGGGGGGACCGGGCCCGGAAGGAGGCTCTGGTGGAGTACGGCTTCCGCCTGCCCTCCGCCTTTGACAACCGGCCCCTGCGCTTTGAGGAATTTGAACAGCGGGTGAACCAGGCCATTTACGTCTCCGCCACCCCCGGGGAGTATGAGCGCTCCCGCTCCGGCCAGATCGCCGAGCAGATCATCCGGCCCACCGGCCTGACGGATCCGCGCATCGAGGTGCGCCCGGTGGAGGGCCAGATCGACGATATCATCGACGAGATCCAGGCGAGGATAGCGAAAAACCAGCGCACACTGGTGACCACCCTGACCAAGCGCATGGCGGAGGATCTGACCGAGTATCTGAGCAACGCGGGCATCCGCTCTCGCTATCTGCACCACGACGTGAACTCCATCGAGCGCATGGAGATCATCCGGGACCTGCGGCGGGGGGAGTTTGACGTGCTGGTGGGCATCAACCTGCTGCGGGAGGGGCTGGACCTGCCGGAGGTCTCCCTGATCTGCATCCTGGACGCGGACAAGGAGGGTTTTCTGCGCAGCGAGACCAGCCTGATCCAGACCATCGGCCGGGCCGCCCGGAACGCGGAGGGCATGGTGATCATGTACGCGGATACGGTGACCCCCTCCATGCGTGCCGCCATCGACGAGACCGAGCGCCGCCGCGCCATCCAGACGGCCTACAATGAGGCCCACGGCATCGTGCCCAAGACCATCGTGAAGGCGGTCCACGATGTGCTGGAGATCAGCGGCCCGGCGGTGAAGGACCAGAAGGGCCGGAAGATGACCGAGCGGGAACGCCAGGCGGAGATCCAGCGCCTGGAAAAGGAAATGAAGAAGGCGGCGCAGATGCTGGAATACGAGTACGCCGCCGTTTTGAGAGACGAATTGATCCGACTGCGGGGAGAGGGAGGAAAACATGGCGGCAAAACAAAATAACTTCACCGAAGGCCCGGTGTCCGGCGTCATCCTCCGGATGGGTCTGCCCATGGTGGCGGCCCAGCTGGTGAATGTGCTGTACAACATCGTGGACCGGATCTATATCGGCCACATTCCCCAGATCGGCGCCGCGGCGCTGACCGGGGTGGGCGTGGCCATGCCCCTTATCACCATCCTCTCGGCCTTCGCCGGGCTCTTCGGCTCCGGCGGGACTCCGCTTTTCTCCATCGCCCTGGGGCGGGGAGACCGGGAGGAGGCCGGGAGCATCATGGGCAATGCCGCGGCCATGCTGCTGATCGCCTCGATAGGGCTCACGGCGCTGTTTTACGCCATCTCCCCCGCGGCCCTGCCGGCCCTGGGGGCCACGGAAAACACCATACCCCACGCCCTGCGCTATCTGCGGGTGTATCTGACCGGCACGCCCCTGGTCTTTGCCACGCTGGGTCTGAACTCCTACATCAACGCCCAGGGCTTTGCCAGAAGGGGCATGATGACGGTGATGCTGGGGGCGGCGGCCAATATCGTGCTGGATCCCATTTTCATCTTCGGCTTCGGCATGGGCGTGGCCGGGGCGGCCCTGGCCACCGTGCTGTCCCAGGCGCTGAGCGCCTACTGGTGTCTCAGCTTCCTTCTGAGCCGCCGGGTGCCCCTGCCCCTGCACCGAAGCCAGATGGGCCTTCGCTGGAGCGTGATAAAGCGGATCTGGTCTCTGGGGATCGTGGACTTCGTCATGGCCGGGACCAACTCCGTGGTCCAGGGCCTGGCCAACCGGCAGCTGGGTCTCTACGGCGGGGATCTGTATGTGGGCAGCATGACCATCATCAGCTCCCTTCGCACGGTGTATATCGAGATCGTCCACGGCATCGGCGCGGGCACCAAGCCGGTGATCGGCTTCTGCTACGGCGCCGGCCTGAAGCGCCGGGTCCGGGACGGTATCCGCTTCAACACCCTGCTGCTCACAGGGATGGCGATCTTTTTCTGGGTGAGCTTTACCGCCTTCGCCCGGCCCATCATCCATATTTTCACCAACGATGAGGACCTGATCGCCGTGGCAGTTCCGGCGGTGCGGATCTTCTTCATCGGCAACTGCTTCATGGCCCTCCAGTCCTCGGCCCAGAGCGTGTTCCAGGGCCTGGGCATGGCCCGGCAGGCCCTGACCTTCTCCCTGCTGCGGAAGGTGTTCATCGTGGTGCCCCTGATGCTGATCTTCCCCCGCTTTCTGGGGGCCTACGGTGTGTTCTGGAGCGAGCCGGTCAGCGATCTTCTGGGCGGCGGCGCGGCCTTCCTGACCATGATGCTGACCCTGTACCGACGGCTGAACCGTGAGATCAAGGAGGAAGAGACATGCCGAAACTGATGCTCCTGGACGGAAACAGCCTGGTGAACCGGGCCTTTTACGGGGTCCGGCCCCTGAACGCCCCGGACGGGACTCCCACCAACGCCCTTTACGGCTTCCTCTCCATCCTCCACAAGCTCTTGCAGGAGGAGCGGCCGGACCATCTGGCCGTGGCCTTCGACCGGCGGGAGCCAACCTTCCGCCATAAGCACAGCGCCGCCTACAAGGCCACGAGAAAGCCCATGCCGGAGGAACTGGCCCTCCAGATGCCCCTGCTGAAGGAGACGCTGGACGCCATGGGCCTGTGCCGCTGCGAGCTGCCCGGCTGGGAGGCGGACGATCTGCTGGGCACGCTCAGCCGCCGGGGCGCGGAGGAAGGCTGGGACTGCGTGCTGGTCACCGGGGACAAGGACGCCCTGCAGCTGGTGGGCGAGCATGTGCGGGTGCTGAACGTAAAGACCCGCATGGGCCAGACGGAGACCATCGACTATACGAGCGAGACGTTCCGCTCCGAATACGGCTTCGATCCCCCCCGCATGGTGGATCTGAAGGCTCTCATGGGAGACAGCAGCGACAACATTCCCGGCGTGCCGGGGGTGGGGGAGAAGACCGCCCTGGAGCTGCTGCGGCGCTTCGGCTCTCTGGACGGAGTGTACGAAAATCTGCAGGACGAGAGCATCAAAAAGGGCGTGCGCGCCAAGCTGGAGGCGGGCCGGGACAGCGCCTATGACTCCTACTGGCTGGCCACCATCGACCGGAACGCCCCGCTGGAACTCCCTCTGGCGGACACCGCCCTGCCCGAGCACTACGGCGCCGGGCTCTTCCCCCTCTTCCAGCGGCTGGGCTTTGCCCGCTTCATCAAGGAATGGGGCCTGCAGGACCTTTCTTCGGCGGAGCCGGGGGAGGCGGCGCCGGAAAAGGTGTTTGAGGGCCAGTGCGAGAGCTTCTGCCCGGAAACGGCGGAGGAGCTGCGCGCGGCCCTGGCTCTCGTGGGGGGTAGGGAGCGTTATTACGCTTTTGACGCCCACCGCCGGGAGGCGGCGCTGCACTGCAGCGTCTCCGATACCCTCTCCCGGGCCGTGCTTCTCTCCCCGGAGATCTACCGGGAGGAGTATACCGAGGCTCTGAGGGAGCTCTTCACCCTGCCCGGGCCCAAGGCGGGCCACGACGTGAAAAACCTGCTGCGCTCCCTGCTGTCCCTGGGCGTGGACGCGGGGGAGGACTGGATCTTTGACAGCGCCCTGGCGGCCTATCTGCTGGACTCCACCGCCGCCGGCTATGAGCTGGACAGCCTGTGCCGGGCCTGGTGCGGCTTCACTCCGGCCTCCGCCCCCGGGGAGGAGAACGAACAGCTGAGCCTTGCCCTGGACGGGGAGGATGAGCGCCTGGCCCGGGCCGGACGGCTGGGGGCCCTGGCCTCCCGGGCCGCCGCCGTGGAGGCCCTGGAGCAGGTCCTGCGGCCCAAGCTCCGGGAGACGGAGATGGAGGAGCTGCTGGACAGCATCGAGATGCCCCTGTGCGGCGTGCTGGCCCGGATGGAGGAGGCGGGCTTTCTGGTGGACCGGCAGGCCCTGATCGCCTTCGGGGAGAGCCTCAGCGGCCAGATCGAGACCCTTCAGCGCCAGATCTACGCCGAGGCGGGGGAGGAGTTCAACATCAACTCCCCCAAGCAGCTGAGCGCCATCCTCTTTGACCGGATGGGCCTCCCCGGCGGGAAGAAGACCAAGACCGGCTGGAGCACCAACGCCGAGGTGCTGGAGCGCCTCTCCTATGTGCCCATCGTGGGGCACGTGCTGGAATACCGGGAGCTGACCAAGCTCAAGTCCACCTATGCCGACGGCCTTCTGAAGGTCATCGGCCCGGACGGACGCATCCACACCAATTTCCAGATGACCGTCACCGCCACGGGACGGCTTTCGTCCACCGAGCCCAACCTGCAGAACATCCCGGTCCGCCGGGAGCTGGGGGCCGGGCTGCGGCGGATGTTCGTGGCGGGGGAGGGCTGCGTTCTGGTGGACGCGGACTACTCCCAGATCGAGCTGCGGCTCCTGGCCCACATCTCCGGCGACGAGAACATGCGCGCGGCCTTCCTCTCCGGGGAGGACGTTCACCGGGTCACCGCCTCCCAGGTCTTCGATATCCCCCTGGAGCAGGTGACGGCGGAGGAGCGCCGCCGGGCCAAGGCGGTGAACTTCGGCATCGTGTACGGCATCTCCCCCTTCTCCCTGAGCCAGGATATCCACACCAGCGTGGCCGAGGCCCGGGAGTATATGGACGCCTACCTCCGGCGCTTTTCCGGGGTGCGGGACTACCAGAAGGCCATCGTGGAGAAGGCCCACGCCGACGGCTATGTGACCACCCTTTTCCACCGGCGGCGCTATCTGCCGGAGCTGAAGGGGAATTTCACCATGCGCTCCTTCGGCGAGCGGGTGGCCCTGAACATGCCCATCCAGGGCACCGCCGCGGATATCATCAAGCTGGCCATGGTCCATGTGGACGCCCGGCTCCGGAAAGAGGGACTGCGGGCGCGGCTGCTGCTGCAGGTCCACGATGAGCTGATCGTGGAGTGCCCGGAAGAGGAGCGGGAGCGGGTGGCCGCCCTCCTGCAGGAGGAGATGGAGCAGGTGGTCTCCTACTCCGTGCCCCTGGTGGCGGAGGCCGGCTGGGGCAAAACGTGGGCGGAGGCCCATTGAGCGGCCCGGTAAGGCCCGCGGCGGAGGGGGATCTGCCCTTCCTCTCCGCCATGGAGCGGGCGTTTTTTCCGGACGGCGCGGCGGAGGATACCCTCCGACGGATGTTTGCCGACGGGCGCCATGTGTTTTTTGTCGCCGACCGGGGCTATGCCTGGTACGAATTCGTGCTGGACGAGGGCTATATCGGCAATATCGCCGTGGAAGCGGAGGCGCGGCGGCAGGGGCTGGGCCGGGCCCTGACGGAGACCATGATCGCGGATGCCCGGGACCGGGGCCTTGCCTTCCTCACGCTGGAGGTCCGGCAGAGCAATGCCCCCGCCCGGGCCCTGTATGAGAGCTGCGGCTTTGCCGTGGTGGGGACGCGGCGGGGCTACTATGAAAAGCCCCGGGAGGACGCCCTTTTGATGACGTTCTACTTTTGATGAAAAAGAGGTTATAGATTCGATATGCTGATCCTTTCTGTGGAATCCACCTGCGATGAGACCGCCGTGGCAATCACGGAAAACGGCCGTCGTGTGCTGACCGACCAGATCTTTTCCCAGGCCGACCTCCACGCCGTGTACGGCGGCGTGGTGCCGGAGATCGCCTCCCGCAGCCATGTGGAGGTCATCTCCCGGCTGGCGGACCACGCCCTGGAGAGCGCCGGCGTGACCCGCCCGGAGCTGGACGCCGTGGCGGTATCCTATGCCCCCGGTCTGATCGGCGCGGTGCTGGTGGGGGTGAACTTCGCCAAGAGCGCGGCCTGGAGCCTGGGCATCCCGGTGATCCCGGTCCACCACATCCGGGGCCACATCGCCGCCAACTACATCGCCTACCCGGAGCTGACGCCGCCCTTCCTGTGCCTGGCCATCTCCGGGGGAAACACCATGCTGGTCCACGTCCGGGACTACACGGATATGGTGGTCCTGGGCCGCACCCGGGACGATGCGGCGGGGGAATGCTTTGATAAGTCCGCCCGGGTGCTGGGCCTGCCCTACCCCGGAGGCGCGCCCATCGACCGGCTGGCCCGGGAGGGACGGGACGACGCCTACGACCTGCCCCGGCCCTATGTGGGAGAGAACCCCTATGACATGAGCTTTTCCGGGCTGAAGACCGCGGTGATCAACATCGCCCACCACGCCGCCCAGACGGGGGAGAACATCGACCGGGCGGGGCTGGCCGCTTCTCTGTGCCGCGCCGTCAGCGACGCTCTGGTGCCCCGGACCATGGCCGCGGCGGCGGAGCTGGGTCTCAAAAAGATCGCCGTGGCCGGGGGCGTGGCGGCCAACTCCCGGATCCGCGCGGACTTTCAGCGCGCGGCGGAGAAGGCCGGGGCGGAGCTTTTCATCCCGCCGCTGCGCCTGTGCGGGGACAACGCCGCCATGATCGGCTGCCAGGGCTATTATGAGTTCCTGGCCGGACACACCGCCGATTGGTCCCTGAACGCCTACGCCAACATGGCCCTTTGAGCCGAACAGGAGAGGAGGGAAGAGTATGGGCATCCACAGCGGCCACCGGCAGCGGATGAAGACGCGCTTTCTGGAACACGGACTGGACAGCTTTGACGATGTGAACGTGCTGGAACTGCTCCTGTTCTACGCACTGCCCCGGCAGGACACCAACGAGCTGGCCCACGCGCTGCTCTCCCGCTTCGGCTCCCTCCACGCCGTGCTGGAGGCCGGCGCCGAGGAGCTGCGGGAGGTCCCCGGCCTGGGGGAGAACAGCGTCTCCCTCCTGCGGCTGATCCCCGCCGTCTCCCGGCGCTACATGCTCTCCAAAACGCCCCCGTCCCTGCCCATCGACAGCCCCTCTGCCGCAGGCCGTTATTTCATCCCCCGTTTCATGTACGAGACCGAGGAGGTGGTCTACGCCCTGCTGCTGGACGCCCGAAAGCGTCCCATCTGCTGCCGGGAGATCGCCCGGGGAACGGTGAACGCGGCGGAAATCTCCGCCCGGCGGCTGGCGGAACTGGCCCTGGGGCGGCGCAGCAGCGCCGTGCTGCTGGCCCACAACCACCTGAGCGGCGTGGCCATCCCCTCGGCGGAGGACGAGGCCACCACCGCCCGTCTCCGGGACGCCCTGGGACTGCTGGGGGTGGAGCTGTGCGACCATATCGTGGTGGCCGGCTGTGAGTATGTGTCCATGCGGGAGGCGGGACTGATCGAATAAAGCGGCCAAACCGGCGGGGGAAGAACCTCCGCCGGTTTTACAGAATATTATTTTTATTATGTCAACTCAGCAACAGACTGGGAATCGGGCCGAAAGAGCACTTGCGGGATTGTAAAAAAATGGAAATAATGCAGAAACCCATTGAAAAATAAGAATAAATCCAGTGTTGACAAACCTGTGGATAATGTTGATAACTCTTTGAAAAGCCCTTTACCGTTTTCGCTTATGTCAAATGGTTTTTATCGTCCGGGGCGCTGATTACGTAAAGTCAATAGGGAAAAAGTAGAAAAAAAGCGAAAAAAACTTTTTGCATTTTCTCTCTTGACAAAACAGTTTCCCACCGCCGCGGGGCGGGATTGTGGGAAACCCGTCGGGGAGTATACAAAGGGTAATACCTGCGTTCCGGCCCGGGAAAATGCGGAAAACAAGCTTGACATAATTACCGCCACACAGTAAAATGTAATTTATGATTTTATGGGAGAGTTGGGGAACTCCTTTAATTTCAAAACCCTTTCTGATAAGAAGAATACCGAAAAAGGAGGTAGACCGAACATGCCGACGTTATTGGCCGTAGTGTTGATTGCCGTGTTTGCGGTGGTGGGCTTCTTTCTGGGCATCACCTATCGCAAGCAGGTTTCCGAGCGGGAGATCGAGAGCGCGGAAAACGAGGCCAAGCGCATCGTGAACGATGCCATCAAAACAGCGGAAAACAAAAAGCGGGAAGCGCTTTTGGAAGCAAAAGAAGAGATCCACCGCCAGCGGAACGAGTGTGACCGGGAGATCAAGGAGCGCCGCAATGAGGTGCAGAAGCAGGAGCGCCGCCTTCAGCAGAAGGAGGAGAACCTGGACCGCAAGACCGAGACCCTGGAGCGCAAGACCGAGACTCTGAACAAAAAGCTGCAGGACGCCGACGCCCAGCAGGAAGAGATCCAGCTCATCAAGAAGAGCCAGCTGGAGATGCTGGAAAAAATTTCCGGCTTCACCACGGAGGAGGCCAAGCAGTACCTGATCAACACCCTGGAGGGCGAGGTCACCCACGAGCTGGCCGCCAAGGTCAAAGAGGTGGAGGCCCAGTTCAAGGAAGAGGCGGACGCCAGAGCCAGAGAGTACATTGCCAACGCCATCCAGCGCTGCGCCGCCGACGTCACCAGCGAGGTCACCGTCTCCGTCGTTCCTCTCCCCAACGACGAGATGAAGGGCCGCATCATCGGCCGGGAAGGCCGGAATATCCGCTCCATCGAGACGCTGACCGGCTGCGATCTCATCATTGACGATACGCCGGAGGCCATCACGGTCTCCAGCTTTGACCCGGTCCGCCGGGAGGTGGCCCGTCTGGCCCTGGAGAAACTGATCCAGGACGGACGCATCCACCCCGCCCGGATCGAGGAAATGGTGGCCAAGGCCCAGCGGGAGGTCAACCAGGCCATCAAGGAGGCCGGCGAGCAGGCTGTTTTCGAGACCAACGTCCAGGGTCTGCACCCGGATGTGATCAAGCTCCTGGGCCGCATGCGCTACCGCACCAGCTACGGCCAGAACGTGCTGCGCCACTCGGTGGAGGTCGCCCAGATCTCCGGCCTGCTGGCGGGCGAGCTGGGTGTGGACGTGGCCCTGGCCAGAAGAGCCGGTCTGCTGCATGACCTGGGCAAAGCCATCGACCACGAGGTGGAGGGCAGCCATGTCACCATCGGCGTGGACCTGGCCCGCCGCTACAAGGAGTCCGAAGAGGTCATCCACGCCATCGAGGCCCACCACGGAGACGTGGAGGCCCACTCCATCACCGCCTGCATCGTCCAGGCCGCCGACACCATCAGCGCGGCCCGGCCCGGCGCCCGGCGGGAGAACATTGAAAACTACGTCAAGCGTCTGGAAAAGCTGGAGGAGGTCACCCGGAGCTTCCCGGGCATCGCCAACTGCTACGCCATCCAGGCCGGACGGGAGATCCGGGTCATGGTCAAGCCCGAGGAGGTCAGCGAGGATCAGATGGTCCTGCTGGCCCGGGACATCGCCAAGAAGATCGAGTCCGAGCTTACCTATCCCGGTCAGATCAAGGTCCATGTCCTGCGGGAGACCAAGGCAGTGGATTACGCCAAGTAAGAGAGCAAAAAAAGCGAGGCGCTGCTTATGGCAGCGCCTCTTTGCGCATAAGATGGAAAAACGCGCGGACGGCGCAAAGGAGAAGAGCGGATGGCCGAGAAGCTGAAAAAATGGGAGAAGTACCGGCTGGTACGGATCGGGAAGTATATGGCGTGGAGCTTCGGCGCCAACGATGTGATGATCTACGCCGGCAACGCCACGCTGCGCATCCTCATGTCCGTGCTGCCGCTGTTCATGCTGATCCTGGCGGTGCTGAACCTGCTGCCCTTTTACTCCGCGGAGATCTTCTCCGCGGAGCTGACGCATTTCCTGCCCAACATCCCGGAGATCCAGTCTTTTATCCGCAGCATCCTGATCAAGCTCAATCGCCAGTCCTCCGGGGCGCTGGTGTCCCTGGCCGCCGTCACAACGCTGTGGTCCGCCAGCGGCGGGATCTTCAGCATCCACAAGGCCCTGGCGGGCATCACGGCGGACGGGCGCAATACCCCCTGGGATCGGGCCATGGCAGTGGGCTACACGGCGTTTTTCCTGCTGCTGATCATCGCCGTGCTGCTGATCCAGGTCCTGGGCAACTCCATCCTGAACGCCGCCGGGGGCCTGGCGGCGATGCTGGGCGTACCCAATCTCTTCGGCCTGTTCCAGCAGATCCTGGAGGTCAGCCGCATCGTGCTGCTGGTGATCATGTTCTTCTTCCTGCTGCTGATGTACCGATATCTCCCCGGGGGGAAACGCCGCTGGAAGCGCCAGGCCCCGGGGGCGCTGTTCACCACGCTGCTCTGGGCCGCGTTTTCCGCGCTGTTCTCCTATGTCATCCCCCGCTTCTGGAAGGCCAGCGCCATTTACGGCTCCATGGCGGCCGTGTTCCTGGTGGCCCTCTGGCTCCAGTATATGATCGTCATCCTGCTCATGGGCGGCATCCTGAACCAGGCCCTGACGGAGACCGCCGCCGCGCCGGACGGGACGCAGAAAGAGTGAATACGCGGCTATCAAAAACCGCTGCGGCAGAGGTTAAACCGCTGCGGCAGAGGTTTAAAAAAGAAGGCGCTTGCGTAGAATAATGAGCTCCCCCTGGGCGGGCTCCGGTTTTTTCACCGGCCCGCACAGGGGGAGCTCATTCGTTTTTCTCCGGGTGTCTTTTCCGGCGTCAAAGCAGGCCCAGACTGCCCAGCGCTGTGAGGAAGACAAAGAGTGTGAACACGGACAGCAGCGACGTCACCGCCACGACCTCCCCCGCCAGCTCCTCGTTGCCGCCCATGGAGACCGCGGTGCTGTAGGAATTGACGGCGGTCGGCGCGCCGCTGAAGATCAAAACGGCGAGCAGATTGGCGCCCCGGATACCCAGCCAGACAGCTAGGGGAACCAGAATCAGCGGCATGATGATGAGCTTGCCCAGGCATACAAAGGCAAGCTGTCCGGCCCACTTTTTCATCGACTTGAAATCAAAGCCTGCGCCCAGCGCCATCATGGCCGCCGGTGTCGCAATGGCGGCCAGCTTGGAGATCACGCCCTCCAGAATCACGGCCGGCAGCTTCAGCCCCGAAAAATTGGCCAAGAGGCCCAGCAGACTGCTGAGAACCAGGGGATTGAGAACGATTTTTTTGAGCATGTGCCAATAATAGAGCCCATCATGCCGCTGTTCTCCGCCCCGGGCGGATTCAAAGGCGATGGTGGCGCAGATGTTCACCAGAGGGGTTATAACGGCCACCAGCACGGCGACCATACCGATCTCGCTGCCGAAAAAGCTGGCGGCAATGGGAAGGCCCAAAAGGACGTAGTTGGATTTGTGGACGCCCTGCACCATGACAGGAGCTACGTCAGCCGCCTCTTTCCGCCGTTTGACAGCCAGAGAGATCAGCACAAAGAGCACTGCGCCGCTGATCACCACGAACAGCGCCAGCGTCAGGTCGAAATCCCGGCGCATATCCGCGCTGTAGATGCTCTGAAAAATGCCCAGCGGCAGACAGAGCCTGAACATCAATCGATTGATTCCCGTCGTCGTCGCCCGGTCCAATATGTTTCTCCTGCCGAGAGCGAGCCCCAGCAGCATAAAGGCCAGCAGCGGAAAAACCGCGTTGAACGCCAGGGCCATCGGATTCATGATACACCTCCTCGGGGTGAACGCAGGGAAAACCTGTGCGAAACGCTCCGCCGGGGCACCGGATCTTACCCTCCCGCCCGGCCTGCCTCTTTTTCGTTCTGCGGCCCATCCAGACGCTGCCGCTCCACAAGTTCGGCAAAGAAGCCGTTCTTCGCGATCAGCCGGTCGTAGGTACCGTCCTCTATGATCCGCCCTTTATCGAGCACGAGAATGCGGTCGCAGTTCCGGATGGTGCTCAGGCGGTGCGCGATCACGATGCGGGTACATTTGAGTCCGTCGAGAGCGTCGGAGATCTGCTTCTGCGTACGGTTGTCAAGCGCGGAGGTCGCCTCGTCGAACATGAGGATCTTCGGCTTGGGCGCCACGGCCCGCGCGATCATGAGCCGCTGCTTTTGTCCGCCGGAGATGCCGCCCTGTCCTTCGGAGAGAACGGTCTGCATCCCCATGGGCATGGCGCGGATATCCTCGGCAATGCCGGCAAGCTCCGCCGCCTCCCAGGCTTCCTCCAGCGTCAGCTGCGGCGCGGAGATGACGATGTTGGAATAGATGTCCCCCTGGAAAAGACTGCCGTCCTGCATCACGACGCCGATCTTGCGGCGCAGGGATCGCAGGTCCAGGGTGGAAATATCTCTCCCGTCGTAGTAGATCGCGCCCTTCTCCGGCTTTTCGAAGCCCAGAAGGAGCCGCAGGAGCGTAGACTTTCCGCAGCCGGTGGTGCCGACGATGGCGATATACTCGCCGGGACGGATCTTCAGGCTCATGCCGTCCACCACATAGGGCATGTTCTCGTTGTAGCGGAAGCAGACGTTCGACAGCTCGATGCCGCCCGCCAGAGAGGTTACGACGCTTTTGTTTTCCGCCGACTCCGGTTCGGTCTTCAGAATGGGCTCTGCCATCTCCAGAATGGGCTTGATCTGGGCGGCGGAGAGCGCCACGCCCGTGAGAGAGGCAAAGGCGGCGGTGACGCTGCCGAAGGCGGTGTTGAAGGCGATGTACTCCGAGGGCGTGACTCGCGTGGTCATGGCCAGGAAGTAGAGCAGGATCGTGCCCGCCAGCGAGATGGCCGTGGTGATGGCCGCGTTCGCCTTCAAAAAGGCCGGCGGATTGTAGCTCAGCTCCGCCGCGTCGGAATAGGCTCTTGCCCAGCGGGCAAAGGCGCGCTTCTCGGCGCCTGCCAGCTTGATTTTCTGCACACCGGAAATGAGCGCGAAACTCATGCCGTTTGCCTTTGCGCCCCGTTCCATGATCTTTTTGCTGATGCGGATCTGAGCGAAAGCGGAGATGACGCTGAAGAGGAGAGAGGCCAGGATGATCGCCAGCGCCGGAAGCACAAGTACGGGCGCGTAGTGGAAGATCTGCGTGATGTACAGCAGCGACACCAGCGAGCTCAGTCCGGAGGAGAAAATGTTGCCGAGCAGCAGGTCGCACAGCTGTGTGACGGAGCCGAAGCGGCTGGAGAGCTCGCCCGAAGAGTAGCGCCGGAAGAAATCGGCCGGCAGGTTCATCACGCGCATCATCAGCGCCGCCTCCACGGACAGGGAGGTCTTGATCTCGATGCGGTTCATCATCAGCGCACGGACCGTGCCGATCAGCTGCGAGGAGATGATGGCGCTGAGCATGAATACGGCGGTACCCAGCAGCAGCGTGCTGCTGCCGCTGCGGAGCACAAAGCCGGTGAGCGCCCGGTTGATGTTCGTCAGCACCATGCCCAGCAGGACGCCGAGCAGCGTAAGGGCCAGCAGTACGGCGAAGTCTCCCGTGCTGAGGCAGTTTTTGAGATAGACGATCAGGTCGGGGATGCCGAGCTTCTTGAGCGGCAGCGGCCGGTAGAAGCAGATGGCGTCGGCGCCGAGCTGAGCGGCGTTCTGCCGGTTCAGGTTCGTCGTCTGCCCGGAGGCGGGATCCACGAAGCGGTAGCCGAAGAGGGACCTGGGCAGCAGGGCGACGGGCATGCCGTTGTCCCTGCGGAAGGCGAGCATCGGCCCGTAGGCGTCCCGATACCAGTTCCCCTCCAGACGGACGTTCCGCCGCATCAGACCGTAGGGCCGAAGGCAGTATTCAAGCTGTTCCTCCGGATCCTTCACGCTGTCTGGGATCTCCGGGCTTTTGCAGTGGTAGTATTTCAGGATCTCGTCGATGGCGGCTCCGGTGACGATGCGTTCATCCTTCATGGCGCCCGCCGCCTGGCGGCCGAGCACGATGGAGGCCATGCGGAGCATGGAATCCTCAAAGATCTCCTGATCGCTTTTTTTCCGCTGACGAATCTGTTCGTCAAACCAACCCATAGCTTTGCACCTCCTCTCAGTCACTGGAGACGAGCTCGGTATAGAAGCCGCCCCTGGCGTAGAGCTCGTCATGTGTCCCGCGCTCGACCACCGCGCCCTTGTCGAGCACGATGATCTCGTCGCAGTCCCGGATGGTGGAAAGCCTGTGGGCGATCACGATGCAGGTGATCCCGCGATCTTTCACAGCCTTTACAAGTTCATATTCGGTCTTGGCGTCGAGGGCGGAGGTCGCCTCGTCCATGATGATGATGGAGGGATCCTGTGCCAGCACACGGGCGATCTCCAGCCGCTGGCGCTGCCCGCCGGAAAGATCCTTCCCGCCCTCGACGATGCGGCCCTGAAAACCGCCCTCCCGGGCCATGATATCGTCATAGATCTGGGCGTCCCGCGCGGCGAGGATCATCTCAAAGTCCTCGATGGACTCGTCCCACATTTTGATGTTGCCGGCGACCGTGTCTTCAAAAAGGACGATGTCCTGATCCACAACGGCGACCGAACCGGTGAATACGCTCCGATCGATCTCGGAGATGGGTTTTCCGTCAAAAAGGATCTCGCCGCTCCAGGGCTGACAGAGCCCGGAGATCAGCTTTGAGAGCGTGGATTTTCCGCAGCCGGAGGTCCCCACGAACGCCACGCGGCTGCCGGGCTTCACGCTCATGGAGAAATCCCGGATCAGGGGCTGACCCAGACGGGAATAGCCGAAGGTCACGTTCTTCAGTTCGATCCGGCCGGAGAGTTTGGAGTAGTCCGTGTCCTCCTTCAGCGGCGCATCCCGGAAGTTGGGATCGGTCGGGTACTGCATGACGTCCTCCACCCGCTCCATCTCGGTACGCATCTCCTGGAGAGTCTGCCCCGCGGAAATGAGCATCATGGCCGGGGACATGAAGGAGCTCAGAAAGCCCTGGAAGATCATGATGGAGCCGAGAGTGAACCGCCCCTGCATGGTGAGCCAGACGCCCAGAACCATGACGGCCGCGTTGGCGATCAGGGACAGAAGCGACGGGATGATGCCGAGAAACTGATTCAGGCGGAGAAAGCGGACGTTCTGCGCGTTCACTGAGGCCTGATACCCGGCCCATTTCTGGAAATAGCCGTTCTCCGCGCCGCTGGATTTGATGGTTTCGACCATCTGGATGCCGGAGACGGTGGCGGCGGCAAGCTTGCCGGCGTCGCGCATCTGCACGCGGGTGATGTTCACACGCCTGGCGGAGATGATCTGTGAGATCAGAAGGTTCAGCACGATGGTCACAAGGCCGAGGATCGTCAGCATCACGCTGTAGCGCAGCATGATGACAAGGTAAAAGACCATCATGAAGGCGTTGAGCAGCAGGGGCGTGAAGGTGTTGACCAGAATGCTGGCGATCGAGGCGTTGGTGCTCTGGCGCTGAAGGATGTCGCCCGCCATGCGCTGGGAAAAGAACTCCATCGGCAGGCGCAGGATCTTCCACATGAACGTACTGCTGCCGACAATCGCCATCTTTCCGTTGATTTTGAGAGAATAGACGTTCTGTATCCATGCCGTCGCGACCTGGGCAATGCCGAAGGCGGCCAGCAGACCGATAAAGGGCAGGAGCAGCTCCCGGTTCTCCCCGGTCAGCAGGCGGTCCATGAAAAAGCCGGAGAAGACGGGATTGATGATGCCGAAGAGATAGCCGATCGCGGAGGAGAGCAGAACAAAGATCACCGCGGGCCCCGCTCCGGCAAGACGCCGGCGGGCAAATTCCAGCGTACTCTTCGGCTTGCCGCCGGGCACGAAGCCCTCGCCCGGTTTGATCTCCAGGACGATGCCGGTGAAGGAGCGGTCAAACTCCTCCATCGGGACTTTGACTTCCCCGCGGGCCGGATCGTTGAGATAGGCATAGCCGCCCCGGAAGCCGTCGAGAACCACAAAGTGATTGAAATTCCAGTGGATGATGCAGGGGAAGCTCATTTCCTCCCGCACGGAGTCGATTTCGCAGCGATATCCCTGGGCGTCAAAGCCATAGCTCCGCGCCGCGGTCAGCATGTTCCTTGCGTTGGAGCCGTCGCGGGAGACGCCGCAGTCGAGACGGACCTGTTCCAGCGGCACCCACTTGCCATAGTAGGCCATCACCATGGCCAGGGAAGCGGCTCCGCATTCGAGCGCCTCCATCTGCATGATGACCGGGACTTTGGCTCTGCCGCGGCTCACCGGTTTTTTGATATTCTTCTGCTTCATGGCGGCCCCTCAGCGGAACAGAAGACTCAGGATCTGCGTCTGCCGGAAGATGACACGGGCCGGGTAAGTGCCGTCGGCAAGCGCGGTGTCTGCCGCGGCGAAGAGCGCGCCGCTGTCCGTGATGCCCACGCTGGTGATCGGCGAAGCGGTCTCTCCCACGGTGACGCTCATGCCTGCCTCCACATTCCGGGCCAGCTCCGCGTCGTCAAAGACCATGAGCATCTTCCCGTCCTGCACCTGGGCGGTGCCGGCGGCATAGCTGTCGATCTGCGCCACCGAGGCCCAGACCAGCATGCCCGCGAGCAGCAGAATGATCGCCGCCATCACGCACCAAACCGTGGGGGTGGTGACGCGCAGATAATCCGTGAGCTGCTCGGGCGAAGAGATGCTGTCCATGCTGTTTTTGCGAAAGAGAGAATTGGATTCCATTGACGTGTTCTCCTTTATCGACATGACTCCGGGGCGGAGTCGTTCTGCCTTGCGCAGTTCCTATATTATATAAATTTACATGTTATCCCGGCCAAAATCAAGAGATGAAGTCCGGCAAGGGCGCGATTCTTCACGCCTCCGGGCTTTTTTCACGATCCATGACAGATCCTATTGGCATTCCCCGTCAAGTGGTGTATACTACGAAAAAAAGAGGTTCGGGGCGGGTGGTGCTATGCTCTCTCTGGAGGCCTTCGGCGAACGGGTACGGAAGCTCCGCACAAAACGAAATCTGACGCAGCAGGAGCTTGCGGACCTGCTGTTTGTGTCGCGCAAAACGATCGGAAACTGGGAGACCGGCGGACGGCTGCCGGATATCAGCACGCTGGCAAGTTTGGCCCGCCATCTCGGCGTCCAGACCTATGAACTGCTGGATGAGATGTATATCGACGAAGGAGATTCGCCCATCGTCATTGTGGTCGAAAAAGAGAGACTTATCCTCAACAGCTTCGTCCAGCTGATCCGCTCCGCCCTGCCGGAGGTCCAGGTGTTCGGCTTCGACAGCTTTTCGGAAGTACACCGTTTTGCCTCCGTCAACCAGATTTCCGTTGCTTTTATCGATGTGGAGCTGCATGAAGCCAGCGGCTTCGTCCTGGCAAAGCTTTTGCAGAGCATCTCTCCGCGCATCAACATCGTGTTTCTGACGCGGGACTTCAACAACACGGACGCGGCCTGGGAGATCTATCCGAGCGGCTGTGTGCTGATGCCGCTTACCAGAGAGAAGATCCGCGCAGAGATCGAGCATCTGCGTTTTCCCATCCGCGGACTCGGCGCCTGAATCGGGCGGGCTTTCGAAAGCCCGGAGTATATAAAGGAGGAAATCATATGGCAAACTACAAACTGAACGACAACGAACTGCAGGGCGTCTCCGGCGGCGCCGGCGTCGGCGACACGGCTGTCTCCGGAAGCTTTGTTTCAAACTCCGGCACCAGTCTGAACCTGCTTGTGGAATGGAGCGTTATCACCGGCAGCACCGGCCAGAGGACGCTGCAGGTCACGGTGAGCGCCGTCTCATATTCGCTCGTCTCCATCTCGCTGTATAACGGCGTCCAGATGACCCTTAACGGCGTTGTGTATTCGGCCAACTCCAACGCCATCGACTACCGCGGGAAAGCCCAGGTGACCAACCTGCTCGCCAGCTTCTCCGTTCCCTATTATCAGGGACCGGCGCCCATCAGCGTCGTGTTCCACTTCAACGGGACGCTGAGCGGCCAGCCGGTCAGCGATATCATTGCGACCGGGACGATCACCGCCTGATCGCTCCCCTTCGGACCCTTTCCGACATACGCAACAAGCCCCTGCCGGGTTTTACGGCAGGGGCTTATTTCGTGTTGCAGTCCGATCAGCGGAGAACGCGCGGGTAGATGGTCAGCGTCTGACCGGCGTAGATGAGGTTGACGTCCTTGATCTTGTTCCAGGTCGCGATCTCCTCGATGGTGACGCCGAAGCGAATGGCGATGCCGGACATCACGTCGCCGGGGGCGATGGTGTAAACAATGTAGGTGCCGTAGTTCACAAAGGTGCCCTTGGCGTAGTTTTCCCAGCTGTTCTTGTTCTTGGCAGCCGCGCCGCCGTCGACCTTTTCGAGATCCTGATCCTTGATAATCTCAGCCATGATCCGTTCCTCCAAGATGAATTTTTACAAAAGCGCGAAACTGTTGACAATTGCTGCCTTTTGCGGTTGAAATCTCACGGGCGCCCGGAGACGCCGCCGCGGGAAAGGGGCGGGGATTATTTCAGCAGCATGCCGTTGACGATGTCCTGCACAAGGCGGGCGTCATATCCGGCGTCGGTCAGAGCCTTGATACGGGCCTGGTCGTTGCCGTACTTGCCGGCGATCACATCACGGGCGACCTTGTCATAGCCCGCGACTATACCGTTGACGAGGGACTGGACCGTCTGGTAGTCGTAGCCGGCGGCGGCCAGGCGGGACTTGCGCTCCTCACCGTTGCCGTATTTGCCGTTGATCACGTCCAGCGCGGCGAGATAGTTCTTGGTTTCACCGCCGGAAACGGAGCCGAGTTCGTCCGCCGACATCAGGACCTTGTTTTCATTTACACTCATTTTTAGTTCCTCCTTTTGGTTTTTGGGTTTTCCTCTCTATCCATCTGTATTGTACCACAAACAGACAGGATATCAACCGGATGGGAAACACATTTCCCATTATGAACGCAAAAAGAGGACGAACGGAGAGACGAATCCCCGGAATACAAAACAAGACCACCCCAAAGGGTGATCTTGTTTTTGGTGACCCAGCGGGGATTCGCCCGCCTGCGGGCGGGCCGCCTCGGGTTGCAAGGCGCCCCCGGCGCCTTGCCAGGAGCCCTCGGTTCGAATCCCCGGAATACAAAACAAGACCACCCCAAAGGGTGATCTTGTTTTTGGTGACCCAGCGGGGATTCGAACCCCGGACCCACTGCTTAAAAGGCAGTTGCTCTGCCTGCTGAGCTACTGAGTCATATAGAGCGGGCCGGCAAAGCCAGCCCGCATGGCTGGGATGGCGCGGCTCGAACGCGCGAATGCAGGAGTCAAAGTCCTGTGCCTTACCACTTGGCGACATCCCAAGATGGAAAAGGGCCGGGGGACTGGGAACGGTCCCAATCCCCCAGGCGATGGGGTGGGATAAGGGGCTCGAACCCTCGACACCCGGAACCACAATCCGGTGCTCTACCAACTGAGCTAATCCCACCATATGTCTTTGGATACCGCGGAGAGAGCTGGCGCGCCAGGAGGGACTCGAACCCCCGGCCTACTGCTTAGAAGGCAGTTGCTCTATCCGGCTGAGCTACTGGCGCATTGTGCGGGTAGCTGGAGCGGGTGAAGGGAATCGGACCCTCGTACCCAGCTTGGAAGGCTGGTATTCTACCATTGAATTACACCCGCAAGCTTGGAAAGCATATCATTCTTTGGGCCGAATGTCAAGAGCAAAGGGGAAATTTTTTGGCATTCGGCCCATGAGCTTTGCCGCCCGGGCGAGCCTCAGGAGTGGTAGAGCTTGTGGGTCTCGTACCGGGGCTCGCAGGTCAGGTTGATGTTCAGCTTGGAGAGGGTGTTCTCGTCCACCCGGGAGAGGATCACGGTGGCGTGGGCCTGGGTCCCCGCCAGATCGTTGAGGCACTCCATGGCCTTGGAGGCCACCGGGTCGTTCACCGCGCACACGGCCAGGGCGATCAGCGCCTCGTTCACATGGAGCCGGGGATTCTTGTTGCCCAGGTGCTCCACCTTCAGATGGTTCAGAGGACGGATGATCTCCGGGGAGAGGAGCGGCACCTCGTCCGGGATGTCGGCCAGGGCCTTCAGGGCGTTGAGCATGCAGGCCGAGCAGGCGCCCAGGAGGGAACTGGTCTTGCCCGTGACGATCCGCCCGTCCGGCAGCTCCATGGCTACGGCGGGCGTGTCCCCGTTCTGGGCGGATTTTTCCAGCGCGGGCAGCACGCAGGGCCGGTCCTCCGGCTTGACGCCCAGGGAGTTCATCAGCAGTTCCAGCTTCATCACGGTGGACTGCTCGGCCATGCCCTTGCGGACCTCCGCGCTGGTGAGGTACCAGCGCCGGATGATCTCCTGGACGGAGGCCTCCCGACAGGCTTCATCGTCCGTGATGCAGTAGCCGGCCATGTTCACGCCCATGTCCGTGGGGCTCTGATAGGGGCTGCGGCCCTGAATGCGCTCCATGATGGCGTTCAGCACAGGGAAGATCTCCACGTCCCGGTTGTAGTTTACCGCCTTGACGCCGTAGGCCTCCAGATGGAAGGGGTCGATCATGTTCACGTCGTTCAGATCCGCGGTGGCGGCCTCATAGGCCAGGTTTACCGGGTGTTTCAGGGGCAGGTTCCAGATGGGGAAGGTCTCAAACTTGGCGTAGCCCGCCTTTTCTCCCCGGATGTTGTGGTGGTAGAGCTGGCAGAGGCAGGTGGCCATCTTGCCGCTGCCGGGGCCGGGGGCGGTGACCACCACCAGAGGCCGGGAGGTCTGGATGAAATCGCTGCGGCCAAAGCCCTCCTCGGAGACGATCAGGGGCACGTTGGCCGGGTAGTCGGGGATCAGATACTGGCGATATACCGGTACGTTCAGCGCCTCCAGCCGTTTCTGGAAGCGGGAGGCGGTGTCCGCGCTCTGGCAGTGGGTGATGCACACCCCGCCCACATACAGCCCGCTGGCGCGGAAGGCGTCGATCAGGCGCAGGGCCTCCATATCGTAGGTGATGCCGATATCGCCCCGGCGCTTGTTGCGCTCGATATCCTGGGCGGAGATGGCCACGATCACCTCGGCCTCTTCCTTCATCTCCAGCAGCATGCGGATCTTGCTGTCCGGCCGGAAGCCGGGGAGGACGCGGGAGGCATGGAAGTCATCGAAAAGCTTTCCGCCGAACTCCAGATAGAGCTTTCCGCCGAATTCCCCGATCCGCTCGCGGATGCGCTCGGACTGGAGCTGGACATACTTTTGATTGTCAAATCCGATCCTGTTCATAGTCTCTCCCTTCCATTATATAATGTAAAGTGTCTATTCCCGTTAAACGCCCAGATCTTCTCTCCCGGTGAGGAAGCGGCAGGCGGCGACGTACTGGATCATGCTGCAGGGGTGGTCGCTGCGGAGCTGATAGCTGCGGCCTCCCGCCCCCACAAACAGGCGCTGGGCTCCCATGACGGACATTCCCTCGATCTCACGAAGGGGAATGGTCAGACCGGGCAGCTCCAGCCGGTCCCAGTAAAGCCGCATCTCTCCCTTGCCCAGGCGCTTCTGGCCCCGGGCGGAGAAGACCTCCTCGGCCACGATCCCGGTATCGGAGACCACGGCCTCCTCCGCGGCCAGCCGGCAGCGCGCCCGCAGCTCCTGCTCCTGCCACCGGTTCCAGTCCCGGAGATTGTCGAAGGGCAGGTTCTCCCCCTCCAGAAAACCGGTGGGCAGATAGCGCACTTGAAGGCCGCAGCGGCGGCAGCGCAGGGTGTCGCCCTTGCTCTCCAGCGTGTGGTAGCGCCGGCAGCCGGGGCAGAGGTATAGCAGCGTTTCCAGATGCTCGGCCAGCCGACGGCCCCGGTAGCGCACCGGATCTTTCCGGGCTTCCTCATAGGCATCCTCAAAAATGCCCTCCCGGATGCGCGCATTGATCTCCTCCGCCGTCATGGACTTGAGCTCCTCGGGGGAGTAGACCCCGGTCACACGTCCCCGCATCCGGCCCCGGCGGCTGGAGCTGCCGGACCAGCGGGGAGAGGCGAAATACCCGCCGCTCAGCCGGTAGGTCACCAGCGTGGCGCCGCAGCTGCGGCAGAGCTTGCCGATGGAAGTGGGAAACTCGCCGGTGACACCGTCCCAGGAGCGGTTCCCCTCCGGGAACACCGCCACATTATGGCCCGCCTTCAGACAGCGGAGCATGGCCTTTACGGCGGTTGCGGCGCTGCCGCCTTTCTGCCGGGGGATGGGGTCCTGGGCCCAGGCGATCAGCCGGCCCAGCAGCGGGGAGCGAAAAATGTGCTCGCTGGCCACAAAATACATCTGCCCGTCCCAGAAGCTGCTGCCCACCAGCAGCGGGTCCCAGTCGGTGTTGTGGTTGCATACCAGCAAAAAGGGCCCCTTGACCCGCTCGGAGACGGGGACAAAGCCGAATTTCAGCCAGGCGATCAGCCGCACCGGCCACCAGAAAAGCTTCCATATCAGCACATGGCGGCGATGGGGATCCGGGGAGCGGACGGTTTTTTTCTCTTCCATGGCGGCTCCTTTCCCGACGGGCGTTTTCCAACCTCCGAATTATACAACAATCCTCGCTCTATTTCAAATACAAAATATGGCAGATCCGCTTTTTTGCCGGAGGGGCGGGGAAAGATTCCTCTTTTCTTTCCGGCGGGGCTGTGATATAATACACTATTACAATGTATCTTTATGCCCTCCCGCGGGGAGGAAGAAAGGCAGAATCATACCCTATGGCTTTATTTGACAAAATCTTCGGCTCCCGGAACGACCGGGAGATCAAAAAGCTGCTGCCCTTGGCGGACAAGATCGAGGCGCTGGAGAGCGACTACGCCGCCCTCAGTGACGAGGAGCTGCGCGCCAAGACCGGGGAATTCAAGCAGCGCTATCAGGACGGCGAGGATCTGGACGCCCTGCTGCCGGAGGCCTTTGCCGCCGTGCGGGAGGCCAGCTGGCGGGTGCTGGGCATGAAGCCCTTCCGGGTGCAGCTCATCGGCGGCATCGTCCTCCACCAGGGCCGCATCGCCGAGATGAAGACCGGCGAGGGCAAGACCCTGGTGGCCGTGCTGCCCGCCTACCTGAACGCCCTGACCGGCGAGGGGGTCCACATCGTCACCGTAAACGACTACCTGGCCCGCCGGGACAGCGAGTGGATGGGCAAGGTCTACCGCTTCATGGGGCTGGAGGTGGGCCTGATCGTCCACGGCCTGGAGGCGGAGGAACGCCGGGCCGCCTATGCCGCCGACATCACCTACGGCACCAACAACGAGATGGGCTTCGACTACCTCCGGGACAACATGGCCCTCTATAAGCAGGATATGGTCCAGCGGGGCCACGTCTTCGCCATCGTGGACGAGGTGGACTCCATCCTCATCGACGAGGCCCGCACCCCCCTGATCATCTCCGGCCAGGGGGACGAGTCCACCGACCTGTACCGCCGGGCGGACGATTTCGTCTCCCGACTCAAGCGGGTGGTGGTGGCCTCCGTGGACGAGAAGCAGGAGGAAGACGAGAACCTGGACGCGGACTATGTGGTGGACGAAAAGGCCCGCACCGCCACGCTGACCGCCCGGGGCATTGCCAAGGCCGAGCAGGCCTTCGGTCTGGAGAATCTGGCGGACATGGAGAACGCCACCCTGGCCCACCACATCAACCAGGCCATCAAGGCCCACGGCGTGATGAAGCGGGACATCGACTACGTGGTGAAGGACGGGGAGATCATCATCGTGGACGAGTTCACCGGCCGGCTCATGCTGGGCCGCCGGTACTCCGAGGGACTCCACCAGGCCATCGAGGCCAAGGAGCATGTGGACGTCCAGAAGGAGAACAAGACCCTGGCCACCATCACCTTCCAGAACTACTTCCGGCTCTACGGCAAGCTCTCGGGCATGACCGGCACGGCCATGACCGAGGAGGAGGAATTTGAGTCCATCTACCGGCTGGACATCGTGGAGATCCCCACCAACAAGCCGGTGATCCGCATCGACCAGAACGATCTGGTGTACAAGAACGAGCAGGGCAAGATCCGGGCCATCATCGAGCAGATCAAGGCCTGCCACGCCAAGGGCCAGCCGGTGCTGGTGGGCACCGTGTCCATCGAGAAGAGCGAATATCTCTCCTCCCTCCTGAAGCGCCAGGGCATCCCCCACAACGTGCTCAACGCCAAGTACCACGAGCGGGAGGCGGAGATCATCGCCCAGGCGGGCAAGCTGGGGGCCGTGACCATCGCCACCAACATGGCCGGACGAGGCACGGACATCATGCTGGGCGGCAACAGCGAGTTTCTGGCCCGCAGCGACCTGCGCAGGGCGGGCTATGACGACGCGGTGATCAGCGAGGCCACCGGCTACGCCGAAACCCGGGACGAGACCATCCTGGAGGCCCGGGAGCTGTACCAGAAAAAGCTCACCGAGCATAAGGCAGCCATTGCCCAGGAGGCCGAGAAGGTCCGGGCGGCGGGAGGTCTTTATATCCTGGGCACCGAGCGCCACGACTCCCGGCGCATCGACAACCAGCTCCGCGGCCGCTCCGGACGGCAGGGCGACCCGGGCGAGAGCCGCTTCTTCCTGGCCCTCACCGACGACGTGATGCGGCTCTACGGCTCCGAGCGGCTGATCAAGGTATTCGAAAGCCTGGGCGTGGACGAGGACACCCCCATCGAGCATAAAATGCTGACCAACGCCCTGGAGACGGCCCAGAAGACGGTGGAGAGCCGCCACTTCCAGGCCCGGAAGAGCACTCTGGAATTTGACGACGTGATGAACGTGCAGCGCAACCTCATCTACGACCAGCGCCGGAAGGTGCTGGACGGGGAGGACATCCGGGAGAGCATCCGGGGCATGGTCACCGAAACCATCACCGATGCCGTGGGCACCACCCCGGTGGAGAACGCCGAGGACATGCAGGACCGGCTGGACCCCATGCAGCGGATTTTCCTCCGTCCCGGAGAGATCCAGTACCGGGAGGGCATGAGCGCCCAGGAACTGACAGAGTCCCTTCTGGCCATCGCCGAGCGGGTGTATCAGCAGAGGGAGGAGGCCTTCGGCCTCATGCCCGACGGCACGCCCCTCATGCGGGAGCTGGAGCGGGTGGTCATGCTCCGGGTGGTGGATGAGTACTGGATGGACCACATCGACGCCATGGACGACCTGCGCCGGGGCATCGGGCTCCGGGGCTACGGCAATGTTAAGCCCATCGATGCCTACAAGCAGGAGGGCTTTGACATGTTCGAGCAGATGATCGCCGGCATCCGCGCCGAGGTGGTGCGCCGGATCTACACCATCCGGGTCCGGCGGGAAGCCCCCGTGGAGCGTAAGAGCGTGACCAAAAACCCGGTGACCAACGCCGGGGGCGACGACAGCGTGAAAAAGCAGCCGGTAAAGAAGGTCAAAAAGCCCGGCCGGAACGATCCCTGCCCCTGCGGCAAGCTGCGGCCCAACGGGCTGCCCATGAAGTATAAGGACTGCTGCGGAAAGAACGCCTGACGGCTTTCCGTTCAGACCCGCTTCGCTGGGCTCTGAACGGAGGGAGGATGCGCTCCGCTCAGCGCACTCGCTTACGCTCGCACGTTCGCTCTGCGAGAAGGATTTTTGCCGAAAAGCGCGGTTTCCGGCAAAAATGATCCCATTTGCTTCGCCGCCGCGGCGGCGAACTCTACGAGGTAAGGACATACTATGGCATTTCATTTGGTGGAAAAAGACGGCCTCTCCTGGCTGGAAAGCGACATTCTGGGTGTAAAGCACATGTTCACCCGGAAGCTGGGGGAGGTGGGGGATTTCCCCTATACCTCCGCCCCGGACCCGGTGTGGGAGTCGGAAGCGGTGCAGCAGCGGGTCCGCGCCCTCTGGCTGCGGCTCCGGCAGGCGGGGGATTTCCCGGCGGAGGGCTTTTGCTTCACCCGGCAGGTCCACGGCACCCTGGTGCGGCCCGTCACGGCCGGGTCGCGATGCCTCCCGCCCCTGGCGGTAAGACCGCCCGACTGTGACGGCCTGGTGACCTGCGGGCGGAACGTGCCGCTTTGCATTTTCACCGCCGACTGCGTGCCGGTGCTGCTGGCCGATGGGCCCCGGGGCGTGGTCTGCGCGGTCCACAGCGGCTGGAAGGGTACGGTGGGCGACATGATGGGCGCCGCCGTGGCCGCCATGAGATCCCGGGGAGCCCGTGTGGAGGATATCCGCGCCGCCATCGGCCCCGCCATCTCCCGCTGCTGCTTTGAGACCGGGCCGGAGGTGAAGGAAGCCGTGGAGGCCCTGCTGGGTCCGGACGCACAGGGCCTGTGCCCTCCCGAGGAGGGCGTGGAAGGGAAGTACATGGTGGATCTGAAAGAGGCCAACCGCCGGCGGCTGCTGCAGCTGGGGCTGGCGGCAGAGCATATCGACGTGTCCGAAGACTGCACCATGTGCCAGAGCGACGTATACTGGTCCCACCGGGCCACCAAAGGCCGCCGGGGCACCCAGGCAGCCATTATTCAGTTGGAGTGAGAGATGAACAGAACGAAAAAAATCCTGGCCATTTGGCTCTCCCTGGCCCTGCTGCTGGGGCTGCTCTCCGCCTGCGCCGGCGCGCAGGAGGAGACGGCCGACGAGACCGAGCTGAGCGACACCGTCTCCGGCCAGACCCTGACCGCGGGGGAGGCGGAGGATAACGTGTTCTCCCTGGCCGCGGACTTCAGCAAGACCCTCAACCCCATCACCACCACCAGCTCTCTCAACCAGATGGTGGGAGATCTGGTGTACGACCGGCTTTTTGATGTGGACGGGAATTTCAACGTGACCTCCCGGATCCTGGAGGACTGGTATTACTCCAAGAGCGAGGGCTCGTCCGGCTATTGGGTGCTGACCGTGCGGGACGGCATCCTGATGCACGACGGGGAGCCCCTGACCGCCGCGGATGTGGCCTACTCTTTGAGCCGGGTGTTCTCCAGCGGCGCCCGGCACTATATGGCCCAGATGTCCCGGATCTACGTCAGCAACTACCAGGGGCAGGTCTATATCGCCGGGGACTACGATAATGGCCTCCTGCCCCAGCGTCTGGCGGTGCCCATCATCCGCAGCGCCCCGGACGAGATCCTCAAAAGCACCCCCATCGGCTCCGGCCCTTATAAGTTCAGCGAGGACGGCAAGACCCTGGAGAAATTCGACGATTACGAGTTTGCCGACGACCTGCCTGTGGAGACCATCTACCTGCGCCAGTACGACGGGCCGGAAGAGCTGATCCACGAGTACGAGAGCGCTCTGGTGGACCTGGTGGTGAACGACCCCACCAACATCTATAATATGGGCTACGGCGGCAAGAGCGAAAAGCGCATCATCTACACCGGGAACCTCCACTTCATCTGCTACAACACCAACAGCACCTTCTTCCGCTACGAGGCTTACCGCAACGCCATGACCTACATCATCGACCGGGAGACCATCTGCGATTCCGTGCTGGACGGCGCGGCGGACCCGGCCACCATCCCCATCCACCCCAACAGCGCCCTGTATAACGCCGAGTTCGCCGACAGCTACGCCTACAATCCCCAGCGCTGCAAGGACGAGCTGGAAAAGGGCGGCTGCCGGGATCTGGACGGAGACGGCATGCTGGAATTCGCCCTCTCGGGCAACAAGGTGGACATCCTCATCAATTTTGTGGTGTGCGCCGACAACGCCGCCAAGGTCCAGGAGGCGAGGAGGATCGCCGACGACATGGAGGCCATCGGCCTGACCGTGAACCTGCGGGAGCTGAACTGGAAGGACTACATCGCGGCGCTGGAGTTTGATCCCGACGATGAGGACCTGGACGAGGAGGACATGCCCACCTGGACCTGGGACATGTACTACGGGGAGATCGGCCTGACCGGCGACTGGAACACGCTGACCCTGTTCACTGGGGACTGGTATGACGACGGCACCCTGAACTACGGCCGCTGGGATCTGCCCCTGCTGGAGAGCTCGGTCCGGGATTATCTGGGCGCTGTGGAGGAGGCACGGCCCGATGCGGAGCTGACCATGCTCCAGACGCTGATGCAGAACTCCCCCTTCACCGCCGTTTGCTTTGAGCGCCGGGAGGCCATCTCCCATGTGGGCGTGATCACCGGTATGGTCCCCAATCAATACAATGTGTTCTATGACTTCGCCAAGTGGAACGTCAACCTGAACGGATAGAGTAAACGCTGATCAATATCCGCTTCGGCGCTTTACGGTCTTTTTGCGCCACAATTTTGTCTCAAAAACTTGCAATACACAAAGTATTGCTGCGTTTTTTCGCCTTCATTGTGACGCAATAATCCTCGCAAATCACTCTCGCGGAATTCATCATCGTTTACTGGAAAGGAGCGCTTTATGAGTGATCTGGAACTCTTGGCCCTGGCAAAGAGGGCCGCTGCCAATTCCTACTCCCCCTATTCTCACTTCCCCGTGGGCGCGGCGCTGGAGTGCGCCGACGGCACGGTGTTCACCGGCTGCAACATCGAGAACGCCGCCTACGGCGACACCATCTGCGCCGAACGCACCGCCGCCGTGAAGGCGGTCAGCGAGGGGCACCGGGACTTTGAACGCATCGCCATCTGGGGCAACAGTCAGGGCTACTGCTATCCCTGCGGCTCCTGCCGCCAGTTTTTGCAGGAGTTCAACAAGTACATGACCGTGATCGTCGGCCGGGGCGACGGGGCGTACATCAGCCTGTCCCTGGCGGAGATGATGCCCTACTTTTTCGATTTCTGAGAAGGCCCTGAAACCGCCAAAAATATTTCAAAAAAATTCCCACTCCCCCCCCTTGACTTTTCGGGGGGAGTTTGTTATTCTATCAAAGCGCCTGTGTGAAAGAAAAGGGCGCACTATGCGGTGAAGCGGGAGATTGCATCGCCAGCGCGGTGGTAACTTCCGTGGAGTATGTCCGTGAATCGGGCGGCTGAGAGCTTCTCAAACACTTGCCAGCAGAGGCGTATATCGCCGAAACGGGAGAAGACTGGTTGCGAATATGACCGGTTTGTTTTTCGGTCCGGGTCTGATACGCACGGCACGGTGGTTGAAAAATCTCACCGTACCAATGGGCGGGCGCCACCCGCCTAAGTACGAAATGATTTGGAGGAACAATCATGGCAAAGGCAAAGAACACCATTCGCATCCGTCTGACGGCGTATGATCATCAGCTGATCGACAAGGCGGCGGAAACCATCGTAGAGACCGCCAAGCGCACCGAGGCGAAGGTCTCCGGCCCCATCCCTCTGCCCACCCAGAAGGAGGTCGTCACCATCCTGCGCGCCGTCCACAAATATAAGGACAGCCGGGAGCAGTTCGAGCGCCGCACCCACCGTCGCATCATCGACATCATCAATCCCACCCAGAAGACCGTGGAAGCCCTGACCAATCTGGAGCTGCCCGCGGGCGTGCAGGTGGAGATCCCCAAGCCCCGCAAGGCTTGAGAGACCGAACCCGGCAACACTATTAAATTAGTATTGAACCCCACTCCCCAAAACTGAGGGGAACGGGTCAAGTCGGGAGCCTCCGGGCTTATGTCCCATGCGACCCGACCAATAACCTGAAAGGAGAAAAAACCCCATGAAAAAGGCCATCATTGGCAAGAAGGTCGGCATGACGCAGATCTTTGACGAGACGGGCAAGGTCGTGCCCGTGACCGTCATCGAAGCCGGCCCCTGCAAAGTGGTCCAGAAGAAGACCGTTGAGAAGGAAGGCTACGCCTCCGTTCAGATGGGCTTCGAGGAAGTCAGTGAGCGCAAGCTCAGCAAGCCCGAGAAGGGCCATCTCCAGAAGGCGGACGCCGGCAATCTGGCCGTGCTGCACGAGTTCCGTCTGGAGAACGCCGCCGAGATGAACGTGGGCGACGTGATCAAGGCAGATACCTTCAAGGAAGGCGACAAGGTCGACGTGACCGGCATCAGCAAGGGCAAGGGCTACGCGGGCGTGATCAAGCGCTACAACGCGGGCCGGACCCCCATGACCCACGGCGGCGGCCCCGTGCATCGGCACGCCGGCTCCATGGGCTCCAGCGCCTCTCCCAGCCGCATCATGCCGGGCAAGATCGGCGCCGGCCATATGGGCGCCGAGCAGGTCACGGTGGAGAACCTGGACGTGGTGAAGGTGGATCCCGAGCTGAACATGATCGTCATCCGCGGCGCCATTCCCGGCCCCAAGGGCGGCATCGTCTTTATTCGCAACACCGTTAAGAACATCGCGGTCAAGCAGGCCCAGAAGGCCGGCACCGTCAACCCGCAGAAGGCTTCCGCTCGTACCAACCCGCAGAAGGCTTCCGCCCGTACCCGCTAAAGAGAGGAGAGTTTGATTTATGCCTAAGGCGAATCTTTACAACATGGCCGGCGAAGTGGTCGGCGAGGTTGCGCTCTCCGATGCTGTTTTCGGAATCGAGCCCAACGAGGTGGTCCTGCATGCGGCCATCAAGAATTATCTGGCGGCCCAGCGCCAGGGCACTCAGAGCGCCCTGACCAAGGGCGAGGTCAGCTACTCCACCGTCAAGCCCTGGCGGCAGAAGGGCACTGGCCGCGCCCGCGCCGGCTACAAGGGCAGCCCCGTGTGGACCCACGGCGGCGTCGCCTTCGCCCCCAAGCCCCGGAGCTACCGCTTCACCATGAACCGCAAGGAAAAGCGCCTGGCCCTCAAGAGCGCCCTGTCCGTCAAGGCGGCCGAGAGCAAGGTCTTCGTGGTGGACGGACTGAAGTTTGAAGAGGCCAAGACCAAGGCCTGCGCTGCCTTCCTGAAGAAGCTGGGCGTGGAGAACGCCATGATCATCACCGAGAACGTGGACGACAACGTGATCCGCTCCGCCCGGAACATCCCCGGCGTGGAGACCACCATTGCCACCGTCCTCAATCCCTACGAGGTCATGAAGGCCCGCGCTCTGGTCGTCGACAAGGCCGCCCTTTCCAAGATTGAGGAGGTTTACTGCTGATGAAGAGCGTATATGATATCGTGATCCGCCCCATCGTCACCGAGCAGTCCATGGAAGACCAGGACATCAAGAAGTATGTCTTCGAGGTCGCCAAGGACGCCACCAAGGTGGAGATCCGGAAGGCTGTGGAGGAGATCTTCGGCGTCACCGTCATCAAGGTGACCACCACCACCGTTCACGGCAAGGAAAAGCGCACCGGCCGCTACCCCGCAGGCCGCCAGAAGAGCTGGAAAAAGGCCGTTGTGAAGCTGAGCGAAGATTCCAAGAACATTGAGATCTTCGAGAGCATGGCCTAAGGGAGGGAAAGAGAATGGCAATCAAAACCTATCGTCCGGTGACTCCGTCCCGGCGGCATATGACCGTCTCCGGCTTTGAGGGCGTGGACAAGCACGCCGAGCCCGAGAAGTCCCTGCTGGAAGTCAAGAAAAAGAACGCCGGCCGCAACAGCTACGGCCGCATCACCGTCCGCCACCACGGCGGCGGCAACCGGCAGAAGTACCGCGTGATCGACTTCAAGCGCGACAAGCGCGACGTGGAGGGCAAGATCCTCCGCCTGGAGTACGATCCCAACCGCAGCGCCTTTATCGCCCTGGTGGAGTACCCCGACGGCGAGCGCCGCTATATCCTGGCTCCCGTGGGCCTCAACGCCGGTGATGTGATCGTGGCCGGCGAGGGCGCCGACATCAAGCCCGGCAACGCCCTGCCTCTGCAGAACATCCCCGTGGGCACCGTGATCCACGCCATCGAAATGTACCCCGGCAAGGGCGCCCAGCTGGTGCGCTCCGCCGGCAACGCCGCCCAGCTCATGGCTAAGGAAGGCGCTATGGCCACCATCCGTATGCCCTCCGGCGAGATGCGCAAGGTCCGCGCCAACTGCTACGCCACCATCGGCCAGGTCGGCAACATCGACCACGCCAACATCTCCCTGGGCAAGGCCGGCCGCGTGCGTCACATGGGACGCCGTCCCATGGTCCGCGGCTCCGTCATGAACCCCAACGACCACCCCCACGGCGGCGGCGAGGGCAAGTCTCCTGTGGGCCGTCCCGGCCCTGTGACCCCCTGGGGCAAGCCCACCCTGGGTTACAAGACCCGCAAGAAGAAGAATCCCACCGACAAGTTCATTGTCAAGCGCCGCAACGCGAAGTAAGGAGGGAACAGGTAAATGAGCAGAAGCATTAAGAAAGGCCCTTACGCGGCTCCCGAGCTGCTGAAGAGAGTCGAGGAAATGAACAAGACCGGCGAGAAGAAGGTCCTGAAGACCTGGTCCCGCAGATCCACCATCTTCCCCTCCTTCATCGGCCACACCTTCGCCGTCCATGACGGCCGGCGCCATGTCAGCGTGTACGTCACCGAGGATATGGTCGGCCACAAGCTGGGTGAGTTCGTCCCCACCCGGACGTTCCGCGGCCACTCCGGCAGCAAGACCGCCGGCAAGTAAGGAGGATAAGAGGAATGGAAGCAAGAGCTGAACAAAGATATGCCCGTGTCACGCCCCGCCGTGTGAAGATCGTCTGCGATCTGATCCGGGGCAAGGACGCGGAGCTGGCCAAGGGCATCCTCCAGAACACTCCCAACCACAGCGCCGCGCTGCTGTACAAAGTGCTGTGCAGCGCCTGCGCCAACGCGGAGAACAACTACGAGATGGATCCTGCCAAGCTGTACGTCTCCACCGTTATGGTGACTCCCGGCCCCATCCTGAAGCGTGGACGCGCCACCGCCCGGGGCCGCTACTCCCCCATCAAGAAAAGAACCAGCCACATCATCGTTGCCGTGGCAGAGAAGGAGGCTTAAGATATGGGACAGAAAGTGAATCCGCATGGCCTCCGCGTAGGCGTCATCAAGGACTGGGACTCCCGCTGGTACGCCCGTCCCGACAAGGTCGGCGCTGCCGTCGTTGAGGACGACAAGATCCGCAAGTACCTGAAGAAGCGGCTCTTCGCCGCCGGCGTTCCCACCATCGAGATCGAGCGCTCCGGCTCTGAGGGCGCCGACCAGAACGTGCGCATCTTCATCCACTGCGCCCGCCCCGGCGTGATCATCGGCAAGGGCGGCACGGAGATCGAGAAGCTGCGCCAGGATGTGGAAGCCCTTCTGGGCGACAAGAAGGTCGCCATCTCCATCGTTGAGGTCCGCACCCCCGATACCAACGCCCAGCTGGTTGCCGAGAACATCGCTCAGCAGCTGGAGAAGCGCATCGGCTTCCGCCGGGCCATGAAGAACGCCATCGGCCGCGCCATGCGTATGGGCGCCAAGGGCATCAAGGTCTGCTGCGCCGGACGTCTGGGCGGCGCCGAGATCGCCCGCAGCGAGACCTACCACGAGGGCACCATCCCCCTGCAGACCCTCCGGGCCGACATCGACTACGGCTTTGCCGAGGCTGCCACCACCTACGGCCGCATCGGCGTGAAGGTCTGGATCTACAAGGGTGAGATCCTCACCACCACCCTGCGCACCACCCCCCGCACCCTGGACACCAGCAAGCCCTTCCAGGAGCGTCGTCGTGACGACCGCCGCGGCGGCCGCCGGGATGACCGCCGGGGCGGCGGCTTCAACCGTGACAACCGGGCTCCGGGCCAGGGCGGCTTCAACCGCGACAACCGGGCTCCCGGCCAGGGCGGCTTCAACCGCGACAACCGCGGGCAGGGCGGTTTCAACCGCGACAACCGCGGCTACGGCCAGCGTCCCGCCGGCCAGGGCGGCTACTCCCGCCCCGCCGCTCCCGCTCCCAAAGAAGGAGGTAATTCCTGATGTTGATGCCTAAGAGAGTGAAATACCGCCGCCAGCAGCGCGGCCGTATGAAGGGCAAGGCCCTGCGGGGCAACACCGTCACCTACGGTGAATTCGGCCTGATGGCCACCGAGCCCTGCTGGATCACCGCCAACCAGATCGAGGCAGCCCGTATTGCCATGACCCGCTACACCAAGCGCGGCGGTCAGGTCTGGATCAAGATTTTCCCCGACAAGCCCGTCACCCAGAAGCCGGCCGAGACCCGTATGGGCTCCGGCAAGGGCTCTCCGGAGTACTGGGTCGCCGTTGTGAAGCCCGGCCGCGTCCTGTTTGAGATCGCCGGTGTTTCCGAAGATGACGCCCGCGAGGCCATGCGTCTTGCCAGCCACAAGCTGCCCTGCAAGACCAAGATCGTCACCCGCGAGGCCGCCGAAACCGAGATTGGTGGTGAAGAATGATGAAGGCTACTGAGATCCGTAAAATGTCTGTGGAGGAGCTGGATAAGCAGCTCGTCAGCCTGAAGAAGGACCTGTTCATGCTCCGCATGCAGCATGCCACCAACCATCTCGACAACCCCATCAAGATTTCCAACGTGCGGCGCGATATCGCCCGAGTGAAGACCGTGCTTCGTGAGAAGCAGCTCGAGCAGTGAGGAGGTAAGAGAAAATGAGTGAGAGAACTTCTTCCCGCAAGACCCGCGTCGGCAAGGTGGTTTCCGACAAGATGGACAAGACCGTGGTTGTCACGGTGGAGGACCGGGTGGCTCACCCGATCTACAAGAAGATCATTGGCCGGACCTATCGGCTGAAGGCCCACGACGAGAACAACGAGTGCGGCGTCGGCGACAGAGTCCGTGTGATGGAGACCCGCCCCCTGTCCAAGGACAAGCGGTGGCGCGTGGTCGAGATCATTGAAAAAGCGAAGTAAGGAGGCGCCAGAATGATCCAAGAGGAATCTTATCTGAAGGTTGCCGATAATACCGGTGCCAAGGAGCTCAAGACCATTCGCGTTCTCGGCGGCTCCCGGCGCAAGTATGGCAACGTGGGCGACGTGATCGTCGCCAGCGTTCGCAAGGCCGCCCCCGGCGGCAGTGTGAAGAAGGGCGATGTGGTCAAGGCTGTGATCGTCCGCACCAAGCGCGGTGTCCGCCGCGCCGACGGCACCTACGTGCGTTTCGACGAGAACGCCGCGGTGCTGATCAACAGCAACGAAGACCACAACCCCAAGGGAACCCGTATCTTTGGGCCCGTGGCCCGCGAGCTTCGCGACAGGGAGTTCATGAAGATCCTGTCTCTGGCTCCCGAAGTCATTTGAGGAGGACATGGGAATGAAGATTCGTAAAGACGATAAAGTGGTCGTCCTGTCCGGGCGGGACAAGGGCAAGGAGGGCAAGGTCCTCTCCGTTGACCCCAAGGCCGGGAAGGCCATCGTGGAGGGCGTGCTGGTCGCATCCCGCCATCAGAAGCCTCGCCGTCAGGGCGAGGAGGGCGGCATCATCAAGCGCGAGACCCCCATCTACGCCAGCAAGCTGATGCTGGTCTGCCCCAAGTGCGGCAAGCCCACCCGCGTGGGCCACGCCTTTGTGGACGGAAAGAAAATGCGCGCCTGCAAGAAGTGCGGCGCCAGCTTCTGAGAGAGGAGAGTGACACGTCATTATGGCTGATAAGTACGTCGCGAGACTGAAGAAAAAGTATAACGAGGAAGTCGCTCCCGCTCTGATGCAGAAGTTCCAGTACAAGAG
>JAFYAQ010000018.1 GCA_017540645.1 Oscillospiraceae bacterium
ATCGACGCCAACGGCATCGTGAACGTGTCCGCCAAGGACCTGGGCACCGGCAAGGAGCAGCACATCACCATCACCGCCTCCTCCAACCTGAGCAAGGACGAGATCGACCGGGCCGTCAAGGAGGCCGAGCAATTCGCCGCCGAGGACAAGAAGCGCAAGGAAGAGGTCGACGTGCGCAACGCCGGCGACCAGATGGTCTACCAGACCGAGAAGACCCTCTCCGAAATGGGTGACAAGATCAACGCCGCCGACAAGAGCGAAGTGGAGCAGAAGCTCTCCGCCCTGAAGAGCGCCCTCTCCGGCACCGACACCGAGGCCATCAAGAACGCCACCGAGGCGCTGACCCAGGCCTTCTACAAGGTCAGCGAGAAGATGTACCAGCAGGCTGCGCCCCAGCAGGACGGCGGATTCAACCCCGGCGCCCAGGCGGGCCCCCAGAGCGGCGGACCCAACGGCCAGGACTACTACGACGCCGACTACGAGGTCGTGGACGACGACAAGAAGTAATCGCAATCCCATTCCTTAATAGAAATCGGGGCGGGCCCCATCGCCCGCCCGGTTTCCATGTTCGGAGGTGCTGCGTATGGCAGACAAAAGAGATTATTATGAGGTGCTGGGCGTAGACAAGGGCGCCAGCGCCGATGAGATAAAAAAAGCCTACCGGAAGAAGGCCAAGGAGAACCACCCGGACCTGCACCCGGACGACAAGGCCTGCGAGGCCCGCTTCAAGGAAGTCAACGAGGCCTACGAGGTGCTGTCCGACCCGGACAAGCGGGCCAAGTACGACCAGTACGGCTTCGCGGCCTTTGACCCCAACAGCTTCCAGTCCAGCGCCGACGGCTTCGGCGGCTTTGCGGATATCCTCAACGACCTGTTCGGCGGGGGCTTCGGCGGCTTCGGGGGATTCGGCGGCGGCTTTAACACCACCCGCAACCCCAACGCCCCCTCCCGGGGCGGAAGCGTGCGCACCAGCGTGACCGTGGACTTCAAGGAGGCGGCCTTCGGCTGCAAAAAGGAGCTGACCGTCCAGAAGGTGGAGCCCTGCGACACCTGCGGCGGCACCGGCTGCGAGCCCGGCACCACCGCGGAGATCTGCCCGGAGTGTCACGGCAGCGGCAGCGTGCTGCGCACCAGCCGCACCCCCTTCGGCATGATGCAGACCCAGGACACCTGCTCCCGCTGCGGCGGAAGCGGCAAGATCATCCACAAGCCCTGCGCCACCTGCAAGGGCAAGGGCATGGTCCGGCGCAACCGGAAGATCAAGGTGGACATCCCCGCCGGCATCGACGACGGGCAGACCATCTCCCTCCGGGGACTGGGCTCGGCCGGGCGCAACGGCGGCCCTGCCGGGGATCTGCTGGTGACGGTGGGCGTGCGCAACAATACGGAATTTGAGCGGGACGGGGCGTCCGTCCTCTATGAGCTGCCCATCTCCATCGCCCAGGCGGCCCTGGGCGCGGAGGTAGAGGTCCCCACCCTGGACGGCAAGGTGAAGTACACCGTGCCCGAGGGCACCCAGAGCGGCACCGTGTTCCGGCTCCGGGGCAAGGGCATCCCCTATCTCCAGGGCAGCGGCCGGGGCGACGAGTATATCACCGTCCGGGTGAATACCCCCCAGAACCTGACATCGGAGCAGAAGGAGCTGCTGCGCCGTCTGGGCGAGAGCTTCGGCGACCAGGGGCTGGCGAAGAAAAAGGGACTGTTCCGCTGAAAGCCCCGCCATCGACGAAAAGAATACGGAGGGGAGCGCAATGCTGAAGACCAAAAACGGCTGCCTGTACTTACCCGCGGGAGAGATGGACTATATCCGCTTCGGAACCGGAGAGCGGACACTGGTGCTGCTGCCCGGAGTGGGGGACGGGCTGAAGACCGTGAAGGGCATGGCGCTCCCCTTCGCCCTGCTCTATCGGGCGCTGACGGGGGATTTCACCGTTTACGGCTTCAGCCGCCGGCGGGAGCTTCCGGAACATATGACCACCCGGGAGATGGCGGAGGACCTGAACGCCGCCATGGAGGCCCTGGAGCTTGACCGCGCGGCGGTGGTGGGCGTGTCCCAGGGGGGCATGATCGCCCAGTGGCTGGCCATCGACCATCCGGACAAGGTGGGGCGGCTGGTGCTGACCGTGACCCTGGCGCGGCCCAACCCGGTGGTGAAGGACGTGATAGAGCGCTGGTCGGAGATGGCCCGGCGGGAGGACTATCGGGGCATTATGCTGGACACGGCGGAGCGCTCCTATTCCCCCCGGCGGCTGAAAGCCGCGCGGATGGAATACAAGCTCCTGGGCAGTCTGGGCAAGCCCAAAAGCTTCGGGCGTTTTCTCACCCAGGCGGAGTCCTGCCTGACCCACGACGCCTTTGACCGCCTGGGGGAGATCCCCTGTCCCACGATGGTGATCGGCGGCCGGGAGGATCGGATCGTCACCGGGGCGGCCTCGGAGGAACTGGCGGAGCGGATCCCCAACAGCGAGCTGTACATGTACGACGGCCTGGGCCACGGCCTCTACGAGGAGGCCCCGGACTGGCTGGAGCGGGTGGCGGCCTTCTGCCGCGGAGAGAGGGAAAACCATGGATAAAAAGCTTTTGAGGAGCGCTATGCTCCGGTTTTTCAGCGGAGTGCTGCTCATGGGCGCGCTGCTGTTTATCCCGGCGGGGAGCTTCGGCTACTGGCAGGGCTGGCTGCTGATGGGCATATTGTTCGTGCCCATGTTTCTGGCGGGGCTGGTGATGCTGGTAAAGGCCCCGGCCCTGCTGCGCAGCCGCCTGGACGCCAAGGAGGAGCAGGCCGAGCAGAAGCTGGTGATCGCCCTCAGCGGCGGGATGTTCCTCCTGGCCTTCGTGCTGGCGGGGCTGAACTGGCGCTTCGGCTGGCTGCTGCTGCCCGACGGGGCGGTGTGGACGGCGGCGGTCATCTTCCTGCTGGCCTACGGCCTGTTCGGGGAGGTGCTGCGGGAGAACGCCTGGCTGTCCCGGACCATCCGGGTGCAGGAGGAGCAGACGGTGGTGGACACCGGCCTTTACGGTATGGTGCGCCATCCCATGTACGCCGCCACGGTGCTGCTCTTTCTCGCCATGCCCCTGGTGCTGGCCTCGCCCCTGTCTTTCGCGGTCATGCTGTTCTATCTGCCCATCATCGCCAAGCGCATCCGCAACGAGGAAGAGGTCCTGGAGCGGGAGCTGGCGGGCTATGCGGAGTATAAGCGGCGGGTAAAATACCGCCTCTTCCCGGGCCTTTGGTAAACCTGATGAAAATGATGGCTCCGGCTTGCGCAGGCCGGAGCCTTGTGCTACAGTAAGGAAAATCGACACGGGAGGACCGGCTGTTGGCTCATTCGGATTTTTGGATTGTACATCCCTTCAATGCGGTATTCGACCTGATGCTGCTTTTTTTCGCGCTGCTGTTGATCTTCGCGTCCCTTCTGCTCCGGAAAAAGGAGGAAAAGACCCGGGAGACGGTGCTGATCGTCACCTGCCTGGTCACCACGGTTTTCTTTTTCTGGTATAAGTACATGCTGTCTCTGGACCGGGAGTTCAACGTTCTCACCGCCGACATGGGCGGCTTCAACTGGTGGGGAGAGCTGCCCCTCCACATGTGCAATATCAATATGCTGCTGATCCCGGTGGCCGTGCTGCGGAAGAGCCGCCCCATGCAGAGCTTCTGCTTCTTCCTGGGGCCTTTGGGGGCGCTGATGGCCCTGGTCATGCCCTCCAACGGCTTTGAGGGCTACTCCCTGTTCCTGCCCCGGATGCTGGGCTTTTACATCACCCATTGCATGGTGATCATAGAGGGCCTGGCCCTGGCGGCCTTCGGACTGTTCCGCCCCCGGTTCCGGGACCTGCCCCGGGCGGCTCTGGCCGCCATGGCCATCGCCTTCGGCGCGTTTTTGGTGAGTATGCTGCTGCGTCTTACGGGCCTCCACCCCAAAGCCAATTATTTCTTCTCCGTGGAGACGGAGGGGAATCCCATTCTGGAACTCTTCCACCGCTGGCTTCCCTTCCCCTTCCTGTACCTGATCCCCTGCAACCTGATCCTGCTGCCCTATATGCTGCTGGTCACCGCCCTTTTTGCCCTGGCCGATAAGCGGAAAGGGAAGAAGAAACTCGCCGCATCAAAATAAAAAACAAGATCGCCCCGGCCCTGCAGGGCCGGGGCGATCTGCGCCCGGATCATTCTTCGGTTTTCTCCTCCGGGGGTTCTTTGGCCTCCTTCGGAGACGGCGGCGGAGTCGCGGCCTTCTTTGCCGGGGCCTTGGGCGACTTTGCCCGGCGCTGGGTGTGGCGCTTTTTCCCCGTTGCCTTGGACGCGGGGGCGGCCTCGCCCAGACGCACCTCCCCCCGGGCCTCCGGGATGTCCCGGATGATCTCCCCCGCCTCCGGGACATAGATGATCCCGGACAGGGGGTTTTTGATGCTCAGAATGGGCTCCGTCAGAGAGGCGTGGACGTGGGAGCGCTCAAAGCTCAGATCCGCCTCCCGCATCCGGCAGTCGATGAGCCGCAGATTGCTGCAGTAGCAGAAGGGCTGGGTGCCGATGATGGTGCAGTTGATGAAGGTCAGGTTGTGGGAATACCAGCCCAGGTACTCCCCCCGGATGACGCAGTCGGTGATCGTCAGATCCATCGCGTGCCAGAAGGCGTCCTTGGTCTCCAGCTCGCACTTGGTCAGCAGCCCGCCCCGGGTGTACTGAAAGGCGTACTTGCCCCGGAGCTTCACCCGGTCCAGCCGGAGGTTCTCTCCCCGGAGCAGGAAATAGTCCCCTTCGCCGCTGCAGTCCCGGAGAGTGATGTTCCGGGTGGACCAGCCGAACTCGGGAGAGTTGATGTCCGAATCCAGCAGCTCCACATTGCTGCACTCCCGCACCGCCTTGACGCCGTGGACCCGGCTGTTGAGGATGTGGATGGACTGGGAGTACCAGAAGGGGGCGCGGCAGGTATCCGTCAGCTCACAGTTCCGGAGCACGACCCCGTGATCGTGCCAGCAGGGGTAGCGCAGGCAAAAGCGCACGTTCTCCGCCACAATGTTGGCGCATTCTTTCAGGGCACTTTCGCCGTCTGCGCTGCCGGCAAAAACGCAGTCCCGGAGCGTCAGATCGCGCCGGCCGTAGAGCGCACGCTCCTCATCCATGGTCTGATTTACGATGGTTTCCATTTTTTCCTCCCTTGCGCCGGCCCGCCCGTCACCACGGGCGATTTTCGTTGATACTTCTTCATTTTCATTATAATTCACCGGAAGGGAATTGTCTAATGTTGTATAAAAAACTTTTTGTTTTTTGTGTCTGAGGCGGATCGAAACTTTTCTAATCTCCGGGAGGGCCGTTGCCTGCCGGGGGATTTTCTGCTATAATGCGGCGGAAAAGAAGATTCTTGTCAGGAGGTGCCTGCCCATGGAGCAGGGGACGCCGCGTTTCGTGGTCTTTGACGTGGAGACGCCCAACCGCTGGAATAACCGGATGAGCGCCATCGCCGTCACCGTCCTGGAGGACGGGGCGGTGAAGGAGGAGTTTTCCTCCCTGGTGAACCCGGAGCAGTCCTTCGACGCTTTCAACACCATGCTGACGGGCATCAGCGAGGACTCCGTCTGGCACTCGCCCACCTTCCCGGAGCTCTGGCCCCGGCTCCGGCCCATGCTGGAGAGCGGGCTGCTGGTGGCCCACAACGCGGTTTTCGATCTGGGAGTGCTGAAAAAATGCCTCCAGGGCTACGGGATCGCCTGGAAGCCCTATGTCCGTTACCTGTGTACAGTGCAGATGGGCCGGCGGGTCCTGGCAGGCCGGGGCCACAAGCTCAACGAGCTGTGTGAGTATTACGGCATCCCCCTCCGGCACCACCAGGCCGACAGCGACAGCCGGGCCTGCGCGGAGATCCTGCTCCGCTATATCCGGGACGGGGCCCAGGTCAGGGACTTTATCCGTACCTATTCCTTTACCAGGTGAAGAGGGAGACGCAATGCCCATGGAGAAAAGCTTTCATATCAACCGCGCCGGCTGCAGCATCTGCTGCCGGCTCTATGCCGGGGACCGGCCCATCCGGCGCCTGGTGATTTTCGGCCACGGCTTCGGCGGACACAAGGACAACCGGGCCGCCAAGCGCTACGCGGACTATGTCTGTGCCAAGCACCGGGACATGGCAGTGCTGTGCTTCGACTGGCCCTGCCACGGGGAGGACGCCAGAAAAAAGCTGCTGCTCTCCGACTGCGATCTCTATCTGCAGTGCGTGATCGACTACGTCCGGGAGCAGGTCCCGGAGGCCCGGCTGCTGGCCTACGCCACCAGCTTCGGAGGCTATCTCTTTTTGAAATACATCGCCCGGCACGGGGATCCCTTTGCCATGACGGCCCTGCGCTGCCCGGCCCTGCCCATGCACCAGGTGATCATGCACACCATCATCACGCCCGAGGAGGCGGAAAAGCTGGCCAAGGGCAAGGAGGTGCTGGTGGGCTTTGACCGGAAGATCAAAATCAGCCCCGAGTTCCTGGAGAGCCTGCGGAAGGCGGATGTGACGCAGATGGACTTCACGCCCTACCGGGATGAGATCTTGATCCTCCACGGGACCAAGGACGAGATCGTGCCCATAGGGCCGGTGGAGGCCTTCGCCGAGCGAAACCGCATCCCCTTTTTCCCCATCGAGAACGCCGACCACCGCTTCGTCGACCCGGGGAAGATGCAGGAGGCCATACAGATGATCGCGGAGTTCCTGGAATAAAAAAGACAGGGGGACGGCCCCCTGTCTTTTCTTGTCTTATAGGCGTTAATTTCGCAGGGAATGCATCGGCGCGGGGATCCGCCCGCCCCGGGCGATAAAGTCGGCGCTGGAGGCGGCGTTCACCGGCATCACCGGCGCCCGGCCGAAGAGCCCGCCGATCTCCACCGTGTCCCCCACGCCCTTGCCGATGGCGGGGATCAGACGCACGGCGGTGGTCTTGTTGTTCACCATGCCGATGGCGGCCTCATCCGCCAGAATGGCGGAGAGGGTGGCGGCGGAGGTATCCCCGGGCACGGCGATCATGTCCAGGCCTACGCTGCACACACAGGTCATGGCCTCCAGCTTTTCCAGCGTCAGGGCCCCGGCCTGGGCGGCGGCGATCATGCCCTCGTCCTCGGACACGGGGATGAAGGCGCCGGACAGCCCGCCCACGTGGGACGAGGCCATGACGCCGCCCTTTTTCACCGCGTCGTTCAGCAGGGCCAGGGCCGCGGTGGTGCCGTGGGTGCCGCAGATCTCCAGCCCCATGGCCTCCAGGATGCGGGCCACGCTGTCTCCCACCGCCGGGGTGGGAGCCAGACTGAGATCCACGATGCCGAAGGGCACCCCCAGCCGCTCCGAGGCCTCCCGGGCCACCAGCTGGCCCGCCCGGGTCACCTTGAAGGCGGTGCGCTTGATGGTCTCGGCCACCACGTCAAAGGGCTGGCCCTTGCAGTCCTGCAGGGCGGCGTAGACCACGCCCGGCCCGGACACGCCCACGTTCACGGCGCACTCCGCCTCCCCGACCCCGTGGAAGGCACCGGCCATGAAGGGGTTATCCTCCACCGCGTTGCAGAACACCACCAGCTTGGAGCAGCCCAGGGCGTCCCGGTCCGCGGTCAGTTCCGCGCAGCGGCGGATCACAAGACCCATCTCCCGCACCGCGTCCATGTTCAGCCCCGCACGGGTGGAGCCCACGTTCACGCTGGCGCAGACCCGCTCGGTGGTGGCCAGGGTCTCCGGGATGGAGGCGATCAGCTTCCGGTCGGAGGCGGTGAAGCCCTTGTGGACCAGGGCGGAGAAACCGCCGATGAAGTTCACGCCCACGGCCTCCGCGGCCCGGTCCATGGCCTTTCCCAGGGGGGAGAGATCCTCCTCCCGGCAGGCGGCGGCCACCAGGGCGATGGGGGTGACGGACAGGCGCTTGTTCACGATGGGGATGCCGTATTCCCGCTCGATGGCCTCCCCCACCTCCACCAGGTGTTCGGCCCGGCGGCAGAGCTTGTCGTAAATGCGCCCGGCGCAGACGTCCACGGAGTCGGCGGCGCAGTCCAGCAGACTGACCCCCAGGGTGATGGTCCGCACGTCCAGATGCTGCTGGTCGATCATGCGGATGGTTTCGATGATCTCGTCCGAGTTGAGTAAGTAGCTCATGGGCTCACACCTTGTGCATGGCGTCGAACAGATCCTGCCGCTGGATATGCACCGACAGGCCCCGTTCCGCGCCCCGCTCCTTCAGCAGCTTCTGCAGCGCGCCGAAGTCCAGGGGACAGTCTGCAAGATCCACCAGCATGATCATGGTGAAAAACTCCTGCATCAGCGTCTGGCTGATGTCCAGGATGTTGATGCCGTTTTCCGCCAGGATCGCGGTGATATAGGCGGTAATGCCCTTGCGGTCCCGGGCAAAAACGGATACGATGGCTTTCATGGCGATCCCTCCCATTGTTTTCGATTTATTATATCCGGAAACGCGCCGTTTTGCAATGGGGAAGGGCCCTTGCCTTTTTGGCGGGAGTGTGATATATTGCTTGCTTGGAAAACAAATGCCTTTGAGGGAGGGACAGTCTGTGGCGGAAAAAACGATGCCGAAATACTATCTGGTGCAGGCGGAAGTGCTGCCGGAGGTTTTTCTCAAGGTGATGGAGGCCAAGGAGCTGCTGCAGATCGGGGAGTGCGCCACCGTAGGGGACGCTACGGCCCGGGTGGGCATCAGCCGCAGCGCCTTCTATAAGTACAAGGACGCCATCTCCCCCTTCCAGGACCTGCGGCAGGGGCGGATCCTGACCTTCCAGATGCTCCTCCGGGACCAGACCGGACGACTGTCGGCGGTGCTGGGCGTGTTTGCCGGCTGCGGAGCCAACATCCTGACCATCAACCAGAGCATCCCGGTCAACGGCTGCGCCTCCATCACCATCTCCTCCGAGACGGCGGGGATGAGCGAGAGCGTGGAGACCTTGATGAACCGGCTGCTGGCCACGGACGGGGTGCTGCGGGCCGAGGTCCTGGCGGGCTGACGGATAAGGGAATAAGCGTACCTCCGATACCGGACGGGAATAGAATGGTCTATCTCGATCGGTTATCGGAGGTTTTATCATATGTTGCTGGTTTTGAAATTCGGCGGCACGTCCGTGGCGGGCGTGGAGGGGGTGCGCACCGCGGCGTCCATCATCGCCGGGGCGGCCCGGGGCGGGGACCGGGTGGCGGCGGTGCTGTCGGCCCAGGGGAATACCACGGATGAGCTTTTGTCACGGGCGGCGGACTATAACCCCCATCCCCCGGCCCGGGAGCTGGATATGCTGCTCTCCACCGGGGAGCAGGTCTCCGTGGCCCTGATGGCCATGGCCCTGGAGGACATGGGGCTTCGGGCCGTGTCCCTGACCGGAGCCCAGGCGGGCATGGGCACGGACAGCGTACACGGGAATGCCCGGCTGCGGCGGCTCAGCCCTCAGCGGATGGAGCGGGAGCTTGCCGACGGAAAGATCGTGCTGATCGCCGGGTTCCAGGGCGTCAGCCCGGAGGGAGATATCACCACCCTGGGCCGGGGCGGGTCCGACACCACGGCGGTGGCCGCGGCGGCGGCCCTCCACGCGGACCAGTGCCGCATCTATACGGATGTGGACGGGGTATGCACCGCGGACCCCCGGGTGGTGCCCGCAGCGCGGAAGCTGCCGGTAGTGGACACGGGAGAGATGCACGTCCTGGCCGCCATGGGGGCGAAGGTGCTCCACGAGCGGGCGGTGGAGCTCTCCGAGCGCTTCGGCGTGCCGCTGGAGCTGCGCTCCACCTTCACCGACGCCCCCGGCACCGCCGTCCGCGCCCTGCCCCTGCCGGAGGGGGCCCATCGGCTGACCGCCGTCACCGCCCGGAACGGGCTGGTATCCCTGGTCGGCAGCGGTCTGCACACCCTGCCGAAGCTGGGGCCTCAGGCCCGGGCCGCCCTGGAGGGGGAGGGCATCGTCCCCGCGGCCTATCTCCAGGCGCCCCGGCGTCTCACCGTCCAGGTGGAGGCGGAGAGGGCAGACGACGCCGTGCGGGCGCTCCACCGGCGGTTTTTTGAGGAATGAGCCGAAAAAATGACCGCGCCGAAACCGGCGCGGTCATGGGTATCGAAAAAACGCTCTATCGGGCGAAGAACAGCAGCGCCAGGCCAAGCACCGCCAGCACCCCGACGGCAATGGCCAGCGCCAGGAAAAGCTTCCGGCGCCGTTTGTTCGGCGGCGTGGGCTCCGGATCCTCCGGAGAGACTGGCTCTTCCGGGGCTTCCTCCTCCGGGACTTCCTCTTCCGGAGCGGCCTCTTCCGGCTCTGCGTCCTCCCGGACCTCCTCGGCCTCTGTCTCGGCCTCGGCCTCCGTCTCGGCGGCCGGCTCGGCCTCTCTCCGGGGCAGGGTCTGGGAGAGCAGGCCGCTCAGATCGGACAGAAAGCGCAGGGCCCCCATGTCCAGCGTCTGGGCCCCCTCCAGTTCCTCCGGCAGCTGGCTCAGATCCCGGGCGCAGGCGATAAAGCGGCGCTCCGGCTCGGCCGCGCTCAGCTCCCGAAAACGCTTCCAGAGAAAGCGGGCGGTGGGGTCCTGGGCGCCCTCGTCCCCCACGGCGGCGGCGATCATCACCTTTGACCCGCGGACCGCGTCGGCCATGGCCCTGGCCAGGATCTCCTCCGGCACATCCTTGGGCAGAGCAGAGGGGAAAAAGACCTTATATCCGCTGCCCACCAGTGCGCTCATCAGCTGCCGGAGGGCGGCGGTCTCCGGCGTCAGTGCGTCCGGGAGGCCCCGGGTGCAGAGAAAAATATCATAGTTCTCGTTCAAAAGATACGAGTAGTCCCTCTCCTTTGCCATTCGGATCATCCTTTCCCCGTGCATTTTCTCCTGGGATTATAATAATCTTCAAAGAGCAAAACGTCAATCGCCAAATAATCCGCCGCCGAAAGAAAAAACTTTTTGGTTTCCATAATATTCTTCTTGACCTGCTTCGCCCTTTCTGTTAAGATAACATGCAGAAACCCATATTGTTTTTGGGGGAGGGATATCTATGGCTTGGGGAAAGAAAAAGAAAGCCCAGGAAGAGGAATATGAGGACGAGTACGAAGACGAGTACGAGGATGAGTACGAAGACGAGTACGAAGACGAGTACGAGGATGACTACGAGCCCGAAGAAAAGTCCGACAAAAAGCCCGACAAAAAGCGCGGCAAGAAGCAGGACGACGATTACGACGACGATGAGTACGAGGACGATGACTACGACGACGATTTCGATGACGATTTCGAAGACGAGTATGAGCCCCGTAACCCCCTGAGGGGCGTTGTGCTGCTGTTTGGGATCCTTGCGCTGCTGTTCGCGGCTGCCGCCGGGCTGCTCTATCTGCGCCTGCAGGGAGCCGAGGCCAAGGTGGAAAAGCTGACCGCCGCGCTGACCACGGCCCAGACGGAGCTGTCCCGCATGCAGATGGAGGCCGTTACGGCCACGCCCGCGCCCACGCCCCTGCCGGTGGCCACGCCCGAACCGCCTGTGGAGGCGCTGACCGGCCCGGAGACCGACGCGGAACCCACGGCTGAGCCGGAAGCGACTCCGGAGCCCACTCCGGTGGCCCCCGCCCAGCCCAAGGATACCACCGATGAGATGCTGGCGGGCGCCGCCCGTCCCGCGGACGCGAACTGGCTGAACGAAGAGCAGACGGCCTATGCCAACTCCTTCATGGTGGCGGCCCACTGGGGCCCCGGTTTCGGCTGGACGGAGAATCTGGTGCTTTACCAGAACGACAAGGTGGCGGTCCTGGCCCAGGAGAACGGATGGTCCCTGATCCGCACGGCGAATGAAAAATACGGCTGGGTGGTAAGCACGCTGCTGACCGACAAGGCCCCGGCCTGAGACCGATATCGAACAAAAAACGAGTGACCGAAACGCCGGTCACTCGTTTTTTCTGCTGTTTTTGATTATTCCTCCCAAAGGACCGGCGGATATACGCCCCGGGCCTTCAGCTGGGCCACGGCGTTTTGCACCTCCGGCAGGTCCTCCCGGTAGGTGACCCCGTGCCAGGTCTCCTCGCAGGGGAGGACCCGGATCCGCGCCCGGCCCGCCTCCATCTCGGCGTTGGCCACGGAGGGGAGGAAGTACTCGGCCTTCAGGGGATTTTTGGGCAGTTCTTCCCGGAGGAAGCCTTCAAAGCGCCGGTCAAAGGCATCCATCATCTCCCGCTGGAAGCCCCAGAAATTCATGCTCACCAGCGTGTCCCCGGGCAGCTCCGTAAAGCGGACGCCGTCCTCGGTAAAGGCCGCGTTTTCGCCCCGCTTTTCGATGTGGGTCCGCTCCACGATGGAGCGCAGATAGCCCCCCTCGGCCCGGCAGACGCCCCGGGCCACATGGCCGTTTTCCGTGACGGTGTTCCGCAGCCGGTAGGCCACCATGGCCTGCTCTCCCGGGGGCGGGGAGGAGCGGAGAAAATCGCTGAGAGCAAGGAAAGCGCCCCGGCCGTAAAAGTCGTCCGCGTTGATCACGGCAAAGGGCTCTTGGATCACATGGCGGGCGGCCCGGACCGCGTGGGCGGTGCCGAAGGGCTTCACCCGGCCCTCGGGGACGGCAAAGCCCGCGGGCAGATCCTCCATCTCCTGATAGACATAGCGGACCTCCATCCGCCGCTCCACATGGGGCCCGACGATGGAGCGGAATTCCGCCTCTTTTTCCTTTTTGATGATGAAGACCACCTTGCCGAAGCCGGCTTTCCAGGCGTCGTACAGGGAGAAATCCATGATGATCTCCCCCCGGTCCCCCACGGGGGTGATCTGCTTGGGACCGCCGAAGCGGCTGCCCATCCCGGCGGCCATGATGATAAGTGCGGGCTTCATTTCTCTTCTTCTCCGTAGCCGTTGGGATTGTGGCTCTGCCAGTTCCAGGAGTCGCGGCACATGTCCTCCAGATCCAGCTCCGCCTTCCAGCCCAGGAGCTTCTCGCTCTTGGAGGGATCGGCGTACACTACGGCCACATCCCCGGGGCGGCGGGGGGCGATCTTGTAGGGGAGGGGCTTGCCGGTGGCCTTTTCAAAGGCGTGGACCATGTCCAGCACGCTGTAGCCCGTGCCGGTGCCCAGATTGAACACATGGGTGCCCCGGTGCTCGGCCATATACTGCATGGCGGCCACGTGGCCCTTGGCCAGGTCCACCACATGGATGTAGTCCCGGACGCCGGTGCCGTCGGGCGTGGGGTAGTCGTTGCCGAAGACGTTCAGGTGGTCCCGGCGTCCGGCGGCGGTCTGGGTGATAAAGGGCATCAGGTTGTTGGGGATGCCCCGGGGATCCTCGCCCATGAGTCCGCTGGGGTGGGCCCCCACGGGGTTGAAGTAGCGCAGCAGCATCACGCTCCACTCCCCGTCGGCCTTGGCGGTGGAGCGCATGATCTCCTCGCACATGAATTTGGTCCAGCCGTAGGGGTTGGTGCAGCCGCCGGTGCGGCTCTCCTCGGTCAGGGGCATGGTATTGTCCTGGGAGTACACCGTGGCGGAGGAGGAGAAGAGGATGTTTTTCACGCCCCGATCGCCCATCACCTCCATAAGGGTCATGGTGGAGTCCAGATTGTTGCGATAGTAGCGCAGGGGCTGCTCCACGCTCTCGCCCACCGCCTTCAGTCCGGCAAAGTGGATGGCGCAGTCAAAGGAGTACTGATCAAAGATCCGGTTCAGGGCGTCCCGGTCCCGGATATCCGCGTTGTAAAAGGGGACGGCTTTGCCGGTCAGCTTTTCTACCCGGCGCAGGCTCTCGGGGCTGCTGTTCACCAGATTGTCCGCCACCACCACGCTGTGGCCCGCCTCCAGAAGCTCCACGCAGGTGTGACTGCCGATATAGCCGGTGCCGCCGGTGACAAATACGTTCATACGTGCTTCCTCCCATAGCTGTTTCAAAGGCATTCTGCCGCGGCGTCCGGCCGCGGCGTATATATAGTAATTTTAACCGAATTGGCCTGCGGAGTCAATTGCCGGAAGCAAAAAGGAAGACCGGGATGTTCAAGAAAAATTCATGCTTTTCCCCGGCAAAAATGCTATAGTATAAAATAGAAAATTGTTGCCGGGTGCATGCCGGGAAAGATGGTCTGTCATGACACAATTCAGCGTAAAAAAACCCTATACCGTTTTTGTGGCCGTGGTGGCGGTCCTGATTTTCGGCATCATCTCCTATCTGCGGATGGTGCCGGATCTGCTGCCCAACATGGACTACCCCTATATCGTGGTGGTGACCACCTACCCCGGCGCGGTGCCGGAGGAGGTGGAGTCCGCAGTGACGCGGCCTCTGGAGCAGTCTCTGGCCACCATCAACAACGTGAAGACCATCCAGTCCACCTCTGCGGAGAACTACTCCATGCTGATGATGGAGTTCGAGGCCGAAACCAACATGGACAGCGCGGTGGTGGACATTCTCCAGTCCACCCAGCTCCTGGCCGCCAACTGGGATGAGAAGATCAGCGCCCCCAACATTATCCGCATCAACCCCAATATGATCCCGGTTATGGTGGCGGGGGTGTCCAGCGCCGACATGGACCGCTATGAACTGGCGGACTTTGCGGAGAAGACCCTGATCCCCGCCCTGGAGGGCACCACGGGACTGGCCAGCGTGACCACCGGCGGACTGGTGGAGCGGACGCTGACCGTGGAGATCAGCGAGGAAAAGCTGGACGCCATGAACGAGCGCCTGGAGGAGGCCATCAACAAAAAACTGGACGAGGCCCGGCAGGAGCTGGAGGATGCCCAGGAGGAGCTGGACGAGGCCCAGGCGGCGGTGAACGCGGGCACGGCCCAGCTGGTAAACGCCCCCTCGGCCATGACCGGGGGCCTGGGCAAGAGCGCGGACCGCTTTGAAGAACTGCTGGAGAGTGCCGGGGATACGGCTACCGCCCTGGCTACCGCCCAGACCACCCGGGCTACGGTGGAACAGCAGCTGGAGGAGGCCCGCGCCCAGGCCGAAGAGCAGCACCGGCAGGCCGCGGAACTGGACGGCCAGGTCCGGGAACTGAATGACGAAATGAATCTTTACCGGCAGGCCATGGGGCCGGAGCTGGATGCGCTGGACGACGCGACCCCCCTGCGATCCGAAGAGGCGGCGCTGCCGGAGGAGACCATCGCGGCGCTGGAGGCCAGGGGCTGCAACACCCTGGGAGCGGTGCGGATGCGCAGCTCCATGGCGGAGGCCCAGCTGGCCGTGGTCACAGCCCAGCGGGACACCGCCCAGGCCACCGCAGACGCGGCGGACGCCCAGGTGGCCCAGCTGGAACAGCAGCTTATCGAGCTGGACGCCCTGATCGAACAGTTGGAGTCGGCTCAGTCCCAGCAGCTGGAGTCCATGGACGAGCTCCGGAAGCAGCTGGCCGCCCTGCCGGGAAAACTGGCCGCCGGGATCGCCCAGATGAGCCTGGCCGGGGGCCAGCTGGCCGTGGCCCAGGCGGGCATCCAGCAGGCCCAGGAGCAGATCACCTCCGCTCTGGACACCCTGGAGGAGCAGCTGGCCGCCGCCATTGACCTGGCGGATATGCACGCCATCATCACCCTGGACATGCTGACCGGGCTGCTGACGGCCCAGGATTTCGACATGCCCGCGGGCTACGTTTACGACGACAAGGGAAACAGCGTGGTGGTTTCCGTGGGCAATGGCATTGCCGGGGACGCGGAGCTGCGCGGGCTGCCCCTCTTTGACCCGGGGGTGGAAGGCATAGAGCCCATTTTGCTGGAGGACGTGGCGGAGCTGGTTTACGCCGACAACAGCGGCGAGATCTATGCCTCCCTGAATGCCCAGGACAGTCTGATCCTGATGTTCTCCAAGCAGTCCAACTTTGCCACCGCCCAGTGTTCACGAAACCTGCGGGATACCTTTGCCCGGCTGGAGGAGGAATACCCCGGGCTCAGCTTCAGCCCGCTGATGGATCAGGGGGATTATATCTACCTCATCCGGGACAGCATCCTTTCCAGCCTGGGCTGGAGCGTGGTCTTCTCGGTGCTGACGCTGCTGCTGTTTCTGGGAGACTGGCGGCCCACGGTGATCACGCTGATGAGCATTCCCATCAGCCTGCTGACCACCCTGACGCTGATGTACTTCATGGGCGTATCCATCAATATCATGTCTTTGTCCGGCCTGGCGGTGTCGGTGGGTATGCTGGTAGATAACTCCGTGGTGGTCATAGAGAACACCTACCGGCTCCGCTCCCTGGGGGAGAACAGCATGAAATCCGCCGTATCCGGCGCCCGGCAGGTGGCCGGGGCCGTGGCGGCCTCCACCCTGACCACCGTGTGCGTGTTCATCCCCATCGCCTTTTTGAGCGGCACCACCAAGGAGCTGTTCACCGACATGGTGCTGACCCTCTCCTTCGCCCTGGTCGCCAGTCTGGTGGTCTCCCTGACGCTGGTGCCCGCTGCGGCGGGCAAGCTGCTGGAAAAGGCCCGGAGACGGAGCGGGAAGAACGCCTTTGAACGCCTGATGCCCGCCTACCGGCGGAGCGTGATGTGGGCCGTGGGACACAAGGCGGTAGTGTTGCTGCTGGTGGTCGTGCTGCTGTTCGGCAGCGGCGCGCTGGTGCTGGCCCGGGGCTATACCTTCATGCCGGAGATGGAGATGAACCAGATGCTGGTCTCTCTGACCATGCCGGAGGACTCCTCCTTCGCCGAGACCGCCGCCATGGCCAACGCCGCCGCGGAGCGGATGCTGACCGTGGACGGGGTGGAGACCGTGGGCGGCGCCATCACCGACAGCGCCACGGGCTTGGATCTGACGGCCTTTTCCATGGGCGGGGACGTGACCTTCTATGTGCTGCTCCGGGAGCGGGGTCCCAAGGTGAAGGAAGTGGCCAAGGGCATCAGCGAGGCCTGCGCGGATCTTGCCTGCACCGTGAACGCGGACTCCAACTCCATCATGAGTTTTATGATGTCGTCCATTTCCGGCTCCGGCATCACCGTGCGCCTGTTCGCCAACGACCTGGATGTGCTGCGCCGCAGCGGCGACCGGGTGGCGGCGGTGCTGTCCACCGTGGAGGGCGTGGGCGAGGTCCAGGCCGGGGAGGAGGAACCCACTCCCGAGATCCATATCACCGTGGACAAGGAAGAGGCGGTGAGAAACGGCCTGACCGTGGCACAGGTGTACATGCAGGTGGTCTCCGCCATCCGGGGCAGCGCCCGGACGGGGGACTTCCAGGACGACGGCAAGACCTACACCCTGTCCGTGGAGCTGAAGGACAAGAGCGAGATCAACCGCCGGATGCTGGAGGAACTGGAATTTCCCGTGACCCAGCGGGACAACACGGTGAAGACGGTCCGGCTTTCGGACATCGCGGAGCTGACGGATACCCAGAGCCTGACCACCATCAGCCGCACCGACCAGCGCCGGTATCTGGATGTGACCGCCGAGGTGCTGGAGGGCTATAATATCACCAAGGTCACCGACGCCGCGGAGGCAGCTCTCGCCGCCGAGACGCTGGAAGAGGGCGCCCGCCTTCAGTTCACCGGCGAGCGGGAGAACATCATGAGCGCCCTGAAGGATCTGCTGCTGATGCTGATCGTGGGCGTCATCCTGGTCTACCTGGTGATGGTGGCCCAGTTCCAGAATCTGAAGGCGCCCTTCATCGTCATGTTCGCCGTGCCCCTGGCCTTCACCGGCGGCTTTTTGGGCCTGCTGGCGGCCGGGATGGAGATCAACGTCCTGAGCATGCTGGGCATGATCATGCTGGTGGGCATCATCGTCAACAACGGCATCGTGCTGGTGGACTACATCAATCAGCTGCGTCTGGGCGGCATGGAGCGCACCGAGGCCATCGGTGAAGCGGCAGTGACCCGGCTCCGGCCCATCTTGATGACCAGCATCACCACCATCCTGGGCCTGGTGGTCATGGCCATGGGTCGGGACGAGGCCAGCTCTCTCCTGCAGCCCCTGGCGGTCACCTGTATCGGCGGCCTGACTTACGCCACTTTCATGACTCTCTACGTGGTGCCGGTCATGTACGATATCTTCTCCAAAAAGGAGCTCTACCAGGTGGCCGAGGAGGACCTGGAGCTGAGTACGAAGTAACAGAAAGCCATCATAAAAAAGACAGGCCGCCGGTTGCGAAAACCGAGCGGCCTGTCCGTTTGCCGAAAGTATCATTCAGGGGGAGATCTTATACGGGCTGTACTCCCGCAGAAGCTCCGCCGCGGCGCTTTGGTCCGCCATGTAGACGGAGGAGCCGTTCACCATGTCCGGCCAGCCGGGGAGGACCTGGGACTCCATGTCCTTCAGATCCGCCTTGATCAGCACCCGGACGATCCACATCAGATGGCGGAAGCGGAGACTGGAGGTCACGTTCTCCTGATAGAGGCTCAGCAGCGCCGGCAGCTGCCGGAGATGGGCGGGGCGCAGCCACTGGCCCAGGGCCTGACGGAGAAAGTCCCGCTGCACCGCTGTCCGGCCGATGTCCGCGTCCGCGTAGCCGGAACGGAAGCGCAGCAGGCCGAGGACCTGCTCGCCGTTCAAATGCTGCTCTCCGGCGTGCAGGTGGATGCTCAGATCCTGGCTGGGATCGTCATAGTCCATATCCTGGGGCACGTCGTAGTCCACGCCGCCCAGGATATCCACCGCCCGGGTCACCACGTCCATATCCACCAGCGCGTAGCCGTCCGGGGCGAAGCCCAAAATCTTTGCCGTCTCGTCCATCAGCAGTTCCATGCCCGCCTCGCCGCCGCCCACGGCGCCGTAGACCGCGTTGAGCTTGTAGCTGCTGTAGTTGGGGACGTAGGTATCCCGGGGAATGCTCAGCAGCCGGAGACGCTCCCCCCGCTCCAGGGACAGGAGCATGATGGTGTCGGTGCGGCTCCCTCCCCGGTCGGTGCCGGCCAGCAGGATGGTGCTGTGGCCCGGCTCTCTGGCCGCGCCGCCGGGGTTTCGGACCGGCGCGGTGCCCATAAGCAGCAGTACCAGTCCCGCCAAAAGCAGCAGCCACAGCGTCCGGCGCAGGGCCCGCCGGCTCCGGCGGCGATGGCGGCGGCGGGTCTGCCGCTTTTTCGGCTCGGGGATATCGTCCTCCGGCTCGTAGTCCCGGGGATCGGTCCGTCTCCTTGGCCGGGGCGCGGGCGCCTCTTCATAGCTCTCTCCCCGGTCCTCCCACTCCTCCGGTTCCCGGCTCTCCCGGGCCTCCTGGGCCTCCCGTCGGGCGTAATAGGCGTCCCGCCGGGCATAGTAGGCGTCCCGCTGGGCGTAATAGGCATCCCTTTCGGCGTAGTAACGCTCCCGCTCCTCCGGCGTCAGATGGGCGCCCCCGGAGGTATAGGGATCCGGCTCCGGGTAGTAATCGGCGTAGAGATCCTCCTGGGGCGGGATGGGATCGGGACGCTTTCTTTGGCTGTGTTTTCTGTCATTCATGATGCTTCTGAAAAGGGCTTTTTCAGCCCATGAGTCCTCGCTGCTGTTTACATACGGTCTGTGCCGGAATCGGCACAAGCCCTGCCATTATAGCAATACGCCCTTATTTTGTCCAATTATTTTTGCCGGCAGGGACAGAGCGGGCCTCCCTTGCGATCCCGAACGGAATTGGGTATAATATATGCATGAACGAAAAAGGGGGGAGCGCCGTGGGAGAATACCGGGAGAGGATCTTGTATGTGGCCTCCACCGCGGCGCATCTGCGGCAGTTTCACCTGCCCTACCTCCGGGCTCTCCGGGACCGGGGCTGCGCCGTCACCGCCGCCGGCGCGGGGGAGGGGACGGGCCTGCCGGAGGGGGTGGACTTTCTCCCTGTCCCCTTTGAAAAGCGCTATCTCTGTCGGAACAACCTGCGCGCCCTGGGGATCCTGGGGCGGGAGCTGAGGCGGGGGAACTATGACCTGGTGGCGGTCCATACCTCTCTGGCCGCCTTCTGGACCCGCCTTGCCCTGGGGACGATGGGACACGGGCGTCCCCGGGTGGTGAACACCGTCCACGGCTATCTCTTCGACAAGGATTCCCCCGCCCCGAAGCGCGCCCTCCTGCTGGCGGCGGAGCGGCTCTGCGCTCCCGTTACCGACGATCTGCTGGTGATGAACCGGCAGGATCTGGACATCGCCCAAAGCCATCGGCTCTGCCGGGGCCGCGCGGCACTGATCCCCGGCATGGGGGTGGATCTGAGCGGCTTTCACCCTGCCGGAGAGGCGGAGCGGGCGGCAGCCCGGCAACGCTTTGCCCTGCGGTCGGACGTCTTTGTGCTGCTGTGCGCCGCGGAATTCTCCCCGCGGAAAAACCAGGCCTTCCTGATCCGCGCCCTGCGGGATCTGCCGGATTCGGTGTGCCTCCTGCTGCCGGGGGAGGGAGAACGGCGGGCGGAGTGCAGAGCCCTGGCCGAAGCTCTGGGTCTTGGAGAGCGGGTCCGCTTTCCCGGCCAGCTCCCCTCCGCGGCCCCGGCCTTTCTGGCCGCGGATCTGTACGTCTCCGCCAGCCGCAGCGAGGGCCTCCCCTTCGCGGTGATGGAGGCCATGGGCTGCGCCCTGCCGGCGCTGCTGTCCCGGGTGAAGGGCCACGAGGACCTGCTCTCCGACCCGGAGACCGGCCGGCTCTACCCCTTCGGGGATCGGGAGGCCTTTGTCCACGGCGTCCGGGAACTGATGGACGACGCTGCCCTCCGCGCCCGCCTGGGTTCCAACGCCCTCCGGGCCGTGGAGCCCTATACCCTGGAGCGTGTCCTGCCCCAGGTGCTGCCCCGGTACTTGACAAAAGGAGAAACTTCCGCTACACTGTAGATAGATTGTAAAAAATTTAATTGCGTGAACAGCAATAGAAAGGAGCAGCGCCCATGACCGGTATCATCACCTTTTTGGAGGGCGTGATCTCCTTTATCTCCCCCTGCATGCTGCCCATGCTGCCGGTGTATGTGAGCTACTTTGCCGCCGGGGACGAGAAGGGCCGGAACGTGCTGCCCCGGGCGGTGGCCTTCACGGCGGGCTTTACCCTGGTGTTCTGTCTGCTGGGCCTGTTTGCCGGGACCCTGAGCGCGGCCCTGCTGCGTTACCGCCGAACGGTGGACCTTATCTGCGGCGCGCTGGTGATCCTGCTGGGACTGGGCTATCTGGAGCTGATCCCCCTGCCCTTCTTCAAGGGAATGGCCGCCGGGCGCAGCGCCGGCAGCGTGGGGGCCGCCCTGTTGTTCGGCATGGTCTACTCCGTGAGCCTGACGCCCTGTGTGGGCGCCTTTCTGGGCTCGGCCTTGATGCTGGCCGCCGGGAGCGGCACCGCCTGGAGGGGCCTGGGGCTGCTGCTGTGCTATTCCCTGGGGCTGGGCGTCCCCTTCGTGCTGTCAGCGGTGCTGCTGGACCAGCTCCGGGGGGCCTTCGCCGTGATCCGCTCGCACTATAAGGTCATCAACCTGTGCAGCGGGCTGTTTCTGATCCTGGTGGGCATCAGCATGGCCGCGGGCTGGCTGAACCGGCTGCTTTCGATTTTTGTATGAGGTGAACGATTCGTGAAAAAACCGCTGGTACTTTTGATCGCACTGGTGCTGCTGCTGGCGGCGGCCGGAGTGGGATATCGGTATCTGAGCGACCGGACGGCCCCGGCGGGGACTCCTGTTCCCAACCAGACGGCCGCCCCGGCGGAGGACCCGGCTGCCGAGCCGGAGAGCACCCCCGTGGCCGCCCCGGACTTCACGGTCCTGTCTCTGGAGGGAGAGGAGGTCTCGCTCTCCAACTATCGGGGCCAGCCGGTGGTGATCAACTTCTGGGCCACCTGGTGCCCGCCCTGCCGAAGCGAGCTGCCCGCCTTTCAGAGCGCCTGGGAGCGCTACGGGGACCGGGTGCAGTTCATGATGGTGGATCTGACGGACGGCAGCCGGGAGACGGAGGCGGTGGTCCGGGACTTCCTGGAGGAAAATGGGTACAGCTTCCCCGTGTACCTGGACACCGAGTATGACGGGGCGGAGAGCTACGGCGTCAGCTCCATCCCCATGACCATCCTGGTGGACGCCCAGGGGAACATCCTGGGCGGTCAGATCGGCGCCGTGTCTGAGAGCGCCCTGCTCTCCGCGGTGGCGGACATGGCGGGGGAATAATCGATTGAAAAATATATTGCAAAGGAGATATGAATCATGGCTGAAATCACTCTGACAAGCGCGAATTTTGAGCAGGAGGTCCTGCAGTCCCCGATCCCCGTGCTGGTGGACTTCTGGGCATCCTGGTGCGGCCCCTGCCGGATGGTGGCGCCCCTGGTGGCCCAGATCGCCGAGGAGCAGGCCGGCAAGGTGAAGGTGGGCAAGGTCAACGTGGACGAGGAGCCGGAGCTGGCCGTACAGTTCGGCATCAACTCCATCCCCAGCCTGTTGGTGTTCCGGGACGGCAAACTGGTCAACCAGGCTGTCGGCGCCCGCCCCAAGTCCGCCATCGAGGCCATGCTTGGATAAGGTAAGAGCGCAGCACGCCCGTCTCTCCGACCGGAGGGGCGGGCGTTTTTCGCGCATTTTTTGAAAAAATAATATCTTCCATAAAACCGTTTGCCCCGCTTTGACGTTTATTAGGGTGAGAGCTCTTGAAGGAGGTGCCGTATGGAGGACAAGGACATTGTGGATCTGTACTGGCAGCGCTCCGATCTGGCCATATCGGAGACGGAACAAAAATACGGAAGATACTGCCGCTCGATCGCCGGGCATATCTGCGCCGTTCCGGAGGACGCGGAGGAGTGCGTCAGCGAGACCTGGTGGCGCACCTGGAATCTCATGCCGGACAAGCGCCCCGCGGTGCTGTCGGCGTTCCTGGGCCGTATCACAAGAAACCTTGCCCTGGACCGGGTCCGGGAGCAAACAAGAAAAAAGCGCGGGGGAGGCGAGACGGGTCTGGCCCTGGAAGAACTGGCCGAGTGCGTCCCGGACCGGGTGGATCTGGAGCGGGACATGGAGGACCGGGAACTGGAGCGGGCCGTGGGCAGCTTCGTGGCCGGCCTCCCGGAGACGGAGAGGACGGTGTTCGTTTTGCGCTACTGGTATCTGGCGCCGGTGTCCGCCATTTCGGAAAGACTGGGCTGCAGCCAAAGCAGAACCAAGGGCATCCTGTTTCGCACACGGAAAAAACTGAAAGCGTATCTGCAGGAGGAAGAACTATGGCAGCTCCGATGAAGCTTCTCCGCGCGATGAACGGCATTCATGAGGAGGATGTAGTCATGGCCGGAAACCTTTATTTCAACAAGGAAGAAAAAACGGTACCCATCAGAACAAAGCGCCTGCTCACCCTGGCGATCGCCGCGGTACTGATGCTCTCGCTGAGCATCATGGCCTACGCGGCCTACAACGCGATCTCATCGCCCCAGGCGGCGGAGAAGGTGGCTTTGGAGCAACTGGAAAAATGGAAGGAACTCGGGCTTCTCTCCCCGGAGGTGACGGCGAACGGACCCGCGGCCAAGATCCTCGAATCGGAGGAGCGCACCGGCAGCGAATACTGGTACGGCCGGCTCTTCACCCATAGCTACGAAGTGCGCTTTTACGGGGGAGAGGGCAATAAGTATTCCCTGAGTCTCACCGTGGATACCCTCAGCGGTAAATTGAAGGTGGTGAACATCGAGGCGGCCGCAGACGAGAGCGATCTCCCGGTCAGCGAATTTACCGAGGAGATGCCCGTGGACCCCATGGACCCAGAGGGGGAGAGACAGACGGTCACATATTATTTCTATGAGAACTTCGATGATATCATCCCCGCGGATATGACGGTGGATCGTTTCTGCGCGCTGCTTGCGGACTACTGGGGATTCTCGGGCTACAGGCTCGCGGATACGGAGGACAGCTTTTACCAGGCGCACTGGAGCGCCGTGAACGGAGAATCTCTCCTGAAGGACATGCCGACGGAAAACTATTATCTGACGGTTTTCTTCGACGGCGACCAGGAGGGCGCGCCCATGTACCTGCAGCTGGACAAATTCCCGGGAAGAGTCTGCTTTGCCCTCGGAACGAGACACCTTGTAGGATAAATTATAATCCACGACACTCCGCAGCCCGCCGCTCCGGAAAAGAGCGGCGGGTCTGCTGTCATCTTCGAGAAAAATTTCAATTTCATGTGTAAGATTCTCTCCCCGATCCTGTTATATAGGGTGAGGCGGAAAGGAAGTGACGCTTTTGGAGGACAGCAAGATCATCGCCCTGTTTTTTGAGCGCTCGGAACAGGCGATCCAGGAGCTGGACGGAAAATACGGCGCCGTCGTGAGAAAAACGGCGGCCAACATCCTCCGTGACCGGCAGGATGCGGAAGAATGCGTGAACGATGCATACCTGAGGACCTGGGACAGCATTCCGCCTCATGCTCCCGATCCTCTGGCGGCATACGTTTGCCGGATCGTCCGCAATCTGGCCGTCAACCGATACCACGCCGATCACGCCCAAAAGCGCGGCAGCGGCTACGAATTGGTTCTGGACGAGATGCAGGAGTGCATCCCCTCCGGCGTGAACATAGAGACGGAGTACGAGGCCAAGGAGCTTGGCGATGCCATCAACCGTTTCCTCTCCACGCTGCAGCCGGAGGACCGGACGCTGTTCGTCCGCCGATACTGGTATGCGGAGCCCGTGGCGGAGCTGGCCGCCCAGAGACGCAGCAGCGCCGGCCGGATCTCCGTCCGTCTTTTCCGCCTCCGCGAGAAATTGCGAAACACTTTATCAAAGGAGGGCTTTCTTGCATGAAACGGGAACTGCTGTCAAAGGCCTTCGGCGAAATGGACGATGGCTTTGTCCTGGAAGCATACCGATCGGTTCCCGAGGATGCGGCGAGCGCCTCGGAAAGGATCGTACAAATGAAAACGAAACGCATCATATCCATCGCCCTGGCCGCGGCGCTGATCCTGGCCCTGGGCATTGCGGCCTACGCCGCCTTTTTTTCCATGGATCGGAGAGTACCCGAGGCGACGGAGACCTTTCGTATCCACTGGGAGGACCATCCCAGCGGCTATCTGGAGTGGCACAATGCCAAGCTGGCCGTGACCTTCCCCGACACGGCGGAGAGCCGGGAGATCGAATTCCGCCCCGGCTGGCTGCCGGAGGAACTGGCGTCCCTGGGCGGGGAGACGTGGCGCGACCGTCTGACGGCGGAGCAGCTGGCGGACAAATACCCCAACATGACGGCCAGTCAACCGATGTTGATCGAGACATATTACATGTCCATGTTCAACCAGGGCGGCGCGCTGCTCCTGCTCTACTACACCCCCGAGGACATCATCGAGGAGCATTGGGACGAGCAGGGTGTGGACGTGATGCGCTTCCACGCCACGCAAGTGCTCCCGGCCAATGACTTCCGGCCGGAGACAAAGCTGGAGCAGGATATCCTTCTCATGTCGGACCCCGAGGCCGGATGGGTGGTCCGGCTCGCCGGGGAGGCGGGCATGGATACGCTGGTCAAAGTCGCCAAAAACCTGGAGATCCGCCAGACCGGCCGGGTGCTGACCTACGACGATTTCATGGACCATTATACCTTTATGGACGGCGGCGTGGGCTGAAAACCCGCCGCCGGAGACGATCGCCCGCCGCTTTTTCGGAGCGGCGGGCATTTTTTGTGCGTATGTGCTATATTCAGATGTAAAAATCCCTTCCCGATCCGTAGTATATGGGTGAAGCGGAAAGAGGTGACGGAGCTTGACAGACACGCAGATCATCGACCTGTTCTTTGAGCGCTCGGAGCAGGCGATCGAAGAGCTTGCCAAAAAGCACGGGGCCGCGGTCAGCCGGATCGCGTTCAATATTCTCGGGAATCCACAGGACGCGGAGGAGTGCGTAAACGACACATGGCTCGGCGCCTGGAACGCCATCCCGCCCAGCCGGCCCTCGCCGCTGCGGACCTTCGTGTGCAGGATCGCGCGCAATCTTGCCACGAAGAAATACCATGCCGGCACGGCCCAAAAGCGGAACAGCCAATACGACCTGGCCCTGGACGAGCTGTGCGAGTACATCCCGGACAGCGACAGCGTGGAGGATCGCTGCGGCGCCCGGGAGCTGGCGGCGGCCATCGACCGCTTTCTGGACGGCCTGGAGCCGCTGGACCGGTTCCTCTTTATGCGCCGGTACTGGTACTCCGACTCCCTCGGCGAGCTGGCAAAGCTGTCCGCCATGAGCTACGGGGCCGTATCCGTCCGCCTTCACCGCGTCAAGGAAAAGCTGAAAAACTATCTGTTGAGGGAGGGATTGCTTGTATGAAGCGGGAGATCGTTTCCCAGGCGCTGAACCTGTTGGACGAAAGGCACATCACCCAGGCGGCGGTCTTTGATCCCGGAGCCATACACCAACTCCCGGAAAGGATCGTACAAATGAAAACGAAACGCATCATATCCATCGCCCTGGCCGCGGCACTGATCCTGGCCCTGGGCATCGCGGCCTACGCCGCCTGGAGCATCCATGCGGCCCGGCAGCGGGAGCTGAAGGAGGACTTCCGCATCGAGGAAAACCAGGTGAGCAGCTATGTGGAATACGCCCTCCCCGACGGACAGGAGGACGGCCTGGTGCTGCTCTCCGCCGTGAACGACGGGCAGGAACAGCGGGCGTATGTGAACATCTCCCCCGTCTCGGAGGAGGAAGCCGCCGCTTTCCCGGACAACGCCAGATACATTTGGCGCATCGAGGGGACGGAGATCGGCGGCAGCGCCGCCCCCCAGCTGCCGGTGGAGATGTCACTGTCGGGGGTGGAGGAGATCCGGGAAGCCGTACGGAATTATTCCTACGATAAAGAAACCCAGACCCTGACGCTGCAATGCCTGATGGACGTCAACTTCCTCAAAAAGGCAATGAAGGAACTGGGCACGGAGAGCCTCCCCCTTCGGATCGATATGATCATCGGGGAAAGCGAGCCCAGAACCTTTGGCCCGATCGCCTTCCGTCTTACCGAAGAACAGAGCCGGTACTTCGACTTTGGGCACGCGGTCTACCACGATGAGGAGCTGGACCGGGACATGGAGATCGTGGGCCTGGAGCTGACCCCCTTCTCCGCCGTGTGGAAGGTGAACTACGAGGGGGCCGCCGACTTCCACAAGCCGGGAGCGGACCAGGAGGCCTACGGCCCCTGGAGCCAGCTGGAGGACAAGGTCTGCATGGAGGCAAGGATCGTTTTTGCCGACGGGACGGAGTTCTCCACCGGCGGGGCCCTGACCACGCCCTTTGAAAACGGCACGGTGAATCAGTTCTGCGGCTGGGGCAGCGCCATCGATATCGACGCGGTGGAGCGCATCGTCCTGGGCGAGCAGGTGCTCTGGCAGAAGTAAAGAAGCATAGGATCTGCTGGGAGGGCCGGTTTTCGGCCCTCCCGTTTTGCAAAAGATTTGCTTCTCCGCCCGATCCGTGCTACAATACCGGCCATGGAAACGAATGAATTGCTGCGCCGGGGGGGAGGATCTCGCCTCCCGCTGCGAGAGATCCAACATGCTGACCCATACCGGCTTTCTTACTCCCGCGGAGCAGCGGGAGCTTTCCGTCTGGGCCGAACACCGGGGCTGTGCCGTCGCCTTTCACGGGGGCGGGGCGGACTGCGAGCGCCGCTGCGCCTTCTTCCTGCCGGACTATCTGAGCGCGGAGGAACTGGACGCGGAGGATACCATCCGCGCCGTGGCCTTTGAGAGCTTTTTCGGCCGGCCCGGCCACCGGGACTACCTGGGGGCGGCCCTGGCCTTGGGCATCCGCCGGGAGTGGCTGGGGGATATCCGCATCCTGGGGGATCGGGCCTTCTGCTTCTGCCTGAAGAGCGTAGAGGGCACCCTGCTCTCCCTGGACCGGGCGGGACGCTGTACCGTCCGGGGGCGGAGCATTCCCCTCGCGGAGGTCCCGGCGGAGGAGGTGCAGGTGGAGACCCTGCGCTTCACCGTGGCCTCCCTGCGGCTGGACGCGGTATGCGCCGGAATGTTCCGCCTGAGCCGCACCGCCGCCGCCCAGGAGATCCGTCTGGGGGCCGTCAGCCTCAACTATGCCCCCTGCCTCCGGCCGGACGCCGCCGTGGAGGAGGGGGACGTGATCTCTCTGCGGGGCAAGGGCAAGGGGAGCGTCAAGGAGATCGGGGGCCGATCCCGGAAGGAGCGGCTGTTTCTCACCGTGGAGCGAAGAAAATAATTGGGAGGATAGAGCATGATCGCAGAACGTTTGACCCGGCTGCGCGCCGAGATGGAGCGCAGGGGCATCGACATTTACATCGTCCCCACCGCCGACTTTCACGAATCCGAGTATGTGGGGGAGCATTTCAAGGCCCGGGAGTTCATCACCGGCTTCACCGGCTCCGCCGGCACCGCGGTGGTGACGGCTCAGGAGGCCGGGCTCTGGACCGACGCCCGGTATTTTCTCCAGGCGGAACGCCAGCTTGAAAACAGCACCGTCACCCTCTACAAGATGGGAGAGGAGGGGGTGCCCACCCTGACCGCGTTTCTCCGGGACAAGCTGCCCCAGGGGGGCTGCCTGGGCTTTGACGGCCGGGTGATCAACGCGGTGCTGGGCAAGAGCCTGGAGGAGATCGCCGGGGAAAAGGGCGGACGCGTGTACGCCCAAGAGGACCTGGTGGATCGGATCTGGACGGACCGGCCGCCCCTGAGCGCGGCGAAGGCCTGGGTGCTGGAGGAAAAGTACGCCGGGCGCAGCACGGCCGACAAGCTCTCCGACGTCCGGGCTGAAATGAAGAAGGCCGGGGCCACGATCCACCTGCTGACTTCCCTGTACGATATCGCCTGGCTGCTGAATCTCCGGGGCGGAGATATCGACTATGTGCCGGTGGTGCTGTCCTATCTGGCGCTGACGGAGACCGAGTGTCTGTGGTTCGTCCAGCCGGAGGTGCTGAGCGATGAGGTGAGGGCGCTGCTTGCGCAAAACCGGGTGGAGCTCCGGCCCTACCAGGCGTTTTACGACTACGCCGGGGACATCCCGGCGGGGGAGCGGGTGCTGCTGGACCGGAAGGTGTGCAGCTACCGGCTGTGCGACGCCCTGGGAGCGGGGGTGACGGTGCTGGACCGGCCCAATCCCAGTACCCGGATGAAGGCCGTCAAGAACAGCGTGGAGATCGAAAACATCCGCGCCGCCCATGTGAAGGACGCGGTGGCCGTCTGCAAATTCATCTGCTGGCTGAAAAAGAACATCGGTATCCTGCCCATGACGGAGATCTCCGCCTCCGACTACCTGGCGGCTCGCCGGGCGGAGCAGGAGGGCTTTTTGGAGCTGAGCTTTGAGACCATTTGCTCCTACGGCCCCCACGCCGCCATCGTACACTACGCCGCGACTCCCGAGACGGATATTCCCCTCCGGCCGGAGGGCATGCTGCTGGTGGACTCCGGCGGCCACTATCTGGAGGGCAGCACGGATATCACCCGCACCATCGCCCTGGGGCCGGTGACGGAGGAGATGCGCCGCCGCTTTACCATGGTGGCCCGCTCTCACCTGGATCTGGCCATGGCCCGCTTCCTCTACGGCTGCTCGGGCCTGAACCTGGATATCCTGGCCCGGGGACCTCTGTGGGAAGAGGGGCTGGACTACAAGCACGGCACCGGCCACGGCGTGGGCTACGCTCTGAACGTCCACGAAGGACCCAACGGCTTCCGCTGGAAACAGTCCCCGGAGCGGAGCGAGGGGGCCGTGCTGGAGGAAGGCATGGTGACCACCGACGAGCCGGGCTACTACCTGGAGGGGCAATACGGCATCCGCACCGAGAGCGAACTGCTGTGCCGCCGGGGGGAAAAGAACGAGTTCGGGCAGTTCATGTACTTTGAGAATGTGACCTATGTGCCCATCGACCGGGATCTGCTGATCCCGGAGGAACTGAACGAGCGGGAGCGGCGCTATCTCAACGACTACCATCAGCGGGTGGTCGAGATCGTCTCTCCCCATCTGACGGAGGAGGAACAGGCGTGGCTGCGGGCAGCCTGCGCGCCGGTGTAATTATCCCGCCAGACTTACCAAGGGAGAGCCGGGCTTTGCCTGGCTCTCCCTTGAATAAAAAAAGGAGGCGCGTTGCCGCGCCTCCCGGTCCGCGAATGTCGTGGGGGCCCAATTAGAACCTGCACGTCTCGGCAGGTGGGTCGCGGCCCTTGCGCTTTCATGCTTCCAACGTCCGGCAAAAACCGGGAGGCCTGCAATACACGCCCGGAGCGCTGCGTCCCTTATTTCTAATGTGGGTTTAAATGGACCCTGTACATAAAAATGTGCCACGGGCACCGCAGAACCTTATTTCAAATTTGAAACGCTGTTTCAAACTTGAGCTTCTCACGCTTATCGCACTCGGCTTACGGGGGACAAGCCTCGTTTGGTCGGCGCGAGGACTCGCATTGCTCGTCTCAAGGTGTTTTTGCCGCGGCAGAGCTGCGGCAAAAACGTTATTCGATGAGAATATCGTTTGCTTTATTCCTGATCGCCGGAATCTTCTTCCTCGGCGTCCAGCAGGGCCTGGTAGGTCTCATAGACCCGATCCAGTTCCTCCTCGTCGTCCACGGAATCGTAAATCTCCTCTCCGTCCTCCTCGCCGCAGCGAAGGATGATGAGACCGTAATCCGGATCGTCCACGTCCATCTCGTCGATATCCGCCGGGGTGAAGATGGCATAGGTCTTGCCCTCCACCTCCAGGGTATCCAGAAGCTCCAGCTCGTATTCGTTGCCGTCCTCATCCTGGATGGTGATGATATCGCCGCCAAAATCGTTATCCATGAGCATACCCCTTTCTTCTCTTGCCGCCCGGTATGGGGGCTATCCTCTGTTATGGATCGTTTCTAAGAGTATTATACCATGTGGAAGGTAAAAATCAAGGGCGGAAAATGTCGCCCTTTCATGCCGAAGCGCAGGGAAAAGCGAACGGATGGGCCCTTTTGTGCGTCTTTTGGGCAGAGTAAAAATTTTTTATTTCGGATACAATAATGCGGGAAACTATGCTATAATATAAGGTAACCTTGCATCAAGGCGCCTTTTGACCATCTCCGGGAGGATACCATGAAAGAAAATTCTCCGAAAAAGAAAGAACGCCGCGCCGTCAGCCGCCGACTGCGCGTTGCCGGCCGGGTGGGAGACGCAGCCGTCACCACCGTTGGGGACGTGCTGCGTCTGGTGCTGCGTCTGGCGATCTCCGCGGTGCTGATCCTCCTGTGCGCGGGGCTGCTGTTCGGCTGTATTTTTGCCTATTATGTGAAAAACACCCTGACCACCGATCTGAACATCTCCCTGTCGGACTACTCCCTGTCCCTGTCCAGCACCATCTGGGCCTATAACCCGGACGGCTCACTGGCAGAGCTGGCGGTGCTGCAGACGGATGAGAACCGGACCTGGGTGGACTACGAGGATATCCCCCCCTACCTGGAGCACGCCGCCGTGGCCATTGAGGACAAGCGTTTCTACGAGCACAAGGGCGTGGACTGGTACCGCACCGCCGGCGCCTTTGTGAACATGTTCCTGGGCATGAAAAACGACTTCGGCGGCTCCACCATCACCCAGCAGCTGCTGAAAAACGTGACCACGGAGGACGATGTGACCGTCCAGCGCAAGCTGGTGGAGATCTTCCGGGCGCTGGATCTGGAAAAGAAATACACCAAGGAAGAAATCATGCTCTGGTATCTGAATGTGGTGTATTTCGGAGAGGGCGCCTACGGCGTGTACGAGGCGGCGGACACCTATTTCGGCAAGGATATCCAGGACCTGAGCCTGGCCCAGTGCGCCAGCATCATCGGCATCACCAACAACCCCTCGCTCTACAGCCCCTTTGTCAGCGTGAAGCGCAACGCCGACCGGACAAAGATCATCCTCTATGAAATGTACGATCAGGGCTATATCAGCCTACAGGAGTATCGGGATGCGGTGGCCGACGTGGACGGCGACGAGCTGCACTTTGTCCGGGGCGAGAACGAGGTATATCAGCAGGAGATCTATTCCTACTATGTGGAGACGGTGATCAGCGACGTGCTTTCCGATCTCCAGAACCGGCTGGGCCTGTCCTCGGAGGCGGCCCGCCAGCTCCTCTATCACGGAGGCTATCAGATCTATGCCTGTGTGGATCAAAACGTACAGGCCATTGTGGACTCTGTCTACTCCGACCCGGACAGTATGCCCAAGCCCTATTACGCCAGCACCCAGCCCCTGCAGTCGGCCTGCATCGTCCAGGATCCCTATACCGGGGAGATCAAGGCCATCGGCGGCGCCATCGGCGAGAAGACCAAAAACTTCAACTGGAACTACGCCATCAATGCCCGGCGTCCCGCCGGTTCCTCCATCAAGCCCCTGGCGGTGTACGGCCCGGCCATGGATCTGGGCCTGATCAGCGAGTCCACCCTGGTGAACGACAGCCCCAACGTATCCCTCCGGGGGACCTGGTGGTATCCCCGAAACTCCGGTGGCTACAGCGGCATCATCACCATCTGGGATGCCCTGGTGGCCTCCAAGAACACCGTTTCCGCCCAGATTCTGGATAAGCTGACCCCCACGGTCTCCTTTGAGTATCTGACCGACCGGATGGGCTTCAATCTGGTGGAGGCCGACCGGGACTACGCGCCTCTGGCCCTGGGCCAGTTCACCAACGGCGTCACCGTCCGGGAGATGGCCCAGGCCTACTCCACCTTCCCCAACGACGGGGTCATGACCTACGGCCGGACCTACTCCCTGGTCACGGACTCCAACGGAGTCACCGTGCTGGAAAACAACGTCCGCACCAGCAACGTGTTCAACACGGACGCCGCCCGCTGCATGACCGAAATGCTGGAGGCCGCCGCCTGGTACGGCACCGGCTATGAGGTCTACCTGGGCTACGGGAAAATGCCCGTGGCGGGGAAGACCGGCACCACCTCCGACGACTGCGACCGCTGGTTCTGCGGCTTCTCCCCCTACTACGTGCTGGCGGTCTGGACCGGCTATGAGATGCCCACCACTATGTATTATTCCGGCAACCCCGCCGCCCAGATCTGGCGCCGGATTATGGCTCCCATCAACGACCCCCTGCCGGTGATCCAGTTCAACGACCCGGTGACACGGGGCGGCGATACGGGCATTTTCGGCAATCTGGAGATCACGCCGGAACCCACGCTCACCCCGGCTCCCACCACGGTCCCCACCGAGATCCCCGCGGAAACCCCGCAGGTCACGGTGGTCACACCGTAAGAAAAGGACCTGCTGCAAAAAGCGGTCCTTCGTAAGAAAGTTTATATTTTTCTGGAAATGGCATGATCTTCAGGTCATGCCATTTCCAGTTCCATCAGTTCACTCAGCGGGATAAACCCTATCAGATCATAGCAGATGTGGATGTTCTGGCGGCGTTTTCCGCTGCTTTTGTCCGGAGCCCCAATATAGATAACCTTGATGAGCTCATGAGCCGCGTACGGCGTCAATTCGGTCATATCCGCGTACTTCCTGACCTTCTGAATGAAAATTTCAAGATTCTGATTCTGTTGTTCCTGTGTTTCAATTTCCTGCCGTAAGACTTTTGCTTCCGCTTTCAGGTCGCGCTGCTCATCCTCATAGGTCCGGCTCATTAAGAACACATCCCAAACCCAGAAATCACACTTCGTGTGAGCAGCGCGTTTTCACGCTTTCACAAAAATGAAATGTGCATCATTGAACCAGAAATTGTTTAAAATTTTATCAGCAGTTTTTGGGAAGTCTCAGATATTCGTAAGTATTTCCTGAAAATCCTCATATGCGTCTCTGCTTAGACCAATGAGTAATTCTATTTTGCTACTAATGCAAAAAAGCGGATCTATTACTTTAACTAATATCCGCTTTAATCAAGCAGTTTCGTCATCAAAGAACGCTGTTTTTTTATTTCCGTTCTTTTTGTAGATACGGATCCAGGAAAAATGATTAGGATCGATATCCTCATCTTCAAATTGTTCAAGTTTTACTGACACACCACAACACTGTGATGCGCTGTTTTTGAAATACGGGGTATACACTAATTCTTCATCCGTGGATTCCTGAGAATCGTAGCCATTCAATCTGCTGTCAAAAAGGACGATTTCTTTTTGGCATGATTCGCAAATCGCCTTTACTACTTTTATATTTGCAAAGAATGGTTCCGGAGTAAACTCGATGTATTTCTTAAAGAAGAACAACTTCCTAATATATGTGTAGGGTTTTCCATCCTTATCGATTCCACCGTATATGGTATGCCAGCCGGTTTTGGGCTGGCTTTGTTCGCATTCCATTAACGTCTTTTTTTCTTCCGCAGTGTAACTGTTTTGGACTAATCTAAAAGAGATGCAGCCACAGGTACATTTAATATCAAAAGATACGACTTCCTTTGCTGTTCTAATGTTTTTCGCAAAAGGTATTAAATAAGCAGGAACTGCTATCATAGTGCAAAACCGCCCTCCTTGTTTTTCAAATACTTTCCACTTATGATTCTTTTGTCAGAAGGCTTTATGGTATCTGTAGGAATTGCCCAGATGGTGCCAAAGTGAACATGCATCAATGCGTCCTTCATTGCAGAGAGTGTTGATTCTTTGTATTCCAATGCCCCATTTTTCAGCAGCATTTTTAATCGTAATATAGTCATTCATTAGTTGTTCTCCAAGAAAAAACCGTTATTTATAGGTTAAATCATATCCGATAGTTGGAACAAAATCAATGTTCAGTATCAGTAGAAATGCAATTACATAAAAAACACAAGCGACGGACTTACTACTCCGCCGCCTGGTAAAAATGTTTTCTGTTTTTCTATACAGCAATGTCAGTGTTGCATACATCCAATCCTATCAGATAGATGCCCGCTGTATTAATGATCCAAACCTTTCTTACGAACATCTGCCGAACTGCAGCAGGTCCTTTTCTTATGCGTCTCCGATCCGAAAGAGCCGCCGGCCGTTTTCCCAGGTGAGGCGCTCCATCTCCTCTTCGCTGACACCCTTCAGCTCGGCGAGCCGGCGGATCACATAGGGCAGACTGCCGGAATCGTTCCGTCGGCCCCGGAGGGGCTCCGGGGACAGGTAGGGGCTGTCCGTCTCCACCAGGATCCGGTCCGGAGGGGTCACCGAGAGCACCGCGGCGGCCTTTTTGTTGTTCTTATAGGTCACCGGCCCGTCAAAGCCCAGATACCAGCCCAGGGCCAGCAGCCGCTCGGCCATCTCCGGACTGCCGGAATAGCAGTGGAACACCCCCCGGAGCCCGGGGTAGTTTTCCACCATGGCCAGACTGTCCTCGTGGGCCTCCCGGTCGTGGACGATCACCGGCAGGTCCCGCTGGAGAGCCAGGTTCAGCTGCCGCTCGAACATCTCCCGCATCAGGCTTTTGCGCTCCTTGTCCCAATAGTAGTCCAGGCCGATCTCCCCGATGGCCGCCACCCTGGGGTGGGTGCAGAGCGCCCGGAGCGTGTCCATGCTGGCTTTGTCCCAGCTTGCCCAGTCCTCCGGGTGCCAGCCCACGGCGGCCCAGACATGGGGATAGCGCTCCGCCAGGGCGATGGCCGAGCGGGAACTCTCCCCGTTGCAGCCGGGGTTCAGCACCAGCCCCACGCCCCGCTCCGGCAGGGCGGAGAGGACCTGCTCCCGGTCCGGGTCAAAGCGCTTGTCGTCATAGTGGGCATGGGTATCAAAGATCATATCCGCTCTCCCTTTCCAGATAGTCCAGACACGCGCCGCTGTCCGTAAAGCGGCCGAAGGCCGAGAGCGTCTCCGGACCGGCGAAGCCTTTCTCCACGCTGGAGGCGATCATATCCACCGCGCTCTGCCAATAGTTTTCCGCGTCCAGCAGGGCCACGGGCTTTGAAAGCTGCCCCAGCAGCCGGAGGGTCAGGACCTCCAGAACTTCCTCCATGGTGCCCAGCCCTCCCGGCAGGGCGATGAAGGCCTCCGACATCTGGCGCATGATGCTCTTTCTCTCCGCCATGGTGTCCATGTGCAGCATCCGGGTACAGCCCTCAAACAGCACCCCGGGCCGCCGGAAAAAGTGAGGCGCCACGCCTGTGATCTCGCCGCCCTGCGCCGCCGCGCCCCGGGCCACCGCCCCCATCAGACCGTGGGCCCCGCCGCCGAACACCAGCGAATGACCCCGTCGGGCCAGCTCTCTCCCCAGGTCCTCTCCCAGGGCAAAATAGGCCGGGGCGATATCGTCCCGGGCCGCGCCGAATACGCAGATAGTCACAGTCCCAGTTCCTCCAATATGTCAAGATAGGGCCGAAAGGCGGTGGGGAAGGCCAGGGCCCGCCGTTCCTCCCCGGTGACCCAGGTGCAGCCCGGGGCCTCTTCCCGGCAGTCCAGCAGATACCCCTTCATATGCCACTCCACATGGCTGAAGATGTGCACCGCCTCCCCGCAGGGCCGTCCGCCCTCCGGGGGCTCCGGGATCGTATCGTTTGGCAGCTCCCACAGCCCGGCCAGCAGTCCCTTCGCCGGGCGGCGGCGCACCGCCGTCTTATCACCGCAGCGCAGCAGCAGTACCCGCCGCTCCTCGATACGCCGGGGCTTTTTTTCCGGCAGGACGGGGTAGAGACTCTCTTCCCCCGCGGCGTGGGCCAGACAGCGCCCCGCCAGGGGACAGCGTCCGCAGTCCGGCACCCCGGGGGTGCAGACCGTCTCTCCCAGCTCCATCAGGGCGCTGGTGAAGTCGGCGCAGCGTCCCGCCGGGTAGATGGCGCGCAGCTCCTCCCGAAAGCGGGACTTCACCTTTTCACTGCCCACACATTGGGAAAATCGGCTCAGCCGGGCCAGGACGCGCAGCACGTTCCCGTCCACCGCCGGCTCCGGCAGCCCGAAGGCGATGGAGGCGATGGCCCCGGCGGTATAGTCCCCGATGCCGGGGAGGGCCCGCAGTTCCTCCGCGGAACGGGGGAACACCCCGCCGTATTCTTCCACAAGCATTTTGGCGCAGGCGTGGAGATTCCGGGCCCGGGAGTAATAGCCCAGCCCCTCCCAGAGCTTCAGCACCGTGTCCTCCTCCGCCCCGGCCAGGGCCTCCACCGTGGGCAGAGCGGCCATGAATCGCTGGAAATAGCCCCGGGCGGCCTCGATCCGGGTCTGCTGGAGCATGATCTCCGAGACCCACACACGGTAAGGGGTGATATCCTGACGCCAGGGCAGTTCCCGGGCGTTTTTTTCATACCAGGCCAGCAGCTCCGGCGAAAAGTCCTCCATGGGCCTCCTCCTCTCCTTTTGGGGTATTATATAGCCAGGACAGCCCCCTTGGCAACCTTGATTTAGTCCCCGGGACTATAGTATAATGAGAAAAACATGGAAAAAGGAGCTGCATATCATGGAATATCAACGCTTTGGAAATACCGTTTACGCCCGGCTGGACCGGGGCGAGGATATACTGGAGGACCTGCGGAAGCTGGCCCTGGCGGAGGATATCCGCCTCGCCGCCGTGGTGGGCCTCGGGGCGGTGGACGACTTCACCGTGGGGGTGTACGACGTGGACACCCGGCAGTACCACTCCCTGCGCTTCACTGGCCCCCACGAGATCACCTCCCTGGTGGGCAGCATCAACACCATGAACGGGGCCTACTACAGCCACATCCATTTCAGCGCCGCGGACGTGACCGGCCGTGTGGTGGGCGGGCATTTGAACGCCGCGCGCATCAGCGCCACCGGGGAGCTGACCGTCACCGTCACCGAGGGAAGCGTGGACCGCTTCAAGGATGAAGCCGTCACCGGGCTGAACCTCTATGCTTTTTCAGAGGGGAAGGCACTGTGACAGAGAAGCTTTACGACCTGAACGGCCGGGCCCGGGCCTTCAGCGCCCGGGTACTGTCCTGCGCGGAAAAAGACGGGAAATGGGCGGTGGAACTGGACCGCACCGCCTTTTTCCCCATGGGCGGCGGCCAGGAGGGGGATCAGGGTATCCTCCATGGCGTCCGGGTCACGGACACGGTGGAAGAAGATGGAAGAATTTACCATCTGTGCATCTCGCCTCTGCCGGTGGGCGCCCAGGTGCAGGGGACGCTGGACTGGGAGCTGCGCTTTGCCCGGATGCAGGTCCACTCCGGGGAACACATCGTCTCCGGCATCGCCCACGGCAAGTGGGGCTGCGAGAACGTGGGCTTCCACATGACCGCGGAGGGAGCGGTGCTGGACTTTGACCGGGAGCTGGACGCCCGGCAGCTCCGGGAACTGGAGGAGGAGGCCAACCGGGCGGTGTGGGCAAACCTGCCCTTTCGGGTCTGGTATCCCTCTCCGGAGGAGCTGGCGGCCCTGTCCTTCCGGCAGAAGAAGGAGCTGCGGGGGCCGGTGCGCCTGGTGGAGATCCAGGGGATCGACCGCTGCGCCTGCTGCGCGCCCCATGTGGAGCGCAGCGGGGAGATCGGCCTGATCCGACTGAGCGACCCCATGCGCCACCGGGGCGGCGTCCGTCTGACGCTCCGGGCCGGCTTGTCCGCCTGGCAGGAGGATTTCCGTCTGGCCCGGGACGCGGACAGCCTCTGCCGGCTGCTCTCCGCGCCCCGGACAGGGATGCCCGAAGCGGTACAAGCCCTGCAAAAGCGCATGGAGGAGCAAAAAGCGGCCCTGGCGGCGGCGGAGCGGCGCTATACCGCCCTGCTGCTGGACACGGCCGGGGAGACGGAGGGGGATCTTTGCTTCTTCCTTCCCGCCGAGACCAGCCCCGCCGCGGCCCGGGAGCTGTGCGAGCAGGGCGGGAGTCGCTGCGGCGGCATCTGCGCCGTGTTCACGGAAAACCCCGCCGGGGGCTGGCGCTACGTGATGGCCTCCGGGAGCCGTGATCTGCGTGCCGAGAGCCGGGCGCTGAACGCCGCCCTCCGGGGCCGGGGCGGCGGCAGTCCCGGAATGATCCAGGGCAGCGCCGAGGCCGACAGGGAAGAGATCGGGGCCCTTTTCCACGGGAAACAGATTGGATAGGAGGGATCACTTGATGATCCGATTTTATAACGGCCGGACGCTGACGCTACAGGAGGACGAGAGGATCTCCACCGACGAGGTGTGGGTGGAGGGCGAGTGCATCTCCTATGTGGGCCCGGCCCGGGCCGACGCTCCCGCCTTTGAACGGGAGATCGACCTGCGGGGGGATCTGCTTCTGCCCGGCTTCAAGAACGCCCATGCCCACAGCGCCATGTGCTTTGCCCGCTCCTTTGCGGACGATGTGCCGCTGCAGGAATGGCTGTTTGACAAGATCTTCCCCATGGAGGCCAGGCTGCAGCCGGAGGATGTGTACGCTCTCACCCGTCTGGCGATCCTGGAGTACCTCTCCGGAGGCATCACTGCGGCCTTTGATATGTATTTTCACCGCGCCGCCATCGCCCGGGCGGCCATCGACAGCGGCTTTCGCATAGTGCTGTGCGGCGCTCTCTCCGCCGGGGACGACATCGCCGTGGGCATGGACGACTGCGCCCGCTTCAACGCCCTCCACCCGCTGATCTCCTACTTCCCCGGCATCCACGCGGAATACACCTCGGACACCAAAATCCTGGGGGAGATGAGCGAGCTGACCCATGCCTTCCAAAAGCCCTTCTTTGCCCACAATGCGGAGACCGCCCGGGAGGTGGCCGAGTGTCGGGAGCGCCACGGCTGCACCCCCACGGTGCTGTTTGAGCGCTATGGCCTTTTCGACTACGGCGGCGGCGGCTTCCACTGCGTCCACTTCACGCCGGAGGACATGGAGATCTTTGCCCGCCGGCAGCTCTGGGCCGTCACCTGTCCCGCGTCCAACGCAAAGCTGGCCAGCGGCATTGCCCCGCTGGGGGAGTTTCGCCGCCGGGGCATCCCCATGGCCATCGGCACGGACGGGGCCAGCTCCAACAACGCCCTGAATATGTTCCGGGAGATGTACCTTGCCGCGGTGCTGTCAAAGCTCCGGGAGGGGGACGCCGCCGAGGGGGACGCCGCCCAGATCCTGACCATGGCCTGTCAGGGCAGCGCCAGGGCCATGGGCCTCGGGGACGCGGACAGCATCGCCCCCGGCAAACGGGCGGACCTGGTGGTGCTGGACCTGAGCGCGCCGAATATGCAGCCGGAGCATAACATCGTCAAAAACCTGGTGTATGCCGGCTCCAACCAAAACATCCGTCTGACCATGGTCAACGGCCGGATCCTGTACGAAGACGGGGAGTTTTTCGTGGGGGAGAGCGCCGCGGAGATCCGCCGCCGGGCCGGAGAGGCCACAAAGCGGCTGACCCAAACCTGAAAAAGCAGCGCCGGAATGCTCCGGCGCTGCTTTTTTACGGCTTCGGCAAAATCTCCGTGGGGTCCACGGGCTCTCCGTTTACGCTCATGGCAAAGTGGAGATGGGGCGCGGCCCCGGATTCCGCCATGGCGGTGTGACCCACCGTGCCGATGGGATCCCCCACCTTCACCGGATCCCCCACCCGGACCAGGGTCTCGGCGGCCAGATTGGCGTACAGACTGCGCAGGCCGTCGGCGTGGTCGATCTCCACCACGCTGCCCAGAGCCGTGTCGCTGTATACCGCGGCCACGGTTCCGCCGGCGGTGGCCAGGACCGGGCTGCCCTCCGGGGCGGCGATATCCAGCGCGGTGTGAAGGCGCCAGTCCCCCATGGTGGCGTCATAGGACAGGGTCTCCGTGCTGCAGCCCCGGTCCACCGGACCGTTTACCGGCCAGAGGCAGTAATCGCTCCGCCCGTACACCATGGCGTCCGCCTCCACGGCCTCCTCCGTGCCCTCCGCCTGCGTCGACAGCGGCTCCTCCGCCACAGCGGGCGCCGAGGGCTCCGCCATGGCCGGCACGTTGGGCGGCAGCGGCGTTGCCGTGGGCAGGCTCTCGATCTCCGCCCACATGGCGGGCACCGCCTCCGCAGGGACTGCCTGCGTCTCCTCTTTCTCGCTTGCTTCCTGCACAGTCCCGCTTCCGCTTGCCAGCAGCCAGATCGACGCCGCGACCAGGCCCGCGCACAGAAGAAGGACTATGTAGAAGCCCTTCCCGGCGAAAAACGCGTTCATCGCATCGCCGAAGCTGTGCTTGTCTTCCATAGTCGACCTCCTCTTTCTTGAGTTGCAAGGTTATTTTTTCCACGGAAAAGGAAAAATATACCCCGTCAGGCTTGTTCACAATTTGTTTTCAGAAAAAACATATTCTGTTTAGGAACTCTCATGCCTTTTCCTGTAATATGTGAAGCACAGGATGAGCAAACCGATACCTTCTACTATTTCTTTCCCTCTCATTTCTCCCTTCCGGCCTCCGTTCCGCCCGCGGTCATCTCTCTCCCGACCGCTAAAACGAACGGAACAAGCCGGGGCCGTTATGGCCCCGGCTTTTTTTGCGCGCAAAAAGACAGGAGCCCGGAGGAGGCACTTCGTAAGGAAGTGCCTCCTCCGGGGCAACACAATGAATTGATATGCAATTATCGTATCAGGAACCAACTGATGGCCATCATGACGCCGCCGGCCAGGAAACAGATGATCGTCATGACATGTCCCAGGTATTGGTGCAGCCATGCCGCGACAATGTTGAACAGGCCGACGCCTACGACAAAACCGCCCGCTGCGCCGAGAAATAGCCATCCGTTGTGCTCGACCCCGGGAATTTTGAAGGCGGGGATGCAAAACAATATAGCAGGAAGCAGAAGAACCGTGATCCCGAGGATACACAGAACCGTGTACAGCACAGGGTGCTCTGATTGGAACTCCACGTCAGACATGGGACTGAACCAGAATCCCACATCCTCCTTGGGCGGCTTCCAGTAGAACAGCGGGCGGACCTTGCCGTCATGGCGCAGCTGTTTCACTTTGGGCTTCTTCTGCCTGACTCTTGCCGCAATCGTCACCGGCGGCAACTCCGGAGCGCTCAGTCCGGTGAGTTCCGCCACGGCCGGCAGTTCATAGGCTGGAAACAGCAGACTGTATGTATCGCCGGAACGGGAGATATCCAGTGCGCAGAAAAACCGCAGGCCGATTATTTCATTGCCGCGAGGCATCACTCCGCACTTCTGGAAACGCTTCTGCGAGGGGGCGTCTTTTTTGTTCCAGTACAGAACCGGGATCCCTTGATTCACCAGTCGGATGCCGGTCAGCTCACTTTGGGGGAAGGAAAATACGTTGGACCCGTCAAAGAGGCAAATGTCTTCGTTCTGTTTGAAAAGGGAGACCTCACAGTTTAGAGCCGCGCCGCGAAGCTTCGGATGAGCTTCACTGCCGCGATAGGAAAAGGCCAAAATATCCGTTTTTACCGCGCTTCCCGGGACGGCCAGATAATCCCGAATGGATTTCTCGGCGACATTCACCTGCGTTAACCCGGTGCGGACGCTTTCGCTATTGCGCTTACGTCGCTCCAGATATTTCTCCACCAGATAGAGGACACCCGCAGCAAGCAGACAGCAACCGCCTACCCAATAGAGGAAGGGCTGGTTATGATAGCTGATCTCCAGCTTCAAGATCCTGAGTGCGATCAATGCCCACAAAATTAAGAGTAACAGCCGGAGCAACATCAGGGCAAGCGGAAAACTGTGCTTCCGCTGAATACGCTCATACTCTTCTTCTGCTTTCTCCAGTCCGTCTGTCATACTCTCCGGCGTTTTCTGTATCAGAAAAACCTCTTCAGCCGGACGACTGTTGTGTACATCTGAACTGCCACAAAAGAGAAAACGCATCATTGTCGCCTCCCGTGCCTAGTTACTTACATAATAACACATCAGCGCATCCCATTCAATATACACGGAATAATCCAATCAGCTGTTATCGTGTCCAAAGTTAAAACGAGCATCGGATGTTGCCCCACAAAAACCCGAGCAGTGTAACAAAATGGGCGTGGCCGCAGTGGTCACGCCCATTTCATATTCTTTTTAGCCAGTAATGACAGACTCAAAGCACCTTCCTTACGGAGGGAACCCCGCCGGCTCCTGTCTTTTCTCATTCTTTATTCTTCCACGTCGCCCACGATGGCGATGTGCAGCTCGTCCAGCTGCTTCTGCTCCACCACGGAGGGGGCGCCCATCATCACGTCCTGGGCGTTCTTGTTCATGGGGAAGGGAATGATTTCCCGGATGGAGCTCTCTCCCGCCAGCAGCATGATCATCCGGTCGATGCCCGGGGCAATGCCCGCGTGAGGGGGAGCGCCGTAGCAGAAGGCGTTGTACATGGCCGGGAAGCGGGCTTTTACGTCCTCCTCGCCCAGACGCACCAGCTCGAAGGCCTTGATCATGATCTCCGGGTCGTGGTTGCGCACCGCGCCGGAGGAGAGTTCCACGCCGTTGCACACCAGGTCGTACTGGTCGGCGGTGATGCTCAGGGGGTCGATCTCGCCCCGCTCGGCCTGGAGCAGGACTTCCAGCCCGCCGCCGGGCATGGAGAAGGGGTTGTGGCAGAACTCCAGCTCGCCGCTCTCCTCCCCGATCTCGTACATGGGGAAGTCCACGATCCAGCAGAAGGCGTACTGCTTTTCCTCCATGTGACCGGGGACCAGGGCACCGGCCATCTTCAGCATGACGCCGGCGGTCTTCTGGGCCTCTGTCTTCTTCCCGGCGGAGATCAGCACCAGAGTGTCGGGCTCCAGGGCCAGGGCCTCCTTGAGCTGGGCCTCTTTGCCCGCGAAGAACTTGGCCACGCCGCCCACCAGCTCGCCCTTCTCGTCCACCCGGACCCAGTAGGGCTTGCGGCCGGCCTGGACCTCCACGTCGGCGCAGAGCTTGTCGATCTGCTTTCGGGTCAGGCTGCTGCCGCTGACCGGCACCGCCTTGACGGTCTTCCCCTCAAAGGGCTCAAAGCCCAGACCCTGGCACAGGGCGCTGATGTCCCGCACCCGCAGGTCGATGCGCAGGTCCGGCTTGTCGGAGCCGAAATTCTCCATGGCGTCGTTGTAGCTGATGCGCTCAAAGGGGGCGCTGGAGGCGATGTCGTAGGCGCCGAATTTGGCGAACACCGGAGGCAGCACCTGCTCCAGCACGGCGAACACGTCCTCCTGGGAGGCAAAGGCCATCTCCATATCCAGCTGATAGAACTCGCCGGGGGAGCGGTCGCCCCGGGCGTCCTCATCCCGGAAACAGGGAGCGATCTGGAAATATTTGTCAAATCCGCTGGTCATCAGCAGCTGCTTGAACTGCTGGGGGGCCTGGGGCAGGGCGTAGAACTTGCCGGGGTGCTTCCGGGCGGGCACCAGGTAGTCCCGGGCGCCCTCCGGGGAGGAGGCGGTCAGGATGGGAGTGGTGATCTCCATAAAGCCCTGCTCCATCATGGCCTGCCGCAGGGCGGCGATGACCTGGGAGCGGAGGATGATGTTGCGCTTCACGGCGGGGTTGCGCAGGTCCAGATAGCGGTATTTGAGCCGCTGGCTCTCGTCCGCGTCCCGGCTGCGGTTGATCTCAAAGGGCAGCTCGTTATAGCGGCAGCGGCCCAGGACGGCCACCTTCTCCGGCACCAGCTCGATCTCGCCGGTGGGGAGCTTTTTGTTGGGGCTCTCCCGAAGGCGGACGGTGCCCACCACCTGAATGGTGCTTTCCTTGGTGATGGCTTTGAAGGTACGGGCCATGTCGGCGTTCTCCACCACCAGCTGGGTGGTGCCGTAAAAGTCCCGGAGGACCACAAAGGCAAAGTTGCTGCCCACCTCCCGGACGTTCTCCATCCAGCCGGCCAGGGTGACCTTTTCCCCGGCGTTGCTGGCGCGGAGCTCTCCGCAGGTATGCGTGCGATAGGCTGTCATTGTATTTACTTCCTTTCTCTAGTGCGATAGGATCGGTATTTCCCAAACAAGCTCTGATATTATACACATACCAACCGATCTTTTCAAGATGCCCCGCCCCTGCCATGACAGGTTTTTTGCGCGGCGGCGGATAAGATAAGGGCATGGACGTGATCTACGCAGACGAAATCATCCTCCGGAACGCCGCGCTGGACGCGCTGCTGCTGCTCATCAGCGCCCGGCTGCTGCGCCGCCGGGTCCGGCCGGCGCGTCTGCTGGCCGCGGGGAGCCTGGGCGGGGTATACGCCTTCCTTTGCGCGCTGCCGCCGCTGCGCCCGCTGGGCTCTCTCCCGGCGGCGGCAGGGGTCAGCGCGCTGCTGTGTCTGGCGGCCTTCGGCAGGGCCGGCCTGGGCCGGAGCTGGGCGGTGTTCCTCTCCCTGGCCGCCGCCGTGGCCGGGGCGGTGATGGGGCTGGGACGGCTGCTGTCCGTCAGCGGAAACCTGCGTTCCGCCTCGCCCCGGCTGGTCTGGCTGAGCTTTGCTTTGTGCTACGCCCTGGTGCGCTTTCTCTTCCTGGGGCTGCTGCGGGAGAGGGAGCGGCGGACGGAGGCCGTGCGGATCGTCCTGGGCCAGCGGGCGGCGGAACTGACGGCCCTGCGGGACACGGGCAATTCCCTGTGCGACCCGCTCACCGGCGCGCCGGTGCTGGTCACGGACGAGGCGGCCCTCCAGGCTCTTTTTTTGCCGCCCCTGCCTTCTCTGCCCCCGGACGGGACGGAGGCCTTTCGCCGCCTCTCGACCCGGGAGGAGCTGCGGGGCCGTCTGCGGCTGGTGCCCTACTCCGCCGTGGGCACCGCCCGGGGCATGCTCATCGCCTTTCGGCCCGACCGGGTGGAGGTGGACGGAGAGGAGACAGGGCATCTGGTCGCCCTGTCTCCCACGCCGGTGGGAGAGGGGGGCTGCCGGGCGATCATTTGAAACGAAAATGGATTACAGGAGGTCGTCTATGGCTCTTTTTCTCTCCGCCCTGCGCCGGGCTCTCTCCCGGGTTCTCCGCACGATCACCAGACCGCTATATTATGTAAACGGAAACGACACCCTCCCTCCGCCCCTGGACCGGGAGGCCGAGAGCGCGGCGCTGGCCGCGCTGACCGCCGGGGACCGCAGCGCCCAGCAGACGCTGATCGAGCACAATCTGCGCCTGGTGGTGTACATCGCCCGCCGCTTTGAGAGCTCCGGCGTGGGGCTGGAGGATCTGATCTCCATCGGCACCATCGGGCTCATCAAGGGTGTGGACACTTTCAACAGCGAGAAAAAGATCAAGCTGGCCACCTACGCCAGCCGCTGTATCGAAAACGAGATCCTCATGTATCTGCGAAAGATCTCCTCCCAGAAAACGGAGGTCAGCTTTGACGAGCCGCTGAACACCGACTGGGACGGGAACGAGCTGCTGCTGTCGGACGTGCTGGGCACGGAGGAGGACGAGGTCAGCCGACCCATGGAGGACGACGCGGACCGCCAGGCTCTGCTCTCCGCGGTGGAGCGGCTCTCCCCCCGGGAGCGGGACATCGTGCGGCTGCGCTTCGGCCTCCAGGGGCGCAGGGAGTACACCCAAAAGGAGGTGGCCGATAAAATGGGCATTTCCCAAAGCTATATCAGCCGCCTGGAAAAACGCATCCTCTCCCGGCTGAAGCGGGAGCTGGCCCACCAGCTGGGGTAGGCGGACAAAGGGACGGGGCGGGTCAACGAATACGCTGACCCGCCCCGCTTATCACTTGATCAGAACTTTGCTTCCCCCTCCGGGGGCCTCTCAGCCACCTGGAAATAGCGGAAGCCCTCGCCCATCACGGCGTTGGACTCCAGAATGACGGTAAAGGAGGCGGGATCCACGGCCTTCACCGCCCGCTCCACGCCGATCATGTCCTTGTTGGAGCAGGCGCACATCACCACATCCCGGCTGTTGCCCCGGTAGCCGCCCCGGGCCGGGAGGATGGTGCTGCCTCGCCGGCACACCTCGTCGATCTTGTCAGCCACGCTTTGGCCGCAGTCGGTGACCACCAGGGCCAGCTTGCCGGCGTTCGTTCCGTACATCAGCCGGTCGGTGACCCGGGCGTAGATGTAGTCGATGATCAGACCGTAAATCACACCGTCAAAATCCCGGAAGATCACGCCGCCCAGGGCCACGATGGCGGCGTCGGTGGCAAAGATGATCTTTCCCAGCTCCAGATGGGGCCGGACAGCCTTTACCGCCATGACCACAAAGTCGGAGCCGCCGGTGGAGGAGTTGCGCAGATAGATCAGCGCGTAGCCGATGCCTCCCAGCACCCCGGTGCAGATGGCAGCCAGGTAGCGCGCCCCGGTATACAGGGGCAGCAGCGGCGCCACATAGTCCACGAACAGCGAGGATAGGACCATGCAGCGGAGGGAACGCAGGAAAAACGACCGCCCCAGCAGGCGGTAGCACAGCAGGGCCACCGGGATGTTCAGCAGCACGGTCATGGCGCCGATGGGCAGACCCCACAGCCGGTAGAGGATCAGTGCCAGTCCGGAAAAGCCGGTCATGGGGAAGGCCGCGGGTACGGCGAAGTTATAAATGGCGATTCCCGTCAGCGCGCTGCCCAGGATCTCCGTCAGCGTGTCCGTCAGCCAGTGCTTTCCAAATAGCTTTTCCATCCTCTTGGTCCTCCCTTGACGTAAAGGCAGAGCGAATGCGGATCCTCCGTATAATCCGCATTCGCTCTTGTCCATTGCATTATACTCTTTTTGGGGAGAAATGTCAAACCATCACAGCAGCAGGCAGATCAGCGGGATCGTGATGATGCACAGGATGCTGGTGATCAGGGTGGTCTTGGCGGCAAACTCCACATCGCCCCCATAGTTCTGGGCCAGGATGGTGGCGGCGGAGGCGGTGGGCATGGCCATGACCACCACGATGGTGGGCACGATCAGGGGATTGGCGATGGGCAGCAGCCGCAGGATCACCAGCAGCAGCAGCGGCACGAACACCAGCCGCAGGGCCGAGGCGGAATAGGCGTACTTGTCTCCGAAGAGGGTGGAGAGCTTGCTGCGGGCCATCACCATACCGGCCATCACCATGGACAGGGGTGTGGTCACGTTCCCGATGCTGGTGATGGGCATCATCACCGCTGCGGGGAGCTTGAAGCCGGTGAGAAAGGCCAGCATGCCCAGCAGCGTGGCCGCGTTGGTGGGGTTCAGGATGGCCTTGCGGAGGGGCAGCTTGCCGCTCTGGCCCCGGCCGTCGGCGGCGACCATCATCAGGCCGACGGAAAAGGACATCAGGTTGATGGCGATGCCCAGGATCACGGCAAAGACCACCGCTTCCTGGCCCATCAGGGCGCCTACCACCGGATAGCCCATGAAGCCGAAGTTGCTGAAGAGGCCGGAGAAGGACCAGATCCCCCGCTTGCCCTCCGGTACCCGGAACAGGGGGACGAGCACCCGGCGGAACAGCAGCACCGCCAGGGGGAAGAACACCGCGCCGATGGCCAGGGTGATCATACAGTCCCGGAGAAAGCCCGGGTCGTATTCCCGGGTGGACAGAGCGCTGAAGATGGTACAGGGCAGGGCGATCTTCAGCAGAAACGCGGACAGCCACTCCGGGCCGCCCTCCGGGGTCCACTTGGCCCTGGCGATGATGTAACCCACGCCCATCATGAGGAAAAGGCTGAACAGATTGGTCAGAACGACTACGATATCCAGATCCATGGACGGCCCCTCACTTCAAAAGCCGCAGCTTGCCGATCAGGGGCAGGGGCTCCTTTTTTCCCTTGAGCACGTTGCTGATGCCCTTGATCATGCAATAGATGCTGAAGAACCCACCCAGCCCGGCCAGAGCGCTGGAGCCGGCCAAAAGGCTCAGCAGGCCGTTGAAGAGGAACAGCACCAGACCCTGGTTGGCATGGTAGCGGGCAAAATCGTCGTTGGGCCGGGTCAGCAGAGGGATCAGAAACAAAAAGCCCAGATAGGAGAGGACGGACAGGCCCTGATGGGCCGCGCTGTCCTGGGCCCTGGCCTGGTTGTGGGCCGCGTAATAACTCTGGCTCTGACTTGCGCTGCCGTGGTTTTGGGTCTCCTGCCAGGGGGGCGCCCAGCCGGTGCGCCCGGAGGCGGAATGGCTCTGGGTGGCGTTCTGGTCGGTGCGCTGGGAGGCGTACTGGGCCTGGGCAGCGCCGCCGCCGTAGCCCTGGCTCTGCCGGGGGTCCTGGCTCCATTTCTTGCGCTGTTCCTCCTGCCGCTCCCGCTCCTGTCGGGCCTTTTTCTCGGCCTCCTTCTTTCGGCGCTCTTCTTCCGCCGCCTTTTCCTTGGCCTCCCGGGCCAGACGGGCCTCCTCCTCCGGATCATAGCCGCAGGCAGGGCAGGCCGTGTCGCCGATGGGGATATAGGCTCCGCATTTTTTACAATATGCCATTGGAATCCCTCCAATCCGTGCTATATGAAAAAGTGGTCATATTTTTAGATATTATAGCACGGGGGGAGGAGGTAATGCAATCCCTTCCGGCCTTATCAGGAGCAAAATCGGTGGCGTCCGATGGTGACCAGCAGGGGGCGGGACCAGATCCACTTGCTGGTGGCGGTGGCGGGATTGAAGTAGTAGATGGCGCCGCCGGAGGGGTCGTAGCCGTTCATGGCGTCCCGGGCTGCCTGGTAGGCGCTCTGAGCCACGGGCTGGTCGAACTGCCCGTCGTTCAGACAGGAGAAAGCCCCCCGCTGGTAGATCACCCCGGACAGGGTGTTGGGGAAGGAGGGATGGGCCACCCGGTTCAGGACCACCGCCCCCACGGCCACCTGGCCCTCGTAGACCTCTCCCCGGGCCTCCGCGGAGATCAGCCGCGCCAGCAGCTCCAGATCCCCGCCGGTGGCGTTCCGGACGTCCGAACCAGCCGGAAGGCCCAGGGCTGCCAGAGTCTCCCGGCCCGCCTTGCCGTCCACGGCCAGACCGTTTTTCTGCTGAAAGAGCTTTACCGCCTTTTCCGTCCGGCTTCCGTAGATCCCGTCGATCTCCCCCTGATAGTAGCCCCAGTCCGAGAGCCGCTGCTGAATCTGGCGGACGGTGCTGCCGGTGGAGCCCCGTTTGTAGCTGGCCGCCTCCGCCCGCTCCGCCGCCAGGATGAAGGCGATGTTGAAGGCAAACAGCACCGCCAGGGCCAGGGCCAGACGTTTTTCTCTGCAGGTCATAAAAATGCACCCTCCCAAGGTCTTTTTGTCCATAGTTTTGGGAGGGCGCGCAGGTTTTATAATGTCAATTTTTAGACCGATATCCGGTTGAATCAGGGGATGGGTTTCGATATAATGAAAGAAAAAACGGAGGTGTCCGGTATGAATCCGTTGATCAAACGGCTGACAGAGGGAAACGAGCGCTATCGGCAGACCGGGGACGCGGTCCGGCGCATGGATACCGCCCAAAACGGGCAGCACCCCTACGCCATCGTGATCTGCTGCTCCGATTCCCGGGTGATCCCGGAGGAGATCTTCTCCGCCGGGCTGGGGGAGCTTTTCGTCATCCGGGTGGCGGGGAACGTGCTGGACCGGCACCAGCTGGGCAGCGTGGAATACGCCGCGGCCCACCTGGGCTGCAAGCTGATCGTGGTGCTGGGTCACACCGGCTGCGGCGCGGTGGGCGCGGCGCTCAGCGGCCACACAGAGGGCCTGATCCGCTACATCACTTACGATATCCTCCTGGCCATCGGGAAAGAGCGGGACCCGGACAAAGCCTGCCGGCGCAATGTGCTCCACGGCGTCGAGCGGCTGAAGCATGAATTCCATCTGCACCCGGAGATGCAGGACGTGGAGTTCAAGGGCGCGGTGTACGACATCCGGACCGGCACGGTGGAATGGCTGTGACCGCCCTCCGCCCGGTCAGCCCTCCGCCTCTGCCATAATAAAGCGGATCAGCTTTGCGGCGGCACCCCAGGGCTTTTCCTCCCGCAGGGTGGTCAGATACAGCTCTCGGGAATACTCTCCCCCGGGCAGCGGCGCCCGGGCTACCCGGTAGGCGCCCGGGATGCTCTCCGACCAGGGGACCAGGGCGCAGCCGAAGCCGTATTCCACCAGAGAGGCGATGGCCGCCTCCGTAGGGGCCCGGCTGGTAAAGCGCAGCCGGACTCCCTGCCGGCCGGCCAGCTCCGTCAGCGCCTTGTCCATGACCGAGCCCTGCTCGTAGCCGATCAGGTCGAGCCCGGCCAGATCCTGCCAGCTCTCCGGCGGGGGCGTCCCCTCCGGGGAGAGAAAGAGGATCGGCTCCGAGAGGATCGGAAACTGGACCACATCCTCGTCCTCGCTCCTGGAGCAGAGCAGCAGGTCATAGACCCCGTTTTTCAGCCGCCGCACCAGCTCCGGGGTGTTTTCGATGGAGAGCTCAAAGCTGATTCCCTCGTTGCCGGGGACCTGCAGGAAGCGGCGCATCATCACCGGAAAATACTCCCGCAGCAGCGGGGTGATGCAGCCCAGGCGGATCTCCGTTTCCCGCCGCCCGGCCAGACGGCGCATATGCTCCGTCGTCTCCTCCACCTCCCGCAACACCGTCTCCGCATGGGCCAGCAGCGCCGTCCCCTCGGCAGTCAGGACCAGATGGTGTCCCCGGCGCTCAAAGAGAAGCACCCCCAGCTCCGATTCCAGCTTTGCCACGGCGCTGCTCAGACTGGATTGGGCGAGGAACAGCTTTTCCGCCGCCCTCCCCATGTGCCGGGTCTCCGCCAGCACGCGGAAATACGTTAATTGCTGGATCGTCATGGTCGCCGCCTCGCATTCGCTTTTATCGATCAAAACACAGAATTTTTCTATTGGACAAATTATAAATCCGTTTTATAATAAAAGCAAGCAGAGAAAAAGCGCCGGTGGGTCCCGGCGCACCCATCAAAATGAAAAGGAGCAGAGCCATGAAAAAGGAAATGAAGACGGTCACCATCGGCACGCTGGGCGCGGGCTACGCCGCCTACCTTCACGGCAGAGGCTATGAGAAAGTATCCGGGGTCAATGTCCGGCTGAAAACCATCTGCGACATCAAGCCCGAGCTGGCGGAGCGCGTTATGGAGCGCTTCGGCTATGAGCAGATGACCGCCGATTACGACGAGATGCTGGCCGATCCGGAGATCGACGTCATCGACATCCTGACGCCCCCCTTCAACCACGTCCAGATGGCCATCAAGGCCATGCGGGCCGGAAAAGACGTGATCTGCGAAAAGCCCCTGACCGGCTATTTCGGCCAGCGGGGCGAGCAGAACGTGGGCAAGACCACTCCCAAGGCCCATATGTATCAGGAAGTACTGCGCGTCATGGACGAGCTGAAGGCGGTCATGGAAGAAACGGGCCGGAAGCTGCTGTACGCGGAGAACTTTGTCTACGCCACCCCGGTGCAGAAGGCGGCGGAGATTCTCCGGGCCAAGAAGAGCAAGATCCTCTTCATGAAGGGTGAAGAGAGCCTGAAGGGCTCCAGCTCCCCCGTGGCGGGCAAGTGGAACGGCACCGGCGGCGGCACCCTGATCCGCACCGGCACCCATCCCCTCAGTGGCATGCTCTGGCTCAAGCAGCAGGAAGCCAAGGCCCGGGGCGAGGTCATCACCGTCAAGAGCGTCTTTGCCGACTGCGGCCGCACCACCGAGTGCCTCACCGAGGACGAGCATCGGCACATCGCCGCCCGTCCCGAGGACGTGGAGGACTTCGGCACCATCATTGTCACCTTCTCCGACGGGACCAAGTGCATGACCATTGCCTCGGACACCGTGCTGGGCGGCACCAAGAACTATATCGAGGTCTACAGCAACGACAGCGCCCTGATGTGCAACATCACCCCCACCGATATCCTCAACACCTATTTCCTGGATGAGGACGGCCTGGAGGACGTGACCATCTCCGAAATGCTGCCCAAGAAGCTGGGCTGGAACAAAGCCTTTGTCTCCGACGAGGTCATCCGGGGCTATCTGGGCGAGCTGCAGGAGTTCGCGGAGGTCATCGCCTACGACGGGGAGCCCTCCTCCGACTTCGATCTGGCCTACGAGTCCATGAAGGTCATGTACGCCGCCTATCAGTCCGCGGAAGAAGGCCGCCGGATCGATTTCTGATTGTGTTTTCGAAAAACCGATACCTTTCCCCGGAAAGGCGCCATACAAAAAAGGCAGGACGCGATCGCGTTCTGCCTTTTTCATTTCAGAAGCTGCTCTTATCGATGACTGTGCTCGCGGCTACGGCCTTATCGACGGAGACCGTCAGGATGTGATAGGTCACATAGTTGCCGCTGTAGGAGATGGCAAAGTCCAGAATGGCATTGACCTTATAGTAAGTAGTATCTTCTCCGAAGAATTCATCCAGACCGTACCAGACGTCGCCTGCCGCAATCTTAAAGTAATACTCACCGTTCTTCATGTTGATCGTGGCGGTCTCGTTGGCCCTCACATAGAAGTAAACGGTTTTATTATCCGGATCGTCCCGGTTCTGCAGCTTGATCACAACATCGGAATTTCCGTTGTTCACAATGAATTTGCAATAGCCGCCGGTGCAGCCGTAGCCCTTCAGAACACTGCCCGTTGCGGGCCACATTTTTTTCAGGGTCGACTGGAGAGCGTCGATGGCGTTCTGGGTCTTGCCGTTGTCCGACGGCAGGGCGAGATCTTTGGCGCTTTGGAGCAGCTTCACGGCTTCCTCAAACTTTTTCTGCCGCTCCAGATCTTTGGAATAATTGATATGGGCATCTATGACGATGGTCTCCACATCTGTGCGGCGATCGGAGAACGCGTACTCCTCCAGATAGGCCAGGGAGGCGCTGATGGCATTCTCCCACTCCCTGGCTTTATATAGCCGCTCGATCTCGTCGAAATCGTGGCTTTCCTTCAGCTTCCGCCAGGTGGCCTCCGCCTCTTCCAGCACAGAGAGATTGCTGACAAGCTTCTGCACCGCAGGGTCAGCCTCATCATAGGCTGCCCGCAGCGCGTCAAGGCTCTCCTTGCTGTCCAGGTTGACGTCTCCCAGGGCCAGGATCTGCCGGTCCAGCTCCGCCGTAGCCATGTTTTGCAGCTCCGCCTCTGCCTGAGAGAGCTTGCCCTCGGCGGTGACATAGCTGCGGGCGAGATCATCCATGGCATCGTACCGGGCGCGCAGGGCGGAGATGTCCTCTGCGCTGTCCAGGCTTACGGCGCCCAGGGCCTCCACCCCGCGGTCAAACTGGCCGGCCTCCTGCATCGCCCGGAGCTGTGCCTCAGCCTCCGCCAGGGCATCCGCGTTTTCTACCTGCGCCCGCTCGGAGTCGCTGAGCTGATTAAAATCATCCATCAACTGATCGATCTGGGCCTCCGAGGCCGGAGAGACCTCCCCGATCTGGTCGATTTCTTTTTCCAGACGGCGCACATCCCCGCTCTTGGAACCATTGATGGCGACCAGAGCGATGACCAGAAGGAGAAGACAGGCCCCGGCGGCGATGGCGATGTTCCGGGATTTCCGAGGCGTTTTGCACCCGGTCTTCTCCGGAGCCGCCTCGGCCGGAGAGACGGTCTTCTGCTCCCGCAACTTCGTTTGCGCATCCCGCGCTTTCAGAGCCTGGGCCACCTGGGCCTGATCGGTGGTGAAGCGGAGCTGCACTTTGCCCAGGGTGAGTGTGCAGTTATCTTGAAGCTCCAGCTTCCCATCGGGGGTCGTGAGACAATTGTCGATGCCGATCGTGTCCCCGCTGCGGAGATCAGAGACATACCAGCGATCCCCTATGCTGATGAGGGCAACATGGTGCGGAACAATGCCCTCGCCGGTCAAAACGATATCATCGTCGTGGCCGCTGCCGATGGATGCCTTGCCATCCAAAACAAAAGCATTTTTGGAGCCGATCTCGGTTAAAAGTGCCTTGCTCATACGGTGTCGCCCTCTCTTTTCTTTTATTTTTTTGTCCCTGTGGGTTATTTACAGCGTCTTTTCCCGGATCTCTCCGCAGACCTTTTCGATGAAGGCCTGGAGCTCCATGGCGCCCTCATCGCCGGTGCGCGAACGGACCGCCACGCTGCCGCTCTCGGCCTCCCGGGGTCCCAGCACCAGCATGTAGGGCACCCGGTCCTCCTGCTGGGCGGCGCGGATCTTGTAGCCGATCTTCTCGTTGGAGGTATCCAGCACGGAGCGGATGCCGGCGGCGAGCAGCTGCTCGTGGACGCTCTTGGCATACTCCATGGTCTTCTCGCTGACGGGCAGGACCTTGACCTGCATGGGGGCCAGCCAGACGGGGAACTTGCCCTTGGTCTCCTCGATCAGGTAGGCCATGAACCGGTCCAGAGAGCCCAGAATGGCCCGATGGATCACCACGGGGCACTTCTCGCTGCCGTCAGAGTCGATATAGGTCAGATTGAAGCGGGCGGGCAGGCAGAAGTCCAGCTGGCAGGTGGAGAGAGTGTACTCCGCGCCCACGGCGGGCTTCACGTTCACATCCAGCTTGGGACCGTAGAAGGCGGCCTCGCCGATCTCCTCGGTGAAGTCGATGCCCAGCTCCGTCAGCACCTCCCGCAGGGCGCTCTCGGCCTTGTTCCACATCTCGTCGTCCTGGTGGTACTTCTTGGTGTCCGCGGGATCCCGCAGGGACAGGACGCAGCGGTAGTCGGTGATGCCGAAATCCTTGTACACGTCAAAGATCAGGTCGCACACGGCGGAGACCTCGTCCTTGATCTGCTCCGGCGTCAGGAACAGGTGGGCGTCATTCTGGCAGAAGTGACGGCCCCGCTCGATGCCCTTGAGGGTGCCGGAGGCCTCATAGCGGAAGTCGTGGGCGATCTCACCGATGCGCAGGGGCAGCTCCTTGTAGGAGTGGGGACGGCTGGCGTAGATGCGCATGTGGTGGGGGCAGTTCATGGGACGGAGGACGTAGCTCTCTCCCTCCATCTCCATGGGGGGGAACATATTGTCCTTGTAGTGGTCCCAGTGGCCGGAGGTTTTGTACAGATCCACAGTGCCCACACAGGGGGTCATGACGTGCAGATAGCCCAAGGCCCGCTCCTTGGCCTTGATATAGCGCTCCAGCTCCAGCCAGACGGTGTAGCCGTTGGGCAGGAACATGGGCAGGCCCCGGCCCACCAGATCGTCGGTCATAAAGAGACGCATCTCCTTGCCGATCTTCCGGTGATCCCGCTCCCGGGCCTCCGCCTGCTCCTTCTCCCAGGCGGCCAGCTCGTCGGCGTTGCGGAAAGCCACGCCGTTGATGCGGGTCAGCATCTTCCGCTCGCTGTCGTTCTTCCAGTAGGCGCCGGACTGCTGGGTGATCTTGAAGGCCTTGAGAGCCTTGGTGTAGCAGATGTGGGGCCCCAGGCACATGTCGATATACTCGCCCTGCTGGAAGAAGCTGAACTCGGTCTCGTCGGCCAGATCATCGATGTGCTCCAGCTTGTAGTTCTCGCTGCGCTCGGCCATGAGCTTTTTGGCGTCCTCCCGGCCCAGCACGAAGGCCTTGAAGGGGAGATTTTCCTTGCAGATCTTGTGCATCTCCTTCTCAATGGCCTCCAGATCCTCGCCCGTGAGCTTCACGTCCCCCAGATCCACATCGTAGTAAAAGCCGTTCTGGGTGGCGGGACCGTAGGCGAAGTCCGCCTGGGGGTACAGCCGCTTGATGGCCTGAGCCATGATGTGGGCCGCGCTGTGGCGCAGGACGTGGATTTCCTCCTCCTGGGGGCATTCGCCCACCGTGCCGTCCTTGTAGATGATTTTCATATTGTTTCCTCCCAATGTATCGATACAGTTTTTATTCTTCTTTTAAGGTCTCTCCGGCGAGAAAGTCGGCAAAGTCGTCTTTCGGAAGCGGCATCATGCCCGGGTCATAGCGGATCTCCATCAGCCGGGGATCCTCCCGGGTGAAGGGTGTCCACGCAGGCAGGGGCACCCCCACGGACCGGCCGCCGCTCTTCCCGTTGGGGTCGCCATATTTCATAAAGTTGGTCCAGTAGTCGCACAGCTGGTTGCTCAGATCGTAGTCCCGGCCTGTGTATGGCCGATTGGAGCGATAGAGGGTTTGAAATACATAGTGGTGCTCGGCGGAGTGGTGGGCCGTTTCCGCCCCCGTAGGCACCAGAGTCAGGTAGTACCCGAAGGCGGGTGTGAAGCCCTGCCGGAGCTGGTTTGCGAGCCATCCCAGGTCGGAGGCGTACATCATCTCTCCCAGAAGGTTGCCGTAGACCCGGTCAGCCTCAACGGGATCGTCCGCCACGTGGCTGGCGGCCAGATAGTCATCCGCCCGCTCCGGGCCGAAATGCATGGCCCCGTGGGCGCGGGCCTGCTCCGGCGTGGGCAGCTGGGCCACCGGCCGATAAAACTCCTGGGCGGTGCAGCCCACCATGGTGGGGATGTCGGGGTGCTCGCCCCGCAGGAAAATGCGCCGGGGCCAGTCGGGCAGAAGCGCGCCGTCCACAATGGGTTGGAAGGGCTCAAAGATATCCAGGGGGTCCCGGTTTTGCTCCTGCAGCTGTCTGGAAAAGGCCAGGGTCTTCTCCAGCAGCTCCTCCGCCGGCATGGCCCGGGCCTCCGCCAGAGAGGCAAAGCCGCAGAAGTCAAAGAAGGCAGCGCCCCGGGCCTCCGCTTCTTTGATGCGCAGCTCGGGCTTGAAGTCCTGCAGACCGCCGCCGGACTGCATGATGGCCTGGGAAAAGAGTCCCCGGGCCGCCGGGGCGGCCAGAAGGAAGCGGACCTTTTCTCCGCCGCCGGACTGACCGAAGATGGTGACGCGCTCCGGATCGCCGCCGAAGGCCGCCACATTCTCCCGCACCCAGCGCAGGGACGCCACCAGGTCCCAGAGACCGTAGTTACCGGAGACCCCGTCGGGGGACTCGGCGGAGAGCCAGGGATGGGCCAGGAAGCCGAAGGAATTCAGCCGATGGCTGACGGTGATCACGATCACGCCCCGCTTGGCCATGGCCTCCCCGTCGTAGCAGTTGAGAAAACCGTAGCCGGTGGAAAAGCCGCCGCCGTGGAAATACACCGCCACCGGGAGCTTTTCGTCCTCCCGCTTGGCGGGGGTCCAGAGATTGAGCTGCAGGCAGTCCTCGCTGCGGGGATGGTCCAGACAGTAGAACTCCGAAGCGATGATGCCCCCGCCCTCGCTGGCGATGCGCTGCTGCCAGGCGATGTTCCGGAACTTATAACAGGGCAGCACGCCCTCCCAGGGCTCCACGGGCGCGGGCTTTTTCCAGCGCAGCTCTCCCACCGGAGGCGCGGCGTAGGGGATGCCCCGGAAATAGGAAATGCTCTGATTCCCGGCGGGGATGCCCTCCACCCAGCCGTCTTGGGTCTTGACACGCAGCAGAGCCATCGTTTTTCCTCCTTACCAGATCGTGCGGCCGGTGCACAGCCACAGCAGGCCCAACAGCACCGGCTGATGGATAAGATAGATCCAAAGGGCGTTCCGCCCCAGGAAGCGCAGGGGAGCGGGGGCGGGCCAGCCCGCTCCTGTTCCGGGGTCACGCCGCACACGGACGCCCAGCACAGTGCCCATGAGGAACAGAAAGCCCCAGGGAAACAGAGGGTAGTAGTCCGAGGACCGGAACCAGGGCGTCCGCAGCCCGAAGATAAAAAGCCCCGGTATCTGGACACGCGGTCCGTAGTAGCAGATCCCGTACCACACAAGAAACAGCAGCAGATATGCTCCGAAGGCCGCCTTATCCGGCAGCCGCTCCAGCCGCTTTCCCGCCAGGGCGTAGAAGAGCATGCAGCAGCCCAGCAGATGCAATATGCCGAACCAGGCGGGGTCTCCCGCCAGCCAGGTCACCGCCGTCACCAGCAGCGCGGCCAGGAGGGTGATGCCGCCCCGGCGCAGGCCGCTGCGGGTAAAGCGGGCGCAGATGCCGGAGATGAGAGTGAAGGAACAGACGATGAAAAGCCGGACGATCACCGCCGGCGTCTCCTCCATCCGGTACAGGGGGATCAGACCCAGCAGGCCCAGATCCCAGCAAAGATGCCAGAAGAGCATCACCAGCACCGCGACCCCTCTCCAGGCGTCCAGCCAGAGGACGCGCCCGGGCGCTGCTTTATTTGGAGACATTGAAACGGAACAGAGTCACGTCCCCGTCCTGCATCACATAGTCCTTGCCCTCCAGGCGTAAAAGGCCCTTTTCTCTGGCAGCGGCCATGCTGCCGCAGGCCTTCAGATCGTCAAAGGCCACGATCTCCGCCCGGATAAAGCCCCGCTCGATATCGGTGTGGATCTTTCCCGCGGCCTGGGGCGCCTTGGTGCCGCGGACGATGGTCCAGGCGTGAACGTCGTCTTCACCCGCGGTAAGGAAGGAGATATAGCCCAGCAGATCATAGGAGGTGCGGATCAGCCGGTCCAGCCCCCGCTCGGTGAGTCCCAGTTCCTCCATGAAGATGGCGGCCTCGTCGGCGTCCATATCCGCGATATCCTCTTCGAACTTGGCCGCCACGGGCAGCACTGCCGCCCCCTGCTCCGCGGCCAGCTCCTCCAGCGCCCGGAATTTTTCATCGTCCCGGTATCCGGCCATGCCGCTCTCGTCAAAGTTGGCGGCGTAGATCACCGGCTTGACCGTCAGCAGACCGCCGTCCTGGAGAATATCCCGGTCCTCCTCGGTAAAGGCAAAGGAGCGAGCGGGCTTTCCGTCGGAGAGATGGGCCAGCAGCGCCTCGCACATCTCCACCTCCCGCTTCTGCTTTTTATCCCCGCTCTTGGCGGCCTTGCGAGCCTTGTCCAGGCGGCGCTCCACCACCTCGATGTCGGCCAGGATCAGCTCCATATCCAGATCCTCCGCGTCCCGTCGGGGGTCGGCGTTCTCCAGGAAGATTTCCTCGTTTTCAAAGCAGCGGACCACATGCACCAGCGCGTCGGTCTGCCGGATGGTCTGCAGCAGGGCGTTCCCCTTGCCGCCGCCCTTTCCCACACCGGCCACATCCACAAAGTCGATGGATGCCGGGGAATACTTTTTCGGATGCCAGTACTCGGCCAGCCAGTCCAGCCGCTCGTCCGGGACTTTGGCCGCCCCCAGATTGGGCTTGGCGGCGGCGTTGGAATAGCTGCCGGTCTCAGCCCGCGACCCAGTCAGCGCGTTGAAAAGGGTGCTCTTGCCCACGTTGGGCAGACCCACGATACCTAATTTCATCTATGTCTGTTCTCCTTTTTCGGCTATAATTTGACTAATACCATAGTATAGCACAGAAATCCAGGTTTCACAAGCCGTTTTATCAAGACGGCGAGAAATCGGACAGGAGCTCACGCATTCGCAGCGTGAGCTCCTGTCCGATTTCATCCGGTCAGCCGGCGCATGAGAGAACTCCCGTTTTCCCGCAGCCAGGCGTGACATTTCCAATAATCGGGGAAGACCCGCAGCACCTCGGCATAAAAGCGGCGGGAGTGGTTCATCTCCTTCCGGTGGCACAGCTCGTGGACAACGATGCTGTCCAGGACCTCCGGCGGCGAGAGCATCAGCAGGCAGTTGAAATTCAGATTCCCCTTGGCGCTGCAGCTGCCCCATCGGGTGCGCTGGCTGCGTATGGTGATCCTCCCATAGCTTACGCCGACCAGGGGAGCATATACGGCCACCCGCTCCGGGATCACCCGGCGCGCCTCCTGGGCCAGGGCGGCAAGCTCCTCCGGGCGGAGCTTTTCCACCGGAGGGAGCTTTTTTCGCGCCGCCTCCAGCTTCTTCTGCCGGGAGAGGATCCAGGCCTCCCGCTGGCGGACAAAACGGTCGATCTGCGCCTTGGATACGAGCCAGGGAGCCCGGACAAGGAGCCCCTCGGGCCGCAGCTCCAGCGCCAGAGTCCGGCGGTTGGATCGAAGGATTCGGTACTCCATATCGTGCTGCGTCCTTACAGCAGGTTCCTCTGGATCTTGCCGCTGACGGTCTTGGGCAGGCTGTCCCGGAAGACCACGATCCGGGGGTACTTGTAGGGCGCGGTGCGCTTCTTTACATATTCCTGGATCTCTTTTTTCAGCTTTTCGCTGCCCTCGGCCCCGTGGACCAGCACGATGCTGGCCTTGACCACCTGGCCCCGGGTCTCATCCGGCACGGCGGACACGCCGCACTCCAGCACATAGGGCAGCTCCATGATGACGCTCTCGATCTCAAAGGGCCCGATCCGGTAACCGGAGGACTTGATCACGTCGTCGGCTCGGCCCACATACCAGTAGAAGCCGTCCTCGTCCTGCCAGGCCAGGTCGCCGGTGTGGTACCAGCCGTCTTTCCAGGTGGCGGCGGTGTTCTCGGGGTCGTCGTAATAGCCCACGGACAGGCCGTTGGGGACGCCCCGGGAGATGTCGATGCAGATCTCGCCGGTGTCGCCCACGCTGACCGGCTCCCCGTCCGGGCCCAGCAGCTTCACCGAGTAGATGGGGGCGGGCTTGCCCATGGAGCCGATCTTGTGGGGCGCGCCCACCATATTGCCGATGATCATGGCGCTCTCGCTCTGGCCGAAGCCCTCCATGATCTGCAGGCCGGTGGCCTTTTCAAACTGCCGGTAGACCTCCGGGTTCAGGGCCTCGCCCGCGGTGGTCATGTGCTTGATGGAGGAGAGGTCGTACTTGGAGATATCCTGCTTGATCAGCATGCGCAGCATGGTGGGCGGGGCGCAGAAGGTGGTGATCCGGTATTTGGCAAACATGGGCAGGATCTCCGCAGCGTCAAAGCGGTCAAAGTCGTAGACGAATATAGCGCCCTCGCACAGCCACTGGCCGTAGATCTTGCCCCAGGCCGCCTTGGCCCAGCCGGTGTCGGAGATGGTGAAGTGCAGCCCGTTGGGGTCCACCGCGTGCCAGTATTTGGCGGTGTGGAAATGGCCCAGAGGGTATTTGTAGGTGTGCTCCGCCAGCTTCGGATAGCCGGAGGTGCCGGAGGTGAAGTACATCAGCATCAGATCGTCCCCGCCGGGGGCCAGGTCCGTGCGCTTGTAGTGGGAGCTGTACATGGCGTACTCCTCATCGAAGTTCCGCCAGCCCTCCCGCTCGCCGTTGACGATCATCTTGATGCTCAGTTCCGGGCAGGACCGGGCCGCCAGATCCACCTGCTGGGCGGTGTCCCCGTCGGAGGTGCAGATGATGGCTTTCACCCCGGCCTTATGGAAGCGGTACTCAAAATCGTGGGCCTGGAGCTGGCAGACGGCGGGGATGGCGATGGCCCCCAGCTTGTGCAGGCCCAGGATGGCGAACCAGAACTGGTAATGGCGCTTCAACACCAGCATGACCCGGTCGCCCTTGCGGATGCCCAGGGTCTTGAAGTAGTTGGCGCAGCGGGCGGACTCCTTGCGCATGTCCCCGAAGGTGAAGCGCTTTTCCTCCCCGTTCCGGCCGATGTACAGCATGGCCAGCTTGTCCCGGTCCTTCCGGCCCAGGGCGTCGATCAGATCGAAGGCGAAATTGAACTTTCGGGTGTTCTTGAAGGTGATGGAGGTGGGCGTGCCGTTCTCGTTCTCCGTGGCGTCGATGAAGTCGCGGTAGATGCGCTCCTCGTTGTCGATGTGGTGGGTGACCGCCCGGCCGGGCTGGATGGGCACATGGGAGAGTTCCGGGATGGGCTCGCCGGTGGGATTGAGGACGATGGCGTAGAAATAGCAATCCTCCCCGTTCACCGCGATCATGCCGTGGGGGGTGCCGGAGTCGTAGTAGATGGAGTCGCCGGCGTGGAGGACCTCCTTGTGGGAGCCCACCTGGACCATCAGGTGGCCGGAGATGACGATATCGCACTCCTGGCCGGCGTGGGTGGTGAGCTCGATGTCCCGGTGTTCGGCCTCGGGATCGTAGCCGCTGTGAACGTACAGGGGCTCGGCGATCCGGTTCCGGAAGGAAGCTGCCAGGTTGAAGTACTCCATGCCGTGGGCCTGGTCGATCCGCTGGGCCTGGCCGTTGCGCGTCAGAGTGTAGGACTGCAGCGTGGGGCTGACGCCCTCGATGATATCGGTCACGTCCACGCCGAAGGCCAGGGCGCAGCGGTAGATGAAGGCAAAGTTCAGGTCTACCTCGCCCCGCTCGCAGGCCAGGTATTCCTCTGTGGTGGTGTCGGTCTTGGCGGCCATCTCCTCGGCGGTCAGGCGGCTGATCTCCCGCAGTTCCCGGATGCGGGAGGCCATTTCCAGGATCTTAAAATCAAGTCCGGTCATGCGTGCCATGTCGTTTCCCCCTTTTGCGTAAAGAAAAAGACCCGTCTCAATGCTTCATTGAGACGAGCCGAATTTGCATTCGTACCCGCGGTACCACTCAATTTGCAGGCACTGGGCCTGCCACCTTCAGGATCTGTCAATCCCTATGCACTGACGCAGCATTCTCGGAGCGGGTCTACTTGCCATTAGGCTTTCTTCCGCCCGGCTCGGAAGCTACAGTCCCGGGCCTGTTTCCGATGACTCGCACCAACCGTCATCTCTCTGCAGGTCATGGCAGGGGACACTCTTCGTCACAGCCGTTCATATGAAATTGTGTGACACGAATCATATCACGTCGCCGGCGAGTTGTCAACAAATAATACGCCGTATGGGCGGCTGCCCTTGCAATTATTCCCGGAAACAGCTATATTGAGATCGCAGCGCGCTATGCCGCGCAAAAAATCCGGACGGAAGAAAAGGAGACTGCCGAGTATGCCTTTGATCATCGTTCGCAATGATATCACCAAAATGGCCGTGGACGCCATCGTCAACGCCGCCAAGCCCTCCCTCCTGGGCGGGGGCGGGGTGGACGGCGCCATCCACGCCGCGGCGGGACCGGAGCTGCTCTCCGAGTGCGCCACCCTGGGCGGCTGCGAGACCGGCGGGGCCAGGATCACCGGCGCCTACCGGCTGCCCTGCAAATATGTGATCCACACGGTGGGCCCGGTCTGGCGGGGCGGACTGTTCGGGGAGAGACGACTGCTGGCCTCCTGCTACCGCTCGTCGCTGGAACTGGCGAAGGAGCGCGGCTGCGAGACGGTGGCCTTTCCCCTGATCTCCGCAGGGGTCTACGGCTACCCCAAGGACAAGGCCATGCGGGTGGCTGTGGACACCGTCAGCGCGTTCCTGCTGGAAAACGACATGACGGTGTACCTGGTGGTCTACGGCTCCCAGAGCCTGCAGCTGGGGAGAAAGCTTTTTCCCCATGTGCAGGAGTACATCGACGACCACTATGTGGAGCAGCACCCCACCGGCAGCAACCGCCGGGAGGACAGATGGGACGCCATGTCCTTCTCTGTGTCGGAGTCTTTGTCCATTCCCGCCATGCGGCCCAAGGAGAGCAGGAAGCAAGACCATGCCCCGGCCCCGGACCAGTTGGCGGGGTCGACCACCGTAGCGCTGGACAGCATTTTCCGGGAGCTGGACGAGAGCTTTCAGCAGATGCTGCTGCGGAAGATCGACGAGCGGGGCATGACCGACGCCCAGTGCTACAAAAAGGCCAACGTGGATCGAAAGCTGTTCTCAAAAATCCGGAAGGATGTGAACTACAAGCCCAGCAAACCCACGGCCATCGCCTTTGCCATCGCCCTGGAGCTGGATCTGCCGGAAACCGAGAGCCTGCTGCGCAAGGCGGGCTTCGCCCTCTCCCCGAGCAGCAAATTCGACGTGATCATCCGCTATTTCATCGAGCACAGGAACTACGATATCTTCAGGATCAACGAGGTGCTGTTCTATTACGACCAGAGTCTTTTAGGGGTATAGCATCCGTGAAAATGTCGCCTGCCGTGCGACCATGGAGAAGGGAAAACCTCCTATACTGTGACCATCCAATCACAGTACAGGAGGTTTTCATCATGAAAAACAACATCAGCGAGCTGGTCTTCATCCTGGATCGCAGCGGCTCCATGAGCGGGCTGGAGAGCGACACCATCGGCGGCTTCAACAGCCTGATCGAAAAACAGAAGCAGGTGGAGGGCAAGTGCTATGTGACCACCGTCCTCTTCGACAGCCGGAGCGAGACCATTCACGACCGGGTGGATCTGGGGGAGATAAAGCCCATGACGGACAAGGACTACAGCGTCCGGGGCTGCACCGCCCTGCTGGACGCCCTGGGGGACACCGTCCGCCACATCGCCCACATCCACAAGTACGCCCGGCCGGAGGACGTGCCGGAGCACACCACCTTCGTGATCATGACCGACGGCATGGAGAACGCCAGCCACCGCTATGACAGCGCCACGGTCAAAAAAATGATCGAGCACGAGAAGGAGAAGTACGGCTGGGAGTTTTTGTTCCTGGCCGCCAACATCGACGCCGTGGAGACCGCGCGGCATTACGGCATCGGCGCGGACCGGGCCGTGGATTACCGGGCGGACTGCGCGGGGACCCAGGTGGCCTACGAGACCGTGGCGGAGACCATCTGCCTGCAGCGCCGGGGCATGCCCATCGCCGCCGGCTGGAGCGAGAATATCAAAAAGGACAACCGGCGCGGCAAATAAGACGCCGGCCCGTCAAACCGTCACCAGCAGGCTCCACAAAAACATGGCCGGGGCGGAAAGCAGGGTGGAGAGCGCCACCATTCTGGCGGCGAACTCCGGCTCCCGGTTGTACTTGGCGGCCAGGATGGTGGTGGTGGCCCCCGCGGGCATGGCGGTGAGCAGCACCGCCACACCCCGGGCGGTGGGGCTGACCTGCAGCAGCGTCAGCACCAGGTACATGATGGCCGGAATGATCACCAGCCGGTGGAGGGAAAAGCGCAGCAGGATCTTATCCCACACGGTGCGCAGGTCCACGCCCCCCAGGATCATGCCCACCATCATCATGGCCATGGCCGTATTGCAGCGGCCCACCGTCTGCAGAGGCCGCCGGATCAGCTCCGGCACCGGGATGTGCAGCAGCATGATCCCCAGGCCGATAAAGCAGGTGATCACGCAGGGGTGAGTGGCGGTCTTCTTCAGCGCGGCGCGCCAGTCACGCTCCCCGGAGTAGATGGCCACGCCCTCCGTCCAGACCATGATCCGCTGGGGGATGACAAAGATGCTGGCCAGCAGCAGACCCAGGGCGTCGAACACGCCCTCCACCACCGCCGTGCCCAAGAACCCGGCGTTGGAGCACACAAAGCCGTAGCGCAGGGAGCGCAGCCGGTCCTCCGACTGGTTTTTGAAAACCAGCCGCCCGTAAAAGGGCGCCATGATCTGATTGCCGATGGAGGCCAGCAAAACCACCAAGCCGTCCCGCAGGGCGGTGGAGGGGACCTCCGCCATAAAGCTCGCCAGAATGTTGCAGGGCAGGATCACATCTACGATGAGATCCGTGATCTCTTTCTGCCCCTTGGGGGAGACGATGCCCAGCCGCCTTGTCATAAAGCCCAGGGCGATCATGACGAAAAAGGAAAACTGCAGGATCAGGACCTCTCTCAAACTCAGGCCCTCCCCGCTCCGACGGCGATCTCCAGACCCAGCTCCTCCGGAAGGAAGCGGGGACAGGTATTTTCCAGCACGGTGATCACGGAGGAGGCCAGCCGGGCGCCGATCTCACAGCTTTCCCGCAGGCTCCTTCCGTAAGTGAGGCCCATGGCGACCCCGGCGAAAAAGGCGTCTCCCGCGCCGGCGGTGTCCCGCACCCGGACCGTCTGGGCCGGGCAGTAGCCAAAGTCCCCGTCCCGGGAAGCGTAGACCGCGCCCCGCTCTCCCAGAGTCACCACCATGGAGGGGATCTGGGCGCTGCGTACCCGCGACAGCAGCTCCCGGCCCAGGGCCTGGGGGTCCTCGGCCTCAAAATCGTCGGCGAAAAGGATGCCCGCCTCCTGCAGGTTGCACACAAAGCAGTCCACCCGCTGGAGGAAGTCCCGGCGCTGGGAGGCAATGGTCATGTTGGCCACCAGGGCGTAGACCCGCTTCCCGTACTTCCGGGCGAAGGAAAAGACCTCCTTGATCACGTCCTCGTCCATGTCGATCTCCACCACCACGCTGTCGGCGTCGGCAAAGATCTCGTCCCCCCGCTCCCGCAGCAGCTCCCGCAGGGCGTCCATGGCCGGGCGCTTGGAGATGGCGGCCACAATATCCCCCTCGCTGTCGTGGATGGCCAGCCACAGGCCCATGCCGTCGGGAGTGCGGATCACATAGCGGGTGTCCGTCTTGTGCTGCTCCAGCCGGCGGATCACCTCGTCCCCCTGGGCGCTCTCGTCCACCATGCTGACAAAGCGGGGCCGCAGCTCCACGTTGGCCATGTCTTCCGCCACGTTCCGGCCCACGCCCCCGTGGACAAACTCCACCCAGCCGGAATTGCGCCCGGCGGGGATATACTTGGTATCGGGAAAGCCCTTGATATCTACGAACACGTTGCCCACGACTACGATCGGCATGACGGCATCCTCCCGCTTTTTTCTTGATTATACTTATCTTATCAGACATTTTCCGCCAATACAATCCCTCCGGGACAGGCGAAAAAAATTTACCGCGGCAGTTCGGAAAGGGCCGCCGCGGTAAATTTTTATAATCGGGCTTTCTTTTTCCTTCTGTCCCAGCGCCGGGCGATATAGATGCCCACGAACAGCAGTGCCAGCGCGCTGATCCAGCCCACGGGGTAGGCCCAGTAGTTGTTTTCGATCACCCGGTTCCGGGCCATGGACAGGATCAGAAAGGCCTGCCGCACGCCCACCACGCCCAGCAGACTGGTGATCATGGCGGTCATGGAGTAGCCGTAGCCCCGGGCTGCGTGGGAGAGGACCACATGGGCGGTCTGGAAGATGAACAGGGGCACCATGATGTGGATCATCTCCACGCCGTAGCTCACCGCCTCCTCGTTCTGGATGAACAGGCGGATGGCGGGACGGGCGAAGAAATAGATGGGGGCGGATACGGCCGTCACCAGCACCGCGGCGAAGCCCATGGTCCAGACGCAGCCACGCTGGGCCCGGTCGGGCTTTCCCGCGCCCATGTTCTGGCTGACAAAGGTGGTCACCGACAGGGCCAGAGACTGGGAGATCATGTTGATAAAGCGGTCGATCTTCCGGGCCGCGCCGATACCTGCCATGGCGGAGGAACCGAAAAGGTTTACATAACGCTGCACAAACAGGTTGGAGAAAGAGATCAGACTGGTCTGCAGCGCCGCGGGCAGGCTGATGTGCACGATCTCCCGCAGCCGTATCCAGTCGATGCGCAGCTCCCGCCAGGACAGACGGCAGGGCCCCTCGGTGCCCAGGAGGTTCCGGATCACCAGCAGCACCGTCAGGGCCTGGGACACCACCGTGGCCACGCCCACGCCGACCACGCCCATGCGAAGGCCCAGCACGAAGAAAAAGTCCAGCGCGATATTGCCCGCGCTGCCCACCACCAGGTAGATAAAGGGGTCCCGGGAGTTGCCCACGCTGCGCAGCACACCGGAGCCTACGTTATAAAAGGAGGTGAACAGTACGCCGAAGAGGTAGATGCGCAGATAGGCCACCGCTTCGTCCATCACGTCCGCCGGGCAGGCCACCGCCCGCAGCAGCAGGGGCGAGAGGGGGATGCCCACCAGGGCTACGAACAGGCCGATCAGGGCGGAGAACAGCAGGGCCGTATGGACCGAGCGGCGGAGCTTGCCATCCTCCCGGGAGCCGAAGTAGCGGCTGAACACCACCCCCGCCCCGGTGGAAAGGCCGGTGAAAAAGCCCACCAGCAGGTTGGAGATGTCGGAGCAGACCGTCACCGCGGCCAGGGCGGTGGTGCCCACGCAGCGGCCCACCACGATGGCGTCCACGCTGCTGTAGAGATTCTGAAAGATCTGTCCCAGCAGGATGGGAGCGGCAAAGGCCGCCAACTCCCGGGGGATGGAGCCCTCGGTGAAGTCTATATTCTTATTTCTGGCGGCACTCATTCCGGCTGTCTCCCGGCGCAGAAATAGAACACCGTCAGCAGGCCCGGGCCGCAGTGGGCGCCGATGACCACGCCCAGGGAGCGGATCTCGATCTTCCCCACCTGGGGGAAGGCCTCCCGGATGCCGTCCCGGATCTTCTCCGCGTCAGAAAGGCAGTCGGCGTGGAGGATGTGGATCTCCGCGCCCGTGCAGTCCACAGCGGAGAGGTCGTGCTTTACCCCGTCCAGAATGGAGGCCAGGGCGGCCTTCCGGCCCCGGGCTTTTTTCACCACGTCCAGAGTGCCGGCGTCCGGCACATACAGCACCGGCTTGATGCCCAGGATGGAGCCCACCAGGGCAGCGGCGTTGGACACCCGGCCTCCGGCCTTCAGATAGTTCAGGTCGTCCACCGTGAAGCGGTGGGCGATCTTCAGCTTGTTGGCCTCGCCCCAGGCCACCACGGACTCAAAATCCTCTCCCGCCTCATGCCGGGTCACCATGTTCTGCACCAGCAGGCCCAGACCGCCGGAGATGCACAGGGTGTCCATGATGTACAGCTTTCGCTCCGGGAACTCGGCGCGCACCGCCTCCCCGGCCCGGAGGGCATTCTGGTAGGAGATGGACATCTTCTGGGACATGTCCAGGAAGATCAGGTCCTTTCCGGCGGAGAGCTGGGCGCGGAAAAAATCCTCATAGATCGCCTCGTTGATCTGGGAGGTGTGGAGCAGATCCCCTTTGCGCATCCCGGCGTAGACCGCGGCGCGGCTCTCCTCCCGGCAGTCATCTTCAAAGACGGTCTCTCCCACGGTGTAGCTGTAGGGGATGAAGGGGACACCGTGGGCCTCCAGCCAGGGGGCGGTCAGATCGGCGGTGGAGGTGGTAGCGATGATATAGGCAGACATAGCATAGAGCTCCTATCATAGAATTTTGAACCACTATTTTACTATAATGCCGGTAAAAAGGCAAGGGACCGCCCGAAAAAAAGCCTCCGTGTGTTTTGAGCTCCCGGGCGCATTTTTGAGTAGCGTTTTTCGAAAAAGTGTTGTATACTAATTTATCCATTTGTTTCCATTCTTCCGAAAGGCAGGGAAGTGTATGAATATCATCATTGCCGGCGCCGGCGAAGTGGGCTACGCCGTGGCCAAGGATCTGGCGGGAGAGGGCCACAACGTGACGCTCATCGACCAGGACAGGGCACGTCTGGAGCGGAGCATGAACGCCATCGACGTGATCGGCTACTGCGGCAACAGCGCCAATCTGAACGTGCTGGAGGAGGCGGAGATCCATACGGCGGACGTATTCATCGCCGCCACCAGCGGGGACGAGATCAACCTGGTCAGCTGCCAGTTTGCCAAAAAGCTGGGGGCCAAGCACACCATGGCCCGGATCCGGAACCCGGAGTACATCGGCCGGATCGACACCATGCGGGAGATCATGGACCTGACCCTGGCCCTGAACCCGGACCAGGTGGCCGCCGAGGAGATCGCCCGGGTGCTCCAGTTCCCCACCGCCAGCCGGATCGAGCGCTTCCCGGACAGCGAGTTTGAGATCGTCACCGTGCGCATCCCCGCCGAGAGCCATCTGCACCAGCTCTCTCTGCAGGACATGGACAGGAAGTCCAGCTCCCGGGTGCTGGTGTGCGCCGTGGAGCGGGACAACACCGTGACCATCCCCAAAGGCAGTTTTGTGCTGCAGGCGGGGGATCTCGTGTCTCTGACGGGCACGCCCCGGGATCTGCGCCGCTTCTTTACCTCTGCCGGGGCCTACAAGCGGCCGGTGCGGAACGTGATGCTCCTGGGCGGCAGCCGCATCGCCGTGTACCTGACCCGCCTGCTGGAAAAGACGGAGGTCTCGGTGACCATCATAGAGCAGAAACCCCAGCGCGCGGCGTATCTGGCGGAGATCCTCCGGGGCGCGGACATCCTCTGCGCCGACGGCACGGACACCTCCGTGCTCAAGGAGGCGGGGCTCAGCCAGGCGGACGGCTTTGTGGCCCTGACAGGGTCGGACGAGGACAACATCATCCTGTCCATGTTCGCGGACCAGGCCGGGGTGGAAAAGGTCATCTGCAAGGTGAACGACGACAAGTTCACCGGCCTGATGGGCAGCGCCTTCCAGGATACCACTGTGTCGCCCAAGGAGCTGATGGCCCAGCGGATCGTGGGCTGTATCCGGGCTCTGGACCAGTCCGGTCAGGACAGCACCATGGAGGCGCTCTACTACCTGCTGGACGGCCGGGTGGTGGCCACGGAGTTCGTGGCCGGGCCCGAGGCCCGATGCGTGGGCAAGCCCCTGAAGGACCTGCGCCTGCGTCCCAATGTGCTGCTGCCCCTGGTGATCCACGATAAGCAGAGCAGCATCCCCAACGGCCGCACCGTGATCTGTCCGGGGGACAAGGTGGTGGTCATCACCACCAACCGGGACATCGGGATGCTGGACGAGATCCTCCTGGATCAGGGAGGATGAGATGAACACGCGGATCGTTGCCAAAATCCTGGGTATCGTGCTGCTGATCGAGGCGGCGCTGATGCTGCTGCCCATGACCACCGCGCTGCTGTACCATGAGAGCGCCCTGCCCTTTCTGTATTCCATCGCCATCCTCCTGGCCGCGGGGGGCGCCCTGAACGCCATCCGGCCCAAAAGCCAGGATATCTACGCCAAGGAGGGCTTCGTGTGCGTGGGGGCGGCCTGGATCCTGATGTCCGCCTTCGGCGCCCTGCCCTTTGTGTTTTCCGGGGAGATCCCCTTTTACATCGACGCTTTTTTTGAGACCGTCTCCGGCTTCACCACCACCGGGGCCACCATCCTTACCGCGGTGGAGCCCATGTCCAAGGGCTGCGCCTTCTGGCGGCTCTTCACCCACTGGGTGGGGGGCATGGGGGTGCTGGTGTTCATCATGGCGGTGCTGCCCGCCTCCGGGGGCAACTATATGCACATCATGCGGGCGGAGGTGCCCGGCCCCACCGTGGGCAAGCTGGTCCCCCGGCTGCGGGAGACGGCCCGCATCCTTTACCTGATCTATATCGCCCTCACCGCCATGGAGACTCTGCTGCTGATCCTGGGGGGCATGAGCTTTTACGAGGCTCTGGTCCACTCCTTTGCCACCGCCGGCACCGGCGGCTTCTCCACCCGCAACGCCAGCATCGGCGGCTTCAACAGCGCGTACATAGAGATAGTCATCGCCACCTTTATGATGATCTTCGGTGTGAACTTCAACATCTACTACCTGCTGCTCCTGGGCCAGTTCCGCTCCGTGTTCAAGAGCGAGGAACTGCGGGTCTATCTGGGCGTCATCCTGGTGGCCACGGTGCTGATCGCCGCCAACATTGCCTCTCAGGTGGGGGGCTTTGTCCGGGGCCTGCGCTATTCCTACTTCTCCGTCACCACCGTTGTCAGCACCACGGGCTTTTGCACCGCCGACTTCGATACCTGGCCGGAGTTCAGCAAGTGGCTGCTGTTTTTGCTCATGTTCATCGGCGGCTGCGCCGGCTCCACCGGCGGCGGCATGAAGGTCTCCCGGATCATCATTTTGTGCAAGTCCTTCATCCATGAGCTGAAAAAGCAGGCGGTGCCCAGCCGGGTGCAGCGCATCTGGTTCGAGGATCGGCCGGTGGCGGAGGAGACGGTGAAGAGCGTGCACGTTTTTTCGCTGGCCTACATCCTGATCCTGCTGATCTGCGGGTTGGTCCTGTCTCTGGAAAAATGCGATTTTATCACCAGCATGACCGCCTCCCTGGCCTGCCTGAGCAACGTGGGACCCGGTCTGTCCATGGTGGGGCCCACGGGGAACTATGCCTTTTTCTCCTGGTGGTCCAAGCTGATGCTGAGTTTTGAGATGCTCTTCGGCCGGCTGGAGATCTTCCCCCTGGCCTATCTTCTCTCTCCCCCGGTGTGGCGCCGCCGCTGACAGGCGCACAGGCGCAGAATAGAAAGGAATTCTATGGAGAAAAACAAAGGGACTCTCGGTTCCGCCCTGATCCTCCTGGCCGGCTGCTTTTGGGGCAGCATGGGGATCTTTGTCCGGCGGCTGGGAGCGGTGGGCTTCAGCTCCATCCAGATCGTGGCCATCCGGGTCACCCTGGCGGCCCTGGTCTTCTGCCTGCTGCTGCTCATGAAAGACCGGAGCGGCTTCCGCATCTCCCGGAAGGACATCCCGCTTTTTCTGGGGCTGGGCTTCGGCAGCATCCTCTTTTTCACCGTCTGCTATTTTACCGCCATTTCGATCATGTCCCTCTCCACGGCGGCCATATTGCTGTACACCTCTCCCATCTGGATCATGCTTATGTCGGTGCTGTTCTTCCGGGAGCGGCTGACGGGGAGAAAGCTGCTGGCCCTGGCCCTGGCCTTCGCCGGCTGCGTGCTGGTCAGCGGGCTCTCCGGGGGAGGGGTGACGCTGCCGGGCCTGCTGATCGGTCTGGGCTCCGGCCTTGGCTACGGGCTTTACAGCATCCTGGGCACCGTGGCCCTGCGCCGATACTCCCCCTACACCGTCACCGCCTACACCTTCCTGCTGGCGGCGGTCGGGTCCTGGCTGATCTGCCGTCCCGGGGAGATGCTGGGGCTCTTCGCTGCGGCGGAGAATCTGCCGGCGCTTCTCTTGCTCTGCTGCCTGACCGCCCTGGTAACAGCGGTGATCCCCTTTTTGTCCTACACCCTGGGCCTGCGCAGTGTGGAGGCCAGCCGGGCGGGCATCCTGGCCACCGTGGAGCCCCTGGTGGCCACGCTTTTCGGGGTCTTGGTCTTTGCCGAGCCCCTGACCCTGCTCTCCGGCCTGGGCATGGGACTGATCCTGGCCGCCGTGGTGATCCTGAACCGAAACCCGAAGGATTGATTTCTTCCTGCGACTTTTTTGTCATACGGTCCCCTGCTTTTTCTTGACACGGAGGGAGAATCTGATAAAATACGAAAATAGCGGTAAGCTATATTTAACTAAAGGAGGAGCCCCAAAATGAAAGGTTGGGAATTCACTGGAACCCATCAGCCCCTGAAGATCGTTGAGAAGCCGGACCCCAAGGCCAAACCCGGTTACGTCGTGCTGAAGACGCTGGCCGGCGGCCTGTGCCACTCGGACGTCTCCGCCCTGGACATCGAGTCCTGGATGCCTCAGTTCAAGGTCCCCGTCATCATGGGCCATGAGGTCTGCGGCGAGATCGTGGAGATCGGCGAGGGCGTGGAAGGCTATGAGATCGGCGACGTGGTGGCGGTCTGCCCCCTGTACGCCAAGGACGGCACCACCCCCGGCTACACCCGCGACGGCGGCTACGGCACCATGACCACCGCCCCCGTGGAGCAGCTGGTGAAGGTCCCCGCCGACCTGCCCCCCTATAAGGCCGCGGCGGCCACGGATGCAGGCGCTACCTCTTACCACGCTGTCTGCAATGTCGGCGGCGCCAAGGCCGGCACCAAAGTCGGCATCATCGGCGTAGGCGGCCTGGGACAGTTTGCCGTGAGCATTGCCGTGGCGAAGGGATGCGAGGTTTACGTCGCCACGAGAAAGCCCTCCGCGCAGCAGCTGGCTCTCAGCCTGGGCGCGAAAGAAGTCAAGGCAAACATCCTTGAGTTCGCCGACAAGAATCTGGACGTGATCGTGGACTTCGCCGGCAGCGGGAACACCACGGATGACGCGCTCAAGGCTGTCCGCCCCCACGGCAAAGTCGTTCTCGTAGGTATGGCAAGCGATACCGCCACCATCTACAGCTACTCCATGATCTTCAAGGAACTCACCTTCGAAGGCTCCATGGGCAGCACTACCGACGACCTGAAGGACTGCATCGATCTTCTGGAGAGCGGCAAGCTCAATCCCGAGATCCACACCTGCAAGTTCGAGGAGATCGGCGAGGGCATCGAAAAGCTCCGCCGGGGCGAGATCAGCGGCCGTCTGGTCTGCGTGTACGAGTAAAAAACCAGCCCCACCGTCTCGGCGGTGGGGCCTTTTCTGCGCGGGCAAAGGAGGGAACGGGCATGGACTCCCGGGGTATCGACACGCGGCTTGTCTACGGCTTCCTGGATGCGGGAAAGACCGGCTTTATCCAGGACTGCGTCCTCAGCGACTATTTTGACAAATACGGTGTCACCCTGATCCTCTGCTTTGAGGAAGGCGAGGGGGAGTACGATACCCAGGCCCTGGCGCAGAAGCGGACCCGGGTCTTTGTCCACGACGGGGAGGAGCCGGTGGAGGCGTTCTGCCTCCGGGCCATCGAGGAGTGCCTGCCGGACCGCATCTACGTGGAGATGAACATCATGATCCCCCGGCTGCGGGAGCAGCTTCCGGAGTGTATGCGCGTCACCTACGTCACCACCCGGATCGACGCCGACACCCTGGGCCTTTACTATCGCAATCTCCGCGCCCAGCTGCGGCAGATGGTCTCCGAATCCCAGCAGGTCACCTTTTGCGGCGGTCTGACCCGGGAGGAGCTGGCCCCCTACGCCCAGGTCTTCCAGGTGATGAACCCCAAGGCCGCGTATCTCCGGCAGGACCCTCTGGGCTATCATGAGCGGGCCTTTGACCGCTTTGTCCCCTATTCCCTGGACGCATCGGAGATCAAGATCTCCGCCCGGGAGTTCATCCCCCTCTGGCTGGACGCGTCGGAGCATCCCGAGCATTACGAGGGCAAGACCCTTCACTTTACCGACGCGCTGGAGCTGCGCCGTCTGCCCGGGAGGGAGGCCCTCTCCGCGGGGCGGGTGGTCATGGCCTGCTGCATGGCGGACCTCCAGTTCATGGGCTTTGACCTTGTGCCGGGGGACGCCCTGTTCCCGGAGGGCGTCTGGGCGGCCCTGGACGCCCGGGCCGCGGTGGGCACGGCCGAGTACGGACGCCGGGTGGTGAAGCTCCGGCCTATCGATCTGCGTGGCGCCCAGCCGCCGGAGCAGGGCATCCTCTCCCCGGAATAAAAAAGCGGGAGCCGCCGGATCGCTGGATAAGGATAAACCGGAAGCGGCATGACCATTGCGTCATGCCGCTTCCGGTTTTGCCGTTTCCTCCGGCGGGATCCGGCCCGGAGGATGGGCGAGGTTTTTACAGCCACTTTTTTTTCTTGAACAGGAGCAGGCAGTAGACGACGATCGCCACGCTTAAGCAGAAAACCCCGGGGTAGCCCAGGCGCCAGCCCAGTTCCGGCATGTATCGGAAATTCATCCCGTACCATCCGGCGATCAGCGTCAGAGGCATAAAAATCGTGGTGACGACGGTGAGCAGCGTCATGATCCGGTTCTGCCGCACCTCCAGCTGCGCATCATACAGATCCCGGACCTGCATGGTGTAATCGCGAAGGGAGGCTGCGGAGCTGTGCCGCCGGGTCATGTAATTCATAAACAGGTGGATATAGCGCAGATTCTCCTCCCGGAAGAAGCCGTTTTCGTTCTCCTCCAGCTCCTGCGTCATGTCGATGATCTGCTCATAGTTTACCATCAGCCGGCGGATGTCGCCGCGGATCTCGTTGACGCGCGCCAGATCCCCCTGCCCCTGGGAGGACAGGATCGCGTCCTCGATCCGGTTCAGCTCATCTTCGTAGCGCTCCATGAGCGTCAGATCGCGCTCCACGATCTGCTCCAGAAAATCATGCAGAAAGCGTTCCAGACTCGGTTCCCGCCAACGCTTCGTGCGGCGGATAGAGTTGACCATCTGTTCCGCTTTGCCGCTGTCGTCTATGAACACGATGCCCTTTTCGTCCAGGGCAAAGGCAAAGCAGAATTCATTTCCCCGCAGATCCTCCCGGTCGGGGATCTGAAAGGTCCCGGTCAGGGAGTCGTAGTTGACCTCGGCCTTCGTGTTGTGGATATCCCGGGCGTCCAGATCCAGCTCGATGCCCATATCGAAGCTCTCCCGCTCCTGCTCCCATTCCGGCGTCGTCAAAATCGCGACGAACTGCCTGTCATTCCTGCCGAGAGCCTCTGCCTTTGAACAGGGTTGTACGGTTTCCGCCAAAAGATAATAGCTCATTGGACCATCTCCTTTTCCCGATTCGCTTTTTGCCTGCCGGTAGAATACCACATCCTCCGCGGCAAGTACAGAAGGTTTTGCGGCAGAAAATCCATGGGGGACCTGCCGTGAAGCAAAGCATCTTTCAAAGGCCGGGGATTTATGGTATACTCCATTTTATCAAATCGGTTTTTGAGGGGGTATGAAAAGTGAAAAAAGCATTGCCATACATTGTGGTTGCAATTATATCCGTGGTAATCACTTTCTTTTTCTTTGAGGCTATGAGTTGGTATCATTTTGGCGATATACCTACACCAGTAGTGCTTATTAGAATGATTATTTTCTGTGTTGCATCGATTTGCTTAATAAGTTCTGTTATCTATTTACGCAAGAGAAAAAAACAATAATGAATTCCGATTTGTCGATTAGATTCTCTGAAAACCCTTGGTTTTCCTGCATTTCCCGCAGGTCTGCTGCCAAAAAAAGCTCCGTTTTCCCTTGTTTTTGCCCTTAAAAACCAAAACGAGGGCAGTACCTTTGTTTTATTCAGGCCTCGCCACTTGAGAGCGAAATACACCCCCTGCACAATTCCGTCGATTTGTGCAGGGGGCATTTCGTTCATACTCTGAATAATGAGGCGGAGGCCAAACGCCGGAACGACGCACGGCGACAGCAGTCCCGCCCTCGCAGCCACGATTATGACAGAGGACGCTAAGACAGAAAAACACACCGCAGGAGCCCCCTGCGGTGCATACATAGAAACGCCCTGCAAGTTTGAACCTTGCAGGGCGAGATGCTTATTTATCAAGGTTTCCGGCGATCCAGCTTGCCATCTGAGCATCGATCTGATAATATGACAGCGTACCGTTTCCGTATATCCATCCAAAGGACGGATGAACTTCGATATAAAACCGCAGGCCATCTTTTGTTTCGATCCTGATCATCTTCAAATCATTCGCAAAATCAGTATGAGTTTTGACCTGCTGATCTTCTGGAATACTGTCAAAGACGATTTTCTGAAAATCATCATTCCCATAGCTTGTCAGCGAGTTGCTGAGATTATAGAACGCTGCTATTTCACTTTTTTCCGTAACCGTACTTCCAACAGCTTTATCCCGGTTCCAATCAACCTCCGTGATCGAAACGATATCGTCGGGGCTTTCAATTCCGTAAAATCCGTACAACGTTTCCATTCCGGTACTGGCATTATCATCAAGCGAGAGAATGTTGCAAAACAGGGCGGCTAAGTATTTGCTACCATCCCTAATGACATAAACACCTCTGCACGAAGCGGGAGCATATTCTAACAATTCAATATCCGTCTCTGTTGCAGATTCTTTATACCCGGCGCCGCCGTTCGGTTCAAGATAAGAGAGATGTTTCCCAGCCATATTCTCTGTAATGACTGTTGGAAGCCCATACCGCTCAAGCGCCTCCGGGATATCTGTTGCTTCATAATAGGCTCCGTTGAACTCAAGAGCAGCAATCTCCTGAACAAGAGAATCTGGGCCATCATATGTCTGTGAAGGAATTCCGCCCTTATTCTGAAACACATCTATAAGTCGAGGTACGGCAATCCCAACCGCTAAACATAAGCACGCGGCAACAGCGACCCATCTAACCCAAACGG
>JAFYAQ010000019.1 GCA_017540645.1 Oscillospiraceae bacterium
AAGACCAGAACGGAAGGAACGTTAACCTGACGGGCCAGCAGCAGGTGCTCGCGGGTCTGAGCCATGGGGCCGTCGGAAGCGGCAATAACGAGGCTCGCGCCGTCCATCTGAGCAGCGCCGGTGATCATGTTCTTGATATAGTCGGCGTGGCCCGGGCAGTCAACGTGAGCGTAGTGACGGCCCTGGATCTTCTCGCCGTTCTTGCCGATACGGTCGTCGGTCTGGTACTCCACGTGAGCGGTGTTGATCGTGATACCACGAGCGCGCTCCTCGGGAGCCTTGTCGATGGAAGCGTAGTCGATGAACTCGGCGCTGTTGGGATCGCTCATAGCCAGAACCTTGGTAATGGCGGCGGTCAGAGTGGTCTTGCCATGGTCGATGTGACCGATGGTGCCGATATTCACATGGGGCTTAGTGCGGTTAAAGGTTTGCTTAGCCATGAAAACATCCTCCTAAATTCTTTTCTTTTATGAATTTGTTTTTTGTGTTGATGATATTTTACAGGAAAAACCAGGGGTTTGCAACAGAAAAATTATCTGCCGCGCTTCCCGACCACGCTCTCCTGCAGATTCTTGGGAAGCTCCACATAGGTATGGGGCTCCATGTTGTAGTTGGCGCGGCCCTGGGTACGGCTGCGCAGGTCGGTGGAGTATCCGAACATGTTGGCCAGAGGTACCTCAGCGGTGACGATGGCGGCGCCGTTACGGATATCCGTGCCGGACACCTGGCCCCGACGGGAGTTGATGTCGCCGATGACATCGCCCATATAGCTCTCCGGAGAGGTGACCGTGACTTTCATGATGGGCTCCATCAGCGTGGGCTGGGCCTTTTCGCAGGCCTCCTTAAAGGCCATGCTGCCGCAGATCTTGAACGCCAGCTCGCTGGAGTCCACCTCGTGGAAGCTGCCGTCCTCCAGAGTGACCTTCACATCCACCACGGGGTAGCCGGCAACGACGCCGGCCGTCATAGCGCCCTGGATGCCCTGGTCCACGCTGGGGATATACTCCTTGGGGATAGCTCCGCCGGTAATGGCGTTGACGAACTCGTATCCCTTGCCGGGATTGGGCTCGATCTTGATCTTGCAGTGGGCAAACTGGCCCTTGCCGCCGGTCTGGCGGACATAGCGGGTGTCGGCCTCGGCAGCGCGCTTGATGGTCTCCTTGTAGGATACCTGGGGCTTGCCAACGTTGGCCTCTACCTTGAACTCACGCAGCAGCCGGTCCACGATGATCTCCAGATGCAGCTCGCCCATGCCGGCGATGATGGTCTGTCCCGTCTCCTCGTCCGTATAGGTCTTGAAGGTGGGGTCCTCCTCGCTGAGCTTGGCGAGAGCAACGGCCATTTTTTCCTGGCCGGCCTTGGTCTTGGGCTCGATGGCCACCCGGATCACGGGCTCCGGGAACTCCATGGACTCCAGGACGACCTGGGTCCGGTCTCCGCAGAGAGTATCACCGGTGCGGGTATTTTTTAAACCCACCACCGCGGCGATCTCGCCGGCGTAGATGGCGTCCACGTCCTCCCGGTGGTTGGCGTGCATGTGCAGCAGCCGACCCAGACGCTCCCGCTGGCCGCGGCCCGGGTTGATGGCGGTCTCACCGGCTTTGATGGAGCCGGAGTACACGCGCAGGAAAGCCAGCCGGCCCACAAAGGGATCGGTCATGATCTTGAAGACCAGCGCGGCGAAGGGGCCCTTCTCATCCGCGCGCAGGGTGACTTCCTCATCCGTCTTGGGATTGATGCCGGTGATGGCCGGGATGTCCAGCGGGGACGGGAGGAAATCCACAATGGCGTCTAGCAGTTTCTGGACTCCCTTGTTTTTGTAGGACGTACCGCAGGTAACGGGGACCATCTCCCCGGAGACGGTAGCCTTGCGGATGGCGGTGATCAGCTTTTCGGAGGGGATGCTCTCCCCTTCCAGATACATCTCGGCGATCTCGTCGTCAAACATGGAGACCGCGTCGATCAGCTTCTCCCGGTATTCCTCCGCCATGGAGAGCATATCCTGGGGAATCGCCTCGACCCGCATGTCCTTACCCAGGTCATCATAGTAAATGTCCGCGTCCATATCCACCAGATCGATGATCCCGCGGAAGTCATTTTCCTTGCCGATGGGCAGCTGGATGGGTACGGCATTGGCCTTCAGCCGGTCGTAGATCATGTCCAGCACGTTGAAGAAATCAGCGCCGGTGATGTCCATCTTGTTGATGTAGATCATCCGGGGGACATTGTAGTGATCGGCCTGCCGCCATACCGTCTCTGTCTGAGGCTCAACGCCGCCCTTGGCGCACAGAACGGTCACGCAGCCGTCCAGAACACGCAGGGAACGCTCCACCTCCGCCGTAAAGTCCACATGGCCGGGAGTGTCGATGATGTTGATTCGGTGATCCCGCCAGAAACAGGTGGTGGCGGCGCTGGTGATGGTAATGCCGCGCTCCTGCTCCTGCGCCATCCAGTCCATGGTGGCGGTACCCTCGTGGGTCTCGCCAAGCTTGTAGTTGACACCGGTATAGAACAGAATGCGCTCTGTCGTGGTGGTCTTACCGGCGTCGATATGGGCCATGATGCCGATATTACGGGTTTTCTCTAATGATACTGATCTGGGCATTGGTTAATAATCCTCTAATAAAAATTACCAACGATAATGCGCGAAGGCCTTGTTGGACTCAGCCATCTTGTGGGTGTCCTCGCGCTTCTTCACGGAGGCGCCGGTGTTGTTCACCGCGTCCATGATCTCATTGGCAAGACGCTCTTTCATGGTCTTCTCGCTGCGCTTGCGGGAATAACCCACCAGCCAGCGCAGGCCAAGGGTCTGCCGACGTTCGGGACGGACCTCGATGGGCACCTGGTAGGTGGCGCCGCCCACACGGCGGGCCTTGACCTCCAGAGAAGGCATGATGTTGTTCAGACCTTCGGTGAAGACCTCCAGGGGATTGCGGTCCATCTTCTTCTCGATGATGTCAAAGGCGTCGTATACCACCTTCTGGGCTACGCCTTTTTTGCCGTCCAGCATAACAGCGTTGGTAAGCTTGGTCACCAGCACGCTGTTGTAAACAGGATCCGGCAGGATTTCTCTTTTGGGAACGTTACCTCTTCTGGGCACTTTACTTCCCTCCTTCATTATGAAATGATCTCACAGGTACTCGACAGACGAGCTGCCGTTGCGCCCTTAAAGGTAATATATATCAAAATATATTAACCAACAGGGCACTGTTGGGCAAAATTACTTCTTTTTACCCGCTTTTGGTCTCTTGGCGCCGTACTTGCTGCGCCCCTGACGACGTCCGTCGACGCCCTGGGAGTCGAGCGTTCCGCGAATGATGTGGTAACGGACACCGGGCAGGTCCTTGACACGGCCGCCGCGAATCATGACGACGGAGTGCTCCTGCAGGTTGTGGCCGACACCGGGGATATACGCGGTCACCTCATAGCCGTTGGTCAGACGCACACGGGCGATCTTACGAAGAGCGGAGTTGGGCTTCTTGGGCGTGGAAGTACGCACAGCGGTGCACACGCCGCGCTTCTGGGGAGAAGACAACTGGGTCTCGCGATTCTTCAGGGTGTTCAGACCGACTTGCATGGCCGGAGAGGTGGACTTGTAGGTCACCTGCTCTCTTCCCTTGCGAACGAGCTGGTTAAAAGTAGGCATGGTTTTCCTCCTTTCCCATAAGCTCCGGGTTACAAACCCAGGCGAATAAGGATTTTAGCACATTGAACAAAAATAGTCAAGAAATTTCTGCAAAAATTCCGGGACGATCCCGTCCCGGAATTTTGCTCATAACGCCCAAAAATCAAAGAGCGTTGGTCATTTTCTTCAGCTCGCTCAGGTCGATATACTCGGCTTCTTCCTCCACGGACTCGTCCGTGTTGAGCTTGAAGTTCCGATATACCTCCAGGCCGGAGCCGGCCGGGATCAGCTTGCCGATGATCACGTTTTCCTTCAGGCCCACCAGGTGGTCCACCTTGCCCTTGATGGCGGCCTCAGTGAGGACCTTGGTGGTCTCCTGGAAGGAGGCGGCGGACAGCCAGCTGTCGGTGGCCAGAGAGGCCTTGGTGATGCCCAGCAGAATGACGCTGCCGGTGGCAAGACTCAGTCCCTCTTCCCCGGCGTCGATGCGCTTCTGGACCGCCCGGTTGGCGTCCTTGAACTCGTGGATATCCAGCGTGGAGCCGGAGAGCAGATCGGTGCTGCCCGCGTCGTCCACACGGATCTTGCGCATCATCTGACGCACGATGACCTCGATATGCTTGTTGTTGATGTCCACGCCCTGCTGCTTGTAGACCTTCTGGACCTCCTGCACCAGGTAGTTGCGCACACCGGGACGGCCGAACTCGTCGTCGTTGATGCCCCGGATGCGAAGCACCTCGTGGGGGCTCAGAGCGCCGCGGGTCAGCTCCTGGCCCTTGTCTACATGGTCCCCGGTCTGCACCAGGATGCCCGCGCTCAGGGGGACCTGGTAAACCCGGGTCTCGCCCTCCTGCTCATTGGTCAGGGTGATGGCCATCAGGTTCTTGCGGGTCTCCTCTACGGTCACGCTGCCGCTGATCTCGGCCAGGATCGCCATTTTCTTGGGCTTGCGGGCCTCAAACAGCTCCTCAACACGGGGAAGACCCTGGGTGATATCGTCGCCGGCGACGCCGCCGCTGTGGAAGGTACGCATGGTCAGTTGGGTGCCGGGCTCGCCGATGGACTGGGCCGCGATAACGCCGACGGCCTCGCCGGCGTTCACTGGCTTGCCGGTGGCCAGGTTCATGCCGTAGCAGCGGGCACACACGCCGGTGCGAGCCTCGCAGCTCATGACGCTGCGGACCTCCACGCTGGAGATGCCCCGCTTGGCCAGATCCATGGCGTCAGAGGACATGAGCAGCGTGTCCGTGTCGTACAGCACTTCGCCGGTGGCGGGATCCACCACGGGCTTTGCCGGGAAGCGGCCGTGGATGTTTTCGCCGAAGGAGCGGATATAGTCCTTGTACTTGGGATCCTCGGGGTCCAGCTTCAGTACGGCATAGCCCCGATTGTCGATGGCCGTGGCGGGCACGCCCTCGGTGGTGCCGCAGTCGTCCTCCCGGATGATCACGTCCTGGCTGACGTCTACCATTCGGCGGGTCAGATAACCGGAGTCGGCGGTACGCAGAGCCGTATCCGCCATGCCCTTCCGGGCGCCGCGGGTGGAGATGAAGTACTCCAGCACGCTCAGGCCTTCCCGGAAGTTGGACTTGATGGGGATCTCGATGGTCTTGCCGGAGGTGTTGGCCATCAGGCCTCGCATACCGGCCAGCTGACGGATCTGGTTGGAGGAACCACGGGCGCCGGAAGTGGCCATGATGTTGATGGGGTTGAACTCGTCCAGGTTGCCCATCAGTTCATCGGACACCACCTTGGTGGTCTTTTCCCACTCGGCCACCACCAGACGATAGCGCTCGTCATTGGTGATGGTGCCGCGATGGTAATGCTTTTCGATCTGCAGGACCTTTTTCTCGGTCTCCTCGATGTGCTGCTTCTTGCCGGCGGGAACCACCATGTCCGCAATGGAGATGGTGATGCCGCTCTTGGTGGAGTAGCGGTAGCCCTGGGCCTTCACCTTGTCCAGCATCTCGGTGGCGATGGTGAAGCCGTGCTTCTGGATGCAGCGGTCGATGATCTCGCCCAGCTGCTTCTTGCCCACCTTGAACTGGACTTCCAGATCAAAGGCCTGCTCCGGATCGCTCCGGTCCACGAAGCCCAGATCCTGAGGAATGGGCTCGTTGAAGATGATGCGGCCGACGGTGGTCTCGATGGTGCGATGGGCCTCCTTGCCTCCGATGGTCTTGAACATGCGCACCTTGATGGGGCTGTGGAGAGTGACCTCCCCGGCCTGATAGGCCATCAGCGCTTCCTCCTGGGTGGAGAAGCACATGCCGGTTCCCTTCTCCTCCCGGACATAGGTCAGGTAGTAGGAGCCCAGCACCATGTCCTGGGTGGGGATGGAGTGGGGGTGGCCGTCCTGGGGCCGCAGCAGGTTGTTTACCGAGAGCATCAGGATGCGGGCCTCGGCCTGGGCCTCCGCGCTCAGAGGAACGTGGATGGCCATCTGGTCGCCGTCAAAGTCGGCGTTGTAGGCGGTGCAGCACAGGGGGTGGAGCTTCAGGGCCCGGCCCTCTACCAGCACCGGCTCAAAGGCCTGGATGCCCAGACGGTGCAGCGTGGGCGCCCGGTTGAGCAGCACGGGGTGCTCCTTGATGACCACATCCAGGGCGTCCCAGACCACCGGCTCCTGCCGGTCCACCTTTTTCTTGGCGGACTTGATGTTGTTGGCCAGGTTGTCCTTGACCAGTTTTTTCATAACGAAGGGCCGGAACAGCTCGATGGCCATCTCCTTGGGCACGCCGCACTGGTACATCTTCAGTTCAGGGCCGACCACGATAACGCTGCGGCCGGAGTAGTCCACGCGCTTGCCCAGCAGGTTCTGACGGAAGCGGCCCTGCTTGCCCTTGAGCATGTCGCTCAGGGATTTGAGCGCCCGGGAGTTGGCGCCGGTGACGGCACGGCCGCGGCGGCCGTTGTCGATCAGGCTGTCCACCGCCTCCTGGAGCATCCGCTTCTCGTTGCGCACGATGATATCCGGGGCGTTGAGCTGGATCAGCCGTTTGAGACGGTTGTTCCGGTTGATGACCCGGCGGTAGAGATCGTTCAGGTCGCTGGTGGCAAAGCGCCCGCCGTCCAGCTGGACCATGGGACGAAGCTCCGGAGGCAGCACGGGCAGGATGTCGATGATCATCCAGGTGGGGCTGTTGCCGGACTGGCGGAAGGCCTCCACCACCTCCAGGCGCTTGACGATCTTGGCCTTCTTCTGGCCGGAGGCGTCCTTCAGCTCGTCGCGCAGTTCGTGGCTCAGCTTCTCGCAGTCGATGTCGGCCAGCAGCTTCTTCACGGCCTCGGCGCCCATGCCGGCGTCGAAATCGTCCTCGTACTTCTCCCGCATGTCCCGGTACTCCTTCTCAGAGAGGAGCTGGCCCTTCTTCAGCGGGGCGATGCCCGGGTCGGTGACGATATAGGCGCCGAAATACAGCACCTTTTCCAGCGTGCGGGGGGTAATGTCCAGGATCAGACCCATGCGGGAGGGGATGCCTTTGAAATACCAGATGTGGCTGACGGGGGCGGCCAGTTCAATGTGGCCCATGCGCTCCCGGCGGACCTTGGCCTTGGTGATCTCCACGCCGCAGCGATCACAGACCTTGCCTTTGTAGCGGATCTTCTTGTACTTGCCGCAGTGGCACTCCCAGTCCTTGGTGGGCCCGAAGATCCTCTCGCAGAACAGGCCGTCACGTTCCGGCTTCAGAGTGCGGTAGTTGATGGTCTCGGGCTTTTTTACCTCGCCGTGGGACCAGGCGCGGATCATATCGGGAGAAGCGATGCTGATTTGAATGGCATCAAACGGTGTAAAGCTCATTATTCTTCCTCCTCCGCATCATCTGCAATATCTTCAGCGTCCCCGCCCATGTCGTAATCGTCCGCGGGGGCGTCCCCGAACACGGACTGGGACCGGTCGATCGCAAAGCCGGCGTCGGCGAACTCCTCCTCGCTGGAGCGGTAATCATCCCTCATGCCGGGGATGTAATCATCGTCGTCGTCCTCTTTCAGCTCGATCTCCTGGCCGTCCTTATCCAGGACCTTGATATCCAGGCAGAGAGCCTGCAGTTCCTTGACCAGGACCTTGAAGCTCTCGGGCACGCCGGGCTCGGGGATGTTGTGGCCCTTTACGATGCTCTCATAGGTGCGGACACGGCCGGTCACGTCGTCGGACTTCACGGTCAGGATCTCCTGGAGCGTGTGGGCGGCGCCGTAGGCCTCCAGGGCCCAGACCTCCATTTCGCCGAAGCGCTGGCCGCCGAACTGGGCCTTGCCGCCCAGAGGCTGCTGGGTGACCAGGCTGTAGGGGCCGGTGGAACGGGCGTGGATCTTGTCGTCCACCAGGTGGTGGAGCTTCAGGAAGTAGACCCAGCCGACGGTGATGTCGCTGTCGAACTTCTCGCCGGTACGGCCGTCGTAGAGGACGCTCTTGCCGTCCTCCCGGAGTCCGGCCTGCTTCAGGGTCTGGCGGATAGTCTCCTCGTTGGCGCCGTTAAAGATGGGGGTGGCCACCTTCCAGCCCAGCGCCTGAGCCGCGTAGCCCAGGTGGACCTCCAGCACCTGTCCGATGTTCATACGGGAGGGCACGCCCAGGGGGTTCAGGCAGATGTCCAGCGGGGTGCCGTCGGGCAGATAGGGCATATCCTCCCGGGGCTGGATGCGGGACACGACGCCCTTGTTGCCGTGGCGGCCGGCCATCTTGTCGCCCACGGAGATCTTCCGCTTCTGGGCGATATAGACACGGACCACCATGTTGACGCCGGGGCTCATCTCGTCCCCGTTTTCGCGGGTGAATTTCTTCACGTCCACGATGATGCCGCTCTCGCCGTGGGGAACGCGCAGAGAGGTGTCCCGGACCTCCCGGGCCTTCTCGCCGAAAATGGCGCGGAGCAGCCGTTCCTCCGCGGTCAGGTCGGTCTCGCCCTTGGGAGTGACCTTGCCCACCAGGATATCGCCGCTGCGGACCTCGGCGCCGATGGAGATGACGCCGGTCTCGTCCAGGTACTTGAGCGCGTCGTCGCCCACGCCGGGAATATCCCGGGTGATCTCTTCGCCGCCCAGCTTGGTGTCCCGGGCGTTGCACTCGTACTCCTCGATGTGGATGGAGGTGAAAACGTCGTCGATCACCAGATGCTCGTTGAGCATGACGGCGTCCTCGTAGTTATAGCCTTCCCAGGTGGTGAAGCCCACCAGGATGTTCTTGCCGAGGCTGATCTCGCCCTGGGAGGTGGAGGGGCCGTCGGCGATCACGTCGCCGTCCTTGACCCGCTCGCCGACCTTTACAATGGGGCGCTGGTTGAAGCAGGTACCCTGGTTGCTGCGGGAGAACTTGATGAGCTTATAATCCTTGGTCTCTCCGCTGTCGTAGCGGATGGTGATGTTGTCGGCGCTGACGCGGCGGACCTCGCCGTCGCCCTCGGCCAGGACCACCACGCCGGAGTCCACCGCGCAGCGATGCTCGATGCCGGTGGCCACAATGGGCTGCTGGGTGGTCAGCAGAGGCACGGCCTGCCGCTGCATGTTGGCGCCCATCAGGGCGCGGTTGGCGTCGTCGTTCTCCAGGAAGGGGATCATGGCGGTGGCGATGGAGATCATCATCCGGGGGGACACGTCCATGAAGTCCACCCGATCCCGGTCCACTTCCACGATCTCGTCCCGGTGCCGGCAGGTGACACGCTTGTTGAGCAGTCTCCCCTCCTCGTCCAGGGGCTCGGTGGCCATGGCCATGATATACTGATCCTCCTGGTCGGCGGTCATGTATACCACTTCCCGGGTCACCACGCCGGTCTCCTTGTCGATCCGGCGGTAGGGGGAGATCAGGAAGCCGTATTCGTTCACCCGGGCATAGGAGCTCAGGTAGTTGATCAGGCCGATGTTGGGACCTTCGGGGGTCTCAATGGGGCACAGACGGGCGTAATGGCTGTAATGAACGTCACGCACGTCGAAGTTGGCCCGCTCCCGGGTCAGACCGCCGGGGCCCAGGGCGGAGATACGCCGCTTGTGGGTCAGCTCTGCCAGAGGGTTGGTCTGGTCCATGAACTGGCTCAGGGGGGAGGAGCCGAAGAACTCCTTGATGGCGGCGGTGACAGGCCGGATGTTGATCAGGCTCTGGGGTGTGACCACGTCCAGATCCTGGAGGGTCATCCGCTCCCGGATCACCCGCTCCATGCGGGAGAAGCCGATGCGGAACTGGTTTTGCAGCAGCTCGCCCACGCTGCGCACCCGGCGGTTGCCCAGGTGGTCGATGTCATCGGGCTCGCCGATGCCGTGGGCCAGGCAGCACAGATAGTTGGCGGCGGAGAAGATATCGTCCACGATCACGTGCAGGGGCAGCAGCTCGCTCTGGTGAGCAATGATCTGCTCCTTCAGCTCGTCGCCCTCATACTGCTCCATCAGCTGGCGCAGGATGATGAAGCGGACGCTCTCCCGCAGGCCCAGATCCTCCCGGCAGATGCGGACATTCTCCTCCTCATCGTCGGAAAAATGCAAAAGATCGGCGGCGTTGACCATGCCGTTGGAGAAGACGCGGACCGTCTCCCCGCTGTCCAGAGAGAGCATCAGGGAGTTGACGGCGCGGCGCTCCAGCAGGCGGACTTTCTCCCGGGTCAGGACCTCTCCTTCCTCGGCAATGACCTCGCCGGTCATGGGGTCGGCCACCGGAGCGGCCAGCTTGTAGCCCACTACGCGGGGATAGAGAGCCAGCTTTTTGTTGAACTTAAAGCGGCCCACATGGGAGATATCATAACGGCGGTGATCAAAGAACAGGCCGTCGAGAAGGGTCTCGCTGCTCTCCACCGTGGGGGGATCGCCGGGGCGCAGCTTCCGGTAGATCTCCAGAAGGCTGTCGTCACGGGTGATGCAGGTGTCCCGGTCCAGGGTGGTGACAATATGCTTGTCATTGGCGAAGATCTCTTTCAGCGCCTCGGAGGTGACGGCGCCGCCCACACGTTCGGTGTCGGGCAGGCAGCTGAGCCAGGTGTAGGGCTTATCCTCCCGGTAGTTGCCCAGGGCCTTCAGCAGCAGGGTGACGGGGATCTTCCGAGTCTTGTCGATGCGGACGTAGAAAAGGTCGTTCAGGTCCGTCTCATACTCCAGCCACGCGCCGTGATAAGGGATGATGGTGGTGCCGTACACAGAGTTCTGGGTCTTGTCGGTGATCTTGTCAAAATAGATGCCGGGGCTGCGGACGATCTGGGAGACGATCACCCGCTCGGCGCCGTTGATGACGAAGGTGCCGCTGGGGGTCATCAGGGGGAAATCTCCCATGAAGATCTCCTGCTCCTTGATCTCCTCGGTCTCCCGGTTGTGGAGACGGACCGTGACCTTGATGGGAGCGGCATAAGTGGCGTCCCGGGCCTTGCACTCCTCCACATCATACTTGGGGTCCTCGTTCATGGAGTAGTCCACGAAGGTCATTTCCAGATTGCCGGAATAGTCGGTGATGGCCTCTACGCCCTTGAATACCTCCCGCAGTCCCTTTTCCAGAAACCACTTGTAGGAGTTCTTCTGGATCTCCAGAAGATGGGGCATGTCCTGGATCTCTTCTCTCCGGGCATAGCTCTTGCGAATGGTCTTTCCGTACAGTACGTCTTGTGGCATCGCTGATCTCCCTTTCCGCCGGGCCTGCCGGCGATTTTATCCCGAATGGGGGCAAAACGCTTGCGCTGCGCAAAGAAACGCCCGGATGCGTTGCTTTATTTTGCATTTTTCGCATTTGCGGGTTGATTTTTTTGCGGCAGTCTGGTATACTATGTTACGTAAAAGGGGTGTTGCGCGATTCTATTTGAGAACGCAGCAAGTTATTATACCAAGCCGTCCTTGCCGTGTCAAGGGCGTTTTTTCTTTTATTGACATTTTCTTGGGGAGAAATTCCATGGAGAAGCTGATCATTTTGGCGCTGACCGTGAGCGCCGGCTGTGGGCTGCTGTACCGGGAGGGGCTGATGCCCCGGAAGGGCGTCGGGCGCTCCGGCGTGTTCGTTCTGCTGCTGCTGGCCATGGGCGCTCGCTGCGTGCTTGCGGGCCGGACCCCTTCGGCGGAGGAGGACGCGCTGCTGGACGCTCTGTCCTGGTTTCGGGGCGCGGGCGGGTTTCCGGGCGTGCGGTATTATTCCGGGCCCTATGCCGTGGGGATGCAGTATCTGCTGGCTGCCTGCGCCTATACTCCCAGGGGCAGCGTATACATATTTAAATGTATGGAGTTCCTGGGGGATCTGCTGCTGGCCTGGTGCGGGCAGCGCTGCGTGCGCTCCGTCAGCGGAAAGCCCCGCCCCCGGCTTTGGGTGTTTCTTTTTATGCTGCTCCTGCCCTCCGGCATCCTGGCAAGCAGCGGGGGCATGGGCACGAGCTTTTATGCCCTTTTCCCCACTCTGGCTGCCGCGCTGATCCTGAGCGGGCGCTTTGCCCTGGGGGGCGCGCTGCTGGGCGCGGCGGTGGCCTTTCAGCCCATGGTCCTTTGGGTGCTGCCGGTATTCCTGGTGTTCCCGGCCGTGCGGGAGAACCTGGGTCGGACGCTGCTGTCTCTGGCGGGGGGATATCTTTTGCTGCTGCTCCCGGCGCTGCTGCTGGGGCGGAGCGGCGAGCTGCTCTTTCCCTTCTGGCCGGGGCTGGGGGCCTACGCTGCCCTGCAGAAGCAGCGGGGAGCGCCGGGACTGTACGCCATCTCCCCCGCCCTGTCCCGGGCCGCGGGAATCGCCGCCTACGCCGTCCTGGCCGGGCTGACGATCTTCCGGCTCAGCGGACCGGACGCCGTCCACGACCGGCGGCGGCAGCTGTGCGCCCTGGTGTTTTCCGCCCTGGCGGCGGGCGCGCTGCTGCCGGGGATGAGCGCGGGGGCGCTCGTCTGCGCCGACGGCCTCGCCATGGCTCTCTGTGCCCTGGAGGCGGGGCTGATCCCGGCGGTGATCTGTGCCGAAGCGGCGTCCTTCGGGGCCATGGCAGGGCATCTCTTTCCGGCGCTGTTCCCCCTGCCGCTCTACTGGGCGGCGGCGCTGCTGTTTCTGGGGATGCTTTTCCTGCTCGGAAATGTGTTATTCAAACGATAAACCCTATAAGCGTAAAAATATCCGGCAGCCGCTGGGCGCCTGTTCATAAGAAGGATTTGATAAATTGATGCAAATACCTGTCTCATTCGGTTGGCATATAATAATACCGGACTGTTATAACAGTCCGGTATTATTTTTCTTATAGAATCCTTTTCATTTCTCTATGCAAAACCATAGATTATTGCTTCCGAGAAACAATCCGCCGGGCTGGCCCCCCGGTCTATATTTTTCAGAGCTTCGTGGCTGATTCTTATAACCTAATCGGATGCCATTAACAATCCGTTACCCCCGTCCGGGCATACTGCAATAACGATCCCCTTCGCTGATTATTCTTTTGTTTCTCCCTGCAATAAGTGTTTCCGCTTGCAATCAGTGGTTCTCCGCTTCTGCCCAGAGGCAGGACAAAGAAAGCTTCATCTGCATCAAATCATCCAGTGTATACGACCGATTAAAAGGCCCCATATCCACAGGATGTCCCACCATACGTTCTATATCGGATCTTACCCTGGGTTTTATTGCAAATTCCGACCATTGGTAAGAATCTTGCGTAAAGCCTGTCTGTTTGAGGTAAACAGCACTTTCGTAAAAATCGTAAGTATGCTTATTGAGTGACCGCACATCCTCCAGAGATTGTCCATTCAGCTTGGCAACAAAATAATTGTTGCTGTTTTCTTGACGCTCATAACCCAACAGAAAGAGTATTCCTGTTTCTCGATCAAATTCCATACGAAGGAAAACTGTCTCTTGTCCCTGCTCGAATAGACGAAAGACAGGCCGAAAATCCGTCGTTGAATAGACAGACAGGCGGCTGTTGAGCGAGTTACCTTTTCTGCCTTCGATATGATACAGATACTGCCCGTCAGGGGAAAAACAAGGGATTCGGTCGGTTTGCGTATCTTTCACAGCGGTGACCCGGAATTTTCTGATCAGCCGCAGCTCAGAAAGAGAATAAACAGCCATGACACCAGTATTGCTGTACACGGCAGCCAAATCTCCCTTCGGATGCAGAGCGGGATAATAAGCATATGTCATATCCTTGAATTTTGCCAATTCATTTCCTTTTATATCCAGCACATAAACTGTCTGGCCGGTGCAGGCAATTTGAAATTGATCATTGGAAATCAGAGAAACAAAAGGCTTTCCCACTTTTGCGCCCTCCCCAAACGCTGTAATGCTGTTTCTATGCAAGAATATCATATGGTTTTACGATGCGCAATCCATGAATTCACTCTTTCGTAGAGCCGGATGTTGACGCGAAAAACCGTCAAACCCGTTTCGGAAGAATGGGTCGGAGACGGTAAGGTTGATGCCGGCGGCAGTGCTGCTGTTTCCGGGGATGCTTTTCCTGCTGGGAAATGTGTTGTTCAAACGCCAAACTCCATAAGCGCAAAAAAGACCGGCAACCAAATCGGCTACCGGTCTTTTATTAAGGGCTGGAGATCAATCCTCGGCGTTGTTCTTGGATTCCTCGATGACCTTCTGCTGCACGTTGGCGGGGGCCTCCTCATAGCGCTCGAAGTTGCAGGTGAAGGAGCCGGCGCCCTGGGTCATGGAGCGCAGGTCGATGGTGTAGGTGCTCATCTCGGCCATGGGTACGTCCGCCTCGATGGTGGTCATGCCGTCTTCCGCAGGCATGGAGCCCAGCATGGTGCCCCGCCGCTTGGAGTTGATGTCGCCGATGATGGCGCCCTGGAACTCGTCGGGAATGGTGACGAAGAGCTTGCCGATGGGCTCCATAATGGTGGGCTTGGCGCGGGGGATGCCGTCCTGGTAGGCCAGACGGGCCGCAGTCTGGAAGGCCATATCGTTGGAGTCCACGGGGTGGTAGGAGCCGTCGTACAGGGTGGCCTTCAGGCCCACCAGGGGGTAGCCGGCCAGAACGCCCTTCTGCACCGCATTGCGCAGGCCCTTTTCCACGGAGGGGAAGAAGTTCTTGGGCACGCTGCCGCCGAAGACTTCCTCGGCGAAGACCATGTCGTCGCTCTCCTCCTGGGGCTCAAAGCGGATCCACACATCGCCGAACTGGCCGCTGCCGCCGGTCTGCTTCTTGTGGCGGCCGTGGGCCTCCACCTTGCCCTTGATCTTCTCCCGGTAGGCCACACGGGCGGGGAACAGCTCGGTATCCACGTTGTAGAGGTTCTTCAGCTTGGAGGTCAGAACGCTCATCTGGATGTCGCCGGCGCCGGAGAGGACCATCTGATGGGTCTCGGGGTTATTGTACAGGTTGAAGGAGATGTCTTCCTCATTGAGCTTGGCGAGACCGCCGCTGACCTTGTCGTCCTGGCCCTTGGTCTTGGGACGGATGGCCATGGAGTAGAAGGGGGCGGGGATCTCCACGGCGGGCAGAGGCTCGCCGTCCTTGTCGTCGGTGACGGTGTCGTTGGTCTTCCAGTCCATCTTGCCCACGGCCAGGATATCGCCGCAGACGGCTTCCTGGATCTCGGTGGACTTCTTGCCGCACATGGTGTACAGACGGCCCAGCTTGTCGTTGGAGGAGGAACGGAGATTCCGCAGGGTCATGGCCGCGGTGATCTTGCCGGAGACGACCTTCACAAAGCTGAACTTGCCGAACTTGTCGGACACGGTCTTGAACACGAAGCCGGTGGTGGGGGCGGCCTTCTCCTCGGGGGCGGGGACATAGTCCAGAATGCCCTGGAGCAGAGCGGCGGTGCCCAGGTTGGTCATGGCGTCGCTGGCAAAGACGGGGATGACCTCGCGGGTCTTCACGCCCTGCTTCAGACCGGTGACGATCTCATCCTCGCTGAGCTCCATGGTCTCGAAGAACTTCTCCATCAGCTCTTCGGTGGCGCCGGCGGCGGCCTCCATCAGCTCGGCCCGGAGGGACTCGGCCTCTTCGGCGTCGGCGGCGGGGATGGGGAGCTTCTCCACCTTGTTGCCCTTGGTGCGGTAGGCGATGTTGTGGACCAGGTCCACCACGCCGCTGCCGTCGCTCATGGGGATGGTCACGGGGCAGAGGGTCTTGCCGAATTTATCCTGCAGCACATGGAGAGCCTTCTCGTAGTCGCCGTGCTCCTCCAGGCACTTGGAAATGACGAACATCACAGGCAGCTCAGCCTTCTTCAGGTATTTCCAGCTGCGCTGGGCGCCGACGGAAACGCTCTCGCCGGTGTCCTTGGCCGCAGCAACGATGATGCCGGCCTCCACAGCCCGCAGGGCGCAGAGCACATCTCCGGCAAAGTCAAAGTAGCCGGGGCAGTCCAGCACGTTGATCTTGCAGCCGCCGAACTCCACAGGGGCAACCGCGGTGGAAATGGTGATCTGTCGGGCGGTTTCCTCGGCGTCGTAATCGCAGACGGTGTTGCCGTCGCTGACCTTGCCGAGGCGGTCAATGGCGCCGGTGACATACAGCATGCTTTCCGCCAGGCTGGTCTTTCCGTTGTTGCCATGGCCCAGCAGGGCGACATTGCGGAGATTTTTTGTGGTATAGCTCATGTGGGTTTCCTCTCCTTATATCAGTTTTACTAAATCACGAAAACAAAAGGCTCAGCAAATATACATTATACACGGTCCGCCATAGTTTGGCAAGTTTTTATTTTTGCAGCAGCAGTCGGGAGATCAGCGCCGGCAGCAGCCAGAGCAGCCCATAGGCCAGCACCCGCCAGGCGGAGGCCGCCGCCCAGTTCCCCAGCCAGCAGGGAATGAGCATCAGCACCATGCCCAGCACCGCGGAGGCCAGAGCGGCCCAGGCGCAGATCCTGCCCAGCTGGTAGAGCTGGCTGCCGCTCTCGGCCAGATCCACCACCAGATCCAGGCCCTCCCGTGCCATGACGCCGGCCACGGGACGCTTGCCGTCGGTGAGCGCCGCAGCCAGCTTGTAACGCTCCGGGAAGGGCGGGAACTCAAAGCCCTCGGTGGACACGCCGAAGGCCTGCCGCACCAGCAGGGGGTCAATATTGAAATCCCGGGCCAGGACCAGAGGCTTGCGCCGCTTCCTCCGCATGGTATACAGGGCCCGCTGCACGCTGCCCATAGGCCGGTAGCGGTAGTGGAATACGCCGCTCAGCTCTCCGTCGATGGCGATGTACACCGCGTTGTTCGCCTTCAGCTTATCCGGCACCTTGACGCCGCTCAGGTACATGTAGCCCACTGAGCCCACCCGGACCTCCTGGTACTGGATGACGCCCTTGCAGCCGCCCTCTCCCACGGAGAAGTCCTCCACCGTCTGCATGGCCGCCTTGTGCCGGCGCATGAGTTCGGTAAAGACCACAGCCGTCCCGGTACCCGCGGTGGAGAGCATGGTGCCCGCACAGGCGATGATATGCTGGGCGCGGGATTTATCCAGCAGCCGGATGCCCGTGATCTCCACGGTGTCCTCCGGAAAGATGTCCGTATCCCGGATCACCAGACGGCGTCCCGTTCCCATCTCCCGGGCCCCGGTCCACCCGGCCAGGGCGGAGCCCCGGACCATCAGACTGTGGGCGGCTTTGGAGAAGAGGAAGGGGTAGGAAAAGAGCCAGCCGAAACCGGCGCACACGGCCGTCATCAGGGCAAAGACGTGGAAAAACGCGCCTATATCGCCGCTGCCCACCGCCGCTGCCAGGGAGAGCGTCGCCGCGGAGAGCAGCATGGGGAAAAAGCCCGCCGTGGCCAACAGCTCCGCCTCCCCCGGCTCCTCGCTGCGCCGGATGAAGCCCTTCGTCTCCCGCCGGGCGGTCACCAGCACTTTTCCCCTGCGCTCGGGCAGCTCCTCCTGACTGAGGGTGACGGGCTCGGCGCTCTGGAAGAGGGCGAGGAAGGAATCGTGATATCCCCCGGCGTTGTGCCAGGCGCCCCGCAGGGCAAAGAAAAGTCCCAGAGACGTGACCGCACCGTAGGGGATGCCGCGCCCGCCGTTCCGGCTGAGGATGATGGCCACAGTGTCTGCCACAGAGGCCAGGGATGCCACCGCCAGCAGACTCTCCGCGCCGGGCCGTCCCCGGAAGAGGGACATGATCCCCGCCGTGACCACGTCCAGGGCCAGCAGCATCACGGTGATCTGGCCCACCAGCAGCACCATGGCCGCCAGCCGGACATCGGTGGCAAGGCTCCCCGGAATACCGAGACCGAGACCGCTGCCCACGCTGAGCCAGCTCAGCAGCACACATACCCCCAGCGCTCCGAAGGAGCGCAGCCGCAGGGCGGGCATTTGGGCGGCGTAGTAGCGGGCCGCCTTGTCCGGGGCCATTTCCTTGTCCGCGTTTTCCGGCTCGGGAGGCGCCTGGCGGCGGCGCTGCTCCCGTTTGAAGGATTCCATGGCCAGCAGGCCGGAAATCTTTTTCCAGATCCGCTCCAGCGTGCCGCCGGTGGGGGCGCGGCCGGGGCGGTCAGGGCTTTCCGGTCCCCCGGGAGCGTCGGCAAAAGCGTCGCTCTCCTCCCCTTTTGCCTCCACGGGTCCGGCGTAAAAGTCCGTGTCGTCCCCGTAGCCCTCGTCCGTCAGCGGAGTCTCCGCCGTCTCGGGCGCTTCCGGCGCGGCCGTCGTTTCTGACGGTTCCGGAATATCCGACAGCTCCGACGGCTCCGGGATCTCCGACGGCTCCGGGTTTTCCGGCAGCTCCGGGTTTTCCGGCGGCTCCGGTGTCGTTCTGCCGGCGCGGGCGGGCCGCGCGTTCTCCTCCGGCTCCCGCCAGGGCTTCAGCTCCTCCGGGGCGTACAGCTCGTCCAGCACGTCCTCCGGGGGCATGTCCGGCGCCGGAGCGTCCGGCTCGGCGGCCTCCTCCGGGCTCTCCTCCGGAGCTGGGTCCGGCATTTCCTGCCGGGGCTGCTCCGTACTCGCCGGGACCCGGGCTGTGAGGACGCCATCCTCCTCCGGTTCCAACGCGATGGGCTCCGAGGGGGGCGCTTCCGGCGCTGCGGTCTCCGGTTCCATGGAGAACTGGCGGTATTCCGAGAGGATGTCCTCCAGGGAGAACTCCGCGGGGCTGATCTCCGCCGGGGCGATCTCATGCCGCCGGCGGGGTTTGCTATCCTTACGTCTTGCCATACTATCCCTCATTCCCGGTGCTGCGCTGACGGAGGATCTCATACATCATCACCGCCGCCGCGGTGCTGGCATTCAGAGAGGTCACCTTGCCCCGCAGGGGGATGCTGACCGTAACGTCGCACTGCTCCGCCACCAGGCGGCCCATGCCGAAGCCCTCGGAGCCGATCACCAGGCAGACAGGGCCCCGCATGTCGGTCTTCCACAGAGCGCCGGTGCCGTCCGCCGCCGTGCCGTAAACCCACAGGCCCTTCTTCTTCATTTCCTTGAGCGTCTCGGGCAGATTGGTCACCCGGGCGACCAGCATATGCTCCGCCGCCCCGGCGCTGGCTTTGTCCACGATGGCCGTAAGTCCGGCGCTGCGGCGCTTGGGGATCAGCACACCGTGGGCACCCACGCACTCTGCCGTGCGGAGGATGGCGCCCAGATTGTGGGGGTCGGCGATCTCGTCGCATACGATGAGGAAGGGCGGCTCCCCCCGGCTCTCGGCCAGGGCAAGCATGTTCTCCACACTGCTGTACTCCCGCATGGCGGCCTGGGCGATGATGCCCTGGTGGGCCCCCGTGGCACTCATGGCGTCCAGCTTGCGGCGGTCGCACTCGGTGATCACGATCCCCCGGTCCCTGGCTTTCTGGAGAATGCGAGCCAGCGTCCGGTCCGTGTCCCCCCGGGCTACATAGAGCTTGTCGATGGTACGGCCGGCTTTGAGGGCCTCCTGTACGGCGTTGCGTCCTTCGATCAGATCCTCCCGATCCCGGGAGAGGCTGTTGTCCTGCGTCATATCGTTCATAGGTCTGATGTTCCTTAAAACCATAGTTAGTATGATTATAGCACAAGCTTTCCGAGACTTAAAGAGCGTATTTTCGGAAAGCGGAAGGAATTTCTTCCGGCGGCAGGATCATTTTGCCCTCCGGCGGCATATGCTGGTAGAGATAAAGCAAGGAAGGGATGAGGATCATGGGCAAAAACGGCGCGCCGCTGCGGTATTTCCTGGGCGCCAACACCGCGGACGGCTTTTATTCCTGCTACGAGGACTTCCCGCCCCGGGAAGACGCCTGTCTCTGGTACATCAAGGGCGGGCCCGGCAACGGAAAGTCCACGCTGATGCGCTCCGTGGCCCGGGCGGCCGGCAATCTCGGCATGCAGGCGGAGTGTGCCCTCTGTTCCGGGGACCCGGATTCCCTGGACGGGGTCTACCTCCGGGAGGCCCGTCTGGGCTATGTGGACGCCACGTCCCCCCATGTCCAGGAGCCGGGGGAGCCGGGGGCCGGCGGGCAGTATCTGGACATGAGCGGCTGCTACCGTCCGGGTCTGGCGGCCCACCGGGAGCAGATCCGGGAGTTCTTCCGACTCTATCGGGAACAGTACGCCCGGAGCTATGCGCTGCTGGACGCGGCGGCGCTGGCCGCCCCGGAGCTTATCCCGGGCCTTGTGGGCGCGGCGGACCGGGCCGGGGCGGCGGAGCGGGCCGATGCCATGATCTCAGGGCTGGTGAGGCCGGAGGGCGGGTACCGGGCGCAGCGCCGTTTCCTCTCGGTCTACAGCTGCAAGGGCCGTCTCTCCCTCTGGGACGAGGTGGAGGCGGAGCGGTTTTTCACGCTGGACGACCGTTTTGGGCTGGCGGATGCTTTTCTGCAGGCGCTCCGCGCCCGCTGCAGGGAATCGGGCTGCCGCGTGATCCTCTGCCCCGACCCCCTGCGCCCCTCCCGGCTGGAGGGGCTGATCCTGCCGGAGCAGTCGATCGCCTTTGCCGCCGTGAAGGACCCGGGCCGGTCCCCGCGTCCCGGCGGGGCGCATGTCCCTCTGGCGGCTGCGGCGGGAGAAGACGCGCTCCGAAGCAGGGAATTCCTCGGCTGCCGGGAAACCCGCGACCGGCTGCTGCAGCAGGCGGTGGGGGCTCTCCGGAAGGCAAAGGATCTCCACGACCGGCTGGAGGCGCTGTACCGTCCCTATGTGGATTTTTCCGCCGTGGACGCTCTGATCCGGGAACAGCTGGAACGGCTCTGACGCCCCATGCCCGCCGAGGCTCCGATCCATCGGATAATTCTATGGAATGCCAAGAAAAAAAGAATCGTCAAAACGTGGATTTTACGGGAAATATGGATTGCAAAAACCGGAAACTTCGATTAAAATGGAAGGGCCCGGACAAGGGAAAGAATTTACAAGAGGAGTGAAGCACAGTGGAAAACCTTTTCTGGATCGGCTTCATTGGCGCTGCCATTGCCGGTATCTTTGCCGTGATGCAGGCAAAGAAGGTCATGGGGTTCTCCGAAGGCACCGACAGGATGAAAAAGATCGCCGCTGCCATTCGTGAGGGCGCCAACGCCTACCTGAAGCATCAGTATACCACCGTAGCAAAAGTATTCGCCGTCGTGTTTGTGATCCTGCTGATCATCGCGTTTGCCTCCAAGGGGCAGATGCTCTCCCGGGTCACGCCCTTCGCCTTCCTGACCGGCGGTATCTGGTCCATGCTGGCCGGCTTCATCGGCATGAAGATCGCCACCAGCTCCAACGCCCGCACCGCCAACGCCGCCCACGAGAGTCTGAACAAGGGCCTGAACGTGGCCTTCTCCTCCGGTTCCGTCATGGGCTTCACCGTGGTGGGTCTGGGCATGCTGGACATCACCATCTGGTTCTTCATCCTCAAGTACGCCATGGGCATCAACGATCCCACCCAGCTGGGCAACATCATGGTCATGAACGGCATGGGCGCCTCCTT